>NZ_JABUZA010000055.1 GCF_014897985.1 Halomonas colorata
TTAAACCGTACCAATCGGCTTTTAGTGGTATGACGGCTTGGAGGTGGTACTGGCTGAGGTGCTATGAGAAATCCGGGCTAGCGGCGTTTGATCAAAAAACGTTGCGTCTCTTCGTGCGCGATCAAATCAACAAGCGCGTAAAGCGAGGTGAGGTTGAGCGGGTTGGCTTGCATCCGTGCTTTAAGCAACGGGATCTATTTCTGGTAGCAAATGCATTCAATTCTGGAAATGACCGCTCTGGTCTAGAAAGTGCCCAGGCTTCCAGCGACGCTGAGCCGTTAACGGCCAAGCTGCGTCGAGATAGTGAACAACTGCGTGAGCAGATGGAGGACAGCCATCTTCAGCTCCAGGCGCTACAGGAAATCGTGGAAAAATACCCTGATGCACGGGATAAAATTTCACCGGTTTTCGAGGAGGAAAAAGCGCAGGCACGCGCGCTGGGTGAAAAACTGAAAGCCTACGCAAAGGTTCAGCAGAAACTGGCAGAGGAGGGGGATGACGCATGAAATTGCGCGACATACCTACTCACTTGGCGCAACATCCCCCACTTCGCGACTGGCAGCAGCGCTGCCTCACAAAAGCACTTGCTCAGCTATCTCCCGAACAACCACACTTTCTCTGTCAAGCTACACCTGGGGCAGGGAAAATGCTCATGGCGGCGGTGTTGGCGGATCAATTGCTTCAGCGTGGCGAGGTTGATTATGTGCTGTACCTAGGCCCCAGTACGGAAGTGGTAAGCCAAGCGGAAGAAGCCCTTGCCAGTGTCACGGGGTTGGCCATGGACAGCGATCTGGGCGCGCGTGGTGGGTGTTACACTTATCAATCACTGCGTACGCGCTTGAGCGCGCTGCAGCAGCTGGGTGCGCAATCGCGCGTGCTTCTAATCTGGGATGAGAGCCATCATGCCGGGCGAGTGCCCGGTACGCAGAAAGGCGCGAATGAGTGGGGCCAGGCGCTGCTATTGCTGGAGCGTTACATGACATACACCCTGGCTTTATCGGGCACGCCGTGGCGCACCGATGGCAGTTGCCTGCCCCTAATGCGTTACCTGGATATACCAGCCGACGAAGCGCTACCGCTCAAGCAGCGCTTGGTACCGGATTTTGTTTACACACTGCAAGAAGCCGTTCGCGATGGTGTCTGCCGACTCCCCTATATCAAACTAATCGATAATCGGCATATTCAGCTGACGATCAGTCATTCCAAGGGCAAACAGCGACCCAAGCAAAAGCAGTTTTCGAGTATTCCACGCTTACTTCGCCACCCTGGCGTCAGCTATGCCGACTTACTGCGCCATGACACAGCGATGGATGCACAGTTAACAAAAGGCGTCGCCCAGCTGAAAGCATTACGCCAGGCACAGCCTGCGGCAGGGGGGCTAGTGGTCGCCGCTGACATCGAGCACGCAGAAGAAGTCACTGAGTGGCTAATAGATCAAGGCGAAGATGTTTGCCTGGTGACCAGTAAAACGCCCAATGCGCACGCTAAACTGCAGGCGTTTCGTGATTCGACGCAGGCATGGATTGTGTCCGTGGGGATGATCAGCGAAGGGGTTGACATCCCGCGTTTGCGCGTGTGCTGTTACCTGAGCCGTGTTCGTACCGAGCAACATTTCCGCCAAGTATTGGGGCGGATCATTCGACGCATGGGCTTGTATGACGCTGACTGTTACTTATTTATTCTCAATGAGTCGCTATTACGTCGCTATGCGTATCGTATTGACGACGACCTTCCCGATGAAAAGGCGGTTGTCACGGTGATTTCGACTGCATCGGCGCCTGCTGCACCTTGGTATGGCAACACCGCGCCGGGAACACCGCTGGATAACGTAAAACTGCCTGAGGCAGAGGCCGCAGAAGTGGAAGATGAGGCGGTAGCGGTGGTGTTTGGAGCACCGGTCACTACTACGACCGCTGCGGCTGCAGGGAAGACACAGTGGGAGCACGATATGGCGTTTTCACAGCGATTTATAGAGCACCTTGCCACACTGAAACTCTGAACATGGCATCGCCACATTTAGCATTTCTGTGTGGCGATGCCAACGAGAAGAGGTCATCAATAGGGTAGGAGATCAAGCTCGCGTTGCCACTGGCATGTCGATTTCCTCATGCGGCCTGCATAATGTCACAGTATCTTCCCTTGCTTGCCGCACTAGCTTATTGAGTGTCGAGAGCCCAATTATTTGTTTGGTTCTTCTCCGAATTCTCTTAAGGTCGGCGATGCCAACGCATCCGCATGGGCCGTTTCAGGCGTTAATCCGTCCAGCATCACCGCTTCCCAATCGCTAATACCCACCGGCTCAAAAGGCTGGCGGTATTCGCGCACGGAGCCCTCCAGCTTCTTTAAAGACGGGTCTCGCTGGTCAATGGCGTCATCGCTGACGCTATTGCGTTCCAATGGCTTATCCCCCTGATGATTTTTCTTCGACATAATGAGGTCACTCGCTACGAACCCTGGTGTTCTTTACATCATGGCAGCACACGGTAGGCTGTCAAAGCATGCTGTGTCGCCTGCTGTGAATTACATTAATAAAAACGACTAAACAAAAAACTGCACGACTGGCATACTGCACTTAAGAAAAAAATAGGTGCTAATATTTGCATGGCTAGTCGAAATCTAATCACTAATTTTGAAGAATTTCCTCACGATGGTCGCCACTGGATGATACGGTGGGTAGATGGGTACCAATCGCATGAGGGACGAACATCAACCCCCTCTGTTGGCGTCAAGCTTTGTCCAGTAAGCTCGAACCCAAACAAACAAGAAATCTGCAAGCCTGCCAGCCTGAGTGAAGAGATCCTGGTACGCGCACATACGGGAATAGTTCCAGAGCTTGTTTTAGGTACCATATACAAAAATGGGCGCCTAATTGGTCGCGCTAATGCTCAAACTATTAATATTAATGCAGATTTAACAGATAACAGTTCTAGAATTGTTAAAGCAAACGATATCATGCCTGAAAGGCCAAGTTGGTGGAAAGATGAATTCCCATACCGTTGGATAGGGCAGTCAGAATACAATCTTGGAAAAGACTTTTCTAACAGCTACTGCGTTGTAATTCAGCAAGCACAAAGTACCTATATAATCCCTTGCCACGAAGTTTTTAGGGCCCTCATGGCACCCTCTTCTGAGTTCGCACTAGCATTAACAACGGGGCCATGGGCAACAACTAGGGAAAGAATTGTTAATATACAAAAAACTGGAACAATTTCCGATGACGAATGGTTGGTAATTTTAAGAAAGAGAATTAAGGATAAGTTTGCTGATAATGCAGCGAATCTCACTATTTCTGAACATGGCATTCAAGCAGCTAATGCTATTTATGCTAATGCCTTAAGGGCTACTGGTGAGTCTTATATATATGCAGGCATTCCTTTTCTAGTTAACAATTTTAAATTTTCTGTACGTGCAGTTCAAATACAATCAGAACCTAACAAATATCTTTGCTTGGAGATAATCTCAGCAACGTGGCCTTTTAGTAACTTGACAATCCACCATGGTCGCGACAATAGTGGCGAGACAGGCAAAGACACTATAGATTCAGATAAAGATAAGCCTTGGCCAAATGGCAGTCAGAACAACAGCAGCCCAAATGATGATTTAGCGATTTCTTCTAAAGAAGATCCTGCAGCGAATTCTGGGCTTGATGAAATCAGCTCTTTAGGGGTTGCTTGGAAAAACAAACCAGAATTAAAAAAAATTGAAAAAGAGGTTAGTTATAAATACCTTACAGGAAAAGTAACGCCTATTGAAAATCAATTTTTCAAGTATGGCACTTCTGGATTACCGACGCATGGAAATACAGAAACAAAGGAGGTTTCTGCGGAACAGGTCGGCCAAACAAACATGCCTTATAGGTTTTTGCAGTTAAAGAAAATGTTGAATCTGCTTCGCAATAAAAAAATAATAAGTAATCTTTTCTGCTATCAGCCACAAGAAGGCGGTCTGTTTAGAGATAACATTCTGACTTGGCCATTACCCAAAAGAGTTATAGACGAGTATCAAAAAAAACACAGAAGGGACAAATGGACCACGTTAACACTTTCAAAACATAGAAGCGTTTTAGTTTATCATTTTGACTACAGCGGAAGTAGAGTATTTCTTCTTGAAATTGAATGTAGAGAAAATGAGGGTGGGTACTGTGCGTTACTGCTTGAGATAACAGAAGAAAACCATCAAGCGACTATCAAAAAAGTTATAAACCACATAGCATTTTTCCGTGGAAATTTAAAAGGAGCTGAAAGTAAAATTCGAGCTTCTTCGGGTGTTTTAGATATGAAAACATGGGTACACGCATATAATAAAAAGCAAGATAGCAGTTCATCTATAAAGCCACTTAACCATGTAAGCTTCACCAAAGCTTTAAGAACGCTCACAGGCGAATAAAGACTAAAGTAATTTAAAATATATAAGCTAGGTGAAACGTACCGAAAGACGTCATCCAGAGGGCGGTTTTTGTAAGAGGCTACTTTAGCAGCCCTTCCGAAAGCCGCAATTCATGCTAAACAGCATTGCCCTCTTGCACCTTCAAACAATCCTGCCAGATTCACTATGCGACGATTTGGTCAGCCTCTGCGTGCCAGAAGAGACAGATATCCAGCGAAGCTATGTGGGATGCATCGACTCAACACGAATCGCCAAACAGGCACTACAGAGCGGGCGAGGAGTACTAGATCTTGTACGCGAAGAAGGGCTTTTAGACGACGCTACGCTGAGTGAAATTCAGCGTCCCGCGAACCCCCTCTGTCAGCCTTGTTGTCCGGTTGGTGATATCGCCTAAATCTAATCCAGAGGGAGCGGCATGGAGTCCTTGTGCCACGTTATTCTGCAGAGCGTAAAGCAGCCGTCCTGAAGAAGTTGTTACCACCCCATAATCACAGTGTGGCATCGGTAGCAACAGAGGAAGGCATCTCTGACGCGACGCTGTATAGTTGGCTAAAACAGTGTCGAGTAAAAGGAGTGCCTGTGCCGGGTTACACCCAAGGCGACAGCGAATGGTCGCCCGACGCCAAGCTCGCCGTGGTCATCGAAACCGCCACCCTGTCAGAGGCGGAGCTTGGCGCTTACTGCCGCGAAAAAGGCCTTTATCCCGAGCAAATTCAACAGTGGAAAGCGGCTTGCCTCGAAGGCGCTGGTCGGCAAGAAGATCAGGAAAAAGCGGCGCAAAAGCAACGTAAAGAAGACCGTAAGACCATCAAGCAACTCAAAGCGGAAGTGCGACGCAAAGACAAGGTAGTGGCAGAGACGACGTCGTTACTGGTGCTCTCAAAAAAGCTCGACGCCTTGTACAGCGAAGATCCCGACAGCGGCGAGGACGACTAACGCCGCTCGACGAACGTGCAAGGCTTATCGCGCTATTTGACGAAGCGGTTATGGGGGGCGCTTCCCGCTATCAAGCAGCCGATATTATCGATGTAAGCGAGCGCACACTAAAGCGTTGGCGATCTGAGTGTCCCCCAGTGTCAGGATGAGTGTCGCACCCTCTGATACCCTGTTCTTATAAACCGATCAGGGGGCGAAAGGAGACACTCATGCCTCGTTACTCCAAGGAGCGCCGGCAAGCCGTGGTTGCCAAGCTGCTGCCTCCCCACAACCTCTCTCCGCAGGTGATCGCGGAGCAGGAAGGGATCTCGCTGGGCACCGTCTACAAGTGGCGCAAGGAAGCCCGTGCCGAAGGCCGCTGTCTGCCGGATGCTCTGGGCAAGGGCGCCGATGGATGGTCATCCAAGGATAAGTTCAGCGCCGTGATCGAAACCGCCTCGATGAACGCCCAGGAAGCCGCGGAATACTGCCGCCGTCGGGGGATCTATCCCGAACAGCTGGAGCGCTGGCGGAATGACTGTGAGCAGGCCGCCAGTCTCTCGCACTCGGAACGCCAGCGTGAGGCCGACGAGGCCAAGCAGCAGCGCAAGCGCATCAAAGCGCTGGAGAAGGAGTTGGCTCGCAAGAACGAGGCCTTGGCGGAAACCGCAGCGTTACTGGCCCTCCGAAAAAAGGCGAGGGCGATCTGGGGGGACGAGGACGAATGATCAGCACCCCAGATCGCCAACGCGCTATCGCGCTGATCGAAGACGCCCGGGCCCAAGGGGCCCGCCTGGAAGCCGCCTGTCGCGAGCTGGGCATCACCGCCCGAACGTACCAACGCTGGACGCGCGACGGCGAGCTACGCGAGGACCAGCGCCCTTTGGTCGACCGGCCGGTGCCGGCTAACGCACTGACACCGGCCGAAGAGCAGGAGATCCTCGACGTGTGCCACCGCCCCGAGTACGCGAGCTTGCCGCCAGAGCAGATCGTGGTGCGTCTGTTCGACGAGGAGCAGCGCTACGTGGCCTCTCCCTCGTCGTTCTACCGCGTCCTGCACAAGCATCGGCAAGTGGTGCATCGTGGCCGTGCCAAAACGCCTCAGCGCCGCGCCAAGCCCACGACCTACCAGGCGACTGCGCCGAACCAGGTGTGGTCGTGGGACGCGACCTGGATGGGTGGTCCGATCAAGGGGCAGTACTACTACCTGGTGATGATGATCGACATCTTCAGCCGCAAGATCACCGGCTGGGAGGTGTTTCTGGCTGAGTCGGCCCATAACTCCCGCAGCGTGCTGGAGCGGGCGGTGCTGGCCGAGCAGATCATCGATCAGCCGCTGGTGTTGCATGCGGACAACGGCAGCCCCTTCAAGGGCGCCACGCTGCTGGAGAAGCTGCATGACCTCGGCATCACGCCGTCCTTCAGCCGGCCGCGTGTCAGTAACGATAATCCTTACTCGGAGGCGCTGTTCCGGACCTGCAAGTACCGGCCCTGCTACCCCGTCGACGGGTTTGCCACGGTCGACGATGCCCGTGAGTGGGTGGCCGGTTTCGTGCAGTGGTACAACCACGAACATCGCCACAGCGGGATTCGCCTGGTGACGCCGGCACAGCGCCATGCTGGCGGGGATACCGATGTACTGGCCAAGCGCCATGCCATCAATCAGGCAGCACGTGCGGCCAACCCCGCACGCTGGAGCGGCAAGACCCGCAACTGGACGCCGATAGGTACCGTGTCACTCAACCCAGAGCGGGAACTCCAGGTCACCGTCGTAGAGCCGGAAAAACAGGTGGCCTAAAAGACCTCAGAGGCGACAGATTTCTTGACAACTACCGCTTGGGAGATTGGTTACGCTGATGGAAAGAAGAATCTCAATAACATCGTCATCGTTCCTACCGTCGACTCATCAGGTCGTCATCATGGCAATGAATATTTACAGCTTTATTCCCGTATCGACACCACACCAAACGGAGCATTAGCCCTATACGACCTTCAAGGGCACAGTCGTTGGCTGAGAAATATCTGATTATGCCTTACAAAAACCTGACGGGAAGCTCAGAATGAAACGTGATCAGTTACGGCTCGTTGACACCCTTTCAAAAGAGCTAGAAGAAGGAAATCTGGCTATTTTTGCGGGTGCAGGCTTTTCAAGAGCAGCAGGTTATGTCGACTGGAAGTCATTGCTCAAGCCAATAGCTGATGAGCTTGATTTAGACGTCGATAAAGAATGGGATCTAGTTACGTTGGCGCAATACCACACAAACGTCAATGCGACCAACCGAGCAAAACTCAATCAGCTACTGGTGACTGAGTTCTCAATGACGGCGGAGCCCACTGAAAACCACGCGATTCTGGCAAGGCTGCCTATTCCGACCTACTGGACAACCAATTATGATCGTTTGATCGAAACGGCGCTTGAAAAAAACGAAAAGATAGCTGACATCAAACATACCAATAAGCAATTGGCAACGACACGGCCGAAACGTGATGCAATTGTTTATAAGATGCATGGTGACATCGAGCATGCCGCTGACGCGGTGTTGACTCGCGATGACTATGAGCGTTACCACGTCAATATGCAGCCGTTCATTACAGCTTTAAGCGGTGACTTGGTTTCTAAAACCTTCCTCTTTCTCGGCTTCAGCTTCACCGACCCTAATCTAGAATATATTCTTAGCCGCGTCAGGATTCAGTTTACTCGAGATCAACGACAGCACTACTGCATCCTGAGAAGAGCTAGCAAGGGAGAGAATGAAGACCTTGCTGACTTCGAGTATCGCCAACGTAAGGAAGAGCTTTTCACAGGAGAGCTGCTCCGTGTAGGGATCAAAGCCGTTTATGTTGATGAGTTTTCTGAAATTACTGACATTCTGCGTGCCATCGAGCATCGCCACAAAAGAAATACAATCTTTATCTCTGGTGCTGCTCATGACTATAACCCGTGGTGCAAGGCTGAATCAGAGCAATTCGTTTATCATCTGAGCAGGGCCATTTGCAAAGAACAGTACCGAGTGATCTCAGGGTTTGGCCTCGGTATAGGTAGCGCAATCATCACTGGCGTGCTTGAACAAACTGTTATGAATGGTGGCCGTCTCGACAACGACCAGTTAATTCTTAGGCCCTTTCCACAAAGCAAGACTGGGGAAAGGCCTCTGAAGGAACTGTGGACAGAATATCGACGCAATATGCTCGCTCATGCAGGCGTTGCTATTTTTATGTTTGGCAATAAGCTGGAAAATGGCGAGTTAATCCTTTCTGACGGAATGCGTGAAGAATTCGATATCGCTGTAGCGAAAGGCGTTTTTGTAATTCCTGTAGGTATTACAGGCTCGATGTCGAAATTACTGTGGAATGAGGTTATGAAGTCTTATCAAGAATCTCAGCACGAGAATGGTAAAAAGATTACACCCTTGTTGGGTGAACTAGGCGATAAATCTACATCACTTGAACGCGCTCAAGAAGTCATCCTCCTCCTCTTACGGCTCATCTAAGGTGTCCCCATGGCTAGAAAGGTTTTCTTTAGTTTCCAGTACGACGACGTTCTGAGAGCGATGAATGTCCGTAACAGTAACGTGATCAATGCCAACCCTAAAGTTGGATTCATCGACAAAGCAGAGTTCGAGAAGTTAGAGCGCACAGGTGATAGCACGGTAAAAGCATGGATAGATGCCCAGCTTATCGGTACGACTGTGACAGTCGTACTTATAGGTGCCAATACTGATAAAAGTAAATGGGTAAAATACGAAATAGAGAAAAGTATCAAACGGGGCAACGGATTGTTGACTATAGATATTAGTAAAATCCCAGATTTCAATAAACAAACAAGTGACTTCTGCGGCATGAAGATCCAAGGATACAAGCACTACCGCTGGAATACAGATAATGGTCGTGAAAACCTTGGAGTATGGGTTGAAGAAGCCGCCAAGGCTGCTGGAAAACCTTGAGCGATATTTAAGCGACCACACCTTTGAGCTAATTAACGAAGATGAATTCTGATGCCCCGCCTGAAATCATACAGGCTACCAGGGGACCTATTCACCAAGCGATCCTGCGTTTGAACCCTTGTTTTAGCGGAAAAATGTCACGTGCTAACTGCTCGAATTATCCTGAATCGGATCAGGTGTCTTTGCCATCCATCAGAATAAGCTGAAGTACCACTGGCTTAGTTGCTGCCAATTGGGTTAGTGGCACACATATCGCCAATCGTTTTTAGTTTCATTGCATAACGGATTGTTGTAAGCCATTGCTTACAAACGCTGTGGTCAATCGCTTACATAAAAATGGCTTGATAAAGGCTAGGGTGAAAGTGTGACGCCCAGGATCGCCGCTTTAGCACGTCGAATGCGTCACAACAGGGATGTGATTATTGGTAGTGAAAAGAGGTAGGAGTGCCAGGGATGGCAGCTCTTTTCTAGGTTTTGGCCACTGCTAGCTCTTCCCAGCGTGTGGTGTAGCGTGGTGTACGGTGCTCGCAACGCAATTCCCAAGCATTCTGTTTGCGAGGCATGCCAATCCGGACGGTATTTTTTCCGTGTTCGCGATTGAGCTTATCGAGCGTGGCCATCAATTTTTCATTACGAGCACGTTTCTCGTCACTGATCGGTTCGGCGAGCAGCCCTAGTTGTTCATTGTCGTGATCGCACAAATCAATGAGCATAATCCCGCATTTTTGGTACCAGATGTCTTTTTTAAAAATTCTTTCTAGCCCTGCCATGGCAGCTTTGATGAGCTCGCGGCTATCATCGGTGGGGTGAGGTAGCGGTATTACTAACCGTTTACTGTAGCTCGGCAGATCTTGCCGAAAGCGATTGGTGTGAACAAACACCATCAATGCCTGCGCCAAGCCGTTTTGTCGTCGTAGCTTTTCACCAGCACGTGATGCGTGCACGCGTAGGGCTTCGTGCAGATCGGTTTTGTTCGTCGTGAGCCGGCCGAAGGAGCGGGACACCATGATCTGTTTTTTTGGTTGGCTCATGTCGTCGAGTGATATGCAGTTTTCGCCCCTCAACTCATAAACCAGACGTTCCATGACCACACTGAAATGGCGCCGCAAATGCTTAGAGCTGGCGGTGCGCAGCTGCCAAGCATTCTCTATGCCTAGAGTATGAAGCCGCGCTGCACTGCGACCTGCTACCCCCCATATCTCATTAACGGGTAGCTGCTCCAGGAATTCCCGGGTGTCGCTGCTGTTAGGGTCCATCATGGCCACGCCATTGAAAACACTTTCTTTTTTAGCGCGGTGATTGGCAATTTTTGCAAGCGTTTTGCTAGTGCTTAAGCCAACGCTAACCGGAATACCTGTATCTCGCTTAACTTGCTGTCGCATTAATTGGCATCGTTCTTCTAATGTGTCTGGTTCAAAGCCCTCAAACGATAGAAATGACTCATCAATGCTATATACATCCACGTGAGGCGTATGCTGTGAGAGAACATCAGTAACGCGGCTGCTCATATCACCGTAAAGCGCATAATTTGAGCTGAGCAATGTGCATTGTCGACGAATATGCGGATCAATCTGATGGGCAGGCATTCCCATTGCCACACCTAAGTTTTTGATTTCTTGCGAACGCGCGACCACGCAGCCGTCGTTATTCGACAAAACGCCGACAGCTTGGCCTTCCAACCTGGGAGCAAAGACTCGTTCGCAGGAGACATAGAAATTATTGCAGTCGACCAAGGCAATCATACGGTGAAACCGGGTGCTAGCGGTTGGATGCTATGGGTGGCCACACCCCAATTGTGACAATCATGCCCAGTGAGAGGGATGGGCTTAAACTCTGGGTTAGAGGCCACCAAATACGGCCGACTGCCCATGATGCTTAGCTTTTTACACGTCAGCTCGCCGTCCACGCTCATGATCACGATATGGCCTGGCTGAGGATTGATAGACCGGTCGACAATTAACAACGCATTATCTTTAATGCCATCGCCTTCCATGGAGGTGCCTTTGGCTCGCAGAAAGAACGTTGCACTAGGGTGCTTAATCAAATGGGCAATAAGATCTAATTCGACCTCGACATAATCGTCTGCGGGACTCGGGAAACCAGCGCGGACTTCGCCACCCGCTAAAGGCAGCCTTAGCGGTCGAGCCATGGTGTCGACGCGTCCAAGAATGGTGAAATGCATACTCATGCCATGCTCCCCATCGCTCGCCATGTGCCTGGTAGATGCACCTCAATGTTTTCAAGCGGTGCGAGTAGCGCGTCTTGTTCAGTCCCCCAAACCGCCAACAACTGCGTACCTTCCTCTCTCAAATCATCCCGTTGAAGAGGAAATCCTCCAACGATAACTGGAAGAGTACGGGGACTACTGAATGGCCGTTGCATAGACCGTGGGTAAGTTTTCTTGCTCATAAGCGCCTCCCTATATAGCTGTTAATATATACAGTATTAAGGGCTGACAATAAGCGATCAGCCTAGTGAATCGCAAGCACTCTTCTTCATTCGTTGGTCTTATCGTGTTGGCAAGCCCACCTTATTTTGACGGTGGTTAGATGAGGGCACCGCGATTTTGGTGCGTAGGCTGACTTGGATGGCCAATTCTCGTCTATCCTGCAGCTATGTGCGGACGATTTGCTTTATTCACCCCGATACCTGAGCTGACCAAAAAGGTCGGTGCGGTTATGTCTGAGCGCGACATTCGACCGCGCTACAATGTGGCGCCGGGTACCTGGATCGCGAGCATACGGCAGGCGTCTGAGGACTCTGCTCCCACGCTTGAAGAGGTGTGGTGGGGATTTCGCCCATCGTGGGCCAAAGGGAAAGGCACGCAACCCATAAATGCGCGAGTTGAAACCGTTGCGACTAATAACTTTTTCAAATCGGCATTTGCTAAACACCGGTGCCTCGTACTCGCTGACGGATGGTACGAATGGATCAAGAACACGCCCCCTAAGCAGCCTCATTATCTGTGCCGAAGGGATCGAGAGCCCCTATACTTCGCCGCTATCTACGCAGAACGGGATGATGGAGGTCTAGGATGTGCCATTCTCACCGAGCCAGCTCGAGGCAGTGCTGCCGATGTGCATGACAGGATGCCGTTAATTTTGGACGACGACAGTCTTGAACACTGGCTTGCTACTGACCTGACGGATAAAGAGACAATCCGCAGCATGGTGCGGCATATCGATGCGGGACTAGTTGAACATTGGCCGGTTAGCACGGCTGTTAACAAACCTTCCGAGGGACAAGGTGATGAGCTGATCAATCCTCTCTAGCGTTTCTGATCTTGAGATTGATAGTTTTCCAGCGCTTTTATCTATCCGCTAGGTTGTAGCCATAGGAAGGAAGAACAAATTCAAAGTGAGGAGCCAACAAAGCTATCTCACTGGTAGGTTGAACACCGTAAGGTGGTTAGACGTTATCCATCATCGGCCGCTTATGCATGGCTAGCCTCAAGTACCACGACGATCACTTCCGCGACGGCTAACTTATTAGTATAGCCCCCAGGATAATGGACCAGAGTACATACCCAAAATAAGGGTGCCTAAGATTATGACCACGCCAACTAGTTTGCGCGAAGCTGAGATGGAAGCAAGAGCGCGTCGAGCCGTGATGGAAAGCGGCGATTGGTTAACTGTCGATGAGATATTGCAGTTGCCAGGCGTCCGCTCACGTGGTGATAGTGTTCATCCTGCTCAGTGGAAACAACAAGGTGATATTTTTACTATCAATGACCACGGCACCGATTACTACCCAGCGTTTGGGCTTGAGAAGGATGCTGGCTACCGACCGTATCGCGTCATGTCGAAAATCATCGACATCTTCAAAGAGGATAAAGACGGATGGGGAATGGCCTTTTGGTTTCAGTCGATAAACAGCTATCTTGGCGGGCTAAGGCCCCAGGATCTGATAGCTACAGACCCTGATCTCGTTATTGATGCCGCTCTAGATGAGGTGCGAGGAGTCACACATGGATAGTGAGTAGACCAATATGGGGTAGTGGCAATAACAATCGACACGCTTCAAACGAGCAAAAAAGATAATCAGAGCTCCCCCTAAAGGTGACTTAAGTTATTATGAAGAGCTATCCGTGGAAAGGGGCTATGTCATGTGCAATGGGTCGCCCGCTATACCCCCATAGGGCCATGCCTTTACCGGCGTTGATGTTAGTCTGAATATGCTCACGTGGGTTTAATAACCATTATTTGCGAGGCTACTCATGTCAGCATCAGCCATTTCGCCTCAAAAGCATAGGAATAATGGGCGCGACTACCTGATAGCAGAGGTAATCCATGCTTCACTAAAAGCCTGAGAAATTTGACTCCCCATCATGTATGAGTGACGCCAAAAGCAACCTAATTCACGCTCTGCCGATAAAGCGGGAGGAAGCTCCATCACTGCTAAATGATCCGGTAAATGTACATCTCTTACCCAGCCATACGGCAATAATGCATGACCATAACCTGCGGCAACTAAAGCCATTCGATGCTCAACACCAAGGCCATATGTACGAGTCAAGCCGGAGCTTAATAATTTACTTAAGCCTTCAGTAATTAGCGATGGAACAAAATCATCCTCGCTAAGTGGTAGTAATCCAGGCTCACAGAGCATAAGAGGATGGAGTTCAGGCTGAAGTTTATCGGCTCGCACTAGTAAGACAAAGTGTTCCTTGAATAAGCTTGTATATGCCATCCCCTCAGGAACCGACTGTGCTGCACTAATTAGCAAATCAATTTCACGGTTCTGTAAACGCCGTAACAGACCTTGATGCTTGCCACTAACCAACTCGACTTTAGTTTTACCTGAACGGTGAGCACAAATCTGGATAATCCGTAACAAGTTATCCGGTGCCAGTGAGGAAATCACTCCAATACGTAAGGTTTGCCCAAAGGGAAGAGCTAAGCCATCATCACGTAACCCCTCAAGCCGAGTCACGCCTTCTAAAATTACGGCGATTAAGTCTAAAACTTCCTTTCCAAAGGCAGTGGGTGTTATTTTACTCCCCCTTTCAAAAATGGGCTGTCCGAGAATTTCCTCTACTTTTTTTACTTGATAAGACAAGCCCGAGGTCGAAATACCCATGTCTATGGCCGCATAACGAAAACTACGTTTCATTGCGACGGCCTCAACTAAAAGCAAGTCACGCACAGACACTGCTGCTAGCTTGTTCGAAATTACTTCACGCACCGTCATAAACATTTCGATTCCAATTGATGAAACACTGGCTATAATATTTTTAATCAAAATGATAGTCAATCTCATTCTTAATTGGAGAGGTTATGACCTCAATACCCCGTTGCTTTGCCGTGCTAGTAGCGACAACTTTGTTATCAGGTAACTTGTCAGCGCAAGAATTTAACTTTACTGATGTAACCGGACAGGAAATTAAGTTAGAAGCCCCTCCTGGACGTATCATTACTCTGCCCAAACCAGCTGCAGCTACCTTCATCGCAATAGATGGTTCTACCGAGCTGTTAGTGGGTATGAATGAGGGCTCTAAACGAGCCTTTGAGAGCGGTATGATGAGCGTTATGTTTCCTGAAGCTGTTGATATCTCCAGTGACATTGTGTCGGAAAACGGTGGTTGGATGCCCAACGTAGAGGCCATCGCAGCACTTAAACCGGATTTAGTCATCCAGTGGGGTGAGCGCGGCGATGATATCGTAGCTCCACTTCGCAATGCAGGTTTGCCCGTTGCTCTAATGGTAGGCGGTGGCAATGCGGGTACAGAAGAGCTGGCCCGAGCCAATATGAAAATGGTGGCTGATATCACGGGTAATACTGAAAAACTGTCAAAGCTTATTGATTGGCGTGACCGTGTACAAAGTGAAATTACTACTGGTTTAAAACAAGTAGGCTCTCATGCAACACCAAGCATTTTGCATTTGCGCTCTGCCAATCCCAAGTTGACTGCTACTGGTGAGAAAAGTTATCAACAGACCTTCATCGAGCTGGTTGGCGCTAAAAATGTAGCTCAAGGAGTTGGCGTACGAAGCACTGTTAGCGTGGAACAGATTCTTGAATGGAACCCAGATATTATCTTACTTTCCGCAGCAGAGACGGATGCTGGATTAGAAGCGATATACGACGACCCATTACTTTCTCGCTTAAATGCCGCCGTACAAAAACGCGTTTATAAGACACCTCAAGGTGGATATATCTGGGATAGTGCTTCCCATGAAAGCCCCTACACATGGATGTGGCTGGCCAATCTTACTCATCCCGATATTTTCTCTTTTGACCTACGTCACGAATTAAAAGAAGGCTTCAAATTACTTTATAACTTTGACCTATCGGAAGAGCAGATAGATCGAATTCTGCGTATTGCTATGAACGGCGACAGTCACGGTTATCAAGTGTTTCGTAAGCAATGAACACATATAAGCGATCGATTCACTCGTCCTCAGAAATGGTTGAGCCAGTTACCCTGAGCGCTTGGCGTGCTAGTCATTGGCTTCTTTTGTCCCTACTGCTTATAGCGACTGTGCTAATCGGGCTATCAGTAGGTCGATACAGCGTAGCGCTAGATGAGATTGTAGCCATCCTATATGCAGCCTTACGAGGTGATAACTCACAGCATATGGATGCGTTGGTGATCTTGAATGTACGCTTGCCGCGCATATTATTGGCAGGAGTATGTGGGGCTGGGCTTGCCATCTGCGGGGTAGCCTTACAAACCTTATTTCGTAACCCTCTCGTTTCACCTAAAGTGCTAGGTTTATCCTCAGGTTCAGCATTAGGAGGATCACTGGCAATTTTGGCTGGAGTAGGGGGGCCGCTACTGATGGGGGCTACGTTTGTATCAGCATTTGCTGCTCTGTTTTTAGTAGTGCTGATTTCAAATATGGCGGGTCGTACTTTGATGACTATTGTGCTTGCTGGAATTGTTATTGATGCTTTATTTGCAGCAGGTATTTCGTTAGTTCAATATGCCGCGGATCCAGAAACGAGTTTACCTGCCATCGTCTTTTGGCTGATGGGAAGCTTTGCAACGGCGAGTTGGGAAAAATTTGCACAAACTGCTCCTATACTCATTGCCAGCATTTACCTACTGAATAGAATGCGCTATCGCATTGCTGTACTCGCTATGGGTGACGACGAAGCTAAGTCGTTTGGCATCCATGTTGCACGCTCCCGGATGATCGTCTTCGCGTTGATTTCTATCATTATCGGCGCCTGCGTAACCGCATCGGGCGTAGTGGGGTGGGTAGGACTCGTAATCCCACACTTTGCTCGTATGTTAGTAGGCGAAGATCACCGCCGGCTCTATTTCACGAGTCTTATGCTGGGTGCCACTTTCATGATTTTGACTGATACGTTGGCTCGTAGTTTAACTGCTGCAGAGATTCCTTTAGGCGTACTCACAGCTCTAGTTGGCGCCCCCGTCTTTGTGTACTTACTATGCACTCGTCGACGTGAAAGGGCTTAATCATGCAAACCGTCTTTACCTCTCATCTCAGTTTAACTGGAGCGTGCGTACGTTTTAGTGAACGTGTGATTTTTCAGGATTTAAGTTTTAACGTACAAAAGGGCGAAACGTTGGCCATTTTGGGCCCAAACGGACGCGGTAAGACTACGTTGCTAAAAGCTCTATTAGGCTCACAACGTTTAGATCAAGGACAACGGCAGGTACCCCACCTCATCGGCTATGTACCTCAATACCAATACGGTAGTGAAAACCATTGTTGCCTCGATGTGGTACTCATGGCACGAGCCGCCTTGCTTCCCATGTTCAGCCTTCCTTCACAGCGGGATCGTAAGCTAGCTCTTGAAGCATTGGAAAAAGTAGGCGGAGGGCATTTTGCTTATCGTTTATATGGCTCTCTATCCGGCGGCGAGCGCCAATTAGTGTTGCTTGCTCGTGCTTTAGCTACTGGTGCTGAGGTACTCATACTTGATGAGCCGGCTTCAGCTTTAGATTTAGCTAATCAGGACTTATTGCTTAACGTCTTATTCGAGTTACGCCGAGTACGTAGCCATTCGGTCGTTTTTACCACTCACCATCCGCAACACGCTCTGCATCTCGCAGACAAAGTACTGCTGATGCACACCAACGATCAGATTAAATTTGGTCCAGCTGATGAGCTGTTAACCGAGTCTGAGTTATCCCGTTTATACAACGTCAGACTACGCCGTCTAATGGTGCAAACGGGAGAACATTTTCAAAGCACAATCTGCCCGGTTTTTGGAATACGTGAACCGGATCAAGATATGCCCATTTCTTATCCTCTAAACAAAGGTAAATACAATGAGTAACGATACAATCTCCTATCTGGAAAATGGACATGAATTTACAGTCCACTTTGATGAGTTATTAAAATACCACGGTGCCGGTTATCCGGGTGGTGTAGCCCACGGGCTAAAAGTTATGCAGCGAGCCTGGCCCTTGCTAGATAATGGTCGTTTGCCTGAACGACGTGAAATTCGCTGTGTCACAGCCTTTGGAGGCCCAGGGGGTAGAGATGCGATTGAGTTTGTTACCCGCGGTCTTACTGAGGGTCGCTACATTGTTGATAACTCAGTAGGGCTCGAAGAAGAAGAGTCCCCCGGTGGTCGTTATTACTTCCGTTTCGAGTACCGTGGCACCGCTGTTGAAATCACCATCCGTCCCGGACACGTACGCCCCGAGTTCATTCAGTTAGCACGCAAGAAAGACCGCTCACCAGAAGAAGAGATCATTTTGGCTGAAATGAAGCTCGAAATGGGAGAACGCTTGTTAGTCCAGCCCGCAGAAGATATTTACAACGCTACCGTATTATCGTAATAAGTCATAGCCATGAGTCAAGAACGTCAAACTTGGCTCGGGCTACTTGCCCGAGCTAACCGAGATTATCTGGAAAATATCTGGGCTACTTACAATCCGGGTGTGCCTATACAAAAACTCGCTGGCCCTGAAACGGGGTTGGTGCAGCTCAATACACAAGCTTGTAAGGCCTCAGTGTCATTTCAGTTTGGTGAGGCTTCTTGTACTCGCTGCGTAATCGCTATTGGGAAAATTCAAGGTTACGCAGTACATTTGGGCTCCGATCTACGCAAAGCGGAGTTAGCGGCCTATCTAGACGCCTTTCTACAAACGGCCCCCTCCCACCAACGTGAGCTGGTGCTGCACCCTATACGCCAACAGTTAGAGCTAAAAAAGGCTGAGAGGGAGCAGCTGACGGCTGCTACTTCTGTACGTTTCTACACCACACAAAAAACTTAGAATCATGAAAATACCTTTACGATCTGAGCACAGACATGACGATGAGTTACATCGGCAGACGCGTACTTATCGGCGACTACTGCATGCCTTTGGTTACCCAATGCGCATACAGCAACTAGAAGAGCGTGCTATTCATTGCATCGTTGACTGCCTTCTAGACAGCCAAACGACGGTAGCTATTGAGGTGGAAAATAAGGAATTAACAAGCCGTATTTTGAATACAGGCGCAACCTTGAGCCAAACTCCCGAATGGGTTTTTGCAGGTTCTCAACGGCATCACTTACAACATATTCCAGCAGGAAGCCGTGAGGCGCCTGAAAGTGGGGCAACCCTTGTCATGGAAATAGCCGCCATATCACCTACAAACGGGGGGCTTGCTATACGAGCCACCGGTGCAGGACTCAACAAACCACACACTTTATATTTTTCAGGGTTACATCAAAATGTAGTCATTGATCATATTGCTTTTCGTGCCGATTACCCGCGTGGAGTGGACCTACTACTATGCGCTGACACGCAGCTGGTTGTATTACCACGTCACTTAACTTTGGAGATCATTTAATGTACGTACCAGTAAAGGGTGGTGAACAAGCAATTGCTGCTTCCCGTATAGCCGTAGAACGGAGTCGCCGAGGCGACGACACAATCCCCGAGATTGAAATTAATCAAATCATGGCACAAATGTCGTTAGCTCTTGATCGGATCATGAGTGAGGGGGGCTTATACGATCGACGTTTTGCTGCTATTGCCTTTAAGCAAGCTCAGGGAGACATTGCCGAAGCGGTATTTCTCGTACGTGCTCATCGCGCGCAATTAGCCAATTTTGGCTCAAGCCAAAACATAGATCTAAAAACAATGCATTACAGTCGCCACATTTCCGCCACGCAAAAAGAGTTGGCTGGAGGGCAAATTTTAGGCGCCACTTACGACTACACCCACCGCTTACTGAATATGGATTTAGAACACTCTCGCCCTCAGTGCGAGTTACCTAAATCAGTGATAACAGCTCCCTCATCGCCCTCTAGCTCTGAGCCACTGTACGCAGATCTTATCCGCACCGAAATATCTAAAGCTCCGATAGACATTACGCGAACTGTTTTGCCTTCTTTACCTGATCCTTGCGAGCGTCTCGCTCATCTCGCTCGTGGCGAAGAAGGCTACTTAACTGGATTAGCTTACGAGAGTTTGCGTAAAGCCTCAACGAGTCATCCCTATGTAGCGCAATTAATGAGAGGGAGCGTTGAAATATTCGTAGAGCTGGAAGACCTCAATTTAACCGTATCCATTGGTGAGGTTGAGTTAACTGCCTGCACTACTGTGGCTCCAAATTTTAGCTCATCTCCACATTTAGAAGCGGGTTTTGGTATTGCTTTTGGAGCTAACGAGCGTAAAGCCGTCGCCATGGCAATCGTAGATCAGCACTTTAAAATTGAGGGTGCTACCAGTGATGCACTCATGCATACCGACGGAGTCGCTGCATCCGGCTATGTCAGCCATTTGAAATTACCTCATTACTCTGACTTTGATGCTGATTTAGCGCGTTTACGCCGAGTTCAGGCTAAGGAGGAAATATGAATTATGCCTACCTTGATCTACCGTCCAAACAAGAAATACGTCGTAAAACCCTAAAAGCACTCTGTCTACCTGGACGTCAAATACCTTTCTCAGCTCCTGAGCTACCCATTGCCTATGGTTGGGGGGTAGGAGGCATGGCTATTACCGCTGCCTTATTAGAACCGAATGACACGTTAAAGGTAGTCGATCATGGTTCGGATGATACCGTTAATGCCCTGAATATCGCGGATTTTTTTACTAAAACGGCAAACATATCAATTACGACAACAAGCTCAAAGGCTACTCTCATTCAAACGCGTCAGCGAGTCCCTGAAAGCCCGTTGCGGGAAGAGCAAATTGTGGTGTACCAAGTTCCTCGACCTGACCCTCTACGTGGATTTATTAATGATGCGGCCGAAGCACTGACACGGCACGCACATCATGATTACGGTGTCGTGTTAAGCGCTCTATTTGAAACATGGTTGCAACAAGATGAGGCGTGCTTAGGATACGACCACCCTGTGATTGTTAATGATGGGGTCTTAATGTCACCGTCGCCTATTCCTGCTATGGATAACCCCCGCATGGCGATGATGCCTGCTATTCAGATTTTTGGCGCCGCACGCGAGCGACGAATTTATGCATTGCCTGCCTATACACCCTTAGCAAACTTAGCTTTTGTTGACCTGCCTGCTAGCCTGAAAAAAGTCGATACAGCATGTTGTATCTGCGGCTCATCTATTCATTATTTGGATAATATTGGTACGTCAAACACCCCCCATTGGGTATGTTCCGACTCCGAAGCATGCAAGGAGCGCGCTCATGTTTAGCTTGCCAGATCCCGTGCTGACAGCACAGGCTATCTCACTTGAAATAGCTGGGCACCGTATTTTGTCGGATTGTCACCTCAAGCTTTATCCTTCCGAGGTTCTCGCTTTAGTCGGCCCCTCAGGTGCTGGAAAATCAAGTCTTCTGAATATACTTGCTGGACGACAGCTATCTAACAACTGTCAGGCTCTTTCCCTTTTAGGCCAGGATTTACTACGTACCAGTCTTTATCAAACTAACCTTTTACGTCGGCGGGCGTGTGGCTATGTGGCTCAGGATGCCAGCACAACCCTAAACCTGAGACAAAGTGCCGCCACTAATATCGTACGTCGTCTTTTTGATTTAGGTGACAACCGTGCGGTTGATGCACTCAAACAAGCACAAAAATGGGGCCAGCGACTTGGTTTATGTCCAGAACGATTACATGAGCCAGTGAAGAACTTTTCGGGAGGGATGCGCCAACGCGTACAAATCGCTGCGGCCATGATCCATCAGCCGAGCATTTTATTTTTAGATGAACCCACTGCTGGTCTCGACTCAGTCGCTCAAGCAGATTTTTTAGATGTGCTCTCTAATTTGAGAAACCAAACACAGACTGCCATGGTGTTTGTGACTCATGACTTACGTCTAGCTCGACTCATTGCTGATCGGGCCATCGTGATGGATCAAGGCCGCATCGTCAGCGAATCCATTATGGATCGTTTGCTTACTGAGCCTGAGCATCTCATCGCCCAAGCTCTTGTTAAGGCAATGATTTAATGAATAAACCAACTGTGATTTTGCAGTATGAAGGCAATGGCATACATCATGGGCCACTTCGCATAACGGCACAAACAGGGCAGATCGTACAGATCTGGGGAGCGTCAGGCTCAGGAAAATCGACTTTGCTCTCACGAATTTGGGGAAGTCGAAGCTTAGGAACGGCACACTTGTGCATACGAACCCACGATCAGCAGTTCACACCAAGCACAATGACACCCGCCCACTTTGCATTTCTACGCTCACGATTAATGTCGTACGTAGGGCAACATCCTACCGTACTACCTCGCGAAAAACTTGTGGATTGGTTTGCTCTAGTCCCCACAAAGACAGTACTCGACGGACTAAGACTGCTGGACCTCTCTCCTAGCTTACTCTCTCGCTATGCCTGTGATGTCTCTGGTGGTGAACTACAGCGTTTTATGTTGCTTCACGCTTATTTTTCTTCTCCTCCAATCTTACTTTTAGATGAGCCCTGTACAGGATTGGATCCAGAGCGTAGTCATCAGGTGAGCACGCTTTTATTACAGGCTAAAGCCGCTCAGAAACTGGTTATTTACACCAGTCATACGAGTGCCAGTTGGGTGGATCAGTCAATCTCTTTATCACGGCAGTGTAAAAACAAACTCAAAAAGATAAATCAGGGAGTAAACATGTTGTTGAACAACAAAAAATGCCATGGCATTTCTACATTGGCACTAGTAGCAGGTTTAGGGTTTTCAGGAACCACACAGGCATTCAATGTGTATGAAGACGGAGAAACTTACTTTGACCTATATGGCCGTATACACTTGACGTTAAACAACGATGACGGTAACGACTATATTAGTGAAGAAGGTTCACGCCTTGGCTTTAAAGCTGGACATAGGATAAATCCTAAGCTAGAGGGTTTTATAAGAGCCGAGTTTAGATTCACCGCTAATGATCGTGACGAGGCACGGCCTAACGTCATTGATGATATAAGGAACACATATGTAGGGCTACGATTTGAAGACGTCGGAGCCGTAAAGGTTGGTAACTTTGACTCCATCTATTATCAGAACATATCCAAGGTTATCAATGTAAGAAATACTGTGGATTGGCGAGCCTTGGCAAAAGGTGGTGCCCGCGCCCGTGGAAACTCTATCTCTTTTGAATCCCAAAGTTTCGATGGCTTCAGCCTGGGTGTCGCTGGAAAGCTCGATCCAGAAGATGAAGATGCAGGTGAAGAAGAAACACTTAACCTAATGGGATATGTAGCCTATGAAACAGGCCCGGTACGTTTTGCCGCTGGCTATGATGAAGCAGAAGGTGATGATGATGCTCTACTCGGGGCAAGCGTAACCTACAAAATATCTCCACAGCTAAGTGTCGGTGCGTTATTTGAAGAGCAGGGAGATATTCGTCATTATGGTATAGCACCCGTTTTTAGTTACTCAGAAGGCAAAATATACGGGAACGTCAGCTATATGGAAAATAGTGACATGAATTTGAGTGACGTCCAATACGTTGCGGGTGGCAGCTACCGGCTTAGTGATCCAATGTTTGTATATTTAGAATATGCTAGCAGTACAGATAGGGAGATCAATGCGATTGATAAGGATTGGTGGGCTTTAGGGGTTCGATACGATTTCTAAGTTTCACAGAGCCCATTAATACAGGTCTACACAGCACCCCGAAAGTTGAACTCCCAGTTCGACCTTCGGGGTTTAAATCTCGATAGCCTCAAAAATCAAGCGCAACGCCGGTGGAGCTGGTGAAATTGATCCGCCGCATGTCGGGGTGGGCAATTAGATGGTGCACAGCCGGGTACTGCCCGGAAACCTTCATGATGAAGGTATTACCGCACACCACAGAGACATAGCGCTGGCTTGGGTACAGGCAAGCGTACTCACCAACTAGAGCAGAAACAGCGTGCTCAAAATGGGGAAGGCGATTAATAGCGCTAGTCGTATTAAGTCAGAAACCACAAAAGGCGCCACCCCTTTAAATATCTCCCCTAGCCCGACATGTGGCGCCATCGCTTTAATCACAAACACGTTCATCCCCACCGGCGGGGTCATTAGTCCCAGCTCAACGGTCAGTACGGTCAAAATACCGAACCACACCGGGTCGATGCCCATCGCCTGAATAATCGGGTAAACCACCGGCACGGTGATCACCAGCATCGCGATGGAGTCCATGAACATGCCCAGCACGAAGTAGAGCGCCAGGATGCACAGCACGACGACGATGGGCGTTAGATCCATACCGTAGAGTAGGTCAGTGATGGAGAACGAAATGCGCGACACCGAAATGAAGTAACCCAGCGTTTCGGCCCCTACCAGCATAAAGAACACTACCGCGGAGAGCGCCAATGTCTCTTGTACGCTATGCCATAGCTGCGCGCCGCGCATGCCTTTCGCTAAGGCGTAGAGCAGCGTAGCGAATGCCCCAACGCTAGCGCCTTCCGTCGGCGTAAAGGCACCAAAATAGATACCTAAAATCATCACCAGGAAAACGCCAAAAAAGGTACTGGCCAATGTCGCGGGCACGCTTCTCGTTGAGGCTGCGCTGGGCGCGCAGCTCGGGCGGCACGTCCTCTTCATCGAAGACGAACAGCTTGACCAGAACCCCATAGGGAATTTGGGCTATGTAGTATTCCTTGCCCGCCTGGATGCCGCGCACGGCCGGGAACGAGTAGGTGTGTTCCTGGGCGGCCTCGGTGATTTCGCTGGCCGCTGCCTCCCGGCGAGCCGCCGCTTCGGCGCGCTCTTGGCGCTCGGCCTCGACACGCTCGATCTCGGATCGGGCCTGGGCACCATAGCGCTCCACCAGCTCATCGAAGGACAAGCCCAGCGCCGCTAGGCGCCCAGCGTGACGCTCTACCCGGTCGCCCTGAGCCTCGGCATGAGCTGCGCGCTCGGGGTTGTACAGTCCCGGCTCCCAGATCGCTACCAGCAGCGCCACAGCTTCCGACTCCTGGCGTTGCTCCAGGGCAGCCGCCAGAACTTGCGGGTAACGCTCGCCCTTATCTAGCTTGTTCTCGTTCTCGACCACCACGAACGCCTCCAGCGTCTCGGCCTGACGATTCAAGCGGTGCGCTGCGTCGGTAGCGGCATGATCAGCCTTGTGGCCGGACACCACCTCGGCGGATTGGTAGGTCTTCGGGGTGCGGGCGTGGGTTACGACCGTCTCGGTTACGCTCATGACATAGAACATGGTGCTAACTCCTTTGGTTTGTCCCAGCCGGGGATGGAATGGGTTTTGGAATTCCGAGAATCAAATTGGCTAAAAAATGCATCGAAGCCGACGCTCGTACCCCGCGCGCTTTATGCGGGCGTTAACTTGAGCCAGAACCAATGACAAGGGAGAATAAGGATCATATGAATTACATCTTTCTCGATACATGTGTTTTGCTAGATGTTTCTACGAAAAGAAGTGATCTCCCTCTTGTGTCTGCACTAGAGGAGCTGGTGAGTTCGAACAGCGTAAAATTAGTCTTGGCTGACCTGGTTATTGATGAGTATGAGCGAAATAAGGAGAGTGTGGCGAAGAAAACTGCGCAACGACTGTCTCAAGAATTTAAGCAGGTCAAGGCTGTGGTAAATGAGTTTGCTGGTGAAAAGCAAGGAGCGACCATAGACGTTCTGAATGATATCAATGCAAGACTGCCCCTTTTAACCGAGGCAAATTACGCAACTATCCATAGAGTTGAAAGACTAATTGAATCGGCAGTGGTAACTCCAGTTAGTGAGCGTTCAAAAATCGCTGCCATTCAACGTGGACTAGAAAAAAGAGCGCCTTTTCATATAAACAAAAACTCTGTCGCAGATGCTGTTATCATTGAGCAGTTTTTTGAGTTTATGAGTAGCCTAAATCGTAGCTGTGATACTTGTATTTTTGTTACCCATAACCATAACGACTTTTCCTCGAAAGATCATCGAAAACCGCACTCGGATTTTGACGAGATATTTTCATTTTCTAATTCTTTATATTTCAATAATCTAACTCCAGCTATTGACCACATTGATCCTGATTTGCTTGCCGAAGTCGAGTTTGAACATGATTTTTCAGAAGAAACCAGAGGGTTGAGAGAAATATTAGACTCCATGGATGAGCTTGTCGATAAGGTCTGGTACAACCGTCATCAAAACCGTATATGGCTCATCGAAAACGGTGAAATTGAAATCGTTCCTGAAGGAACTGAGCGCTATGGCTCAGATGTAATTCATGATCATATCCTCCAAGGTGCTATTAAATCAGCTGAACGCATTGAAGAGAAATATGAAGATACAGGCCCATGGAGTGACTTTGAGTGGGGAATAATCAACGGGAAGTTATCAGCGCTGCGTTGGGTTCTAGGTGACGAATGGGATATGTTGGACACCTAAGTTAACGAAGCATTACAGATAGATAGTTAGGTGCTTGTTGCCAGAAAGGCACGCATGCGCACTCATAAACCGTTAAATTTAGGGGGTTTTGTGCCTGAATGGGCTATTAGATTCTTTGATTCGATCTCATCTGTAACATCAGCAGCTAGAGCACTAGGTACGGTTTTGCTTGTTCTATTGCTCTGGAGGCCAGCCTCAAAACTATTCTCTAATATTGGCTTTCCCGATGATTACATAATTCTTTTCCTGACAGTTGGAGCGTTCTCCGTTTCATACCTTGTAGTCAGGTTGCTTGAAATTGGATGTCTCAAGATCTTAAGTTTGCAGAATGATCGAAAGGCTAGTTTAAGAAAAGAGAGAGATCTGGCCAACTTTAAAAAAAAGGTGAGAATGACCCTGCCACACCTCAATCCCAAAGAACTCAGAGTTCTTCGGGAATTGGTTGAATCAGAGCAGCGCATGGATATCCGGGAAAAGGAAGTTAGCTGGCTGAGCAAATCGGGTTGGATCACAAAAATACATCAAGCACCCGCTGCTGAGTTTTTTTTCCAGCTGAGCCCTGTAGTACGTCCACTTTTTATTGAGTTCGAAAAAAATCGTTTTAAGGGGATGGTGAATCAAACGATTTCTAATCTTACTGAACCGCAGCGAAATTTTTTGGAGCTTTTTTGGCAAGAGCCGATAATTCATGGCACAAGGGAAAGCCAAAATTCAATGCCTTACAAAATCTACCATGCTGGCTTGGGATTAGTCACTGTACTTGGACTTTCAAAATCAGAATGGCGAGAAGGTGGACACCTGTGCGAGCGATTTGCACTTAATAACTATGCAAAGTCGAGATTGGAAGATGAGGTTTATGGTATTCCTCCTGTTCGGATTGAAGTTGATCTGAACCTCGAATATGTAGAAGGTCCCGGTTCCTCAGGTGGTGGAGCGCGAGGTCGGATTTAACAATCACAGGCATCAGTATTGACCACTAGCCTGGATTTCTCACGGGGTATAAAAGAAAGCGGCTGAAAGTGCTATGATTTCAAGAGCCTAACCAATCCATCAAGCACCAACAACCGCTTCCAAAATGGTACCTGAAAAACTGACCTTCTCGCCACTCTCACGCCGCCAAATTGAAGCCGATTTCTCTGGGGGCCACATCACCTCCGATGCTGGATTGCTCCTGCTTCGTGAAGTCGATAAGCAACATCGCCTGACGCACCGCTTGGCCTCCGTGCTTCATGATCCCCGCGCACCGGAACAGGTTCGTCACAAGCACGACACTCTGGTTCGTCAGCGAGTGTTCGGTGTCGCCGCGGGCTACGAAGATTTCAACGACCATGAGGCCCTGCGCTATGATCAGGCCCTCCAGACAGCGCTCGGTGAAGAGGATACGCTGGCAGGCAAGTCAACGCTGTGCCGGGTGGAGCAGAACGCCGATCGGCAAGCAATAGTGAAGGCCCATGAGTTGCTGTGGCATCACTTCATTGAACAGCATGACGAACCACCCAAGGAGATCGTGCTGGACTTTGATGGCACCGACATCCCCGTGCATGGCGAGCAACCCGGCAAGTTTTTTAACCGTTATTACGATCACCACTGTTACTTCCCGCTGTATGTCTTCTGTGGGCGCCACTTACTGGTGAGCTATCTGCGCACCAGTGACCGCAGCGACAGCCGCCATAGCTGGGCGATCCTCGCCTTACTGGTACGCTTTATCCGTCAATACTGGCCCGATACGCGCATCGTGTTACGAGGTGATAGCCACTTTTGTCGTCCCCGGATGCTGAACTGGTGCGATCGGCATCACGTCGACTACATCGTGGGAATCGCCAAGAACAGCCGGCTGCTTAAGGAAGTGGATGTGCCCATGATGCTGGTACGCAAGACCCAATGGCAGGTGGGAGGGAAAGTGGCAGAGACGTTTCGCTTTCCGTATCAAGCACACTCCTGGAAATA
>NZ_JABUZA010000056.1 GCF_014897985.1 Halomonas colorata
TGACACCTGCTGACCGGCATCGAGGTGTCGACCGAGAACGTCTTGAGCACCGCAAAGCAGTTTATGAAAGTGCTAAGCGCCGACATCCACAGCGCTGGTCAGGCAACACCCGAAACTGGGAGATACCTGGCGCGGTATCGCTCAACCCTGGCAAGCTGCACGAAATCGAGCGTAATAAACAGGCTGCCTAGAGGCAGCCATTTGGACAACTGGGTTGAAAATCACCGGAGGCTAGAGGTCGTTTATTGGCAACTAAAGGCGATCATCGAACTATCCAAGCGCGGTTATACGGCTTGTGAAGTGAGCCATGTAGCCTTGCAGGCGATAATACTAAATACCCAAATTCAGCTTTAACTAACTGTATTTAATGTTTTATCGATTGAAATATTGCAGACTTGCAAACATTAGACGCCATCTTAAAAGCCTGGGTAAAATCCAGCAAGCGAACCATATAGCTAACATTCTCAAGGACCCACCATGACCCCCTGGGCCGTTCTGTGTTCGATTATTGTTTTATTAGCGTTGTTAATCAGCGGGCGCGTAAAGCCCGCTATTGCGTTTGTTAGCCTAGCCGCTGCTTTTTTGCTGTTAGGTTTTGTCGACACTTCAACCCTGCTCACCCAATACACTAATCCAGCGCTTGCAACACTGCTGCTATTGCTGCTGGTGTCACTGGCGCTTGAACGCTCCCCCCTGCTGGACTTGCTCTCACGCCACTTATTAAAGGGACAGCCTCAGTTTGCCATGGCGCGCTTAATGGGCAGCACCGCGGTGCTTTCTGCGTTTTTGAATAACACCGCCGTGGTCGCCGCCTTTTTAGGCGCCATTTCGCGCCAGCAGCGTATTGCACCTTCACGACTGCTGATCCCGCTCTCTTACGCTTCTATCTTGGGCGGCATCACTACGCTGGTAGGTACTTCCACCAACTTGGTCGTGAACTCGTTTAATTTGAGTGCCACCGGCAGCGAGCTGGGCATGTTCCAATTTAGCTTGGTGGGGATCCCGGTAGCGCTAATTACCCTATGCGTGCTGATGTGGCGCGCCAACGCTTTACCCCATCATCAGATGGAAGACACCAACGAGCAGCTTTCCTACTTTCTAGCGGCCGACCTGGAACCAGACTCTCCTCTGATTGGGAAAACAATCGAAGAAAACGGCTTGCGCAGCTTAGACGGGCTTTATTTACTTGAAATAGAACGACAGGGAAGACTCATAAGCCCTGTAGCACCAGATGAGCAGCTCCAAGCCAATGACACGCTTGTTTTCACGGGTGAAGTAAGCAAGGTACAAGCATTACAGCGCTTTCCAGGGCTACACCTATTTGGTCATCAAGCCGATCATCTGCTGGCGACTAACCTAGTAGAAGTAGTGATTTCCCATGAGTCTGAGCTTTCAGGTAGAACGCTGCGAAACGTAGACTTTCGCAGCATGTTCAGCGCCGGGGTGGTGGGCATAAGGCGGGGAGGGAAACGCTTAGAGGGGCAGTTAGGAAAAATCCCACTTCGCGTGGGAGACTGCTTACTGCTAGCGGTTAGCGCTGATTTTCGTCTACACCGCAATCTGGACCGAAACTTCCACTTGCTAAGCGGTAGTTTTACTCGGCCACAATTAAGTAACAAAGAGAGCCTGCTTAGCGTGGGCGGCTTCGCAGCGGTTATTGGATTAGCCACCACCAACGTGCTGCCTCTGTTCCACGGGCTGCTGGTACTATTGGGCGGGCTGCTGCTAATGAAAGTGATTAGCCTGGCAGAGCTGCGCCGCCGCTTCCCGTTTGAACTATGGCTAATTATTGGTTCGGCGTTAGCCATCGCTCAAGCGTTGGAAAACTCAGGCGCGGCCGGGTTACTAGCCACCGGCATGCAGAGCCTATTCAGTGGTTACGGTGTCTATGCCGCGTTTATTGGTTGCTACCTATTGACACTACTACTGACAGAAACGGTGACTAACAACGCCGCAGCTGCATTGGCCTTCCCCGTTGCCTGGAGCACTGCCCACGCTTTTGGTGCCGACCCGCTGCCGTTTGTGTTGGCCGTGGCATACGGCGCCAGTGCCTGCTTTTTAATCCCATTTGGCTACCAAACCCACCTAATGGTCTATTCACCAGGGCGCTATAAAATTACCGATTTCTTTAAAATCGGTTTACCGATCAGCCTTACCTACTCAGCTGCCGTTCTGGTCATTACACCACTGGTATTCCCGTTTTAGAGGCGTCTGACTAGTGCTGCCAGAACACCATCTGATTTACAAATGGTGTTATCTGGCTAATTTCCTCATACGTCAACCTTCATCAATCCGCCCCCTATAACCTGCTTAACGGTAGGGCGAATTCATACGGCGACCTGGTTTAACCCTAAAGATATTATGCAGCCGTTTCATCGATGCGGCGTGGGCTTAGCGGAAACCGCTGCCCGGTAGCGGCAATACGACATTGCACCGTATCAAGAGGAGACAGTTTTAACGGCACATGAAAGCCCACGTACCCGCCTCGGGGAGGCAGCAAGTGACACAACTCCTGACGAAGCTCTGCTGCGCGTACGGTGCTGGTTAGCTCATCATTGACCCACAGCTCGACTTCCAACGGCGCATCTTGCTCATCGGCCCACCAGGCCCAGCCACTAACCCCCTCGGCATTGGCCTCAACAAGGCAAGCATGCGCCCAGGGCTGATTCGACTTAAACATCGTATAGCGTGAGTCAAACAGTGCAGCGGCATACTGATAAAGCTCGATATCGCGTTTATTCAAGCGTTTGAGTTCTGCGACATCCTCTTTATCGAGCTGGTGCTGGTCCTCCAAGCGCGCTTTACCTCGGTTGTCTTCACGCTCGGGAATCTGAATCGAAAAGCGATCATTCAATACTTCCAGGCTTTCAGAATAACGTTCTGTTAAGCCTATAAACCCGATAGCCTCAACGTTCACGCCATTGAGAGCCCTACGCTGACGATTACGCATCGCCGGGTCTGAATAGAATTCCTTGAAGCTCCCTTTGTAATCCATATTCCTGACAAAATGCGCATATTCAGAGGCAATACGCTGCAGTGGTTCACGCAGGAAGGTAAGCGTATTTCCCGCCCCCCACAAAGAAACAAAGCGCTTAATTGGCACATGCCCCGAAATCATGGCGGGGTTATCAAGCGCCTGCCTGAACTGCCAGAAATCAGGTTGATCAGCATGTAGAAACTCTTTGGCGAGAGGAGACGTTACCTTGGAGTTCGCACCATAATCATAAACAATTCGCTCTGACGAAAAGTATTTTTCGGCACCCTGCCGAAAGCTTGTTCCAGCTGTTTTAGGTATATGCACAAAAAAAAGCGACATGAACTACATCTCCTTTATACAACGCCCACTGACACATTCACTTTCACGCCTAGTGGGCAAGGATTCATTTCTGAATGTGAATGCTTAAAATATTCACATTTCATATAGATAAGTTTGGCAGAGAACCTATGTCATCGCGCTTCGATTCCACAGGTGCCGGTGTTAAGTGAGCAATGAAATCAAATATCGGCATATTTAAGCCGTATAACGCATCTTGCGAAGTAGGAACAAAAGGCACCCGCTAATGGCTACCCCAGCCGCCCGAGCCATGTTAAGCAACTCCGGCAACGCTGCGCGCTGCTCCCGCGAGTGCGCCTAACGGCTTACCACGCGCTACGATTTTGCATAACACCACGCTTCGGCAACCACCCCGTAGCGCGTGGTAACATTTTGCGAGGCACGAGCAAATAAGGCACACGCGGGAGGCGGCTGCCAAGCCGCCCTGGCCGTGCCACCATGACATGCGCGCCGCATTACCCAACCCCAACAGCGCTAACCGCGCTGCTCCCGCAAGTGCGCCTATCGGCTTACTACGCGCTACGATTTTGCATAACACCACGCTTCGGCAACCAACCTGTAGCGCGTGGTAACGTTTTGCGTGGCACGAGCAAATAAGGCACCCGCGGAAGGCGGCTGCCAAGCCGCCCCGGCCGTGCCACCATGACATGCGCGCCGCATTACCCAACCCCGGCAGCGCTAACCGCGCTGCTCCCGCGAGTGCGCCTATCGGTTTACCACGCGCTACGATTTTGCATAACACCACGCTTCGGCAACCACCCCGTAGCGCGTGGTAACGTTTTGCGAGGCACGAACAAATAAGGCACCCGCGGAAGGCGGCTGCCAAGCCGCCCCGGCCGTGCCACCATGACATGCGCGCCGCATTACCCAACCCCGGCAGCGCTAACCGCGCTGCTCCCGCGAGTGCGCCTATCGGCTTACTACGCGCTACGATTTTGCATAACACCACGCTTCGGCAACCAACCTGTAGCGCGTGGTAACGTTTTGCGAGGCACGAGCAAATAAGGCACCCGCGGAAGGCGCCGGTACGGCGCCCAACTGCACTACTCTACGGTAACGCTCTTGGCTAAGTTACGCGGCTTATCAACATCAGTACCTTTCACTAATGCCACATGGTAAGACAGTAGCTGGAGCGCCACCACATGCAATACCGGTGAAAGCAGCCCGTAATGCTCAGGCATCATCAGCACGTTAACGCCCTCTGATGACTTAACGGCGCTATCGCCATCAGCAAACACATACAACTGGCCACCGCGAGCGCTGACTTCCTGCATATTGGCCTTAAGCTTCTCCAACATTTCATCGTTAGGCGCTACCACCACGACCGGCATTTCTGCATCAACAAGTGCCAGGGGGCCATGCTTCAACTCCCCTGCAGGATAAGCTTCCGCATGAATATAGGAGATTTCCTTAAGTTTAAGCGCGCCTTCCAAAGCAATTGGAAAATGGCGGCCACGGCCCAGGAACAACGCATGATGCTTATTGGCAAACTGCTGCGCCCAATCTTTAATGCTGGGCTCTAACGCCAGCACCTTTTCTACCGCAACAGGCAGGTGGCGCAGTTCATCCAGGTAAGCTTTTTCGTCACCTTCACTCAAACGCTGGTTGGCTTTAGCCAGCAGAAGCGTCAGTAAGAACAGCGCACTTAACTGCGTGGTAAATGCCTTGGTAGACGCCACACCAATTTCAGGCCCGGCACGGGTAATAAAGCGCAGCGCAGTTTCCCGAACGATGGCGGATTCAGGCACGTTACAAATGGAGAGCGTATGCGTATGCCCTAACGATTTGGCATGCTGTAGCGCGGCCAATGTGTCGGCCGTTTCGCCGGATTGGGAAATAACCACGACTAGCTGTTTAGGATTAGCAACACTCTGCCGATAGCGATACTCGCTGGCAATTTCCACATTGCAGGGAATACCCGCCACCTGCTCAATCCAGTACTTGGCGGTCATGCCCGCATAGCTTGACGTACCGCACGCCAGGATGAGCACCGAATCGACCTGTTCAAACACGGCCTGGGCCTCAGCACCAAAAATACCTGGCTGCAGTTGCCCTGCCCCACTGATCATTTCCAGTGTATTGCCCAGCGCCTGGGGCTGTTCGAACATCTCTTTCTGCATGTAGTGGTTATAATCGCCAAGCTCAACGGCATCGGCATTCAAGGTAGAGGTAACCACTTCACGCTGAGCGGGCTGGCCGATGCGATCGACCAGGGTAATGGAGTCACGGGTTAGCCGCGCCACATCGCCATTTTCCAGGTACATCATCTGCTTGGTAACAGAAAGCAGTGCTGACGCATCGGATGCCGCATAATGGCCATCTTCGGCGATACCCAGCATCAGCGGTGAGCCTTCGCGGGCCACCACTAGGCAATCCGGCTCTTCTTCGCTAATCACGGCCAGGGCAAATGCCCCTTTTAGATACGCCACGGCGCACTGCACAGCAGAAAAAAGACTCTCAGCCGGTTCGCCAATTTCACCCTTGAAGCAAGCCTGGATCAGGTGAGCAATGGTTTCCGTATCGGTATCGGAAGTAAACTCATACCCCAGGCCCTGTAACTGTTCACGCAAGGCTTCGTAGTTTTCGATAATGCCGTTATGTACTAGGGCCAAACCTGCGGAAATATGCGGGTGGGCATTGCGCACCGCGGGTACGCCGTGGGTAGCCCAACGAGTATGAGCGATTCCCAGCGTACCGCTAGCTCCCTGCTCGGCTACTTTAACTGCCAACTCCGCTACACGCCCCTTAGCACGGGCACGTTGTAACTTACTGTTTGGCTCATCTGATAACAGGGCAAGCCCTGCCGAATCGTAACCGCGATACTCTAAAGTGGATAACCCTGTGAGTAAAAAATTGGTACATTCCTTTGCGCTAACCGCGCCAACAATTCCACACATAAAAACAATCCTGCGGGTGATAGTTAATCAATCAGGGGATTAATAAAGAATAATCAGAAACAATGAAGAAAAATAACAAAACGCAGCCAACTGCAAAAAAAGAAGCAAAAAAATAGGTACTAAGTGCTTTATTTAAAAGCAATCAAGACTGGTCGGGTATTATTGGCTGGAACAATATCATCCTGGCAAAAACCGCGATATTCAAATCGCTGAAAGCCTTGCGTACTTAACATATCTTTAACACTTTCAATATCACAACCGCTATTACCTTCAAAACACAGTACCTTATCTGTCACTTTACCTAACAACCGATATAGAGCCTTGGGATTATTGACGTGACGTTCAATTGCCAATGCGAAAACAACATCATAATTACCTAGCGAGTCTGCCGTAAGCTTATCGACATCTGCTTGTTGAAACGTTAAGTGGTGTAAATTAGAATAGGCTGCAATGTCTTTAGCTAGTTCAACCTTTTCCAAATCAAACTCCACACCTAAACCTCGCTTGATCCTATAATTGCTAGCTTGTAGTAACATGGCGCCGTTATTACAACCTAAATCAAGTACAGAAGCACCATGCCATATATTGGAATCGATAGAAAATTGTTTAAAGCGCTCAGCAGCACTTCTCTGGGCATCTTTGCGATCAACCCTGAAATTCGGAGTGGCAAAACAACAATACACAATATCTTTACTTGACAGATTGTGTCTTCCATTTCTTTTCTTAAAAGAAGTAGAGTTAGATTTTAATCTATCCAAAAAAGTTTTTTTTAATAAAATGTTACTACAATTTAACAACACTTCCTCTAATGTCAACAAAACATCTTCAATTGTTCCACTAGCGTCTAAGTTTACAACTTCAACCCCTCTTTTTTGCAACACCGAAAGGGCCAGCTTATACATACCGGATGATTTATCGAGTAACTTTAATATAGCATTATCATCTTTGTATCTATAAGAATTAACAATTTTATCTCTTTCTTTATATCTAGACAGAATTTTTTGTGACGAGCAAGACATAAAAATAGCGACATCAGGCACTGGAACATTGCTAAAATACCATTCCGTAGCATCTAAATCCATATCCATACACGATAATATAGCAAAGGATTTATGTAAGAAGAACTCATCTTCAACAAAGACTTTACTTTGATCATCAACAGCCATTGAATAAAGCTTCCATCGAACATAATCTTTGGCAGTGGAAAACAACATCTGCATAGCTGATAACTTTTGTGTTGGCTTTACAGATGAAAGAGCAATTATCCTAATTACCCCGTTTATAAAATAATCAATATCAAAATAATCCAAATAAAAGCGGACATCTTCCTCACTAATTTTTGTGTCAGAAATAAAATGAGTAATTTTGTTTTTATTATTTTTAATGCACCTTTCCAACACTGTGCTTTTACCGACAGCAGAAGCACCAAAAATTTCTACATTCATATTATACACCCATGCTTATTGTAATTCTTCGCACTAAAAAAGACAGATCACACCTATTATGATTGATAATTAATTTCTGCAAAACCGTTATCATACATACTAGTTATATCCAACATCAATCTAGACCCAATGCGCAGTTCTTTATCGAGAGTCATAGCAGATTGGTATACTACCCTACTATTTAAACCAACAAAATCTTGTATTGCAGCATCCATTTCATTAAGAAGATTTGCTGCCCACATACCCATACGCTGCTCCCAGTAATACAAATCTAAAACATCATAGCCATAAAAATCCGTGTCGTAATTTGCCCTGTCAATGAAACCTGATATAGAGCTAAAAACGAAATCTTCAAAATCTGGACTTAACTTATCAACATTGAGCTTTTTGGTTAAATAAAGCTTTACTAGCGAAGTCACTATCTCGTCAACATTGAATTCGTAATTATTACGATTATAAAATCCACGGCATATTTCCCCACCTAACCCTCTAATGAACAATCCTTTCTCTATATTAGCTTGTTCACACATTTGTCCAGAAAGTGCAGAAACACCTCTATAAAGGCCAGAGTTAAATTTAGCTGAAATCATACTAAGAACAGCTTTTCGTTCACTTGGAAATCTTTTATTGTCTATATACTTATGAGGTAAATTTAAATAAACCTGCATTTTATCAACAGTTGGCTTTTCACTCTCTGGCAATCTAGTCCATGTTATTAATTTTGGCTTTTGATCGTAAAACTTTAATCCCGCAATAATTGCTCTACTATCGACTCCAGCCGTTAACCCTAAGATAGGGACATATTCTTTATGTTTTAAAAATAATGATGTTCTTTTGAAATAAGAATCAACCTTTCCCAGAAAATCCTCTAAGGATTCTGTCTTTGATTTTTCTCTAGGCCAAAACCTAGTCGTTTGAAAGCTATTCAAGTCGAGGAAATTGTTAGGTGACAAACCTTTTATTGATTGATACATTGTAGAATCGCCTGGCAGATAAACAGTACCTCTACGCTTATATTCTGGCGACTTAATAAATGCTTTTGCTTTTTTATCTAAAGGCTCGCCAATAACCTGAGCAACTAAGGTAGCATGTGAACCAATAACTTTCGCGTCAAGAGAGTAAAAAACAGTTCTTGAGCCAAAAGGATCACTCAAGATTAAATTCATCTTATCGCTAAATAGTAATATAGAAAAGCGACCTGATAGATAATCAAGAGCTTCCCAGTCGTTATTATCGACTATATTGAAAAGACAATCTTCAACAGACTGATCATTAAAAGAATTATAAATATCGCCTAACACTATTATTTTAGTGTTTTCTCTCAAAAAACTAACAACTTTTAGCAAAGGGTGAGTATATAAAAAACTATTATCAACCTCTTCTATATTCCAATTTTCAACAGTAGAGTCGGAAAATGACAATCTTTTATCTATGAGGAGAAAGCCAAACTTAAATAAAAAATCTGTTGCATCCAACGTAGCGTTAGAAGAATCACTATTCAAATAGAAAGAAAATTGTTTATAGCTAATTTTTTCCGAAACTACTTTTAACTCTTTAACAACCTTTTCAGGAATCTTTTCATTTTTCAATACAAACTTTTCATATATTTCAAGAAGAACCTTAAGCGAAATTGAAATTTCGCCTACATTATTTTTGTGCTTAGCATAAAGATATTTTAAACTCCAACCACCAGGATATTCATTAATTGCTTTCGAATATAACTCATCAACTTTTGCTTTACTAACCCCCCCCTTTTTATCTTCACTCAAAATTCTAAATATTTCCAAATAAAACTCTGACGAACTCTTTTTATCAGATGATAGAAACTTAGATATATCAGAATTACTTATTTCGATACTACTAGTAGGCTGAGGAGCATAAACTACTTTATAACTGCCCTCAAAAACATGGGATAATTTTTCATTTACATCTTTAGCAAGTTGTTTACTTTCAGGACCATGCCCCCTATCATCCGAATAAGTAAAAAACTTGAAAGCTGTTGACTCAATATTTCTTATCCTAGCTTGCAATTCTAAAAAGTGATTTTTGTAATGAAATGAATCTTTTGTATTTTGAAATATAGCAATCTTTGATTTGCTTTCTTTAATCAAAGTATCACTAATGGTCAATCTTTGTAAAATATTTTCATTAAGCGCCTCAACATCCTTAACATTAAACCCTATATTAAGATATCTTTTTACATGACGCTCATGATAATTCAAGGCATTGCATTGCGGGTTAAATGCAACAGCCTTTGACCCACTCAGTTTAAGACTTGCATAAATTGAAGCATAGCCCCCACCACTAGATCCCCAAAATATAATATTTTCTTTTCTTATATTAAAAACTTCTGCAAACCTATCGACTATAGATATAATTATTTCTAAAGGGTGCTCTGAATAATCGCCACCATACCACGCCAAACCCAATTTGGTGTCTAATTGCAAAGTAGGGTCTGAAAAGCTGAGCATATAACCATCAAACACATCGACCCAGCTCCACCTATCAAAATATGGCTCTCTATTTTTGTCTCTATCTTTAGCACCATGTAAAAACACGTATAGCTTTTCACTTTCCTCCCTAGACTTCCTAATTAAACCATAATACTTAAAGCATTTAGTTTTATAGTTAAATCTAGACATATAATCTATGTAAACTAAATCATCTAAATTGCTAATACAGTCAATTTCTATTGCATTCGTATTAAATATATCAATCTTATCCATGGAATACCTGATCAATGATCACAACAAAAATAACTAGCTATTACTATTAAGTAACAGCTAGCAAATCATTAAATTTCAATGCAAATGCATATTCTCTTTTATATCATCAATTGGAATATACGCCTGCTTAGGTATAGAGAATTTTCTATCAATATGAGGGAACGGCAAGTACACTTCACTTCTCTTAATCGATTCGTGCCAGCTTGTCCAAGCAGCTCGATATTCAAGCCGCGCTGGGGATAAGCCGTGCTCTACTGAAACACCATATTCGGGATTTGATGTTAAACTATCAGGAGAAGCTAAACAGATCATACTTGGAAATTTATAATATTTAAACTTATCACCAAGAATCTTTTTTGCTCTAGAAATCAACTCGGAATCGGCGCCAAATTTTGCGCAATCCCAGTAGCCTAAATTTTCTTTCAAAAATTTATTCTGATACATTGTTGAAATAGATGAACCGATTAATAGTCCTTCTCTACGAACTTCAATAGCCCCGTCCATTTGCATACGAAACATATAAGCCATGCTTGCTTTTACGTCGCCATCTTTTTTAATTAAATTAATATGTTTTTCGAAACGTTGTGGATGTGACCAGTCATCTGCATCTTGCCCTGTAATGTATTCTCCCCTAGCATAAGATAAAGCAATGTTTTTACTAACATATGGACCAACATTCTTTTTATTTTTTAATAAAACGACTCGTTTATCGTTTTTGGTTGTTTCATATGCAATCTTATATGTATCATCAGTACTGCAATCATCGACTACAATAAGTTGAATATTTCTCCATGTCTGATTAAGAATTGACTCAATAGATTTATTTATTGTTTTTTCGGAGTTAAATGCTGGCATAATTACCGTGATCAACTCGCCATCTATAGTATTTTTTTCGATCTCACTATCAATTTCTAAAAAAAAGTTTTCACCACTATTTTCTTTTTTAATAAATATAGAAGACATTCCACTTGGTTGAAACAAGCTTATATTGATTGCCTTAGCATAATCATTTCCACGTACGGCCTCACCAGCTGTTTCAACAGCCATTTCTATAATTGGATAAGTTTCGCGTACTGTTTTTGTACAAAATTGTGATAAATACTTGGCTTTTGAATTCTCATTATTTTTAAGTAAATTTCGCAAATGTATAGCGTTAGGCCTTATTTTATAATCTTTAATCTTACCAATTTCTAAATAATGTAATAAGGGATTTACATCATTATCTTTATCAAGAAAGCTTTCCTTATAAAAGGAGCCAGAAAAATTAGTGCTAGGATCCCTCCCCATATAAGCACCATATTTAAGATAATGCTCAATAGGATCCATTTTTAACATAGCTACGTCTTTATATTGTTCTAAATACCATTTCTTATTCAGTAAATTAGATTTTCTTACAAGTTCATAATGATTTCTGTTAATCTTCATAGTTTGTCCCTAATTATAAACGTACTTCATCCCTGCCTGAACTTTCGAGAACATTTTTCATATCAAGATATGTAGTCACACCTTTTCCCAGCTTATAAATACCACTACCCATTTGCTTAAATTCACTATGGGCCACGGCAATAATTACGGCGTCATACTCGCCTTCATTTAAATTAGGCACCATACTAACGCCGTATTCATGCTCGGCTTCTAACGGGTCTACCCATGGGTCATAGATATCAACATCCATACTGTAGGACTGAAGCTCGGTAATCAGGTCAATCACCTTGGTATTGCGAATGTCCGGGCAGTTCTCTTTAAATGTCATGCCCATGACCAGCACCTTGGCACCTTTGATCAGCTGGCCTTTTTCGATCATGGCTTTGATCAACTTGGATGCTACAAATCGTGCCATGCCGTCGTTGATTTCACGTGCTTTACGGATAATGTCGGGAATATGACCAACCGACATGGATTTATGCACTAGGTAGTAAGGGTCTACACCAATGCAGTGCCCGCCTACGAGGCCCGGTTGAAGCTTGATGAAATTCCACTTCGTTGCAGCTGCTTCAATGACATCGTTGGTATCAATACCTAAATGACTAAAAATCATTGAAAGCTCGTTTATTAACGCGATGTTTACATCACGCTGGGTGTTTTCAATAATTTTGGAAGCTTCTGCTACTTTGATGCTGCTGGCCTTGAAAGTACCTGCAGTAATGATGCTTTTATAGAGCTGGTCAACAAACTCAGCGATTTCTGGCGTGGAGCCAGAGGTCACTTTCATGATTTTAGAAACCGGGCGTTCTTTATCACCTGGGTTAATACGCTCCGGGCTGTAGCCTGCGTAGAAATCCTGATTGAACACTAACCCTGAAACTTGCTCTACCACCGGAATACAGTCTTCTTCTGTTGCACCGGGATAAACGGTAGATTCATAGATGACTACGTCGCCCTTATTGATCACGCGGCCTAGCAGCTCAGAGGCCTTTACCAATGGCGTTAAGTCAGGCTGGCGGTGATCATCAATAGGGGTGGGTACCGTCACGATGTAAACATTCGCTTCACGAATGTCATCTTCTACGCTGGTGAAGCTTAATTGGGGCGCTGATTTCAGGTCATCCGCCGTTACTTCACGGGTATTATCAATGCCTTCATTCAGTTCCTTGATACGGTGAGATTTAATATCGAAACCGATAGTGGAGTACTGCTTTCCAAATTCGATTGCCAGTGGAAGCCCTACATAACCCAAGCCAATTACTGCGATTTTAGTATCTTTCATATTGATCACTCTAAAATTTTAATAAACTAACTATTTTACTTTCGCTCGGCTTATCGTCCTACACTGACATACGTTATCCCCGCCTCTTTCGCCGCTAAAGGGCTAAACAAATTTCGGCCATCAATCACGACTGGTGTTTTCATCGCCTTTGACACGCCTTGTAAATTTACTGCCCTGAACTGTTTCCATTCAGTGCAAATCACCAGGGCATCAACGCCTTCAACTGCGTCTTCCATGCGCTCACATAACTTTAAATCATCACGATCGCCATAAATATGGCGTGTTTCAGGCATGGCTTCAGGGTCGTAGGCATACACTTGTGCACCTGCTTCCCACAACGACTCCATTAACACTCGGCTGGGCGCTTCGCGCATATCGTCAGTGTTCGGCTTGAAGGCTAAGCCCCATACGCCAATTTTTTTCCCTTTCAGCTCGCCATTAAATGCTTTGCTCAGTTTTTCAAACAAGGTGTGTTTCTGCCGTTCATTAATAGCTTCTACGGCTTCTAACATCTCAGCCCTGTAGCCTACTTGCTGAGCGGTACGGCTTAAGGCTTGTACATCCTTAGGAAAGCAGGAACCGCCATAGCCGCAGCCTGGGTAAATAAAGTGATACCCAATACGGGGGTCAGAGCCAATGCCTTGGCGCACCTGCTCAATATCCGCCCCTAAGCGCTCGGCTAAATTGGCCATTTCGTTCATAAAACTGATTTTGGTGGCTAACATGGCGTTAGCGGCGTATTTAGTTAACTCAGCGCTGCGTACATCCATAACCATGATCTTTTCACGGTTACGGTTATAGGGGGCATAGCATTCACGTATTAGCTTGATGGCTTTTTCGCTGTGAGTACCCACCACAATGCGGGCGCCACGCGTAAAGTCTTCAATGGCAGCGCCTTCCTTAAGAAACTCAGGGTTGGAGCAAACATCGTAATCCAGCTCGATCCCTCGCTCTTGAAGGGTTTGCGCTATCTTGGCTTGCACTTTTTCAGCCGTGCCTACAGGTACTGTTGATTTGTTGATGATGACCTTGTAGTCATCCATGTGACGGCCGATGGTTTCAGCTACCTGCAGCACATATTGCAGGTCGGCACTGCCATCTTCCCCGGGCGGTGTACCCACCGCAATAAACTGAAGCGTTCCAAAACGTACTGCTTCCTCGCTTTGCGTGGTGAAAGACAAGCGAGCGCTTTCTACATTCTGGCGTACCATCTGTTCCAGGCCCGGCTCGAAGATGGGGATAATACCTTCGTTAAGCCGGTCGATTTTGGCTTTATCGACATCGACACACATGACATGATGCCCCGCATCCGCCAAGCACGTGCCCGTTACCAAGCCAACGTAGCCGGTTCCAAAAATCGTAATATTCATTGTCTTGAGTTACCACTGTTCACGCGCTTACTTTAGATGCAAAAGCAAGCAGGAAAATTGCCGAATGTATCAATCAAAAGTGGGTGCATTAATGAACGCAACGCCTTGCCGGTCTTTTCCAGAAAGCTGAGGCGCTTGATTAATCGGCCACTTGATATCTAGTTCGGGGTCGTCCCAGCAAAGTGACACCTCGTCGCCTGGCGCATAGTAATCGGTACATTTGTACTGGAACTCTGCCTCTGCGCTGGTGACATAAAAGCCATGGGCAAAACCGGGAGGCACCCAAAGCATTTGCTTGTTTTCTTCACTTAGCGTGACGCCTACCCACTGACCAAAGGTGGGCGAGCTTTTACGCATATCTACCGCTACATCGAACACTTCGCCACGCGTAACGCGCACCAATTTGCCCTGGGGCTGGCTTAACTGGTAATGCAGGCCGCGCAAAATGCCCTGGGCCGATTTGCTGTGGTTATCCTGCACAAACTGGTAGTTACCGCAGTGGTCTTCAAATTCATTTTGGCGGAAGGTTTCCATGAAGAAGCCGCGCTCATCGCCGAATACTTTGGGGGTGAGAAGAACTACATCAGGTATGGCGAGTTTTTCGTAGTGCATGATTAAACCGTAAATGGTGAATAGTGAGTGGTGAATTGTGGGAATCGAGTGATGATAGCCACTGGCTTACCACTCACTCTTCACCACTTACTTCTTACCCTTCAATAGGCGCTGTAGGTATTGCCCATACTGGGTTTTGGCTAGCGGCTTGGCTAGCTCTGCCAATCGCTCATCGCTGATCCAGCCATTTTGCCAGGCGATTTCTTCCAGGCAGGCGATCTTGAGGCCTTGGCGGTGTTCGATGGTTTGCACGTATTGGCTGGCTTCCAGCAGGCTGTCGTGGGTGCCGGTATCCAGCCAGGCGAAGCCTCGGCCCAGGCGTTCAACACGCAAATTATCCTGTTGAAGATAAGCGTTGTTAACGCTGGTGATTTCCAGCTCCCCCCGCTCGGAGGGTTCAACCGCTTTGGCTATTTTAACAACATCGTTATCGTAGAAATAAAGGCCTGTGACGGCATAGGCTGACTTGGGCTTTTTAGGTTTCTCTTCGATCGAGATGGCCTTACCCGCTTCATTAAATTCCACGACGCCGAAGCGTTCTGGGTCTTTAACCAAATAGCCAAACACCGTGGCACCGCTGGGCTGTTCACTGGCGCGTTTTAGCTGCTCAGAAAAGTGCTGCCCGTGAAAGATATTATCGCCTAGTACTAAACAAACTGGGCTATTGCCTATAAATTCTTCACCAATGATGAATGCTTGCGCCAAGCCATCGGGGGTGGGTTGTTCGGCATATTCAAAATGCAGGCCGAAGTCTTCACCACTACCCAGCAGGTTTTGATATTGAGGCAGGTCTTCTGGCGTAGAGATAATCAGAATTTCGCGGATGCCTGCCAGCATTAATACCGAGATCGGATAATAGATCATCGGTTTGTCGTAAACGGGTAACAGCTGTTTGGATACACCGCGGGTAATGGGGTGCAGGCGCGTGCCGGAACCGCCGGCCAGGATGATGCCCTTTCTTTGTGAAGGGTTAGCTGTGAAGTGTGAGGAGTTCATATTAGTCATCCGTGAGTATTTCTGTGTAAAGCGTTAGTAGTGAGGCGTAAGGGCATCGACACCCTACTCATTTATCCTTCACTCTTCACAGTATTCGCGTAGCGTTAGTGCTAGCTGTTGTTGCCAAGTGGGTAGTATGACCCCGAGAGCCGCTTCAAGTTTCACCAGGCACATACGTGAATTGAGCGGACGCGTTGCAGGTGTTGGATACTCTATGGTGGGTATGCCAACAGTATTATCTGTTGTGATCGCTAGCTGTTCGTTAGCCTTACTGGCCTGTTTGAAAATTTCACATGCAAAGCCGTGCCAGCTGGTTTCACCCTGCGGCGCCAAGTGGTAGATGCCTTGTGGTATGTGAGTGGTGAATCGTGAGTGGTGAGTGGTGAGTGGTGAATTGTGGTGTGTAAATGCTAAAGCGGTTACTTGGGCGATTAGGCGCGCGGGGGTGGGTGCGCCTATTTGGTCATTTACGATGCTTAATGCTTCGCGCTCGCGGCCCAGGCGTAGCATGGTTTTCATGAAGTTATTGCCGCGTGCGGCGTATATCCAGCTGGTGCGAAAAATCAGATGGTTAGCGCCGCTTTCAGTGATGGCGTTATCCCCTTCCAGCTTGGTTTGGCCGTATACGCTTAGCGGGCCTGTGGGGCTGTCTTCTTGCCATGGCGTTTCGCCGTTGCCGGGGTATACGTAGTCGCTTGAGTAGTGCACCAGGGTAATATCTTGCTGGGCGGCGTATTGGGCCAGTTGCGCGGGTAGCTCTGCGTTTAAACGCCTTGCCTGCTCGGGTTCGCTTTCGGCTTTATCGACGGCTGTGTAGGCAGCGGCGTTGAGAATTAGAGCGGGTTGGTGCTTGGCAAGGTAAGTATCAACGGCTTTGGCGTTGGTTAAATCAAGTTCCTGGCGTGTAGGGGCCAGGATGTTGCCGAAAATGGCAAATTGGCGTTGGAGCTCGAAGCCGACTTGGCCGTTGCCACCGGTGATAAAAATATTCATAGAAACCTTTGTTCGCCACGGACACTCACGGAAGACACGGAAAAAACACAAGGTGAAAAAGTACGAATTCACTGCTTAGACGGCAATTCGCTTTATCCATGCTTTGGGATAAGTGAAATTTACCAGTAATCCTACAGATAAACCCGTAGCCCTTAGGTAGTTAATTAATTGAGGCTCAGCTGATGGTGGCAACTGTTGCTGTGCCTTTAGCTCAAGAATTACGCTATTTTCAACTACTAAATCGAGGCGATGTTCACCGACAAGATGTTGTTTATAATAAATATTAACGGGCTTCTCTATCTGCACGTAAAATCCAGAAGCTTGCAGTTCAATCGCTAAAGATTTCTGGTAAACACTCTCAAGAAACCCCGGACCCAACTGTCTGTTGACCTCGTAAATCGCGCCCCTGATCCGGTATGTTAGCGCTTCTTCTTTGAGCATGTGCACCTCATCATACTAGCCACTTACGCTGGCTGAATGCACAGGCAAGGCCTCAAAAAATCTTTGGGGTTGTCCGTGTTTTCCGTGAGCGTCCGTGGCTAATAGCCCTTACAAGCTACCCAAGCGTTGGCCTTGGTAGCTGCCGTCTTGTACGCGTTTCCACCAGGTCTCGTTGGCTAGGTACCACTGCACGGTTTTGCGCAGGCCGGTCTCAAACGTTTCTTCTGGTACCCATCCTAGCTCGCGCTCAATTTTTCCAGCATCAATGGCGTAACGTACATCGTGGCCTGGGCGGTCGGTGACGAAGGTTATTAGTTGTTTGTAAGTGGTGAATGGTGAATGGTGAATGGTGGGCGATGAAGCTTGGACGTCCTCGTCTGCTTTTAGGGGCACCAGTTCGTCCAGGATTTCACAGATGGTTTCCACTACGTGCAAATTCGTTTGCTCATTGTGGCCGCCGATGTTGTAGGTTTCACCTACGCTACCTTCGGTGGCGACCTTGATGAGTGCCCGTGCATGGTCTTCTACATACAGCCAGTCGCGGATTTGCTGCCCATCGCCGTATACGGGCAGCGGTTTGCCTGCCAGGGCGTTCAGGATCATCAGCGGGATGAGCTTTTCCGGGAAGTGGTACGGGCCGTAGTTGTTGGAGCAATTAGTCACTAACGTGGGCAGGCCGTAGGTGCGCTGCCATGCGCGTACTAAATGGTCAGAGCTGGCTTTACTCGCGGAGTAAGGTGAACTAGGCGCGTAAGGGGTTTGTTCGGTGAATAGTGAAAGGTGAGTAGTAAGTGGTGATGCGTTTTCCTGACTTTTAACTACTAGCGCTTCATTCTCAGCCAGGTCGCCATATACTTCATCGGTACTGATATGATGGAAACGGAACGCTTCGGCTTTTGGGGCATCTTGCTGCTGAAGGCTTTTCCAGTAAGCGCGGGCGGCTTCCAGCAGCACGGCGGTGCCTACCACGTTGGTTTGGATAAACTCGGCGGGGCCGTCGATAGAGCGGTCTACATGGCTTTCTGCTGCCAAGTGCATTACCACATCTGGCTGATACGTCTCAAATAGCCGCTGCATGGCCTGCGCATCGCAAATATCAGCTTGCTCGAAGGTATAGCGGTCACTGTTTTCAACAATGGCAAGCGATTCCAAATTACCGGCATAGGTAAGCTTGTCTATATTGATAACATTGTGTTGAGTATTTTGAATCAGTTCACGCACCACTGCAGAGCCAATAAAACCAGCGCCGCCGGTGATTAAAAAAGTTTTTATATCCATATTTTTCATTTACTTCGCGCTTATTAAACAGTGGCGTTCGGTGCGTGGCTTAAGCTGGCTTCTGCTTGGCGTTGCGCTCTTTTTCTTCCAGCGCCTCTATGTGCAGGCGTGCTTCTTTTGCGGCGGCGCCAGCAGTGTGTACTTCCTGTCTGGCGGCTTTAATTTGTTCCTTGGGCGCGTCCTCTTCCACTAAGTCGTTCAAGGTAGCTTGGGCGCCTTTCAAAATCTGATGGCATTCTGCCAGGTAGCGCCGTGCACCATTTACATCATTGGGTAAGTCGCTTTCACCGGCTTTTTTCTTAGCATCGACATCAGCGTGATAGGCAGCTATCGCTTCGTTAATATCGTCATACCAGTAAGCACTACCGCCTTTGAGATACAAACCAGCCTGGCAAAGATCTTTTAAGATGCCTTCCGAGTGAGACACCATAATCAAAGAGGCTTTGCCAATTTTAGATTCAAAAAGCGCTTTGGCTTTCGCTTTAAACGCGCGGTCGCCAACAGCAGTCGCTTCATCGGAAATATAGACATCAAAATCGAATGCCAGTGATAAGCCAAAGGATATGCGTGAGCGCATACCTGAAGAGTAAGTGCGGATGGGTTCGTCGAAGGCTTGACCTATTTCAGCGAAGTCCTCTACAAAATTAATAACGCGCTGGACTTCTTCAGGACTGCTGCCTTGTACGCGGGCCACAAACTTGGCGTTCTGGCGACCTGTCATACTGCCCTGCATACCGCCTGAAAGGCCAATGGGCCATGAGACGCGGCTATGGCGAATAACTTCCCCACGCTCGGGTGAATCCATACCCGCGATTAGACGCAAAAGTGTAGATTTACCGGCGCCGTTGGCACCGATCAAGCCTACCCCTACCCCGGTTGGGATAGTGACGTTGATATCTTTAAGCACCCAGTCGCTGCCATGGTGGTTGTGGTAGCGCTTGTAGAGGTTCTTGATTTCGATCATTTTGGGTTCGTGAGTGGTGAATGGTGAGTGGTGAATTGTGAGTGGTGAATTGTGAATAGACGTTTTGTGCAATAGATCATTATCACCGACTCTTTAAATGTTTGATCAGGCCGCCTAGCTGGGCTGAGGCTTGGTTAATTGCTGATAACGTGACTGATATATTTTCTAAATATTTAAGGCGCTGAGCGATAAGTAATTGGGTTTCTAGTTCACTGAGAGAGCCTTGAGATATATAGAGAAAACGAATGAATTCTTGTGTGCTTCCTCTAGCTGCACCTTCTGCAATATTGCTGGGAACAGAAACAGCGCAGCGGCGCATTTGGCTGATGAGCCCATAGCGCTCGTCGTCTGGGAATAGTTTGGTTATACCGTAGACCTGTTCAACCAGATCCATCGCCTGCTGCCATACACGCAACTCTTGATGCTTCCTCATCCCCCCTCCACTCACCATTCACCATTCACTATTCACTATTCACTATTCACTATTCACTATTCACTATTCACAATTCACCATTCACTATTCACAATTCACCATTCACTACTCACCATTCACTACTAACCACTTCCACGTCTTTGCCTTTACGTGCATATAGCGCTTCTAGATCACTCTTGAGCGCTTCACGAGCACCTTGATCGCCGTGTACCAAGCGTATGGTGTGGGGCCAGCGGTGCATGCGTTTTACAAAGTTGAGCAAATCTTGCTGATCGGCGTGGGCGGAGTAGCCGCTAATGGAGGTAACTCCGGCTTTAATGTCTATTCGTTCGCCGTCGATTTCCACCCAGCCGCCTTTTGGGCCGTATTGCTGAATATCACGCCCTGGGGTGCCTGCGCCTTGGTAACCTACAAACAGCACTTGATGGCGGGCGTCGCTTAGCATGGCTTTTAGGTAGTTCATGATGCGCCCGCCTGCACACATACCGCTGGCAGCAATGACGATGGCGGGCCTGCCTGTTTTGGCTAAGTACTCAACCGTTTGCTCGTGCTCTGCATGGCTATCTACCGTGTAGAGGTTAGCGAAGTTGAGCGGATGACGGCCGCTGGCCAAGCGTGTCTGCGCCTCTTTATCCCAAAAGGGTTTTAGCTCCCGGTAAACCTTGGTAAAGCGTGCGGCTAGCGGTGAATCAACAATTACTTCCAGATCCTTCCACTGGCCTTTTTTAGCGCCAGCAATAATACCTTCGAGCTCGTAGAGCAATTCTTGAGTACGGCCAATGCTGAATGCGGGCACCATTACGGTGCCGCCGTTAGCCAGGGCGTGTTCTATCGCATTTTTTAATACTGCTTGGCGCTGGCGGCGGTTAGGGTGAGTGCGGTTGCCGTAGGTGCTTTCCAGCACTAGCTGATCGCAACCATGCGGTGATTGCGGCGCTGGTAACAGCGGTGCGTGAGGGGCGCCTAGGTCGCCAGAGAACACCACGCGTTCCTTTTCGCGGGTTGCAGCATCCTGATAAGCCACTTCAACGTAGCAAGAACCTAAAATGTGCCCTGCTCGCTTAAGTTTTATGCGCGTTGTGCCGATAGGATCATTAACAACATCGTGCCATTTGTCGTAGGGCACGCTAATAATCTGCGATTCGAGTTGGGCCTGGAAACGGTTTATGAGATCAGCATTGCGGGTAAAGCCAATTTTAAGCGCGTCTTCAATGACCAGCGGCAGTAGTTTGGCAGAAGGCTCGGAGCAAATAATAGGCCCTTTAAAGCCCGCCGCCAGTAAATACGGCAACCGCCCTACGTGGTCAATATGCACGTGGGTGATGACTAGGGCTTTACCCGTTGCGATATCGAATTCGATTTGTAGCTGTTCGAAGCTGTCTTTGGCGGCGTCTTCGCCTTGGAAGAGGCCGCAATCGATAAGAAGTGAATGCTCGCTGTTGAGTATCAGCTGGTGACAGCTGCCTGTAACACCGGTAGCGCCGCCATGGTGGAGAATATCGAGCATGAAGCTCCTTCGTTTTGATCAGTTACGTGGCCGTATCTGGAAGCCGCTGCGCGTCTTCTCCCGCGGGTGCCTCATTCGCTCGTTCCTCGCAAATTCGTTACCACGCGTTACAAGTACACAGACCCAATCGGTTGTGTGAATAATTTCGTAGCGCGGCGGCGGTTCGGGCTGGAAACAGACGAATTCCGGTTGTCTCATTCGCTCCCCCCCGCGAATTCGTTATCACGCGTTACAAGTACACAGACCCAATCGGTTCTCAAATGATTTTGTAGCGCGGCGGAGGTCCGGGCTGGAAACAAACGCTTTCCGGTTGTCTCATTCGCTCCCCCCCGCGAATTCGTTACCACGCGCTACGAAATCTCACCACTCACCACTCACCACTCACCACTCACCACTCACCACTCACCACTCACCACTCACCACTCACCACTCACCAATTCTAGTCTCGGTGATCTTTCACAATCATGATAATCATGCTGAGAATAAACGCGAGGAAGATAGTGATAATGGCGAAAACCGTGCTGTTGTAGAGGCGGTTGGGCTCGGTGGGGTACTCAGGGAACAGCGGGCTTTGCAGCACACTTACCTGTTTCAGTTGGCGTGCGGCTTCAAGGCGGGTGTTTTCCAGAGCGGCTAATGCGCTTGAATAGGTTTCCTGAGCGAACTGGGCCTGAAGCTCCAACGTTTCATATTCAGCGGAAACACGGTTAAGGGCACCGCCTGCGGCTTGGGCCAAGCGTTCACTTTGCTCGCTGATTTGATCGCGTAGCGCGGTGATGTTGCGCTCTACCTGGCGCAGCTCGGGTGATTGCGAGCTTTGGAAGCTGGCGAGCGCATCTCGCTGTGCTTGTAGGCGGGCAAGGTCGCCTTCCAGCGTGGCCACTACCTGGTTAAGGCTTTCCACGGTGGCTGTGGGCGAAACCAGACCATACTCATTTTGAAAATCCAGCAGCTCGGCACGTGTTTCTTTGAAGCGATCTTCTAAGCGTACCATTTGCTGCTCAAGAAACTTGACTTGCTCTTCCGCTAGGCGATGCCCCATCTGGTTCATGTGGTCCTCACCAGCTTCTAGCAGCATTTGCGCCATATCGTGGGCAAACTCTGGCGTGTAGGCTTGCACCTCAACGTTGAGTACACCTGCATATTCATCTAATTCAATATTTACCCGACGAAGATAGTATTTGTGCAGGTCTTCAATCGGCGCATCGCGATTAAGCAGCTTGGCAAAAATATCGCCGTGATCACTGTAGTGTTCGCGAAAACCGAGCGCGTCATCCAAATAGCGCAGCATATCTACTGAAAGTAAATGTTCGCGAAGCAGTAATAGATCATGGGTATTGCCACTGCCCCCGCTACCCATTAATGAAGCAAAACTGATTTCCGGTGTGGCTACCTGAGGGCTTTCCAATACAACGGTAGCTTGGGAAACATACCGTGCTTGCGCCCATACAAACCAATAGAAGGTAACCAGTAGAATTGCGAGGATAGCAATAGCCCAATGGGGCGATTTAGTAACAAAACGGCGTAGTGACGATTGCATGGATTAACTTGCCTTTAAACGATCAATAAAGCGCAGATGCATCAAAAGCCCAACGGCAATGAGCGACAGCGTAAATAGCCAGAGATAGAGCATGCTGGTGCCTGGAACCACATGGTAATTTTCAAAGAAACCTAAACGAAGGGTTTCCAAACCGTGGGGGATAGGGTTGAGCATCAGGTATTCAAGTAGCCAGTGTGGCAAACTGTTTAGCGGTAAAATAACGCCGGAAATTATCAGCAACGGCAAGGAAATCATACGTATCACTCGACCAATTTCAGGGACTAGTGTTGCGGCTACCGAGGTTATTAATCCTAAGCCTAAGCCCAAACTCCATAACGAAAACCAAGCCGCCATTACTCTTATAGCATTATCAGGGTACATATCCTGGCCAAGCATCAGCCCACCACTAATAAATATCAGGAAAACAAAGCTACGCAGCGCACCTTCAAGAAAGCTACGCACTAGCACAGGATCTACGGGTTGTACTTGGCGATAGGCAAACAATGCCTTATTGCCATTTACTGCCCCCATACCTTGCATCATACCTTCACGTACAAGATAAAAACCCATTAACCCCGATATTAGCCATGGAATAAACTCTGCATTTACTACTAGCTGGTCACCACGAATAAAACTGCGAATGCCTACCATAATGGCGACCATTGCTACCGGTTCAAAAATCATCCAGAACCAGCCCATGCGATCGGCCATGGTGCGCGAAATGGCTTCGCGCATAAACATGGCGTACCACACGCTGCGGGTTACTTGCCAGGACGAACGGGCGCCACGGGGTGCCGTTGGGTTATCGGCCATTGGGGTGTGTCCTACGTTTGTTACTTATGCAGGTTTGGGGCGGCTAGCGCCGCCCACCCGCGGGTGCCTCGCTACGCTCGTTACCACGCGCTACAAGGCCCCGCACTTACCATTTACTATTAACTACTCACCACTCGCCACTCGCCATTCACCACTAACTACAAATCAACGGCTACACGGGTGGCAACGGCTACTTGATAAAGGATCTGCGTGAGTGTGGCAGCTAGCTGCAGGTTGTGCGTAGGCGCGGCGGGCATGACGAGGATCTCATCGCCTGGGCGCAGGTTCACCTTGCGGGCGTTTTCTACCGCACCGTTTTGACGAACGATCAGAATGTGGTCTTCATCAGCCCGCTGGGTGAAGCCACCGGCGCTTTCGATATAGTCGATTACGTTCATGCCCGGGCGATATACGGCGGCTTGGGGCACTAGCACTTCGCCGCTTATCAGCATTGAGTCGCTAATTTCAGGAATGGTGATCACATCGCCGTCTTGCAAACGAATATCCGAAATGCGGCCATCGTACGCCACGACCATCCGCCCGCTGGGCTCAAGCTCGCGGGCACGCTCAACAAAGTTTTGAATCAGCTCAGCTTCTTGAGCACGCACCTGGGCTTCTTCATTGGTGCTGGAAGGAGCGCTTAGGTAGGTGGTTTCCAAACGGCGCAGACTGTCTTCCATCGACTGCTGCTGCTGCTCTTTGACGCTTTCGCGCTGCAGGGAAATACTCTCTACCGCCGTCATGCGCTCCGGTACGGCTATTGCATCCAGCAATTCGCTTAAGCGGGCATTGCGGGGTAGCGCATAACGCGATGGGCCATAGTAGCTGCCTTCCACTTCGACCACGATGGTTTCGCTGCGCTGGTCGGCGCTGAACATGACTTCATCACCGCTGCGAATGGTCTGGCCATAGAACATGTCGATCGGGAAATATTGTGCAATGGGGCCGCTTTCTCGGTTGCCACGCAGCAACACGTGAGAAACCCCACTTTTTAATCGCGCCAGGTTAACAAGCTCGGCACCGCTTAACTGGTTGCCCAATAGCTCGTAACGGTGTTCACGGTGCACATCGCCACCCACCGCAATCGCGGGGCCGCGTTCTTCGACCACAATGGTGTCGCCATCCTGGAACTGCGGGCGGGCAATAGTGCCGTTTATCAGGAAGTCGTAGAGGTCGACGGTGGCTACGCTGCGCTCATTACGCATGACGCGAATTTGGCGGTAGCTGCCCAGGTCCTGGTCAATACCGCCCGCCTGGTCGAGGAAATACAGCAGGGAGTCATTGGGGGTGCCAGCGTAACGGCCGGGGCTATCCACATAGCCGGTTACAAATACGGCCACGGGCTGAACGCCCTGCAGGTTGGTGTAAACCTCGACGTTGTCCGGATACACCGAGGTAATCGCGCGGCGCACGCTGTTATCTACCTGCTGGCTATTTTGACCTTCAATGTTAAGCGGGCCTGAACCGGGTATAAAAATATTGCCTTGGGCGTCGACCGGGAGTACGCGGTCAAACTCAAACGCGCCCCAGGCGCGTACGGTTACCTGATCGCCCGGTTTCACTTGGTAATCTGAGTTCAGGCCATCGCCCATCGCGCCACGAAACCCACCTGTAAACAAGTTGGCGCCAAACGGCGGCAATGCATCCGGGTTTTGCATGGGCGCTGACACGGGGCCATAGGTGCCGCTGCGCCAGTCGGCTCTGGGCGTATCGTTGACCTGTTCTTGCTGAGCGCGGGCCTGGTCTTCAGGCAGAATGGTATTAGGTAGGCTAATGCTTTGCGCCCAGCTAGCACTGCTTAATGCACTGCCAATTAAGGCAAAAGATAGAATAGCTAAAGGGCGCTTGGGTGAAAATCGCTTAAATAGGCGTGAAACGTTCATTAATAGCGCCCTTGTAATGGAGTATCCGTTTGGGTAATGGCACGTTGATTCACCCAGCCGTTAGGTGTTTCGCATACTAATGCTGAACGAGCGCTACTGCCTGCTTCTACAACCCGCAGTTTTCGGCATTCACGACCGCTCGCCGCCAGGTACGATGCATCGGCGACGACTTCAACATTATTACCCCAGGGGCTTGTGACCAGGTTAATCACGGAACCGGCAGGTGCCTGAGAAAGAAAGCCATTCAGGGTGTCATCGTTCAATAGCTTGGCAGGGTCATTATTTAGTACGTATTGCGCTTGCTGCTGAGTGCCGTTCGGGTAGGTAGCGCAACCGCTAATCACGGCAACGCTAAACGCGACCAGCAGCATACGAGCCGGCCGTGCCATCGATAAAGAGGTATTTGACATAGTGATAATTCCAGAAAAAAGGCACGCTACCGCCCAGGGATTAATACGGGCGCATTCCCTTGCCCTATCCTTTTGCGGGATGAAAGCTGGCCAAACCCCTACTGTAAAAAAGCCAGCCGCCATTGTAGGGGATTCGCGAGTGAGTCTCCATACCAATAAGCCACCACGATTTTCTATTTAGGGGTGACTTACTAACGAGCCTATGCTCGTGTTTACATTTGGCCCATTACTAAGCAATGAATCTCTTGAAATACTTATGGAGGCTCTGAAAAAGTCTCTGCCTTCAGCGATAATACGAACATCGTCAACTGCATAGGGTTCAGTGCTGCCATGGA
>NZ_JABUZA010000057.1 GCF_014897985.1 Halomonas colorata
CCGCCATCGCCAGAGCCACAAAAAAGGGATCCTCAGATGAGAATCCCTTTATGATCAAAAACTATGGGACAGCAATGGGGTTTAGGCGTGCTTAAATCATTGCCCTGCGCCAGAGAGTAGGCAAGGAACTCCTCTGTCATAATCGCGCAGATGGCATGGATCCCTACATCTTCAGGACCCACACGGCAAAAACCATCGCGGTAAAAGCCCGTTTTGGGTGAATGGCAGCAAGGCGTCAGGGGTTCGCCCAGCACATTTAGATCACGCGACATGTCGCCTCCAGAGTGTCAGGGCTAGAATAATCGGTATCCTGCCCACATGGTGTGTAACCACAGTTTCATCAAGCGATGGTTGCGTTTAACTATAGGCTTGTACACGGTGTCAGTTTTGTCAAAGATAACTGCTAAATCGAATCATTTAGCAGCAAAATTCGTAAGGATCCTAAGATGAGTTTTGAAGGCGAGCAGTATCCAGGCGTTGCACCCGTTGCTCCGCAGACCCAAGGTTTCCGTTTAAACCATACAATGCTGCGGGCGAAAGACCCTGAACGGTCGCTGGCTTTTTACTCGCAGGTATTTGGTATGCAGGTACTGCGTCGGCTGGATTTCGAAGAGATGCAGTTTTCGCTCTACTTCTTAGCCAATCTGGAAGCCAGCGATCAGGTGCCGGAAGATACTCAGGCGCGTACCGCCTGGACCTTCGGCCAGAAGGGCCTTTTAGAGCTTACCCATAACTGGGGCACTGAGAGCCAGGAAGACTTTGCCTACCACGATGGCAATGCCGAGCCTCAGGGGTTTGGGCATATCTGCTTTAGCGTACCGGATTTATCAGCCGCCCAGGCGTGGTTTGACGAGCACGATGTAACGTTCGTAAAGCGGGCCGATCAAGGCAAAATGAAAGACGTCGTGTTCGTCAAAGACCCAGACGGCTACTGGATTGAAGTCGTCCAGGCCGACCTAATGGCGGCGTCGGGCGACTAATATGGCACATTTGCTGTTTCGGCTGCGGCACGTCACCGATGAAGAAGCCATGGAAATTCGCGCCTTACTCGCCGAGCATCGCTTTGATGTATACGAAACCCAGGCGGGGTTTTTCCGCTTGGGGGTCGATGCTATTTGGCTACGCGATGAACGCCAGCGTGAAGCGGCCGAAACAGCCCTGGCCGCCTATCAGGTAGCGCGCTTTCAGCATGCTCAGCGCGAATTACACGAGGCCCAAGCGCAAGGAAACGCGCCAACGCTTTGGCGACGGCTCCTCGAGCACCCCGTGCAAGTCGCGTTAGTGCTCATCGCGGTGGGGCTGATTGTGGCCCTTACGGTAGGCCCTTTTTTAGGCTTACTGCGCGGTTAGCGCCTTTGCCGTTAAGCCGCTGTCAGGTGGCCGCGTTTAAGGTACATCCTGACGCCCTCGCTGCCGGCAGTTAACGCAGGCGTTGCACCCGTCGGGTAGCGGCACCAGGTGCCAGCCGTGTAGTGGTGTGTGCTATCGCTTAGCGTGCCTTCCAGAATAAACAGTTCAAGCCCGCCTTTAAGCGTGGGGTAGGCAATTGAAGTACCCGCCGCCCAATGTTCCAGGCTAATACGTTCCTGCTTGAACGTGTGGAGCATCTTGTAAGCAATGCGCGGTCGACGGTCGGGCTGCCAGGGTAGCCGGTGGGCCGGTACGGCCAGCTGCAGCGTATCGTTGGGGTCAAACTGATGCAGTTTGACGAAAATCAGCGCGCCTTCATCGCCAATCTGCGGCGTATGGGCGGTACCGATCGGATTGCGCAGGTAGCTTCCCGCCGGGTAACGGCCGTGTTCATCGGCGAAAACGCCTTCCAGCACCAATATTTCTTCACCACCGCCATGGGCGTGAGGGGCAAATTGACTATTGGGCGCATAGCGCACCAAGCTGGTGGCACGGGCTACTTCGTCGCCGACCCGGTCCAGCATCATGCGTTCAACGCCCGCACTGGGGGCGTCTACCCACCGGTACTGCTCCGGGGTCACGCTGACAAACTGAGAAAAATCGGCATTCAAGTGCATGATGTTAGCTCGGTAGCGGATGAATCTGCACAGTCTCGATAGATCACCCGGCAATTGCAACCAGCTATTACTAAACAAAGCCCTGACTATTTGCATAGCCAGGGCATATCACTCTTTAAGGAGTGTCCATCAGCGCGGTCAGGATATGATAGGCGGCCTCAATGCGGGCCTGGTTAGGGTAATTGCGATTCGCCAGCATAACGATTCCCATCTGCTGGCTGGGTACAAAAGCCACATAGGCACCAAAACCGCCGGTTGAGCCGGTCTTGTTGAACCACACGTCCTGAGTAGCCGGTAGTGGCGGCTGCAAGCGCCTCGCTTCGTTGGCTTCTAAAGCCATCTCAAGCGAATTTCCGGCGCGTAGCTGATCAAGCGTTACCGGATAGGCATATCGCTCCCAGCCCAGGGCCTGGGTCATATCACCCATACTGAAATAGCCCATTTGCGTTGTCTCTAACGCTTCACGCAGTGTCTCGTCCAGTGTTGAACTATCCATGTGGGCTTCAATGAACGTCAGCATGTCTGCCGTATTGGTCTTCACGCCGTAGGCCTGGGCATCCAGCACGCCTGGGTTTACCCGAACTGTCTCATCGTCTTTCGAGTAGCCATAGGCATAGTGTGGCTGCTGTTCTTCCGGTACTTCCAAGTAGCTGTGCTCAAGCCCAAGCGGTGAGAACACATGCTCTTCCATTAACGCCGCATAGGGTTCGCCAAGCCGCTGCGCCGTCAAATAGCCAAACAAACCAATGCTTGGGTTGGAATACTGTCGGTGAGTACCGGGGGGATAGTCCGGTTGCCAGTGGCGATAGTAGTCGAGCATTTCGTCTTCATCTTGCACGTCATCGGGAAACTGCAAAGGCAGCCCGCCCGCCGTGTAGGTGGCAAGTTCCACAAGGCTTACGTCATCAAAAACGCTGCCTTCAAGTGCCAGCAGGTATTGGCTGGCAGAATCGTTTAACGACAGTGCACCGCTCGCCTGCGCGTAAGCGCCCAGCGCTGTGGTAAAGGTCTTACTGACCGAACCCAACTCAAACAGGGTGTCGGCTGTAACCGGGGTATTCGCCGCTTGATCGGCGACACCATAGTTAAAGTAATACCGCTTGCCATCAACACTCAGCGCCACGGCCATACCTGGAATACGATGTTCCGCCATTAGCGCCGTTATGGTGTCGTTGACCAGCGCATCTATCTGAGGATTATTCTGCTCATCAGATGCCCAGGAAAATGAGCCGATAAAGAGCGAACCTGCAATAATAAGACCTGTTTTCGCTGCAAATATCCTGTTCATATAAAAAACCTAGTAGTCAGAGGTTAGTGATGAATGGCGTTTTAATGGTCTGGATGGCGAGTAAGTTACGGTTAATGGCGCTGCCTGACAAACAGCGATATTTTGTACGCGCCATTAGAAAAATTAGGGGGTAAAAGAGTGCGTCCTTATTTGCCACTAAAAGCGCTGCGTGCCTTTGAGGTATCGGCTCGCCATTTGAGCTTTACCCGCGCCGCGGAGGAGCTCTGCGTAACCCAGGCCGCCGTTAGCCATCAGGTTAAGCTGCTGGAAAGCCAGCTCAAGGTTCCGCTATTTACCCGCTTGCCCCGAGGGTTAATGCTGACCCAGGAGGGCGAGGGGCTGTTGCCGGTATTGAGAGAGGCGTTTGATCAGATCACGCACACGCTAGAGCAACTAGGCGAGAGTAATTACCGTGAAGTGTTAAACGTAGGCGCAGTGGGTACGTTTGCGGTGGGTTGGCTGTTGCCCCGGCTGGCCGATTTTCAGGAAAAGCACCCCTTTATTGATCTACGCCTTTCCACGCACAACAACCGTACGGACATGGCCGCCGAAGGGCTTGATTTTGCCATTCGCTTTGGCACCGGCGCCTGGCACGGTATTGCCGCGCAACCCTTATTGCCGGCATCCTTATCCGCGATGTGCACACCGATAATCGCCGCACGGCTTAAAACGCCAGCTGATGTATTAAATGAGACGCTGCTACGCTCCTATCGCGCTGACGAATGGACAGAGTGGCTGCTCGCGGCCGAAGGGCCGGTTAATCTCCCGCTACCTAAAAGCATCGTATTTGATTCATCTATCGCCATGGTGGATGCCGCACAGCAGGGTATCGGAGTGGCTTTGGCGCCCCCGTTGATGTTTTCAAGGCAGTTGAATAGTGGTGCGTTGGTACAGCCATTTTCGACGGCCGTTAGCCTGGGTGGGTACTGGCTTACTCGTCTGCAGTCACGCGAAGAAACCCATGCCATGGCATCTTTTAGGGAGTGGTTGAGCGTAGTATGTTAAGTGTCGTAACCAGCGCCTGAACGGCGCTGGTTATCGGGCGAGCGTTACCAGCCAAAAAGTTTACGCGATGCTTGCAGCGCCTGTTTAGTGGCTATGCTCGCTGTGATCGTGATCGTGATCGTGTCCTTCGTCAGCCTCATGGTCATCATGACCCGGTTCTGCCAGCGAGTCGTGCAGCGTCTGGGCATTGTGGCGCATCATGCCCAGGTACGTGCTGGCGTCACCCTCAGAAGCCAGGGCATCCGCGTAAAGCGTTCCGGCAATAGGCAGACCCGTCTCTTCCGAGAGCTGTTGAATGACCGCAGGATTGGTCATGTTTTCATGAAACAGCGCTTGGACGTTCTGGTCGTTAATCACATCCACCAGTTCCGCCATGCTGGCGCCGCTGGGCTCTACTTCGGTAGACAGGCCAACCGGCGATAAAAAGTGAATGCCGTAAGCGTTGGAGAAGTAGCCAAACGAATCGTGGCCGGTGATGACGCTGGTGGACGACGGAATCTCACTGATCAGTTCGCGGATTTCAGCGTCAACTTCTGCCATTTCGGCTAAGTAGCTATCGGCGTTAGCCCGGTACTCATCGGCATTCGCTTCATCGGCTTTAATCAGGCCATCGCGGATGTTGGTGATGTATACCCGCGCTTGCTCCATATCCTGCCAGGCGTGAGGATCAAATTCGCCGTGGTCATGATCATGATCGTGTCCATGATCGTCGCCATGTTCGTGATCATGCCCGTGGTCGTGGTCGTGTCCGTGATCGTGATCATGCCCATGATCTTGGCTGTGTCCTGCGTAGGATAGCTTTTCAATACCGTCCGTCGCCGTGACCCGGGGGCCTTTGTAATCGCTTGATTCAATTAGCCGTTCCATCCAGCCTTCAAACAGCAGGCCGTTGAACACTACCAAATCAGCTTCCGCCAGCGCACGTGCATCACCCGGACGGGGAGAGTAGACATGCGAATCACCATCGGCGCCAACCAGTGATGTAACGTCCACATGCTCGCCGCCCACATTCTCGACGATATCGCCAAGAATCGAGAAGCTCGTGACTACCTGAACGCGGTCCGCTGCGATGGCGGCGGGCAGCGCTAGCATCGCGGATACACCGACCAGCAAGCGTGAAGATAACCGTAAAGACATACCTACTCCTGTTTAATGATTTACGTAGATGCCTCGGCACTCAGCGGTGCAGTCTTGCGTCTGAGCTTGGCTGCCAAACTGTGATAGCGACCAAACAGCGCCGAGAAAAAATAACCCGCGCCAGCCAGCAAAATAATGCTTGGCCCCGAGGGAATATCCAGATGAAACGAGAGCAATAAGCCACCCGTGCTCGCCACCATGGCCAATACAACGGCAATGCCTATCAACCCTTCCAGCCGCTTGCTCCAAAAGCGAGCCGCTGTGGCTGGCAGCATCATCAGGCCCACTGCCATCAGTGTGCCCAGTGTTTGAAAGCCCGCGGTCAGATTGAGCACTAACAGGCCTAGAAACACGCTATGCACCCAGCCGTTACGCCGGCTTTGCCCACGCAGGAACAGCGGGTCCAGACACTCCACCACCAGCGCGCGAAAAACGACCGCCAGGATGACCACAATCAGTGTGCTAATACCGGCGATAAGCACCAGAGCGGTGGAGTTAACCGCTAAAATCGACCCAAACAGCACATGGGTTAAATCAACGCTGCTCCCGCCAAGGGAAATCAACATGACGCCTGCAGCCAGCGAGATAATAAAAAAACTCGCCATCGCGGCATCTTCACGCTGACCGCCCATCTTGGAGACAGCGCCCGCCAGTAACGCCACCAAAAGCCCGAACATCACACCGCCGATGCTCATAATGGGCAGCGAAAACCCGGCGAGTAAAAAGCCAATCGCCACGCCCGGTAAAATGGCATGGGCCATGGCATCGCCAATCAGGCTCATCCCGCGTAATACCAGAAATACGCCCAGCGGCGGGGCGGCAAGCGAAAGCGCTAAACCACCCACCACCGCACGGCGCATAAAGCCGTAGTCAAAAGGGGCGATAAACCACGCGTTAAGCAGTTCCAACATGCTGGCCCCCTAAGGTAAACGGCACGACCTGAGCTGGCGCCTGTGAGTGCGCCAGCGCGCTGGGCGCCACCCAGCGGCCGTGGCCACCGTTTAGCATCAACACCTCATCAGCCAGCCGCCGTAAATGGTCCATATCGTGCAGCACAATAATGATCGTGACGCCGTTATCTGCCATTTGGCGCAATATGCGAATCAGGATATCCACCGTATCGCTGTCAACGTTGGCGAAGGGTTCATCAAGTAGCAGCAGCTCGGCTTCCTGCATTAACGTACGCCCGATTAACGCCCGCTGGCGCTGACCGCCAGAAAGCTCACCCAGCGGGCGGTGGGCCAAATGCGAAATACCCAAGCGCGCCATGATGTCGCGGCCGCGACGATAATGCGCCGCACAGTAACCCTTAAGCGCCCCGTGGCTTGGCCAGGTGCCGGTCATTACCAGTTCTTCCACACTCATCGGAAACGTCAAATCGAGCGCCAGCTGCTGCGGCAACCAGGCACGCCGTTCGGATGCGATAGTGCACGATACTGTTCCGCTAATAGGTCTTAGCTCGCCCATAATGGCCTGAATAAGCGTGCTCTTACCCGCCCCATTGGCACCAATCAAGGCGGTAATCGCCCCCGGCTTGAACTCCCCATCAAGGTGCTCCAATACCGTGCGACGCCCCTGAGCCAGGTGTAAGTTCCTAAGCGTCAGGTGCGATAAAGCATGTTGGCTCATGGCGGCCACCCGCCTGCCCACACCACCAGCGCCCACAGCAGCACTAACGGCACAGCCACAAACACCAACCGTTTAGTGGCTGACAATGACATTAAAGAGAAGTGGCAAGGCCCTTCTCGGTTATGACGGTGCGTGCGATGACTCACTGAATATCCTCTTAACAATAGAATAAGTTATAACATAACATTAGGCAGAACCAAAAAATTGCCGAATATTTTACGCGCTTCCATGAATGTGACAATGATAAGCGCGCTTACTAATTTAGCAATTGATACATGCAATAAGGTGTTAATAGCGCCAGGTGGCGCCAATTTGCTGCGGAGACACCATTAGCGCGTACTCGCCCTCAAGACTAACGGGCCCCAACGAAACGCGTGCCGGTTGAAAGCGGTTAATCGCCGAAGATGCCTGGTTCGGCTGGGTCCAAATTTGCAGCTCATTGACCAGCATGCCGGTTGCAAAGTTCACCGCGCCATCGCGCTCACGGCCATCCGCCGCAATCACGCCGCCCGCGATCCCGTTGACGATCAGCGACCCAACCCGTGCACCAAAGCCGCGGCGCTCCCGCTCGGCTTGAGCAAGCTCCAGTCCCAACGCCTGCACGCCGCTGAGCTCACCGCGCGCTTTTAGGCGCTCATACTCTACTAACGCCGCCTGATGCGGCTGGCTATCCATCAGCATTCCGCCCAATGCCAGCGCCGACTTCACCACGCCCACCCGCGCATCAAACCGGTCATCGCTATCGCTCGCTTCACTGGACTGGTAAGCGTTAACCGCAAGACTTGCGCCATAAATGCCCGTCCAACCCCACTGCCAAACGTTGGCCTGGCTAGCTCCGCGCTCAAACACATCGTCATAACCCGCCCATTCATCCGATGTCTGCGCCTGAGCAGGCAGCACAACCGCGCATAGCAGCGCGCACAGCAAGTGGTTTAAACGCATGGTGAAAATCCTGTAATCAAAGGGGAATGACGTTAAGCGTAGCATGCTCGCTTGAAAGGATGGGTGAGGAATAAGGGCCACAAAGGGTAGCCGCCCAAGCAGCATTGATCGTGACTTGAGCTACGAAGCGTCTGTTTATGTGTTTGCTAATCCACTTCTCATTTAAAAGGACTGGTTCTTGGCTTTATTTAATTCTAATTTTTATTAGATATGTGGGTGGCAATAAAGCTTTTATTTTTTTAAATTATATATAAAACAGTTGCTTATAAGTTTTATCCTAAAGTCTAAAAAACTAAAGTTGATGCTCAAAATTTTGACAGTAATCGTATAAAGATCTCTTATACATTGTGATATATCACAGGAGAAAACAATGCGACACCAAATTGCTAAGGCCTTCCTGGTTACCGCTGTAATAGGTATTACGCCCCTCAGTGCTATGGCCGAATGGCCGGAAAGGCCCGTCAACATCGTAGTGCCATCCGGTGCTGGTGGGGGAACCGACCAAACTGGTCGCATGCTCGCTGAACGGCTACAGGCTCGTTTTGGCCAGCCGTTCAACGTGGTTAATCAAGGCCAGGGCGGCGGAGTGGTTGGCATTTCATCCATCAAAAATGCTAACCCCGATGGTTATACGTTGGGCGTCATATTCAACTTTGCTCATTACGCTGCTATGGGGCAGTCCGACGTTAATGTTGAAGATTTCACTCCGATCGCCCAGTACAACTTTGATCCAGCCGGATTCCAGGTGCGCAGTGACAGCGAGTGGGAAAACATCGACCAGGCGCTGGATGCTATCAAAGATGCTCCTGGCGACTATGTGATTGCTTGCGGCGGCGGCTGTGGAGGATCGTGGCCGATGGCTGCTGCTACGATGATGAATGAGTACGGAATTGATGTCTCTCAGGTCCGTTTCATCTCCGGTCAAGGCGCAGCCGCTGCACTGCAGGATCTGGCAGCAGGCGGTGTTGACGTTGTGCCATCCTCTCTTCCTGAAGCAGGGCCGCTGATCGATTCCGGACGCATCAAAGCGCTTGCTGTGATGGGCAAAGAGCGACTGGAAGCCTTTCCTGATGTACCTACCCTGCAGGAAACCACTGATATGGAGCTTGAACTGGGAGCTTGGCGCGGGTTGATCGCACCTGCGGGCCTTCCAGACGATATTGTCGCAGAGCTTGAAAATGCCATGGACGAGATAGTCCACGACGATGATTGGCGTCAGCAAATGCAGGATCGTGGTTTTGGCGTTCAGTGGCGAGATTCAGAGGCCTTCAACGAGTTCATGTTGGATCAGCAAAGCTCTGTTCGCGACGTTATTAAAACCCTGGGATTAGCCAACGGCGATTCCTAAATACAAGGAGCGCACGCTCCTTGTTCAGAATGGCTTCTCTGCCAATGGAGCTTTGCCTTGTACTTCGACGATCGCCTCAACGGGCTTGTATTTATTCTTCTCGGTGGCGTGGTCGTCTTCCTCGCCCAGCAATTGCCGACGCTCACATTCATTGATTATGGACCGGGCTTCTTCCCGACACTGATTGGTTGCGTGATGATGATCGCTGGCGGCGTGATAGCGCTTAAACCTTTGCTGCAGCGTGGCGCGAGCATTACCTGGGCAGCACTGCCCCGTGCTCGATCCTGGCCACAGGCATTGAGCGCCATAGGCGTGGTAGTTGGCGCCATCGCGTTTTATATCGCAACGCTCAACATTCTGGGGTTTTTGATTGCCATGCCAATATCGCTCTTCGTGCTGCTGGCCTTTTTTGATCGGCGTATCTTGCGTGACATTCCGATTGCAATCATCGGTAGCTTTCTGCTGCATAGCTTCTTTTATCAATTGATGTCCGTGCAGCTACCTTGGGGCCTGCTGACACCGTTTGCTGGGGTACTGACATGGTGATAGATGCTTTCATGATGCTGATGACGCCGACGACTCTCGGCGTAATGGTGGCCTGCGCAATCTACGGCCTTGTGGTGGGCGCCATACCTGGTTTCTCAGCAGCAATGGCGGTGGCACTGATGGTGCCCGTCAGTTATTTTCTGGATCCTGTGCCGGCACTGGCCGGTGTGGTGACGCTCTGCGCCATGGCGATTTTCTCCGGGGACATTCCGGGCGCTCTATTGCGCATTCCTGGTACGCCCGCCTCGGCTGCTTACGTTGATGAATCCTATAAAATGACGCGTAGTGGCAACGCCGGTCTAGCGTTAGGCACTGGGCTGATTTGTTCATCTATCGGCGGTATCTTCGGCAGCATCGCGCTGATCCTCGCGGCCCCCACGTTAGGCGACCTGGCACTACAGTTCAGCTCAGTTGAGTACTTCTGGCTAGCGTGTCTTGGGCTGACCGCGGCGATTGGCGTATCGCAGGGCTCAGCAGCCAAGGGAATCATATCTCTATGTATTGGCTTGCTCATTGCGTGTGTAGGACTGGATCCAGTTTCGGGACAGTCAAGATTTACTTTTGAGACCAATTACCTCTCTGGAGGTTTAGGCTTTATCCCGGTCTTGATTGGACTGTTTGCCATGTCAGAGGTTTTTCGCTTTGCTCTGGCACCTGGCGATAGCGATAGACCACCGATTGGTAAACTTAACGGGCTTTTCCGCGGAGTATTTGGAGAAATCCGGCGGCTCTGGTTTCAGATTTTGCAAGGCTGCGGTATCGGTACGCTGGTGGGTGCAATCCCCGGTGCAGGCGCGGATATCGCTTCCTACATAGCGTATGCAGCAACCAAAAAGCAATCTCGTCATCCTGAGCGTTTCGGTACGGGTATTGTCGATGGTGTAGCTTCAGCCAGTGCTTCCAATAATGCTTCTGTCGGTGGCGCTTTAGTGCCAGCTACGGTCTTCGGGATTCCTGGCGATAGCCTGACCGCAGTTATTATTGGCGTGCTTTATATGAAAGGTCTCAATCCTGGGCCGACTGTTTTCCTGACCCAGGGAACACTAATTACTGCAGTTTTTCTTGCGTTCTTGCTCGCTAACCTGCTGATCGTACCCTTTGGCATTGTGGCTATTCGTCTGTTCCGCCATATTCTGGCGGTGCCACGCAGTGTATTGATGCCACTCATTGTTGGCGCGTGCATTATTGGCTCTTTTGCGGTTGAAAATACTGTTTATGCGGTAGTCACCATGCTGATTGCCGGTCTGCTTGGCTTTTACATGGAGGAGAATGGCTTTCCATTAGCGCCAGCGATATTAGGTGTCGTGCTTGCCCCTATTATCGAAGAGAATTTTTTGAATACGCTGGTTAAATCAAATGGCGACCTGATGATCTTTTTGAGTCGTCCTCTGGCGATCGGGTTGGCCGTTATAACGCTAGCGATATGGGTTGTTCCGCCGCTGATAAGATTGATGCACTACATGAAGGCGAGGAAACCTACAACATGAATGCGGTTATACAAAAGCGTACTTTGCTCGCCTCACGCGCGGAAATTGCTTACAACACTATCGAAGAGATGATCGTTACTCTTGAGCTGGCACCCGGTGAGAGTCTCACTGAGCAGGCGCTGTGTGCACGATTGGAAATGGGAAGAACACCTGTGCGCGAGGCCCTGCTGCGCCTAAAGCATGACTATTTACTGGCCGTGCTACCGCGTCAGGGTATTTTGATCAGACCTATCGATACAACGACAGCGCTGGAGGCCTTGGACGTTCGCCATCACGTCGAAGGGCTGTTGATTGAACGGGCAGCCCGTCTAGCTAGCGAAAGCCAGCGGGCCGAGTTTCTTCATATGGCTCGCCAAGCCGAACACTCATTGGAAACACGAGATAATAAGCTGTTCTCACGGGTCGACAAGCGCTTCAACGAACGAGTTTGTGAAGCTGCTAATCACGATGTCGCTGCGAGAGCCGTTATGCCGTTGCATGCCGTTTCTCGGCGCATTGGTTTCTTTCTAGCACAGGTTGCCCACCATGAGCCGGCCGCAACGGTGCGGCCGCATATCGAAATTATGCAGTCCATTGCCGCTAACGATGGAAAGAGCGCCCTGGCTGCGCTTTCCAAGCTGCATCATCTAACGCGGCAGCAAACCCTGGCTATTGAACGTGATGGGTTGCTGCACTCGTGATGCAACTTGCTTTTTTCGCTAATCAACCTTTTTCCAGGGAGTTTTAATGTCAGCCCCCAATGTTATTTTGGTCGGTGATTACTCGCCGCGTCAGCGCCAACAGCTCGAAACTCGGTTTTCTACTTATTCAATTAGTCATCTGGCTTCCCTGAATGACGTGCCCGAATCAGTACGTCAAACGTGTCAGAGTGTTGCTTATCACGGTCACTTTCCCTTTGGGCCAACAGAGATGGATCAATTACCCCAGCTTGCGCTGATTGCCAATTTTGGTGTGGGGTATGACGATATCGATATCGAGGCGGCCGTAGCCCGTGGCATTAAAGTCACCAATACACCGAACGTGCTTAATGACGATGTGGCTGATCTTGCGGTAGGCATGTTGCTGGTCGTTAAGCGGCAGCTATTAGCTGGAGATCGATGGGTTCGAGAAGGTGAGTGGGCTCGACATGGCACCTTCCCACTCAACGCTAATGCCAACGGATTGCGGATCGGTGTGCTTGGCATGGGACGTATTGGCCGTGAAATAGCCGATCGAATGGCTGCCTTCAAGTCGGAACTTCATTATCAGTCCCGCCAACCCAAGGATGTACCGGCATCCTGGCAGTACCATTCAACGCCATTGGAATTGGCGGCTGCCGTAGATGTGTTATTCGTGACCGTTGTGGGTGGTACTGAGACTCGCCACTTGGTATCAGTAGATGTACTAAGTGCATTGCCAGCTGGCGCTGTAATTATCAATGTGTCCCGAGGCTCTGTCATTGATGAGACCGCATTGATCGAACAATTGGAGTCGGGCCGCTTAGGTGGCGCTGGATTAGACGTCTTCGAGAGCGAGCCCACGGTGAATCCTAGATTATTAGCGCTGGATAACGTGGTTCTGCAACCCCATCAAGGTTCAGGAACTGTGCAGACTCGCGAGGCCATGGGCGATTTGCAATTCGCGAACCTAGACGCGTTTGCCGCACAACGCGAGTTGCTCACCCCCGTCAATTGATCAAAAGCTGCCGTCCGGGCAGCAGTAATGATTAAATTGCGTGCATGGGGCACCGCGGTGCGGTGCTTTTGCGGGTGCGCTGGCGCTTACGCCGCACTACTTTGTAGGGCATTGGTGTATCAACTGTCTCATCAAACGCAAAGAGCCCTTGGTGGGCTCTTTACTTGGGACCCAGCGATTAGGTGGGCTCAATCGTTATCTTCGCGTTTCTCGAAAGCGCGCTTGTCATCGGGTAGCCGGACGAGGTCGCCAAGGTTTAGGTTCTCTAGTCCCTTTAAGCGATGGCCTTGGGAGTCGAGGATGGCGACGACTTTGGCGATACTCACGGCGTCTTCTTCGCGGTAGGCTTCTACTTCCACCCGGACGATCTTGCCTTGGTAACGTGCCGAGAGAATATCGCCGTTGCCAATTTTGGCGTGGTCATGGTGATCGTTGGTGAATAGCTTGGATACGCTGGCGCTGCCGGGGTCGTCCCATTCAATGTGTCGATGCATCGCTCTCTCCTTGTCAGTTAACTCATAAAACCAGTGTAGTTTGCTTTTTGTTGGATCCGCCAGTTATTGGTTGATGGATTCATCGCCAATATGCTGAAACATAAAGGTTAACGCGGCCGGTAAGCTGGCTCGCCAGACGCGCCAGGTGTGTCCGCCGGGGTAAAGATCCAGGCGCACGTCGTTGGGCTGGATGCGCTCCATGGCCTGGCGTAGCTGGCGGGCGTGGAACTCGGCGTCGTACACATCGCTTCGCCCTGCACTGATGTAAAGCGGCACGGGGGGAATATCGCTTTCTTCCGCACTGGGGCGGGGCGTTACGTTAATACGGTAGTCTTCCAGGTAAGTGGGGTAGTTACGCGCGTCCCATAGGCTAGTATCAAAATTGCCTTGCTCATCTAAAAAGGAAGGGTGGCGGTGGGCAGAGGAATTCAGCGGCGGATAAGGGACGTAGCTTGCCGGGCTCAAGGCGGCCACGGCGCTAAACATCTCGGGCTTTTCCAAGGCAAAGTTAAGCGCGCCAAAGCCGCCAGCTGAAAGCCCGCCCACGCCGCGTAGCGCACGCGTTGTGCCTACCTGGTAGGTAGCTTCTACATGCGGAATCAGGTCGTTGAAAAAAGCGCTGCGGGCAGCTTCGTTGTGGCCGTCTATCCACCAGCTGCGGCTGCCGGGCATGATGAACACCGCTGGCGGTATGTGTCCGGCACGCATCAGCCGGTCGGCGGTTTGCGCAAGATTGCCCTTGGCCACCCAGTCGCGTTCATTACCGAACGAGCCGTGAAGCAGATAAACCACCGGGTATTGGGCGCTGGTATTAACGTCATAATGATCGGGTAAATAAACGGTGTAGGGGTAGGCGTGGCCAAGCGTGGGTGATTCAAAGGTGTGGTATTGAACCTCACCGGCAAGCGCTGCGTTAAAAAAACTCCAGAGGCCCAGTAGGGCGGCCAGCTTGGTTAAAAGCGGGCGTAGCGACCATCGAGACACGCCAGTAAACAGGGAGTGTGACAAACTGCCTCCAGGAATCATTAGCAAGTTATAAAGTCGGACACCACGATAACCGGGAGTGTTCAGCGCAGGCTAAAGATAGGCATACAGGGAGTAGGTATGCATAAAAGAATAGAAGAAATTTACTGGTTGCGTGCCTACGGCTGTGTGGCGGTTTTTTTATTTCACCTACTGGACCACGTTAATCAGCGTGTAGATAACCTGACGACCGATCTTATGCGTTTGCCGTTGGTGCTCGGCACGCCGATTTTTTTGTTTATTTCGGTATTTGTGTTTGCCATGCGCTACGACAAGGCGGTGCCGCCCGGTTTTTTGGCCCAGCGGGTGAAGTACGTGATGCTGCCGTATCTGGTGTACGGGTTTATTTATTCGACCGCTGAGTGGGTTAATTTGTACGTGACCGGTGAGCCAGTGGGCTTTGTCGCCAACGCGGTGGAGTACTTTATCTTTGCCGGTTGGCACGGGTATTTTTTGATCATCGCCATGCAGTTCTATGTGGCTTACTGGCTGTTTACGCGCTGGCGGCTGTGGCGCTTCAACCCGGTGCCGTGGCTATGGCTTAGCTGCCTGGTGAGCATGGCGTATTGGGGCGCGGCTTATTGGCTTGAGGTTGAGTTGCCAGGGTATTTACTGTGGATTGCGCCCCTGGGCTGGATCTACCTCTTCTTTCTAGCGCTGGCATTGGTGCGCTATTACCCCTTTGAGTCGGAAACTCAGGTGCCTGAGCCGCCAGCGTGGATGCACTATCTGTCTCATCCAGCATGGCTCGGCCTTTGGGTGAGCCTTTTGATCATGGCAAGTATTGCCGGCTGGCTGCAGTTTTCTTCCAAGGAAGTATGGGTCATTCCGCTATTTGTGCTCTTTACGCTGGTTGCCATGCGCTACCTGAAAAATTGCCCGGCGCCGGGCTGGGTGCGCTATATCAATCGGTACTCGTTTGGCATTTATCTGGCCCACCCGATGTTTTTTGCGATTACCGATGTGTTCGTCAAACCTCTTAATCTGCCTGTGGCGATTTATGTGGTGCTGTTGATCGTGGTTGGGGCAAGCGGCTCAATCGTACTTAATAGAGTGGCTAATACGACGACTCTGGGCGCCATGCTGTTTGGTAAACGATTGAAAGCGTAAGCTTGCTGCTGCACCAAAATGAATCATTGAGGTTTCTTTTTGCGCTTTTTTGGTTCAAAACGATGCCCTGCGGGTAGCAAAACCTTAATGCATAGATGTTATGCTACATGGCGAGGCATTAGTGGTTAACTTTTATTGATTAATAAACAATGACTTATTTTTAAGGCAGGCCAAGTTGGTGCAAAGTTGGCACGCTCTCTGCATTGTATTGGTCAGCGGCTAGCGTGTCATAGGCAGATGCCTTTCGGCGTGCTACAACGATAGCCGGTTTAAAAAGATCGCTGAACGATTTGTTGCTTATAAACAGGCAAACGCTGAGCGAACAAAAATGACAGACGCGCCCTTAAGGTCACGGTTTGTCGGATGACTTAGTTTTATGAATGACCAAGCTTTATAAATGATCAAGTTTGTCTAACAACACTTTTATCGATAGCTTACTGTTTTACGCTTTAAGCCACGCTCATACCGGAGGACACAATGTCAGCCAAGACTCTCGCGCTAATCGAAGAACATGATGTTAAGTGGGTGGACCTGCGTTTCACCGATACTCGCGGTAAAGAGCAGCACGTCACCGTGCCTGCCCGCGATGTAAACGAAGAGTTCTTTGAGAATGGCCAGATGTTTGATGGCTCTTCTATCGAGGGCTGGAAAGGCATCAACGAATCCGACATGATTCTGCGTCCGGAAGACGGTACTGCGTTCCTCGACCCCTTCACCGAAGACGCTACCCTGATTTTGCGTTGCGATATCATCGAGCCTGTCACCATGCAGGGCTATGATCGTGACCCGCGCTCCATCGCCAAACGTGCTGAAGCGTACCTGGAATCTACTGGCCTGGGCGATACCGCTTTCTTCGGCCCGGAGCCTGAGTTCTTCATCTTTGACGAAGTACACTGGAAATCTGATATCCAGGGTGCCATGTACAAAATCTCCTCCGAAGAGGGCGCCTGGGCAACTGATAGCCGCGTTGAAGGCGGTAACCTGGGTCACCGTCCGCGCCTTAAAGGCGGCTACTTCCCGGTTCCGCCGGTCGATAGCTTCCACGATATCCGTGGCGCGATGTGTAACACCCTTGAAGCGATTGGCCAGACCGTTGAAGTGCACCACCACGAAGTGGCGAATGCGGGTCAGAACGAAATCGGCGTTAAATTCAACACCTTGGTGAAGAAGGCTGACGAAGTTCAGGAAATGAAATACGTGATCCACAACGTGGCCCACGCTTATGGCAAAACCGCGACCTTCATGCCCAAGCCGCTGGTCGGTGACAACGGTTCAGGCATGCACATCCACCAGTCATTCTGGAAAGATGGCCAGAACCAGTTTGCCGGTGACGAGTACGCGGGCCTGTCTGAAATGGCGCTTTTCTACATTGGCGGTGTGATCAAGCACGCTCGTGCCCTGAACGCCTTCACCAACGCCTCTACCAACTCGTACAAGCGTCTGGTACCGGGTTTTGAAGCGCCGGTCATGCTGGCCTACAGCGCGCGTAACCGCAGTGCGTCTATCCGTATTCCTTACACGTCAAGCCCGAAAGGCAAGCGTGTCGAGACCCGCTTCCCTGATCCGACGGCTAACCCTTACCTATCGTTTGCTGCCCTGCTGATGGCCGGTATCGACGGTATCAAGAACAAGATCCATCCTGGCGATGCCATGGATAAGAACTTGTACGACTTACCGCCGGAAGAAGGCAAGTTAGTACCAACCGTTGCTAACAGCCTGGACCAGGCCCTGGAAGCACTCGATGCTGACCGTGCGTTCCTGACCGAAGGTGGCGTGTTCACCGACGATATGATCGATGCTTACATCGAACTCAAGATGGAAGAAGTGGAGCGTATCCGCATGGCGACGCACCCCATTGAGTTTGATATGTACTACAGCTGCTAATGGCGTTTTAACGTGTTAGCCCTAAAACCCCGCCTCGGCGGGGTTTTTTTATTGCACTGATCCGGTGACGGGTATGCTCCTTAATTGTGCTTAATGCACTAAAATAGTGCATTAAGCCTCAGTGGTGAGTGGCCGACTGCGCTATAAATGTTCGCCTCAGCGATGTGAAATGCCCACAAGCCGTGCATTGTGTCGCTAATGGAACAACTTGGCGCGCTTTTTGCAGTTTCTCTTCAATATGAACGATTTCAACCGCGATGCCCCAGGACACTCCATGTATCAGCGTTTACTAGAACATCTTTCCATGGCGGTGCTGCTTCTGGATGGTGAGCTCCGCGTACGCTGGATGAACCCGGCCGCCGAGGCGCTGCTAGCGGTAAGTTTTAGCCGTGTGCAGGGGATTAGTTTGGATACTCTGCTCGGCGGCGATGAAAGTATCGATCAGGTGTTGGCCAAAGCGCGGGATGCCTTTCACCCCTACACCCAGCGCGAGGCGCGTATTACCCCGCTCAACGGCGAGTCGTTAACGGTGGACTATACCGTGACGCCTTTATCTGATGATGAGCTGCTGTTAGAGGTGGAGCCCCGCGACCGGCTGATGCAGATTTCCCGCGAGGAAGCCCTAACCACGCGTCAGGAGACTATCAAAGTGCTGGCCCGCGGTTTGGCCCATGAGGTTAAAAATCCACTGGGTGGGATTCGTGGTGCCGCCCAACTGCTGGAGCGTGATTTAGCTGATCCGGCACTGCGGGAATTTACCCATATCATTGTCGAAGAGGTCGACCGCCTGCGTGATCTGGTGGACTCCATGCTCGGCCCTAACCGCATCGTCAAACATGAGCCGGTGAATATTCATAAAGTGCTGGAACGGGTGCGCTCGCTGCTGATTGCCGAACATCCAGACGTCACCATCAGCCGCGATTACGACCCCAGCCTGCCGGACCTTTCCGGCGATGAATCACAAATGATTCAAGCCGTGCTTAATGTGGCCCGCAATGCCGTTCAGGCAATGAGCGATGCACAAACCCCGATGCCGGAACTAATGCTGCGCACCCGTGCGCGGCGCCAGTTTACCCTGGGTGCCGAGCGCCACCGCCTGGTAAGCGAAGTTGGCGTAATCGATAACGGACCTGGCATTCCTGACGGTCTTCAAGAAACGCTTTTTTATCCCATGGTATCGGGGCGCGCTGAAGGTAGCGGACTGGGGCTTTCCATCGCCCAATCGATTTTGCACCAACATCAAGGATTGATCGAATGCGATTCACGACCCGGTCACACCGAATTTCGTTTACTGATTCCATTGGTTATTAACTGCACCGGAGAAGCGTTATGACTGAGGCGACACGTAACGATGTTGCAAGGGTGGTCGTTGTGGATGATGACCGCGCTATCCGCTGGGTGCTTGAGCGCGCGCTGGCGCAGCCGGATCTCGATGTTGAGTGCATCGAGCGCGCCGATACGGCGCTGGCAAGGCTACTGGAGAACCCACCCGATGTGCTGGTAACGGATATCCGCATGCCGGGTATTGACGGGCTGGACTTAATGGCTCGGATCCGAGAAGCACATCCCGATTTGCCCGTGATTGTGATGACGGCCCACTCAGACCTGGATAGTGCCGTGGCCTCCTATCAAGGCGGTGCCTTTGAATATCTGCCCAAGCCGTTTGATGTGGATGAAGCATTGGCACTGGTGCGCCGTGCGGTCGCGCATGCCCGTGAACGGCAGCGGCCGATTAGCGTGCCTGAAGGCTTGAATGCCGAAATTATCGGCGAGGCGCCTGCCATGCAGGAGGTGTTTCGTGCCATCGGACGGCTCTCGCATTCGCATATTACGGTGCTGATCAACGGCGAGTCGGGTACCGGTAAGGAGCGTGTCGCCCAGGCGCTGCACCAGCATAGCCCCCGGGCGGGCAAGCCGTTTATTGCCCTTAATATGGCGGCGATCCCGCGCGACCTGATCGAGTCCGAGCTGTTTGGTCATGAGAAGGGCGCTTTTACCGGGGCGGCGGCGCAGCGCCAAGGGCGCTTTGAGCAAGCCAACGGCGGTACGCTGTTTCTGGATGAAATTGGTGATATGCCCGCGGAAACCCAGACTCGTTTGCTACGCGTGTTAGCCGATGGAGAATTTTATCGGGTGGGGGGTCATACGCCGGTTAAGGTTGATGTGAGGATTATTGCGGCCACACACCAAAACCTTGAGTCGCTGGTCGATGACGGGCGCTTTCGTGAGGATCTTTTTCACCGCTTAAACGTGATTCGTATTCACCTGCCACGCTTGGCCGAGCGCCGTGAAGATATTCCCAGGCTAACGCGCCACTTCCTGGCTGAAGCCGCCAAAGAACTCACCACTGATATCAAAGTGCTGACGGCTGATGCCGAGGCGCACTTAACGCGCTTGTCATGGCCGGGTAACGTGCGTCAGCTGGAAAACATTTGCCGCTGGCTAACGGTGATGGCCTCAGGGCGTGAGATTTTAGTGGAGGATTTGCCGCCCGAGCTGCGCACGACCGGTTCCATGGAAAGCAGTGTGCATGGCGACTGGCGCTCGGCATTTCGTGAGTGGGCCGACCACGCGCTGGCTGAAGGGCATACGCACCTGCTTGAAGAAGCGGTACCTGACTTCGAACGCATTTTAATTGAAACCGCGCTAAAGCATACCGGCGGACGCAAAGGCGAAGCCGCCGAGCTGCTGGGTTGGGGGCGTAATACGTTAACGCGCAAATTAAAGACGCTACTCCCCGCCCTTGCAGACGAATAAGTGGTCGCCCGCTTAAAGACTAGCTTATAGGGTACCTGCTTGAAGGGCCTTGTGATCAAGCGCCTGACAGTCAGTCAGGAAGTGTTCGAAATCGCTTAAGATGGTATCCAGGCTGGCATGTAGGCGATGATCATCATCGACCATGCGCAGTGAAAGGCGCTGTAGCCGGGCGCGTTCAATCACGGGGCCTGGCAGCACTACGTCATCCTGCCAGCCATGAATGATATGCGTAAGGCTAGCCTGAATGGTCGGTGAAGATTCAGGATAGTCAGGCAAGCCCAGCGCCGGGGCGAGTAAAAAGCAGCCCAGTAAAGGTTGCTGGGCGCTTACCGCCGCGCTTAGCCAGCCGCCTAAGCTTGAGCCTGCTAACACGCATGTACCGGGTGCAGCATTGCGTTTTTCCATCGTGGCCAGAAGATGGTTTAAACGCTGGGATGGTTCTGGCATACCCCGGTAATCCATGACGACCGGCTCACAGTCATCGAACTTTTCAGCGATGCCTTTCAACGCCTGCATTTTTAAAGCGCCGGGCCCGCTTTCTAAGCCATGAGAAAGGTAGACGGTCATCATAATGGTTAGCTACTCGCTGAGCTTTGAATGGCCTGACCGCCCTGCTCAATATCTTCACCGGCGCCACGAATGGTATTACAACCGCTAATAATCAGAACCAGGGTGGTCATTAGAAGACCAATCGCCATGATGCGTTTCATAGTGTCGTTCCCTTCAAATAGGCAAGCCCGGCAAAGCGGCCGGGCAGAATACAACAATAAATAAAATAAGCCGTGTTTGACCGTCGTGCCACTGATTTAACCACCCAGGCTGATAATAGTACGTGTGCATATGTCTCATGTGTCTTTTTTATACATGTTAAAAGCGATTTTGTAGTTTTTTGGATTCGATATATTTTTATATAAGTTATTGTTTTATGTGATTTTTTTAACTTAATTGGCATGTTGGCCCGCTGCCTGCAATACCTAAGTAGTAACAGTGTGAGCGGAGTGTTAGGAAAATAGGGAAGGCAGGAGCCAAGTAGAAGAACAGGGAGTTAAAGGATATTCATTCCGCTCAATTGTATTAGCGTACGGATACGTTAATCGTCGAAGCCAAGGACGGTGGAGATGCAAATAACCATTTCGCGAAAGCGAAGTGGTTTTTTTGCGTTAGGTGTTTTTTCACAAGCTATTGATTCTTATAATATTGTTGATTATTAATTATAATTTGCACAGCCTCTGTACAGATGAAACCGATGATTTAGGCTATCCTTTCGACATACTAAATCTAAGCGGTTAGAAAACGACAACGCAACAGCCGCGTATTTCAGGGACAAGCGTTATGGCAATGGTACTGATGTTATGCATGTTCGTGCTGTTCTTGGGTTTTTCGGCTATCGGTTTGTATATGATGTTTAAAACCTCTTTCATGGTGGTTACGGAAGATCGCGATGATATGCCGCCCGATACTAAGCGTCATGATTGATTAATCGTGCTACTGCGCTAAGAGTAGATCTAACCAAAAACCATGCCCGCGAAAGCGGGCATGGTTTTTTATCGCGTTCAATAGAGCATTGAGGTGAGAGCTGGGTAAGCCATCACTACTTTTGCTGCCAGCGGCCACGGCCTCTTTCGGGGACCATGCGGCCAAAATACAGCAGTCCGAACAGCAGCCAGCCAACGGTTAATATGGCGGTAAATATCAATATTGCTAAGGGACCAAACTCCGCAATCAAGGGGAGTGCGGCGGCGGTAAACAACCCACCCCCGACAATCGGTTCAAACATTAGCTGCTTGTAGCCAAAGCTTTCAAACGCGCCGGATTTGTTGCTGGGGTCGGCCATTCTCATTAGCAGCAAGCCGGTTACCGTTACCCCCATGGATTGGCCAAAATCGCCCACCCCCCGCTCAAACCAGTTTTCGGGAATCACGCGTGGGGCAATCACAATCAGTACGAATAACCCCCAGGCAATACCCGCCACCGATAGCAGCAAAAACGGCAGGAAGTATTCACCCAGAGTAGTGAGTGACAGCGTGGCCAGTGCCGCTACAATGGTAAAATCGAGCGCCGTACCCGCGATGCGTGCCATCGTACGGGTGGAGACGTGATGCTCCAGACCGAAGCGCGTGACCACTAGCTGAACGATTACCCCGCCGATCATCGCGATAGGAAACAATGGCACGTGGGCTAATATTTCAAGGCCGTCATTACGTGCCCAGGTAACCTGCTCGATCCACTGCAGGCCCGACAGCAGCAGCCAGCCAATTAAAATAGCGATGCCCACTAAGCCGATATGCAGGCTAAGCGGGTCGGTGGTGCCTGCTTCAAGGGTAAGGTCTTTTTTAAACTCGCTAAACTCTTGTGCCGAAGGACGTTCGTCTTCACGAATCAAATCATCAGGCTCATCATTTTCTTTGCTTGGGGTGATAAGGCCCCGGCGTGCGGCGATATTGATCATCAGGGTGCCGATAAGCACACCGGCAACGATCCCGACGGTCGCGAGCCCCAGTGCCAGGTCCGCACCTTCTTCAAAGCCCAGGTCGGCGAACGTATCCGCCATGCCGGCTGCCGTACCATGGCCGCCTTCAAAGCCAATCTCAATGAGCGCCCCAACCATTGGGTTCATGTTAAATAGCGGTGTGAGTACCAAAAGCGCCAGAGTAAGGCCCACTACATATTGCCCCCAGGCCATGGTTTGGCCTACCACGACCTGAGGCCCGGCACGCAGCCAAATAGTGCGCAGGCCAGGAATAGCCTTACCGATAAATAGAGCGGCAAACACCACGTTAATCAACAGACCCGGCAAGGCCGCCCAGCTCTCTTGCACATAGGCGGGAAACAGGCCAGGGCTCTCTTCAAAGAAGGTAGGCATAAGGCGGCCGATTACATCAGGCCCCATCAATAGAAGTATCAGCCCAGCAATCACCGAGCTGGGTAGAAACAGTTTACGTAGCCACGCTAGCTTAAGTCGAAGCGCTTTACTTGCTATTAGCGCTAGCGTAATGATAACCAGCGCTACAAAAAGCTCACCAACCGTCATGGTCATTACATCACTCCCTAATGAATGCGTAAGGCCAAAGCCTTCGCAAGACCGCTTTAAATGACAGAGTTGGTATTAATTTAGTGTCTAACCGTCAAAATGGCGAAAAGTTTACTTTAGCCCATCCAATAAAGGCTCAGAAAAGCAAAACCATAGCCAATGGCGCCGCCAGCGATTACATCGCTGATGTAATGCAGCCCAAGCCCGACGCGTGATATCGCAATTAACAAGGCCAGCGGTAGCACCAGAGGTAAAAGCCAGGGCGTATGGGCAGCGACCAGTACACAGAACAAGACGGCATGCATAGTATGGCCACTGGGGAAGCTGTAACGGTCGCGTGCCGGTTCGCCGCAATGCACGCCGCCCAGATAGGTAATAAAGGGCCGCTCGCGGCATAGGCGTGTTTTAATCAGCCGATACACCAGCATCGCCGCCAGTGCGATGCTGGTGTACTGCATTATCCGCCAGGTGCCATTAGGCTGCAGCCATGGCTGCGCGGCGATTAGCAGTACCCATATCGGCCAGTCGCCCAAGCGGCTTGCTGCCTGTAAAGCTATGCGCCAGGGACGAAACAAATTGAGTCGTGTAATGCGCTGGCAAAGTTGCCATTCAATCAGGTCAAGACGAGCGAATTCGACAAGCGGGCGTGGACGCATGATGGGCCTCTTGGGCTTGGTTGAGATACTGCATAAACTGATCCGCGATGCCCGACCAGCTTTGCTCAAGTGCGCGAAGACGCGCGACACGGCCTATGCGCGCGTAATCGGCGGGATGTTGGCAAAGTTCGACTGCCGCTTGCCGGAACGCCTCACTGTCGTCTGGCGTGACGGTAATACCGTTGTGGCCGTTTTGAATCAGTTCAGCGCTTGCCGCGTGCCGGTAAGCCACCACGGCAAGGCCACTGGCCATGGCCTCGGCGACCACATTGCCCCAGGTCTCTGACAGTGAAGGAAAGACAAACAGATCAGCGCTGGCGTAATGGCGAGCCAGCTCATGTTTTTCCACAAACCCGGTGAAATGTGCCTCAGGAAGGGCTTTTTCAAGTTGGGCGCGCGCCGGCCCATCGCCCACAATTACCTGGGCCATATCGGGGCGCACCTCGCGCATTGCTTGCAAGGTTTCTTGAAGCAGCGTGAGATTTTTTTCTAAGGCCAGGCGGCCCACGTAGAGCGCAACAGGTTGGTGAGCGCTCACTCCCCACTGTTGGCGCAGGCCAGTATCGCGATACGTCGGCGAGAAACGCTCCCCTTCAATCCCTCGTGACATCACGTGAACGTTGCGAATGCCCTGTTGGCTTAAGGTTTCGGCCTGTAGCTGAGTGGGTACCAGGGTGAGTTCGCAGCCATTGTGAAAATAACGCAGATAGCGACGCGTCGCTGATGCTAGCCAGGGCACGCCATAATCATGGCAGTAGTGATCAAAATTGGTGTGCCAGCCTGCCACCAGCGGAATGTTTAATTGGAGTGCAGCATGGCGTGCAGCCCAGCCTAGCGGGCCTTGGGTCGCCAGATAAATAACGTCAGGACGGTGTTGGCGCCAAAAGCGGCTCAGCGTGGAAGGCCGCGTTAAGCCGACTTGTACCTCTGTGTAACCCGGTACGGCCAAGCGGTTAACCTGGAGTTCATGCTGCACGTCTGGCGCCTTTCCCTCGACGCGCGGTTTTGGGCGAATGACATCAACGCAAACTCCTTGTCTGCTGAGCTCTTGATGCAAGCGGCTCAAGGTATGCGCAACACCGTTAATTTCCGGTGACCATGTTTCGCTAACGATACAAAGCCGCATAAGCGATCATCCCTTAATCACATTTTAACTTAGTGTGGTCGGGGACAGTGACACTGCCAAGTCAAGGTAGTGACTAAGCGATGACACTTTGGGAGATTATCGTTAATAATTTTTAATATATCGGCTTAACACGCGATTGTTACTCTTTGAAGTTGCTTTTGTTAAATATTAAATTTCAATCATAAGTTACTAGAAAATATTAAAACTTTAAAATAAATGAAATATACGACCTCTACTATCTGCTGCGTTGAGGCGTTAAACGACCTCCACTTTTTTAAAGCCATTTTATTAAAAAAATATACGACTACTTCAACGGGATCGAACATGTTTAAGAAAACGACACTGGCGTTAGCGGTTTGCGGTTTATTAGGCGCCTCAGCAGCACAAGCCGCTATGGTGTATGACCAAGACGGCACTTCGCTTGATATCTATGGCCGTATCTCAATGGGTTTTGAGGGAGGTGGTGCTAAAAACGGTGTAGATAACGGCGAAGAATTCCGCAACTTTGGTTCACGCCTGCGTATTACCGCTGGCCATCAGATCACGACTGATCTGCGCGCGTTTGCTCGCGTAGAGTGGCGTTTTACTAGTGATGAGCGCAGCCGTCCTGGCTTTGATGAGGTGCGTAATAGCTACCTGGGGTTAGAAAGCCAGCAGTTCGGTACCTTTATGGCGGGTAACTACAACAGTTTCTACGACAACTACGTCATGACTCCCTTCGACGTTTATGTTGAGCGCGGCTATGAGTTCGCGGGTGGTGGTGTACAAGCGCGTGGCGATTCAGTCGGCTATAAAACGCCCAAGATGAATGGTTTCCAAGCCGTTATTTCTGCTAAACACTTCTCTGAGCGTGGCTTAACAGACGCTGAGCAAAGTAGTGAAGGTAGTGTTATTGCGACACAGGGTGGCGTGGTTTATGAAACCGGCCCGGCTCGTTTAGCGTTAGGTTATGTTGAAGATACCGTTCGTGGCGGTGGTAACGGTGAAACGCGTTTCGGTGCGACAGCAGCTTTCGTTATTAATGATTCACTCTCTGCGCGTGTCGGCTATGAAACGCGTGATGATAACGATGTTTACGGCGGCGGTTTTGATAAAATTGGCGTAGGTGCCACGGCTATCATTGATTCGTGGAAATTCTTTGCCGATTACTACAACATCGAAGTCGACGGTGCCAGCAGCGACCGTAATGCCTGGGCGCTAGGCTCTATGGAAGGTCTGAATAACTGCCGATATTCATCACCGCTCACTTGAGCCGAGAAAAAATCGAAAATTCAGACATTCTTCT
>NZ_JABUZA010000058.1 GCF_014897985.1 Halomonas colorata
ACAAGGACTCCATGCCGCTCCCTCTGGATTAGGTTAAGGCGATATCGCCAACCGGACAACTAGGCTGACAGAGGGGGCCTCCGCAGAAACAGCACTTACAGCCAAGGCGTTGGTACCGGTAAATGGCAGCTCCACTCATGGCAAAATGATTAGTTGGGATAGATGATGATATCGCTCACCCATTTACAGCGCCTGGAAGCGGAAAGCATTCAGATCATGCGCGAAGTGGTCGCCGAGACTGAAAATCCGGTAATGCTTTATTCTGTTGGTAAAGACTCGGCGGTAATGCTGCATTTAGCGCGTAAAGCCTTCGCGCCTTCACCACCACCTTTTCCGCTGCTACATGTTGATACCCGCTGGAAATTCCGGGCCATGTATGAATTTCGCGACAAGGTGGCGGAAGATATTGGTATGGATTTACTGGTGCATATCAATCCTGAAGGCATCGAGAAGGACATTAATCCATTTACTCACGGCTCAGCCATTCACACCGATGTAATGAAAACCGAGGGCTTGAAGCAGGCGCTGGATAAGTATGGCTTTGATGCCGCGTTTGGCGGTGCCCGGCGCGATGAAGAAAAATCGCGCGCTAAAGAGCGTATTTTTTCGTTCCGTACTGCACAGCACCGCTGGGACCCGAAAAACCAACGCCCAGAGTTGTGGAAACTGTATAACACACGTAAACACCCCAAAGAATCGATCCGTGTCTTCCCGATATCCAACTGGACCGAGTTGGATATATGGCAGTACATCCATCTGCAAAATATCCCTATTGTGCCGCTCTATTATGCCGCCGAACGGCCCGTGGTTGAGCGCGATGGCGCACTGATTATGGTGGATGACGAGCGTATGCCGTTAGAGCCAGGTGAAATGCCTATGATGCGTAAAGTGCGCTTTCGGACGTTGGGGTGCTATCCGCTTACGGGTGCCGTTGAATCTGAAGCCGATACGCTACCGGCTATTATTCAAGAAATGCTGTTGACCAAAACATCGGAACGCCAGGGTCGAGTGATTGATAATGACAGCGCGGCCTCCATGGAGAAAAAGAAGCAAGAGGGGTATTTTTAATGTCTCACTCATCTGACCTGATTGCTGATGATATCGAAGGTTACCTTAAAGCCCATGAGCATAAGGGCCTACTGCGCTTTATTACCTGCGGCAGCGTGGACGATGGCAAAAGTACTCTGATTGGCCGTTTGCTGTTTGAATCGAAGCTGCTGTTTGAAGATCAACTGGCAGCGATTGAAGCCGATTCGAAAAAGTACGGCACCCAGGGCGGTGAAATGGATTTTGCGCTGCTGGTGGATGGCCTGGCCGCTGAGCGTGAGCAGGGCATCACCATTGATGTAGCGTACCGGTTCTTCTCGACCGAAAAGCGTAAGTTTATTGTCGCGGATACCCCAGGGCACGAGCAGTACACCCGTAACATGGTCACGGGGGCTTCTACTGCCGACGCGGCTATTTTGATGGTTGATGCGCGCCGCGGTATTTTGACCCAAACCCGTCGGCATAGCTTTTTGATGTCGTTAATGGGAATGCGTCATTTAGTAGTCGCTATTAACAAGATGGATCTGGTCGATTACTCCAAAGCGCGTTTTGATGAGGTCGTTGAAGAGTACCGTGCTTTTGCCAAACAGCTGGGTTTGGAAAATATTACTTTTATTCCCATGTCGGCGCTAAAAGGCGACAACATTATTGAGCACAGCGCTAAAATGCCGTGGTACCACGGCACGACGCTGCTGGGCTACCTGGAAACGGTCGAGCTGGATGCTGAGCATCTTCAGCGCTCTCCATTTCGTATGCCCGTACAGTGGGTCAATCGTCCTAACCTCGATTTCCGCGGTTTTACTGGCATGATTGCCGGTGGTGTCGTTCGCCCGGGGGACCAAATTCGCGTACAGCCTTCGGGTAACACCAGCACTGTTTCACGTATTTACACGTTAGATGGTGACTTGGATGAAGCGGTCGCCGGGCAATCGATAACGCTGCTGCTGGAAGACGAAATCGATATCTCCCGTGGCGATGTGATTTCTGGTGTAGACCAGCCAGCCCATGCCGCCGACCAGTTTGAAACCACGCTGATATGGATGCATGAAGCGCCGCTGTTACCGGGCCGACCTTACTTAATGAAACTGGGCGCGCAGACAGTTTCGGCGACCGTGACGGATATCAAGTATCAGGTCAATGTCAATACTCTGGAACACACCGCGGTTAAGCAGTTAGACCTGAACGGTATTGGTATTTGTAATCTGAGCCTAAACCGTGGCGTTGCCTTTGATGCCTATAAAGACAACCACGATACCGGTGGCTTTATCCTCATCGATCGAATGACCAACAATACGGTTGGCGCGGGCATGCTGCACTTTGCCTTACGGCGTAGTCAGAATATTCACATGCAGCATGTGGATATTGACAAGCAGGCACGTGCGTTGGCAAAAGCTCAGAACCCCGCCGTGCTGTGGTTCACTGGGCTTTCTGGGGCGGGCAAGTCGACTATTGCTAACTTGGTCGAAAAAAAGCTATTCGCTCATGGCCAGCATACCTATTTACTCGATGGCGATAACGTACGCCATGGCTTGAACCGCGATTTAGGCTTTACCGATGCTGACCGCGTTGAAAACGTGCGCCGGGTGGCGGAAACCGCCAAGCTGATGGTGGATGCAGGGCTAATCGTGATGTCGGCGTTTATCTCGCCTTTCCGCAGCGAGCGCCAGTTAGCGCGGGATCTGTTAGAGGAGGGCGAGTTCATCGAGATTTTTGTTGATGCGCCTCTGGATGTTGTTGAAGCCCGTGACCCGAAAGGCCTTTATAAAAAAGCTCGCCGAGGTGAGCTTAAAAACTTTACCGGTATTGATTCTGCCTATGAAGCCCCTGACGCGCCGGATGTTCATTTGAAAACATCTGAAATAAATGCAGAAGAAGCAGCCGAGGCCGTTATTGTAGCGCTACGTGAACGTGGAATGATCCGCTGATTTAAATGCTATAGCTGTCAGACAGTGGTGAAATTGGCTGCTATTTGGCGGTTTTTCTACGCAAGGACTAGCAGTATGGCGCTTATTGACCAAGCTCTTTTGTACGATGTTGAACGTATTGCCCGTGAAGCTGGCGAAGCTATTATGGGTGTTTACTCGCGCGATTTCAGTGTGGAAGAAAAAGAAGATAAAAGCCCGTTAACCGAAGCTGATAAAGCCGCGCATAACGTTATTATGCGTGGTTTGCAGGCGCTGTCGGTGCAGATCCCGATACTCTCTGAAGAGGATGTCGAGGGCTTTTCCGGTGCTGATGCCAAGGGCTGTTACTGGTTAGTAGACCCGCTAGATGGCACCAAAGAGTTTATCAAGCGTAACGGTGAATTTACCGTCAATATTGCCCTCATTGAAAACGGTAAGCCGGTGTTAGGCGTGGTGACAGCGCCTGCATTGGAGGTTGGCTATGTGGCTGCAAAAGGGCTGGGCGCATTCAAAATTCAGGCTGATGGTCGCCGTAAGGCTATTTCCGTGGCAGGCAAGCCTGAAACGGGCGTAACGTGGCGGGTGGTCGGTAGCCGTTCACACCCTAGCCCAGATTTGGCTGTTTGGTTGGAACAGTTGGGTGAGCACAATATGCTGCCGATGGGGAGTTCGTTAAAGTTGTGCATCATTGCCGAAGGGTTTGCTGATGCTTACCCACGTTTAGGCCCCACCTGTTTATGGGATACCGGCGCCGCCCACGCGGTAGTGCTGGAAGCCGGTGGGCGAGTAGAAACCCTGGAAGGTACACCGCTTAGCTACGCTAACCCCAGCGAAAAGCTCAATCCCTATTTTGTGGTATGGGGGAATTAAGCAAGGCGCCATCGGTTTTTGTTTTAGCACCTTCTCGATATTGGCGGTTTTCGTAGCGCGTGGTAAGCGAAGCGCCCCCGGGGGAGCAGCGCGCAGCGGTGCTGGGGTTAGGCTCGTGTGGGCATTGTTGGTTGGCTGCCCTTGGGCGTCGTTCCGCTGCCTCCCGCGGGTGCCTTATTTGCTCGTGCCTCGCAAAACGTTACCGCGCGCTACGGTATGTGCACTCATTTGAATGGGTGGTTTTTCGTATCGCGGCGTAAGTCCCGCGATCTGTAATAAGGGCCACACCCGCGGATGTATCTTATATTCGTTCCCCTCAGATACTCGTTACCTCGCTCTGCAAGGCTTATACTCCTGACGATTCACGATTCACGATTCACGATTCACGATTCACGATTCACGATTCACGATTCACGATTCACGATTCACTTCTTAGGTTACTAAATGATGCGACAATATTTTGGCACGGACGGTGTACGCGGTCGTGTGGGGGAGTTCCCCATGACGCCTGGTTTTGCTATGAAGTTGGGCTGGGCAGCCGGTCAGGTACTGGGCGCTGAAGGCGTTAAAGAGGTTTTAATTGGTAAAGATACCCGTGCCAGCGGCTATATGCTGGAGTCCGCGTTAGAGGCGGGTTTTTCGGCGGCGGGGGTGAATGTTGCTTTGGTCGGGCCGTTGCCTACCCCTGGCGTTGCTTATTTAACGTCAACCTTTCGGGCGGATGCAGGTGTTGTGATTAGTGCTTCGCACAATCCATTTTACGATAACGGCATCAAGATATTTGCCCAGGGCGGCCGCAAGCTAACCGATGAGCAGGAGCAGGAAATCGAGCGCTGGCTGCAGGTAGCTATTGAGGGCGGCATGACGTGCGTAGAATCTGACAAACTTGGCAAAGCACGCCGTATTGATGATGCTGCGGGTCGTTATATTGAATACTGTAAAGCGGTTTTACCCGGTTATTTAAGTTTGAATGGCCTGAAAATAGTCGTCGATAGCGCCAATGGTGCTGCCTACAAGGTGGCGCCTGCTGTGTATAGTGAACTCGGCGCTGAGTTAATCAGCATTCATGATAAGCCCAATGGCGTGAACATTAATGCCCACTGCGGCGCAACGGCTATGCAGAGCTTACGTGCCGCGGTACTGGAACACCAGGCAGATATGGGGATAGCGCTGGACGGCGATGCCGACCGCCTGATGATGGTTGACCATACTGGTATAGTAGTGGATGGCGATGAGCTGCTATACCTATTAGCCAAAGACGCCAAAGCCGAAGGCTATAACGGCGGCGTCGTAGGCACGAAGATGAGCAATCTTGGTTTGGAGCAGGCGCTTGCGGCCATAGATGTTCCATTTAAACGTGCCAAGGTGGGTGACCGCTACGTAATGGCGCAGCTAAAGAAAACCGGCTGGCGCTTAGGTGGAGAAGGCTCAGGCCACTTACTAAGCCTTGACCATGCCTCTACGGGTGATGCCATTATTGCCTCATTGAGGGTGCTTACCTGTTTGCTGCAGCAGCAGGCAACGCTGTTTGAAGCCAAGCAAGACATGCAAAAACTGCCGCAAACGCTGATTAATGTCCGCTATACCGCCCAGCAAGGGCACGACCCCCTTGAAGACCCTGCGGTAAAGCAGGTGGTTATAGAGGTAGAACAGTTGCTGGGGCAAACTGGCCGTGTGCTGTTGCGTAAGTCGGGCACTGAACCATTGATTCGGGTAATGGTAGAGGCCGTCGATGCAGGTCAAGCTCAGGCATGTGCTCAGCGTATCGCTGATATGTTTACCTAGTTGACCAATAGGTTGTCCTGTAATGCGAGGTAGTGACTTTTGACATCAACTTCAACGCTTGGCCTGCCCAATAAGCATGTATCAGAAGGTCGTTTGTCAGATATTACTGATATCGAGCAAAGCCCTTGGTTTGATGCTGAGTGGTATATGCTGCAGTACCCCGATGTGGCGGTATCAGGAATGTCGCCTGCACAGCACTATCTTTTATTGGGGGAGGCTTGGGGGCGAAGAGCAGGCCCGCGGTTTGATGCGGAGTATTATCTTGAGCGTCATAAAGACGTGGCTCGCGCAAATGTCAGCCCATTACTACATTTTATAAGAAATGGGGAAAAGGAAGGGCGTTGGCCAGTCCAATTACAAGCGCATCAGCTTGAGGATCTGCTTTGGCAAAGAATCGCCACTAAAGCAAATCTTACTGCTTTAACCAATATGCTTGGCCATCAAGACTCCTGGGAGGCGAGCTATGCGGCGTGGGCACTGGGCCGTTGGTATGCTTGGCAGAACGAATGGCAACGCTGTGCTGAAGTATTATCAATCCGTCACAAGCTCTATGATGTTAAGCCAGATACGCCTGCGCCTAGGTTGTTAGAAGTGGAGGCTTTAACCCATATTGGCCAGCTATTGAGTGCCTGGCAGTGTATCCAACTATTAAAAAAAGTTTTTCCTGATTATCCCGATACCTCACTAGCTTTATCTAATCTATTAGCTACGCAAGCAAAGGCGCAAGGTGAGGGTGGGCCAGCGCAAGCAGGTGCGTTAATGGATCAGCTTCGCTTGCAGCACATTAACACGCTATTTTTGAATGCTAAACTTCAACCAATAGCACTAAAAAGTGCAAATAAACCGTTAACGCTCGATAATTTAACGCTTGATGAACCTGGAGCATCTCTCTCATCGGTTCCTTATGAAGCGGGCTTGGTAAGTATTCTTGTACCAGTATTTAACGCTGAAGCGCATTTGGCCACAGCATTGCGTAGCCTAGCAGAGCAAACGTATACCAACCTTGAAGTTATCGTAGTAGATGATGCCTCGACCGATAATTCATTAGGCGTGGCTCAATCCTTCTGTGAACAAGATACTCGCTTTCGAGTATTGGTTCAGTCTACTAATCAAGGAGCTTATGCAGCGCGCAACCGTGGTCTAGCTGCAGCGAAGGGAGCTTTTTTTACCGTTCATGATAGCGATGATTGGTCACATCCTCAAAAGTTGGAAATCCAGGTTAATGGTTTGCTAAAAAACCCAGATTGGAAAGTATGCAGTTCTGACATGGTACGCTGTTATAAGTCACTGTTCTTTAGACGTTGGCGCATTGAAAGCCTGGATGGCTGGATCTATCGTAATACGTCATCTTTGTTAATACGCCGAGAGGTTGCCGAAACGCTAGGGTATTGGGACAAGGTGCGTTGTTCAGCAGACACCGAGTATTTGCACCGTATACGTGCCGCTTTTGGTAATAAAGCCCTTGGAGAGGTTCTTAAGGGAGTGCCTTTGGCATTTTGTCGTGAACAATCCCAATCACTTAGTCAAACTAGTGCTACACATTTGGTGACGCAATTTAACGGCATTCGATACGATTACATGCAGGCAGCAGCCCAGTGGCATGCAGATGCCGGGCAGCCAAGCGATTTGTATCTGTCAGCTAATCCTAAAACCCGTCCCTTCCCATCGCCAGCTGCCAACTTGCCCGGTTAAGCTGGTATTCTATTGTTAATTTATTACGTGTCAGGAATTCATTGTGAGCCAGCAACAGCATCAGGTAGCACCACACGCCGCCACGGAACTCGCTATTAAACCCTCCATTAATACCTTGGCCCAGGGGTCGATGTTCTGGCAGCCTGATTACCGCGAGCCTTCTGCTTGGCTGGAGCACCTGCCGTTTCTGTTTTGGTTGATTGAAGCATTACGGCCGCAGCAGTCGGTAGGGCTGGGGGTCGATGATGTCGCCCACTTTGCGGTTTGCCAGGCAGCGTCGCGCCTTCGCTTAGGTACTCGCTGTTACATGGTAGGTGATGATGTAAAAAACAAGCAGGATGCCGAAGCGATACGTGCTTATGCCGCCGATCATTTTGCCACTACCAGCCAATGGCTTGAAACAAGCCCCACACGGGCGATAGAGCAGTTTGATGAAGGCTCGGTTGATCTGTTGTTGTTGCATTTAGAAGCCGATGACAACAGCGTGGATTACCTGCTAGACCGCTGGTTATCTAAGCTTTCCTCCCAAGGCCTCGTCATAGTGCCGGGCGTGGCTCGCCGGGAGCCTGGCTGCCTTGTGTTCCGTGCCTTTGAGACTATCAAGGCCCGTTATCCTCACTTTGTATTCCACCATGCCGGTGGGCTGGGCGTTATTGCAGTAGGCAATGAGCTGCCTCCTCTGGTTAACAACTTGTTGGGCGCGCTGGAATCAAATGCTTCTACCCAAGTAGTGCAGGATGTGTTCGCACGCCTTGGCCGTAGCTGTCAGGATAAAGTGACTGTTCGACAGCAGCAGGCACTTTTTCAATCGCTGGAAGCGCGTGTCACCGAGCAGGCAAACAGTCTTGCCGATGCTGAGCAAACGATAACGCATCAGGCAGAGCAGCTGCGCCAGGCAGATGATGAACGCGGCAAGCTTAAATCACGCCTTGAGCAGCAGGAGGCGCGATTTGCTCACGAACGCGGCCGGTTAGCTGAGCAAGTTAGTGCGCTTGAAGAGTTCAAAGCTGAGCTGAAAAAAGAGTTGATGCGCCAGCGTGAACAGAGCGAGCGCTATGCGGCTGAGACAAGCGATCACGCTCAAGCGGCCAAAGAAAGCGGTCAATTGCTCAACCAAGCCCAGCAGCAGTTAGAAGCAAAGGTGAATCAGTTAGCCGAACAAAATAAGCAGCTAGAAGAACAGGATAAACAGCTAGCAGAAAAGGATAAGCAGCTAGAAGAACAGGATAAACAGCTAGAAGAACAGGATAAACATCTAGCAGAAAAGGGTAAGCAGTTAGCCGAAAAGGATAAGCAGCAAGAAGCAAACGATACGCAGTTAGAAGAAAAGGATAAAGAGTTACTCGTCGCACGTGAAGAGAACGCTCAGTTAACCAGCAAGCTTGAGCAAACCGAGCATTCCCTTGCTGACGCTCAATCGCAAGTCTTGGCTTTGCGAAACCGGGGGCAGGCGCTTGAAGGTGAAGTGAAAGAAACAAAACAAATGCTGGATACGCGGTTTAGCGAGCTGGCAAAACTGACCAACCTGCTTGAAGCTAATGAGCAAAGTTTGCGAGAGGCGCACGAAGAAAGCGCTGAATTAACCCGCAAATTGCAGAAAACCGATGCCTCCCTACAAGCCCGCTTTAATGAGCTGGGCCAACTAACACGCAAGCTTCAGGAAGCCGAGCAGCGCATCAGCGAGGGGGAAAAAAACCGCGCTGATATTGAGCAGCAAATGGCTCGACAAAAAACGACGTATGAAAAAGAGCAAGCGGCGTTATCTGCTCAGTTAAAGGCTTTAGCTGAGCGCGAAAAAGCTGCCCTTGGTAGCGTTGACGAACGTTTCAGCGAACTAGCGGTGCTCACTGACCTGCTAGAGAAAAATGAAGCCCAGCGGGAGCAGCTAGCGCGCGATTTAGCAGCGGCAAATGATGCTGCCACGATGGCCAGGCAGAAGTGGGAGGCGGATGCTAAAGCTAACCGTGAAGTGCAAGCGCAGCAGCGTCGCGAGATAGAGCGTCAGGCACATGAGCTTGCTGACCTTGTTAGTCAGCTTGAAGCACAGCGTAATAATGAGAATAACGGCGACACTGCCTTATTAACGGTAGCTCCGGCAGTGCCCAGTGTTGCCAAAGCACCTCCGTTAACGAAGCGTGCTATTAAGCGTCAGGCTGCACTCATTGAAGCGAGCCAGTGGTTTGATGCGAAATGGTATTTAGCGCAGTACCCAGATATTGCGTCAGACGCCAAAATGTCTGCCAACCCAGCCCGGCACTATTTGTTGATGGGCGGCTTTGAAGGTCGTAATCCAGGACCTGGTTTTGATTCGGCTTACTATTTGGCGCATAACCCCGATGTAGTAGAAAGCGGCATTAACCCGCTGATTCACTATCTGAAATTTGGTGAAAAAGAACAGCGCAGTGTTAAGGGGCAATAATGAGTAACGCTAACCGTACATTGTTACTTGATGCGGGGTTATTTGACGAAACGTGGTATCTAAACCGGTATCCCGATGCGTCGTATAGTCAGCTATCTGCTCTCGATCATTTTTTAAACTATGGTTGGGCGCTTGGGCGCTGCCCTGGGCCAGGTTTTGACCCACAAACTTATCAGCAGCGTTACCCTGATATTGGTCTTTCAGAGCTGGACCCGTTACTGCACTATCTTCGCCATGGCCGTCATGAAGGGCGGCTTGGGCAGGCGGACGCAAACGCTTTTCACCAAGCTGCTAGATTGGCGGTAGTAGTCCATGCCTATCACTTGGATTTAATCGCGTCGCTGGCTGATCGGCTAGCGCTGCTAAGTGAGCCGTTTGATTTATTCATAACGACACCCCATGCAAAAGATACTGCCGAAATAATGGCGTTACAGCGCCGCTTTACAGGCGCTGAAGTAGTGACTTGTCCAAACCGAGGGCGTGATATTGCGCCGTTCTTTTCGCTATTGCCTCGCTTGCAGCGCTATGAGCTGTGCTTGAAGCTGCACACCAAGCAGGGGGTTACACCTGTCGCCAGGCAGTGGCGTGAGGCGTTGCTGCGTAGCGTATTGCCAAATCGCGATGGCGTACGGCAGTTAGTGGCCAAGCTGCGCAGTGATACTCGTTTACAGCTCGCTGGTCCAAAGTCTCTCTTTATGAGCCAACAGGCTATGCGTTTCGGTAATGGCCCTTGGTTGGAGCGCTTAGCGCCTCGCTTAAATGTTCCTATTGAAAATGATTGGGGCTTTTTTGCTGGAAGCATGTTTTGGTGTCGTCCCCAGGCGCTTGCCGCACTGGCTGAGGAAGTGTCTAAGCAGGCCTTCGAGCCAGAAACTGGCCAACAGGATGGTGAGCTGGCCCATGCACTGGAGCGGTTAGCCGCGGGGGTGATTCAGCCGCAATCAGAGCGGCTTTTATTGCTTTCGCAAGCCGCCTCTGGTGAGTTCTCAATGACGCCCTACCATTCGGGGATGCCGCTTGAGCGCACCATGCCGTCTCAGTTGCTGGTTGGCGATGATAGCGGTTCACGCTTGGTTAATAAAACCGAGTCAGTAGAAAATCTTCTGTTGGCGGGTGACCTGAATTTAAACGGGGGGATGGCCATTTGCGGTTGGCTGGCCTCGCGTGCTTCTTCTGTGCCGCGTAAGGTGCGGGTTCGTATAGATAGCCAATATGAAATTGAGGCCCAAGCGGATCAGTATCGTTCAGACCTGCGTGATAATGGCTTACATAACGGCCGCCATGCGTTTGAAGTCTATCCTCCGCTTGAATTGGTAGATGGCGAGAACCACCAAATCGAACTGATTGATTCTGCCAGCGGCCAGACGGTTGCCAAAGGTAAGGCGCGCTGGGCGTTTAAGCGCAGTTTCAGTGATTTTGCCGGATACTTGGCCCACGGCTTGGTTGATCCTTACATGCCGCGCCCATTCCGTGAGGCGGATAAGCGCTGCTTGGCGGCTATGGAGAATGTGGCCGATGCGTTAGTGCGAGATGCAGAGGCGCTGGATAACGCGCCGCTGGTATCGGTTATCATGCCTTGTTTTAACCGGCTTGAGACTATTGAAGCTGCTGTTGAGTCGGTATGCCGTCAGTCGTATGAACATTGGGAATTGCTGTTGGTAGATGATGGCAGCACAGATGGAACGCGGGAGTGGTGCCAGCGGCGAACCGCTACGGATAGCCGCATTAAAATGATTGCTCTGGACAGCAACGGCGGCGTATCGGTTGCCCGTAACAGGGGGCTTGCCGCTTCCACAGGGCATTATTTGGCTTACCTGGATTCTGATAATACGTGGGATCCGCGTTATTTAGCGGCCATGATAGGCGCGTTTAGCCGTGAACCTGACGCAGAGGCGCTTTATTCGGGTCTTTACCATTATGCAGGTAACGCCTCGGAGCCAGCAGGGGTTTTATTTGGACCTTTAAACCGCGCGTTATTGTTTAATAAGAACTATGTGGATCTTAACGCCTTTTGTCATACCCGGGCGGCTTATGAACGCTGCGGCGGCTTTGATGAAACGCTACCCAGATTTGTCGATTGGGATCTGATTCGCCGCTATAGCAAGCAGTTACGCCTTTGTTCAGTGCCTGTCGTATTGACTCACTATTATTTTGGGAGAACGACTAATACGCTAACGGCCAACGCCCAATACAGTGGTTATCTTGAGCGGGTGCGTGAAGCAACTGGTCATCAGTGGGCGCCCGTTTCTTCTGCGGGTCTACAGCGTGGCATATCAGTGGTTATTCCAAGCTATGAGTCGTTGGACGATTTGCGTGATTGCTTGGCAAGCTTGGAGGCGTTGGCGTTAGGCGACAAGCTTGAGGTCATTATTGTTGATAATGATTCCTCGTCACCGGTTAAGGATTTTTTAAAGGAGGCTCAGGCCGCAGGACGTTTGCGGGCGATCTTTAACACGTGTAATTATGGGTTTACTCAGGCGGTCAACCTGGGGTTGGCAGCCGCTAACCCTGAGCATGATCTGGTTCTGCTCAATAATGATGCACTTGTTGAGCCAGGCGCGTTGGAAGCCATGCAGTCAGCGGCTACATGTTTACCCGAGTGCGGTTTGATAGTGCCTCAACAGATATTGCCGGGGGACACGCCGACACTAACTACCCATGTGCCTTATGCCGACCCTTCGCAACCTTGTGATGTTAATCTTTCAGCACATCACGGCAATATTGTGCCACCGCCACTGCTGCATGATGGGCAGGTGCTGGAGGTAAGTTTTGCACCTTTCTTCTGCGTCTATATCCCCCGCGAAACATATCGCCGTGCTGGGCCTCTGGATGCTCAGTTTGGGCGGCATTATCGCTCCGACCGCATTTACTGCGATGTAGTAAGGCATTTATTGGGCCTGCGTATTTATCACGTTAGTGATGCCTGCGTTGTCCATAAATTGCAAAAATCCACACGCGTACTTTCTGACCGGTCAAATAGTCAATTTGATCTTATGTTCAAGCAAAATCAGTGGGATGAGACAACTCGTCTGTCGCTGGGTTTTCGTAAAGCGGTGTGGGATATCTGATTAGTAGAACATCACTTTTCGTATTGCAGCACTTTCCATTAAGGAAGGTGTCTTAACGGCTAGTTGGCCCATTGCATCGGCCTGATCAAGTGTTCTTGTAGTCAGCTATGGACGGTTTTACTAAGAATGATTGAAAACACAGGTCTTAAGCGCCCCTTGGCGACGCCAGCTGTACGCTTCACACGGTTTGTTAAACGTTTAGTTGAACGTGAAACGCTGGGCAGTAATACCCCTGGGCTGCGTTGGCACCTCGATTTTCCTGATAGTCAGCGTTCGCCTTGGATACTTCCAGGGGGCTGGGTAGTGCAAGGTTGGCTTGTATTGCCCGAATCGTTAGCCGATTGGGTGGGCAAGGTCGAAATCGTGGCCCGATGGGGTAAGACATTCGAGCTGTGTCATCCTCTTTCGATACGACGCCCTGATGTTATTGAGGCGATATTTGGAACGGAAACGGCAGAGCATCCTCAGGTACAGTGCGGCTTTCGTTTTACGGTACCTCATTTTGTAGATCAGTTTTCGCTATTTATTCGTTTGGGTGATGATCAGTCGCTGCTTACTCTGGTTGAGATGTCTCACGATCATATCGATAAGGCGTCCCCACCTACAATCAAGGTGCTTGAAGGAAAGCAGGGGTGGCTATTTCTGGATAATGATACTAACGGGAGCGTTGATCAATATCGTGGTCGGCTGCGTTTAACGGATGAGGGCATTAGCCAGTGGCAGAAATATTTACAAGGCGTCACACAGATTGCTAACAGCATCAGTGCTGCTCACGCAGTGCTGGTGGCGCCCTCTAAAGAAAGTGTCATGGGGCCTCACTACCACCCTTTTGCAGAGGGCAGTAGTGGCCCCATACAGCAATTATTGGCCTTGCCTGAAGCGCGCAATATCGTGTACCCACAAGCGCATCTAGCTCAGCTGGGAGATGGTGCCTTTATTCGCACTGATACCCACTGGACGCAACAGGGGGCCATGGTAGCTACGAAAGCGTTAGCGGTGGCCATGAGCCTCGACCCAGGCGCAGTAGATGCTGTATTTGCCAAGGATAAGTATAAACAGCGTAAATTCACGGGTGATCTGGGTAATAAATTTACCCCAGAGCGTCATTGTAATATACAGACATTAAGTACGTTTAACTTTATTAAGTATCGTCATTTTGATAATTGCTTACCTAATTTTGGGCGCTTGATGCTAGTAGTTAATGAGCAGGCGCTGATACCCGAGATCTGCTTAATATTTGGCTCCTCCTCAAGTTATTCGATGATGAATTATGTCTGTCGTCTGTTTAAGCAGGTGGTTTTTGTTCACAGCGCAGGCACCCTCGATCCAGAGCTGATTAAAGCAGTCAATCCGGCTTATTTAGTAGTGCAAACGAATGCGCGGTTTGTGGTTCAGGTGCCGGGAGTCAAGCAGTCACTGCTGGAGTTGATTCATGAAAAGTGTGCTCGCTTATCAAAAGACGAAAGGGCTTCCGTAGCTAAGCGACGTATTGATGTCGAGCCGGATGATGTGCTGGTGCATAAACTTAATTTAATTCCTTGGCTTGTGTAGCAGGGGCTTATAGCAGGCTGATGAACGGTAGCCGCAGGGCTGCTACCATGCTCGCTCCATATCCGGCGGATAAGACACTTTTTTGAATGAATGCTACTCAAACATCACGAGATACGTCTTGGTATCCTCATCACCGCAGCCCCCGGCAGTTTATTCCGTTACAGCAAATAAAGGCTGCGGCATCTCCTGGTGAATGGCATTCACTGGGTGCTGACCCGCTTTTTGCATTAGAGGGGCAGCTACCGCTACCGGGCTGGAATATGCTGGAGTTGGATGAGGAAAGTAGTGTTAGCGGTGTTGTCGCTACGCTAACGCTTGAGTCTTCTCGACGGCAGGTTACGTTTGACTTTCCAGTACGTCAGGGGAAAGTAACCAAGCGGTTGGTCTTTGTGCCATTTGGCGTTAAACGAGTAACCTTTGCTCCTATGAATGCCGCGGGCACCTTTACCCTGCGGCATTTCCAGTTCGTTTGGCTAACCCCCATGTTTGCCCACAACCGCCTACTTCAGCGGCTGGCCAACATGCACCAGCACTATCGCGACTTGCCCCTGGCCGAGGTAAAGCAGAGCTTGCAGCAACAGGCAAGCAAGCAGAGCCGGAAGTGGCAAAGCATAGCGCTTGAGGACTACGACAGCACCTTTATCAGCATGTCGACGCGTCGCCACTATCAGCAGTGGATTCGCCAGATTGAACAGCGCCGTGCGCCGAGCGATCATGATGTTGCAATTCGGACCAATGTCCATGCCTTTGAAAGTAGTGTTTTATTGGTCTGCCCTCATTGCAGTGCTACGAATGAGTGTTTGGATGACTTTAAACATAAATTGGCCATCAGTTTGGCAAGCTTGGCGGAACAGGCACTTGCGCCGCGCCGGGTACTGCTTCTAATAACACCTGGCCGTCATAAAGAGCTAAGTGATTGGTTGAAGCAATGGCAGCGTGAATTATCGGTTCTTGTCGTGCGTGAAACGGAAGCGCTAAGTGTGGCTGCCCAGCGCTTGGAAGCGCTTTCTTACTGTGAGAACACCTGGGTATGGTTTTTACGCCTTGGCGATCGCTTGGCTGAAAATGCTTTATTCTATGCTGCTTGTATCGCACACGATAATCCCCAAGCTCAGATGTTAATTGCCGATGAGGACAGCCTTGACGAGCATGGCATACGCCACTCGCCAGTGTTCAAGCCGGAATATAATCCCGACTTGCTACTCTCAATGCCGTACATGGGGAGAGCGGTATGCTACCAGCATGCATTTGTTCCCAGGCTGGCGGTGGAAAGCTGCGCAGGGCAGGTTAATAACGCCAACTGGTTGGATTACGCGCAAACCTTGAGTGTAACTCGACGGCGTGATTTTATGGCTACAAAGCTGGCGCATATACCGCATATTGCTTACCACGGCGTACCGGAACAGGTGAGTACGTCGTTTGTTTCATTGGTACAGCAACACCTTAATCAGCTTGATACTAGCGCTCAGGTGCGTGACGGCCTGCTATCGGGTACCCAGCGCGTGCGCTGGCCGATGCCCAGTCCAGAGCCTTTGGTAAGCCTTTTGGTGCCGACGAGGAACGGGGTGGATATTTTACGCCCTTGTGTCGATGCGATATTAGATCGCACCGATTACTCCCACTTTGAGCTGATCATTCTGGATAATCAGAGCACATGCACTGAAACGCTGGCTTATTTACACGATGTGGAAGGGCGGGATTCTCGGGTTAAAGTGCTGCACTGGGATCATCCCTTCAACTACTCATCAATTAATAACTTTGGCGCGGCTCAGGCGCGTGGCAGCATCATTGGGTTAATCAATAATGATGTTGAGCCAATAGAGGGCACGTGGCTGACCGAGATGGTAGAGCAGGTTTCGCGCCCAGAGATTGGCTGCGTGGGTGCCAAACTCTATTACCCTAACGATACCGTGCAACATGGCGGGGTGATTCTAGGGCTAGGCGGTTTGGCAGGCCACGCGCATCGTTTTTTTCAGCGTGATGAAGACGGCTATATGGGCCGTTTGAAAGTCACTCAGAACCTTTCAGCCGTGACCGCTGCCTGCCTGCTGCTTCGCAAGTCGGTATTCGACGAAGTGAATGGCCTGAACGAGGCTGACTTGGCCGTGGCGTATAATGATGTGGATTTATGCATCAAGGTGCGTGAAGCCGGTTATCGTAATCTTTGGACGCCTTATGCAGCGCTTTATCATCACGAATCAATTTCTCGCGGTGCAGATGACACCCCTGAAAAGCGTGCTCGATGGTTAAGTGAATATGCCTACATGCGTAAAGCCTGGGGTGAATTGCTTGATAGCGACCCAGCCTATAATCCTAACTTAACATTAGTGCACGAAGATTTTTCGTTACGGTAAACAGCGTCGATTAGAGTACCCATGTTGAAACCTATAAAGAAAACGGCTGTACTCGGCTTTGTGGATAGGGTGTGTGAAAAGGCGGTGAGTGGTTGGAGTTTATCGCCTTATGTCATTGTTATGGTAAATGGTCAGGAACGTTGTCGTCTTGCTTGCAGCCGTTATCGTGAGGATGTCAAAACGGCAGGGCTATCGCTTTGTGGCAATGTAGGGTTTTATCAAAAATTAGTGCTGGCGCATGGGGATGTGGTGAGGGTCGTAACACAGCAAGGGGTACCGTTGCGGCATAGTCCTTGGCTTTTTAGGGACTCACAGCGAGGGGATTGGTTACCTATGACCTTGTCTCATCAGCACGCTGAGTACAATGCCGTCGCTGAACTTCCTAGCCAGTTATCGGTAGAAGGCTTTCAACCATTATTTGGGCAGTCTGGGCGGCGTGTAGCGGGAGCGGTGCTTCAAGTCGCTAACCAAGCGCCGGTAGTGGTGCGTTTTGATGTGGACCACGCGGCTCATACTAATGTGATGCAGTTATACGACAAGATAATAAAACCACGCCAGCTTGCTGCGCCGCTACTATTAACCGCGCTTCCTCAGAAGGGCAGTATTTTACAAGTATTTGCCTATCAACAAGGTGTCACGCTGGATAAAATTGGCAATGGCTGGGAGGAGTGGGTGCCGATGGTTATGGCGCAGCTGCTCACTCTTCAACAAGCAGGCGTGGCAGAGCGAGGCTCTTTAAAGCGCCGGGCTAGCCGCCTTAGAAGCCTGTTATATAAATTATTTCCTTTGGTGTTTGCGCAAGCCTTAAGAGAAAATTTTAATAAGCGTGAATTAGCATTTCTTCTTGTGTTGGTGCGTATTACGGCCCGCTTGCCTCGCGTGTTGTCACATGGTGATCTGCATCGTAATAATGTACTTATCGATACCCAGCAGCGGCAGGTGGCTCTGATTGACTGGGACCGGTGGGGTTATCTTCCCTTAGGGTTTGACGCTGCGCTGCTATTGCGTGGCTTACCATGGCATGCAGTTGAGCCATTAGTAGGCAAAAATGTCGAGCAACAGTTAGGTGCTTTTGTATTTACCTATCTTTTTCAATGTTTAGACGTTGTGAACTTTGCGCGCTCTGAAGAGGCCGCTTTGCTGCGTGCCCGTATTTATGAGTTATATAAACAGTTAAAACCGGATGCCGCTAAAAGCAAGTAGCCCGATGGTCTTATCAATATTCCCCGTAGGGCTCCAGCCTGGCGCGGATGGAACGCGAGCGGTGCTGGGTTTCGATGCCATGTAGCGCGTGGTAAGCGCTAGCGTACCCGCAGCGGCGGCCCGGCGCGGTAGCATTGCGCAGCGATGCCGGGGTTGGGTGGCAAAGCCAGGGCGGCTTGGCGCCGCCACCCGCGGGTGCCTAATTTGCTCGTGCCTCGCAAAACGTTACCACGCGCTACGAGTGCTTAAACGCCGACGTAACGCAATGACATGTAGCGCGAGGTAAGCGCCAGCGCACCCGCGGGTGCCTAACTTGCTCGTGCCTCGCAAAACGTTACCACGCGCTACGAGTGCTTAAACGCCGACGTAACGCAGACATGTAGCGCGTGGTAAGCGCCAGCGCACCCGCGGGAGCATTGCGCAGCGATGCCGGGGTTGGGTGGCAAAGCCAGGGCGGCTGGCGCCGCCTCCCGCGGGTGCCTAATTTGCTCGTGCCTCGCACAAAATTACCACGCGCTACGAGTGCTTAAACGCCGAGGTAACGCAGACATGTAGCGCGTGGTAAGCGCCAGCGCACCCGCGGGAGCATTGCGCAGCGATGCCGGGGTTGGGTGGCAAAGCCAGGGCGGCTGGCGCCGCCTCCCGCGGGTGCCTAATTTGCTCGTGCCTCGCACAAAATTACCACGCGCTACGAGTGCTTAAACGCCGAGGTAACGCAGACATGTAGCGCGTGGTAAGCGCCAGCGCACCCGCGGGAGCATTGCGCAGCGATGCCGGGGTTGGGTGGCAAAGCCAGGGCGGCTGGCGCCGCCTCCCGCGGGTGCCTAATTTGCTCGTACCTCGCAAAACGTTACCACGCGCTACGAGTGCTTAAACGCCGACGTAACGCAATGCCATGTAGCGCGTGGTAAGCGCCAGCGCACCCGCGGGAGCATTGCGCAGCGATGCCGGGGTTGGGTGGCGCGGTACAAAAAATATTATCGCTGAGGGGTGAAGTAGTGAGGTGTAAAGTGAGGCATAAGTTTGAGCAGTGAGACACTCTGGGTAGTGCTCAGCGATGGCGGGCAACCAACGGAAGATATCTACTTTCTGGAATCTGCTGCCCCTGAGTTACGCCGCCAGGGGGTAACGATTGAACGCGTTGCCGCTTCACGTTCTTTTGGCGCTGCGTGGCTGCATGGCCGAACGTTTCTACGTCAATATTCAGGCGCCAATCTACTGCTTTGCCGCTCTCTGCCTCGCGCTTGGCTACGCTGGTTGGAGCATCATCGCAATGCTTTTGGTTACATTGCCTATTTAATCGATGATGATATTGCCGCCGCAGCGCACGACCCAACATTGCCCAAGGCGTACCGTCAGCGTATGGCGCGGATTGCTCACCTTCAGCCACGCTTGCTGGCGCTTAGTGATGAAGTGGTGGCATGTAGCGAAAAGCTTGCTCAGCGTTTTTATGCTCGTCATCCTCATGTCTCGGTATTAACGCCGCCGTTAATTGCCTCCTTGCCAGCCCTGGAGCATTTTATATCACCGCCCTCAGCACAGGCGCCGTGGCAGATTGGTTTTCACGGTACGCGGGCTCACCTTAATGATCTGCTGTATATAGCGCCAGCACTCTGGGCCCTCCAGCAGGGACGAACGGATACTCAGCTTGAAGTTATGCTGGGCAAACATACGCCTAAACAGCTTGCTGAATTACCTCGGGTCAAAACGCCAGCTTCGCTACCATGGCATGCGTTTCGCCGCTACCAGGCTAGCCGCCAACTGCACATTGGCGTGGCGCCACTTTTAGAAACCCGGTTCAACCAGGGTAAGTCATTTATTAAGTTTCTGGATATTACTGCAATGGGGGGCGTGGGCATTTACTCAAACCGCTACCCTTATACAGAGATAGTTCGCCACGGTGAAAACGGGTTATTAGTAGAAGACTCGCCCCAGGCATGGCAGGCTGGTTTGCAACAGCTACTAGATAATCCGCAAGCTACTGCGGCTATGGCACGCCAGGCTGCTAGTGATGCATTAAAAATAGGCGATCCGCACATCGCGCAAACCTTTTGGCAATCCAAAAAACGTTGCCGCTGAATTTTATATGTTGTTCTGAACCATCTTTTGAGTAGGTAAAGAGTTTCCAAGGGAGTGAAATGTATGGATGCCATTGTAAAAGCCTTTTTTGATGAAAAGCCGAACGCCAACGTCGCTAAAGAGCGCGTGGCTTTCGGCACGTCAGGCCACCGTGGCCGCGCCACCGAGCGCACCTTTAACGCATTCCATATCTACGCCATCACTCAGGCCGTGGTGGATTACCGTGTTGAGGCAGGCTACCAAGGGCCGCTATTTTTAGGCTTTGATACCCACGCTCTTTCCAAACCAGCCTGGGAGTGCGCGCTGCAAGTGTTGGCCGCTAACCAAGTGCCGGTATTGGTTGAAAAAGATCACGGCTACACCGCAACACCCTTGGTTAGTCATGCCATTTTGCAGCACAACGCTTCAAATCAGGCATTAGCCGATGGTTTGATCATTACGCCGTCGCATAATCCCCCTGAAGATGGTGGCATTAAGTACAATCCTTCTCACGGTGGCCCGGCAGATACAGAAGCCACATCGTGGATAGAGCTACGTGCCAATGCCTATCTTCTACGTGAGCTTGGCGATGTGTCGCTGGTTTCCGTGGAAGAAGCGCTTGCTCACGCTCAGGAGTACGATTTTACCGCGCAGTACGTAGCACAGCTGGGCGACGTCGTGGATATGGCGGCCATTCAAAATGCCAACCTGGCGCTAGGCGTTGACCCTATGGGCGGTACCGCATTGCCGGTATGGCAGGCGGTTGCTGCCCGCTACCATCTGAACCTTGAGGTGGTGAATACCACGGTTGACCCGGAATTTGCGTTTATGCCACCCGATCACGACGGCAAGATCCGTATGGACTGCTCAAGCTCGGCGGCGATGGCGAATCTGCTGAATATCAAGGACCGCTTTGATGTGGCGTTTGGCAACGATCCGGATGCCGACCGCCACGGCATTGTCGATACTAACGGCCTGATGAACCCCAACCACTTTCTGGCTGTGTGTATCGACTACCTGATTACTCATCGGCCTGAGTGGGCGGCGTCGCTTAAAATCGGTAAAACGCTGGTGTCCTCCTCGATGATCGACCGAGTCGTGGCGTCTCATCAGCGTGAGCTTTATGAAGTGCCGGTTGGCTTTAAGTGGTTTGTGGATGGCCTGCACCAAGGCTGGCTGGCATTCGGCGGTGAAGAGAGCGCCGGAGCCAGCTTGTTAACGCGTGATGGCAAAGCGTGGTCCACTGATAAAGACGGCATTGCGTTGTGCTTACTGGCCGCGGAAATTCTGGCGGTGACGGGTAAAACCCCTAGCGAGTATTACCGCGAGCTAACTCAGCGCTTTGGCGAGCCTTTCTACAAGCGCGTAGATACCGCCTGCACTGCCGAAGAGAAAGCCGCCTTTAAAAAGCTGGATAGCGAAAGCGTCACGGCCCAGGCGTTGGCCGGCGATGCGATCACTGCCGTACTGGTCGCCGCGCCGGGTAACGGTGCAAGCATTGGCGGTATTAAAGTGACCACCGAAAACGGCTGGTTTGCCGCACGCCCCAGCGGCACGGAATCGCTTTATAAAGTGTATGCCGAAAGCTTTAAAGGCCCCGAGCATCTGGAAGAATTAATTGAAAGCGCTACCGCCTTGCTCGCCGAAGTATTGAAAGGGTAGGGCAATCGGTTTTGGTGCCCAAGGCCAGAGCGGCTGGCGCCGCCTCCCGCGGGTGCCTTATTTGCTCGTTCCTCGCAAAACGTTACCACGCGCTACGATGATTACCTGGCTCTAATTCGGCGAGATAAAAATGTAGCGCGGCGTAAGCGTCAGCGCACCCGCGGGAACATCGCGAAGCGATGTCGGGGTTGGTGCCGAGGCCAGAGCCGCGGGTGCCTAATTTGCTCGTTCCTCGCAAAGCGTTACCACGCGCTACGATGATTACCTGGCCCTAATTTGGCGAGATAAAAATGTAGCGCGGCGTAAGCGTCAGCGCACCCGCGGGAACATCGCGAAGCGATGTCGGGGTTGGTGCCGAGGCCAGAGCCGCGGGTGCCTAATTTGCTCGTTCCTCGCAAAACGTTACCAGGCGCTACGGTGATTACCTGGCTCTAATTCGGCGAGATAAAAATGTAGCGCGGCGTAAGCGTCAGCGCACCCGCGGGAACATCGCGAAGCGATGTCGGGGGTCGATGCCCAGGCCAGGGTGGCTGGCGCCTCAGAGCAATGCTCGCAATGCCTGCTCACTTTTAACATTTAGCATCGTATAGGGACTACATTTTATCCTATTGTAAGTTAATGGATTAACGAGCAAGGAACTTAAACTGGCTTTGTATTTGCGTCATGCACAGTGGGTTCATTGGTAGAAACGATGTTTCAAGGACGAAAATATGAATGTATCAAAGCTTTCACGCTCCCCGCGTGCTTATACGCCGGTAACGGCACTGGATGCCCATGCCGAGCAATTACAGGCGCAATCCTTAAGCGATCTTTTAGGTGGCGACACATTATCCGCCCAGCAGCGCGCAAGTGATTTGGCCTTTACCTTCGGCTCACTTCACGTCGATTTCAGTAAACAGCGCATTACCCCTCATACGCTAAAGCTTTTAAGTGACTGGGCACGTAGCTGCGGGGTTGAAACAAAACGCACGGCCTTGTTTGCCGGGAAAAACGTCAATACCTCTGAGCGGCGGGCTGCGCTGCATATGGCAGCGCGCTGGCCAAGCACAAAAAAGCCGCCTAGTGGTATGGAGTCAGCCGCTGCCTTCTGCCAGCAGCAACAGGCTCGTTTGGCTGAGATGGTAGCCCGCGTACATGAAGGCCAGTGGTTTGGCGCAACCGGCCAAACCATCACCGATGTGGTGCATATTGGCGTGGGTGGCTCAGATTTAGGGCCAAAATTGATCAGCGAGGCCTTGGCTGACCGCCCAAGCCATGAAAAAGTAAGCGTTCATTATGTTTCCACTATGGATGGTGCACAGTTATTGCCTTTAATGGAGCGCTTGAATCCTGCCACCACGCTTCTGGTATTAGCCTCAAAGTCATTTACCACCGCCGATACCCAGTTCAACGTGCGTACGGCACTCGCTTGGCTTAGTGAGGCGTTGGAAATAGATGTACCCACGGTTTGTCGCTATCAATTAGTGGGTGTGTCGTCCAAACCTGAAAAGATGACGGATTTTGGCATTCCTGAGGCGCACCAACTGGTATTTAAAGACTGGATTGGTGGCCGCTTCTCGCTTTGGTCACCCATTGGGGGCAGTGTGGCCATGCAGCTGGGTAGGGAGGCGTTTAATGCGCTGCTGGCCGGTGCCCATGCCATGGACCAACACTTTTTAGACGCCCCGCTTGAAGAGAATTTACCCGCTTTGATGGCGCTGGTCGGTGCCTGGAACTGCCAGTTTTTGAATATTCCGACCCATGCGGTACTACCTTACGATGGCCGATTGAAGAGTTTTTCTGCATATTTGCAGCAGCTTGAAATGGAATCCAACGGTAAAAGCGTGGGCTTGGATGGCCGCTCGGTTAATCATGCCACGTGCCCCATTATATGGGGCGATGTGGGGCCTAACGCGCAGCACGCGTTTTATCAGTTGCTGCATCAGGGCGGGCATACCGTTAGTGCTGATTTTGTAGCCGTTGCCAAGCGCGATGTAGCGGCAGCCGATGACGTACGCAGTTCGTTATGTGCTCAGGAGCAGCTGACGCTTGCCAATTGCCTGGCTCAATCGCAGCTTTTTGCTCTCGGCGATGATGCCATTCCTGCTTCGCTACGCGGCCATATGGCACAAGGCTATCGGGGTAATCATCCCAATTCGCTACTCTTGCTGAAAGAGTTGAATGCGTGGGGTATTGGCGCGCTATTAGCGCTTTATGAGCACAAGGTATTTGTGCAGTCGGTGCTTTGGAACCTTAACCCCTTCGATCAACCGGGGGTTGAGCTTGGCAAGCAATTGGCCACCAGCCTCTATGAAATGCTTGCAGGCGAAACACTTGCCCATAACAATGTAAAAGATCCGAGTACAGAGCAGCTGCTGTGTAAAATTAACGAGTGGCGCCAGTAACGTAACGAAATAAGGAAATAAGTAATGACCCAGGTGCGCAAGGCGATTATTCCAGTAGCCGGTTTTGGTACGCGGTTGTTGCCGATTAGTAAGGCAATTCCCAAAGAAATGGTACCCGTTGTTGACCGTCCGTTAATCCAGCATGTGGTAGAGGAAGCGCTGGCGGCCGGTATTAATGAAATTGTGTTGGTGACTCGTTCGGGTAAATCGGCTATTGAAGATCACTTTGATGCCCATGCGGAGCTTGAAGACGCGCTTGCCAGTAAAGGCAAAGATGCCTTGCTGGCGACGCTTGCAGCCATTGCTCCGCCAGAGCTTAAAATTACCAGCGTACGCCAGCCCAATGCCCAAGGCCTGGGTCATGCGGTGTTCTGTGCCGCCCATTTGCTGGGCAAAGATGAGCCGTTTGCCGTTATCCTGCCGGATGTGCTCGTTAAGCCTCAGGCAGATAGCAATGCCTGTGACCTGGGCCGTATGGTTGAGCTTTGGGACGCCAGCAACGCCGCGCAAATCATGGTGGAAGCGGTTCCACAGGAAGAAGTCTATCGTTACGGTATCGTTGACTGTGACGAACCTAGTGCTGGTGAAAGCGCGGACATGCGCGGCGTGGTAGAAAAGCCCAAGCCCGAAGATGCACCTTCACGCTTATCGGTAATCGGTCGTTATATTTTGCCCTACCGGATTATGGAGCTGTTACGTGACCAGCCCCCCGGTGCCGGTAATGAAATCCAGTTAACCGATGCGATTGACCGCCTAATGCAGGAAGGCCAGCAGGTTCAGGCATTCCGTATGCAGGGGCGCACTTTTGACTGTGGTCATATTGAAGGCTGGCTGCAGGCGAATAATACTCTGGCGCGTGAAGCAGGGTATAGCCTGTAAGCACCGGATGCTTATACTTCATAGAAAACCGCCTATATAGGGCGGTTTTCGCGTTTTTCAGCCACCATTTTTATAAGGGCCGTTATGGAGAGTTTACTTACGCAGGTGCTGGACATTGCCCGTGAAGCGGGTAGCGCTATTTTAAAAGTGTACGCCCAGGATTTTGAGGTGGAAATAAAATCCGACCACAGCCCGGTCACGGCGGCTGATAAAGCGGCCAACCAAGTGATTTTAAACGGTCTCAATGCTCTTGAAGAGAAGATCCCTATTCTGTCCGAGGAAGGGGGTGAGTATTTTGTAGGCGCCGATGCAAGAGGGCGTTATTGGCTAATCGACCCGCTGGATGGCACAAAGGAGTTTGTTAAGCGCAACGATGAGTTCACGGTTAATATCGCATTGATTGAGCACGGCAAGCCTGTATTAGGGGTGGTGCTAGCGCCGGTATTTAACGTGGCCTATATCGCAGCCACAGGGGTGGGTGCATTCAAAATTGATGAACATGGGCAGCAAACCCCTATTCGCGTTTCTGGTAAGCCAGGCGAAGGCAAGAGCTGGCGCGTGATGGGCAGCCGCTCCCACGCACATCCTCACCTTGAGCGTTGGTTAAAACAGTTAGGCCCGCATGAGACACGACCTATGGGCAGCTCGTTAAAATTCGGCATCATCGCTGAAGGTAGCGCCGATGTGTATCCCCGTTTAGGCCCCACCAGCCTATGGGATACCGCCGCCGCTCAAACGGTAGTCGAACAGGCGGGTGGGCGTGTGGTGACTTTAGACGGCACGCCCTTAAGTTACGCGACCCCTGCGCAAATCCTCAATCCCGATTTTGTTGTTTGGGGTTATTAAGCGTAGAGCGAAGCGGTGACAGGGTTGGGTGCCAAAGCCTGGGCGGCTGGCGCCGCCTCCCGCGGGTGCCTTATGCTCGTTCCTCACATGCGTTACCACGCGCTACGGTTGTTGCCGGATTCCAATTTGGCGTGATACCCATGTAGCGCGGCGTAAGCGTCAGCGCACCCGCGGGAGCATCGCGAAGCGGTGCCGGGTTTGGGTGCCAAAGCCTAAGCGGCTGGCGCCGCCTCTCGCGGGTGCCTTATGCTCGTTCCTCGCATTCGTTACCGCGCGCTACGGTTGTTGCCGGTTTCAAATTTGGTACGATAAAGGTGCTTGCCACATTTCAACCTGATGCGAAATACATGTAGCGCGGCGTAAGCGTCAGCGCACCCGCGGGAGCATCGCGAAGCGGTGCCGGGTTTGGGTGCCAAAGCCTAGGCGGCTGGCGCCGCCTCTCGCGGGTGCCTTATGCTCGTTCCTCGCA
>NZ_JABUZA010000059.1 GCF_014897985.1 Halomonas colorata
CCGCCATCGCCAGAGCCACAAAAAAGGGATCCTCAGATGAGAATCCCTTTATGATCAAAAACTATGGGACAGCAATGCCCAGGGTGTCGTTGTTCCAGGTCGGGTCTAGCTCGCTGACAAACATCAAATCGAAATCCAGATAGTTGTCGGAACACGGCATGATGGAGAACAGATCGAGCATCGCAAACAGAGGGAAGGCAAAGTAGTGATAGTGCATAAACTGCTTTTCCACTTCGTTGGTGGAATCCCCGTGAGAGCCCTGAAACTTCCGGTCAAACGGCAGGCGGATACCGCCTAGCGAACTCATGCACCCTGGTACGCGCTGAAGCTCGACCAGCCGCGCCGGTTCCCACATGGAGATCACCACCCCTGGCGTCGGAATCCCCAGTGACCCTTCGCAGAAGCACAGGGGGCTGGAGGCATGACCGGAGGGCGCACCCGAGTTACTGCCGTTAAGCGGAATGCCTGCCACACGAAGCGGGAACATGCACGACCAGCACACGTTGGAAATCATGTTTGGGCCAAGCACGCCCGCATCACTACACCCTGGCGCGGCCAATGTCGGCGTCGACATACCCAGCCAAAAAGCCAGACCCAAAAAGATCGCCTTAATCCACCGCATAAACACCTCCTGTCAGCGTGGCATCCAGTAAGGGGGGCGTCTTGGGTACATGAATCACCATCTCTCGCCCTTCCATGATCAACGGTGGGAGTGCCAGCGGCTTGTGGTGCCAGTAACCCTGTTGGGCCTCAAAACCTTCCTGAAGGCACCGACGGGCTTCTTGACGTGTTTCGATGTTTTCCACCACGACGAAGTGATGATCACGGAGCGGATCACTGTAACGGGTATCCTCTAACACGCGAGGGGTGTCGGCCTTGCAGATATGCCAGTCAAATCGTGTCAGGCGTTCGGGGGTTGAACGCGCCTTACCGTAGTCGTCCAGGGCAATAAAACGGGCGCTACGACCGAGCGCTTGCCAGTGGCGCTCAATATCAAATTCGTCTGCCGATTCGGATGTTTCGACGACCAGCCCGCCTACCAGGGCATCGTTGAGCTGTCCGTAGACCGGCAGCAGCCTGTCCATTTTTGCCTTATCCGCCAGCGTTTCCGAGGCCAGGTTGAGGCTGACAAAGCCGCTGAAGTAATCCAGAAACCCGCCCTGAGTCAGCGAGAGAAGGGTCTGGGCAACATGGCGATCAATATCCGCCCACTGGCCTTTAAGGCGCACAGGACAGGGGCCATGCGTATGGCCTTGTTGATTGATCAGACGGATAAACACTTCCATGCCCAGCGTCATGCCCGTCAGCGAGTCCATGATATGTTGTGTTGCCAAGGTCGTGTGGTGTGGTTGTGTCATCAGAAAATCCTTAATCCTGTTGGAGCACCAACGCGGTATTGGCAGCCGTCGGCGGTACAATTTCCTCAACAATGAAATGGGTATCGTCCGCCGTGACAACGGATGGCACGCGCTCAATCTCAAAGCGGGTGTCAACATCGGGCGTCAAGAGATACACATGGCGATCCAGGGTGTCGGAGATGGCTTCATAGCCGTCCCATCCTTCCAAGGTGTCGAAATGGGTCATCAGGTACATCACTTCGCGGATGCCTGAAGTGCGCTCCAGCTCGCGTCCGCGTTCCCGCGCTACCTCCAGCTGCCCCAGATCGTCGCCATCGAAAATGACCAGGGCGATATCAAAGGGCATCTGCTCAAGCGGGTTAATCTCGGTTCCGGCAGGCGTCAACACATTGCCTTCGGCGTCCTTGATGTCCCGAACAACCGTGACACTCGGATCAATACGACGAGTACGGGGCTCCCTGGTGACGGGTTTCCAAATCAACTGTTCATCCTGACGTGTCCAGAAGCGGTCGACGGCTCCCTGCTTTTCCGCGTCCCAGTCAATCGCCAGGGCTTTCTGTTTCATTACGTCAATCAGGTTGGGTTCTTCAATGGCTTCCAGCGGCCCCTGAATCCCCATATCCCCGCGCTTACCGGCTTCTAGCTGGCGCTGTACCCACATCGGTTCCGTCAACCCCTGGACTTTGGCCAGCACACGGCGCGTTTCGGTTTTTTCAAGCGCTTGTGATCCCAGTTGACTCAGCACATCCGGCACGTCCTCGCCCTCATCGAGCAGGCTTTCCAGGCTGGGAATAGTGGGTGTGGCCACGTTTTGCGGTGGTGGCTCCATCACCACCATGGTCGGCACTGCCTCAACGCCGTGTTCGGTAAACATGGTGGGATCAATAGCGACCGTCGGCATGGGGTCGTAGTCGTAGGCAAGCCGCTGAATGATCTCCATGCCTTCGTCGATTTTCATGCCTTCCGGCACCCCGCGAAACACGACGGCAATACGCGGATTCGCGGCAGCGACCGCCAGAATGTCGTCAAGCCCCTGCCCCGCCAGAGAGAGAGAGGCAAAAATGATGATTTCGTGCTCCCGATAGAAAAGCTCAGAGGCGTCTTCCGCTTTCTGGCGCTGTGTCTCGACAGAGCCTCGATCTTCAAGTGACGGCACGCCGGTATCGGCCTGGTGACGCGCCAGGTTGTCCTGAGCCGATTGCTCAAGCGTCTCAAGTGCCATGTCATCAATGACCTCGGCAATGTTTTCGTTGGTCTGGCGCAGCAGTGCTCGGTCGGCGTCGCTGATACTTTGCGCTTGCGCCCCCATGGCGACACTGACGGCCACCGCCGCCGCCAACAGAGATTTAGAAAAGCCCATTGGCTTTGCCGCTGATCTGGTCATGGCGAATCGTCCCCCAATAACGTGAATCAAATGCGTAGTCGGTATCCCCCATCACCCAGTATTCACCCTCGTTGAGTGTGCGCTGACCGACGAGATCATCAGGATCAAGGCCCGCCTGTTCGGCATACGGCAGGCCGGTTTCGATCACCTCACCGTTCACCATCACGTCATGGGATGGCGTGATGGCCACCGTATCGCCTGGCACGCCACGAACGTATTTCGCAATCAAGGTGCCATCGGGAAAGAAGGGCTCAATACCTTCAGCGTGGAAGGCAACGAGCTGGTTGCGTTCAATATCATGGCGATGATGATCCACGACAAAGGTGCGATAGTCGGCAAGGCAGCGGTGCTGGGCAGGGTCAGCGCCGAAGGTGAATCGCTCGGCCACATAGGTTCCCCCGCCGACAATGATGGCCAGTGACACCCCCGCTTTCACCAGAAAACGGCGACGGGTGGCGATCCAGCAAGGCATTCTCAACATCAAGGATTCCCCCCTGATGGCTGGGAGGCTGGGCGTGGGGGCAGGTCAATGTCATCGCGCAACGTCTGGCTCACCTCGATGCCTGCGCTTTCCAGTAGCGTCTCAGGCTTGATAAGGCTGTGACGGGGCGCTGTCAGCACATTTTGCTGATCCACGATCAAAAACCCTTCTGATGAGAGGATGCTGAGGGTTTCAGCCATCATGACCTGGCGTTCGCCAGCAGTGTCGGTGTTGGAAAGTGCCATGAGCGCCCCGAGTTCGCCGACATCGACGACGGCCAGTTGCGGGTAGCGTTCAAGCTGGTCGCTCAAAGCCGATATCTGTTGATGTTGAATGAACGTGAAACACCCCAGCGCGAACACTGAGGCAACCCCAAGATTGACCATGGCCCCTTTAAGCGTCATCAACGGCATCAGGCCACCCCTCTGTCGGCCATGACGGCGTGAATCGCGTCCGTGACGTTCATGCCGCGCTTCTGGTAGGCATTGATGGCGTTTACATCGGTTGGATCAGTGGAATAGAGAAGTTTCTGGAACTCACCGACAATCAGGCGGCCCACGCCCATGCCGTGTTTACTCTTGACGAAGATTTCCGAATAGACACCCGCCACCGTATTCACCGTGCGCAGCACATCAAATCCGCCTGGCGGCAGGGCGAGGTAGCCGGACTTCTTGACGGATTCCACCGTCTCCGCCGTCTGCCCCAGCAGCAACATGGTCGCGGAGTTTTCAGAAATTGCCTGGCCGACAGTGTTCTGGTACAGATCATTGATGGACTGGGTGCAGATCACGGCACTGGCATTGGCCTTACGGAATTTCCGGTAGGCATGTTCCATGAAGGTGGCAATTTCACCGTCCTTGATCAAATCCCAGGCTTCGTCGATGAGCAGCACTTTCCGTCTGGAGCGATCACCGAGAAAGACCGCCTGCTGAATCTGGTAGATCAGCTGTAACAGGATTACCTGACGCAAGTGACGGCGACCCTGAAGCTCATCAAGCTCCAGTACCGTCAGGTTGTTTTTGAAATTGATGTTGTTGCTATCGAAATAACTTCCGTATGCGCCGTCTTGGGTGAAAGGATATAGCTGCGTGCCGATATCGGTTACACGCTTGTCATCGGATTTAAGGCAACGCTCGGCGATCCGGTCAACGGTCATGGTCGTGCCAATTTCATCCCAGAGTTCCGCCATGACGCGCTTTAACGACGCGACCTGATATTCATTAAGATTCCCGTTTTGCGACGCCATGGCCGATACCAGCGATACCAGCGCGTCTTCCTCATCCTTGTAGTCCTTGACCAGCTCAAACGGGTTCAGCTTGATGTCAGAGCCTTCCGAAAACTCCAGAAAATCGCCACCCAGCACTTCACACAGGTTTTTGTACGACTTGCCCGCGTCAATGATCCAGACCTGCGCCCCTTCGCTCATGTAGGAAATGATGGCGTCGTTGGCAAGGAATGACTTACCTGAACCAGATTCAGCGGCAATCACGCAGTTTTTGTTGGTATCAGAATCGTGCAGCGACAGCGACATCAGTTGTCCGTTGCGTGACAACAGCGACAGGTGGTGCGTGCCAGTGCCTTTCCACTCACCAAATACCGGCACCAGCACGGCGGCCTGGTTGCCCGTCATGGTTTTGAAGCGGTGCAGGTCGCTGACCGAATTGCGATCACAGCACAGTGGCAGGCTGTTCAAAAACATCGGTAGATGCACATAGCGATCTTCCATCATGGAAAAGCGCTGTTCGCTGAAAAACCCTTTTATCGCCGTCGAGGCGCTATTGAGACGTTCCAGCGTCGGCGCGAACATCACCACACTGAAGGACATCTGTAACGGCGTGGCCCCATCACCAAGGTCTTTATAGAGCGTGTCAAACGAATCTTTTTTCTCAGCCAGTACCGGCACAAACTTTAGAATCGGGCCTTTCGCCTGACTGATCGTGAATTTTCGCTTGGCCTCCAGTTTGTCCTTGGACTTCTTGGCGGGCGGATAGAACACCGTGGCCACGACCATGTAGTTTTCCTTGACCGCATCACCACGCCCTGACATATCGCCGATATAGGTAATGGCGTTGCCGAAATAAAAGGCCGGTGGCAATTTCTTCGCGGACAGGGTGCGAACGTAGTGGTCGCCGACTTCCAGGTAGTCGCGCTTCACCTCAATGGCGGCATCAAAATCAAGAATCTGCTCACTGAGCAGGCGTTCCTGTTCCCATTCGTCGTAGCCGGTTTTCCAGCTGGCACTTTGCCCCCAGTTGCACAGGCTTCCCATAAAGCGTTTATAGCTTTTGGCCGACATGGAACGAGGCCCAAGCCCTATCATGTTCAGAGCGGATTTGGCGTTTTCCTTAACCGTGGTGATATCCCGTATTTCCTGATCGGTTGGCAAGGCCGATGCAATGGGAATCTTGAACGCCACCAGCAGCTTCAAGTCTTGAACCAGGCCGTTATCAAACAGCCCCCGACGTGACTTGATCAGCAGGGGCTCACCGGCATATCGCTTGAAGAAGTTAATCCGCTCCTGAATGGCTGGCGTCAACAGCGGGTGGTCATAGACATCCCGCAGCTGCAAGGCTTGGTTGGTATGAGACGTAATATCCGGCGAGCGGTACAGCATGAACTGAACCATCGTGCCTTCGGGGTAATGGCTGTTCAGAAAGCTCGAAATACGCTCTTGCACCTTTTCGTCACCGCCAGGTAGCGGCTCGCAATGAAAGGCAAAGCCGATGCTGAAGTCCTGCATATAGAACAGTTCGTCATCGGGGCTATACGCCAACACCGGAAACAGGGACGCGGCTTGTTGATCATCGGGGATGAGCTGGTCATCCATTTGTTTACGGACAGACACCGTGGCCATGGCCATCTCCTATTCGTTACGAAACAAGGCAGAAATATCACTGGGAATACCACGCACCACCTCACCGGCGGCAGTCGTGGTAAACGGAACGCCATCAACCTGAAGTTGCTCGGCAAGAACGAGCGTTGAGCGGTAATTGGTCATGTCGCAGTCGTCCGCCTCGCGCCTTGGCAGCGATGTGATGGATTCATCAAGCAGCGCCTCCAACAGCTGCGCGTCATCCACGTCATCGTCCAGACAAGCCACATGCTCGGCAGCGGCATAAGACGATTCACCGAAGGCGGGGATAATCACGAAGGACACGCTCATGTCCTGAAGGGCCAGGTCAGCCACCTGGTCAACATAGGTAAGGCAGTGGCCACAGGCCGGATCAATGAACACGGTATGTACTTGATCCATCGGTGCGTCAGGATCACCCAGCGTCAGGGCATTGAGCGCACGGGTGTCGATGCCCATCTCACTGATGGCCAGTGTGGTCGCACTTTTGTTGATGGCGTCCATGTTATCCAGCGGCAGGTTGTACCAAAGATCATGCGCCCTGCCCTGAAACGCATAGCGCCCGTTATCCGAGATAAACAGCACCTCACCGTCAGACTCGATGCCGACCAGTCCCTTAATGGGCAGCTCGGTCATGGCATGGGGTTTGAGGCTCCCCAGGTGCGGGATCAGCGGATTGAGGTCTTCACGGACATTAAACGCAGACGGTGATGAGTCGGTGAGATTGGCCTGGAGTGTCGACGCGGAGGTGAGGGCCAGCAAAGCGGCAGCTGTCATGGTCGTAACGCGCATGGTTATACCCTTGAATATCAATGATCTTCCAAGTGTACGGATCGCGCCAAAAGGCTCGGCTTGCGGAATAGTGATTTTTTGGTGAGTTACAAAAAGGCCCGCCTTTAAGAAAGACGGGCCGTGCGAAGTTCCCCCGATAAACAGCGAGTAGCGATCACTCCATGCCGTTACCCATCATATTGATTCCGGCCTCTGTCATGATGGCCATGTCTTCAATGCTGGCCCCCATGATGGTGTCGATAATCAGCGGGGCGTTATAAAGACCCAGGCCCATTGCCACACCGACAACAAAGGTGATCAACGACTGGCGAACAACGCCCATGGCGGCCCCCACCAGCACCAGGGTCAGGGCGATAATTCGTCCGAAGGTGCCTTGCGTCCAGCCTTGAATCGTTGTCCAGACCTCACCGAAGGTATCTTCATCCTCGCCAGCCGTGGCTGTCCCTGCCACGGCCTCAGAGGCCAAGAACAAGTAAGTCGCCATAAGGGCCAGTGCGAATAAGGCGGTTTTATTGCGACCGGCGAAACGCCGCAAGGACACCGCGTTCAGGCTCAGGCTTTGCCCCATGTGATTCCCAAGCGCATCCATCGTTAGTGCCATAACAATCTCCGTGGAGTATGTGATAGGTGGTATCGTGCAGGTATCAGCATAATGGGGGCAGCCCAAAGGCCATCGCAGCGGAAGTCAGGATTTTTGGGCAATCGTGATATTTATCATCAAATTTCCAAAACGACACTCGATCACGAATCCATCACGAAAAAGCCCTGGGCGTGAAGACACCCAGGGCCATTTTGGCGTTGACGCGCCGATTGGAAAACGGTGCGCCTATTGCGGGCTTAACGGATCAAGCGTGCGGGTGTTCTGGCCACCTGGCTGATCTCCCAGTGTCCAGCGGCGCGGCTCAATTTCGGTATAAACGTACCCATTGGTCATCAAATCACCCCGATCACTTTCCCATGGAGCCACCCAGATACGCATGACTTCCGCCGGTGTACGCACCGGCACGGGGCGGTTGGGCAGCTGTGGCGACACATAGGACTCGGCAACATGCCGCGCATTCTCAAGGGCGACCTGCGTAGGCTCGACGGCGTTGGTGTCATCGAGTACATGCGTATCCTCATAGGTGTCCCGTACTGACATGCACCCCTCTTCGGCGTCGCCACCCATCCCCTCACATGAATAGTTGCCACTGCCCCCACTGAGCGCCGTGCAGCCGGAAAGAATGGCCAGCATACCGGCCACGGTGATCATCTTGAACGTCGAAGTCATAGATTACTCCTGATCAAATTGTTTAGGCTGCATGGAGAGCCCTTGCGTCAGAATTACATCCACGTCGCGGCCCGAGTCGATTTCCACCACAGGGAAGATGTCTTCGGCCATTTCGATATAGAACTCCGCCACGCGATCCAGTGCTTGTCCGGCCCCTTGCGCACCGGCTCCTTTCAACAGATCAGAGCTGTAATTGGACTGGTATTGTTGCTGACCATCGACCGACTGGGTGTTAATCACCGGAATCGGGCTGACATCAAAGGCACCGGCAGCACCGGAGAAGAAACCGGCGACCATGGAGCGAGCAATCATCGCGCCCTGTTTGCTGACCAAACGGCCCCGTAGACCCGCTTTGCCGTCTTCACCAACGGCATAGCCACGGAGCTCGGTTTCAATCACATCGCCCTCGTCTGTCATGCACGACACGTTGTTGCCACGCAAATAGGCGCGTTCTGTAGACAGCTCCCCGTGGCCACTGAGCAACATGAAGCATTCCTTGACGTTGGCACTAAAGCGGTTGGGCAAAATCGCATCGTGTTTGATGCGGATCGTGACAGGGAAAGGATCGCGGCGAGCGCCCTGCCCTGTTGGCGCATCCAAACCGTTCAGCAGTACACCACTGACAATTGAGCCTGACGGCAAATAGGCGGCGCGGGCTTCTTCTTCCTCAACCTGATCATCGGGATGATCTTCTTGGTAGTACGTCGTGATGCTCAACGACGGGGGTTGCTCACCGTCTTCATTATTACCGTCGCCGCTCTGCTGTTCTGGCGTCTCAGGATTGACGCGGCGTTGCACGGGACGCTCCCTGAAAATATCCGCTTCGGTCAGCGCACGGCCCTCATCACCGAAATCCGGCAGAGAGGTGGGTGCATCGTCGTTCGCTGCGCCGTTGGTATCCGTGTCGTTGTCAGCCGGAGGCGTATCCTCAATCACGGTAGGCAGGTTGTCCGTCGGATCAACGCGACTACCGGCCTGTTGCATCTGAGCGACGGCCTCAAGATCAATGCTGTCCGTGCGCTCGCGCTGGTTACGGTTTTCTTCCCGCAGCAGGTCAATCTGGCGTGACAGGCTATCCAGCTCACGGGTAACGCTAGAGGGAATTCCCGACTGACTCTCAACGGCCACTTGCTCTTGCAAGCGCTCAAACTGCTCGCGCAGCTCGTCACTGGATTGCTGGGCCGCCGTCAACTGAGCAGCAAGGGAATCCATGGTGACATCACGGGTATCCCGATCCGTCAGAATATAGCGAATATCGTCATCGGCACTCTGGCCGGATGTGGTGGTGTCCTGGCTCGACATGGCAATCGTCACGACCAGCATGGCCGCCCCGAGCGCCCCACCTACGGCCACCATCTGTTTTTGTTTCGGTGTAAGTCGATTAAACGCGCTGATCATCAGTGACCCCCTTGTAGCAATGACGGGCGCTCACGCTCAGGCGCAATCGCGGGTTCATCATGACGCAACACCACATAGACCTCGGTAGCGTCATCCGGTGCAATGACGTTATCCGGCCAGGCGGCCACGGCCCCGACGTTCCAGTTACCACACGCCGCTTCCTTGAACTCCAGCGGTTGACTGCCGGAGGTGTTTTCAGCGACGCCAATGGCGACAGTAAAGTTATTGCCATGCAGCATTTGCCCGTTGGCAAAATCAAAACTCAGCCCTGCCTGCTGACAGGATGGCAACATCGCGGGGGTCGGATCGTTCAGCGTATAGCCCGACGGTGTATCGCCCAGTGCTACATGGCGCAGCAAATCACGCAGGGTTTCCACATAGGGCTGGCCGGTTTCCCAGCGTTCGGCTCGGCGGTTGGTGCCGATACCCAATGACGCTCGGGTGGTGGTATCCAGATTGACAAAGAGTTCACGCGGGGCGATACGGCGTGGCACCAAGGTTAGTGAAATGGCCTGGTTTTCCGAATCCTTCTGGGTAATGAACAAGGTGACAGGGGCTTCTTCTTCCGTCCCAACGTACACCACGTTTTCGCGTATCTGCGTGGTGGCCGCCGAGGTCGTGGTGACTTGTGGATGAGAAAACGGTGTCACGACGCGGTTCAAATGATCAATGGCCACCGGCACCAGCGTATTTTCACCGGCTTTCACCGTGATATGGCTATTGCGATTCAGCGCCCCTGTACTGGACGGGGACGCATCGCGGTTACTGACGCGGCTGTTCGGTGCATTTCCCCCTGGCTCAATCGGCGACGGTGCGCCGGTCAGTACCGAGCTGGGGACGACGGGCATTTCATCGGCATGAACGGAGGCTCCTAAAAGGGCAACGCCCATGGCCAGGGCCACTGAGCAACGCGCAAATTGGCGTGGCATCTCCATGGTGATGTTCTCCTGATTAGTCAAGGCGTGGGCGTCCGGTGTAGGTGTTGATGTAGCTCACCACAGGCGCGTAGTTGCGGATGTCGATGACATATTCGTAGGTGCGGCGATCTCGGATGGATTCGCCGTTGGGGCTGATCATGTAACTGTCCCCTGTCACCATGACCTTGTTGCTGTTTTCCCGATACACCACTTCACGCGGCTCAAACCGCATGGAAATACGGTCGTTGCGGATATACGTCGCTTGCAGCTCCAGTGCCTCCATGGCTTGCTGGTAAACCTCTGACGACAAAAGCGGCTGGATGCGCTCGCGTACAAAATCCAGGGTGGCCGGTGTGACATTGCCGGTCATGGTGGCAAGCATCATCCCCCAGGCTTCCTTGTACGATTGCGAGGCATTGGCTTGGGTAATCCAGGCTTCCTCGGTCAAGGTGTAGGGTTGCACTGTCACTACGGAATCCTTACTCAGCGATGCCACCGCTGTCATCACCAGGGCCGCACTAAGCCCCAGAATGGCAATACGGGAAAAGCGGTTTTCCGACATGGCTCCGTGGAAGGTGTCGAGATAGCGACTCAATTTCATGGCAGTAGTGTCCGAATATAGGGATTGATCATCAGGCGGGCTTTCTTACGCGTCACACCGAACCAATAGACGATGTGGAGCATGAAGCCGTCAGGGTGCAGGTCGAGGTATTTTTTGAAGAAGTGCGTGATCACTGCGCCCAGCGCCATGCACAGAAACACCTGGCCAATCAGTAGGCCGAAGCACAGGCCAACAAAGACCGGCAGCATTTCATCCAGTCGCCAGAACATAATATGGACGGGTTCATCACAGCGGGTTGGTATCTTGACAGGCTCCATGAGCGTTCCCCTTTTTTCGATGTCGCTCTATTGTCGAGAAAAAGGGGAAAACATAGCGCCGCTGAAGGTGGGATTTTTGGGCAATTGGCGGTTAATGACTGTTTTGGCGGCGTTTTGCTTCTTGGTGGATTAAAGTCGTTTCTGGTAGTTGGCCAGCGTCAATCCCAGCATAACCGTTGACAGCATCATCGCTAACGGAATCAGAAGTGGATTCAGCGCCAGTGGTAGCAAGAACGCGATCAACATCGCCTGACTCACAAAAAACATCCCACGAACGCCATAGCGGCTAACCACGGGCGAGGCATAATCAAAATTGGTTTGCTTGATTTTCCAACGCATCACGCCGTCATAAATGGCTGGAATCAATAGAATCACCAGGTAGGGAGCCCACAACAGAGCCATCGCAGTACGCGCATACACCTGATAAATCACCCGCATCATGGCTCCCAGGCGATCTTCCGCCCAGGCAAAGACATGGTTGCCAAAGTTCTGCATTCCACGGCTATTCGCCCGTTGCTCGGGGGACGGTATGACATGGCTGTGCATGGCCTCATACGCACCGGAGTCGATCATCGAGGTGTCGTACCAGCGCTGTGCTGTTTCATGCACCCATTCCCGCGTATCGGTGCCGAGTACCCGCTGCACTTTGACGGCTTCACGCTCGATCACCGTTTCTGTCCAGTCACCAGGCACAAACACAAGGATCAGGAAGACTTGAAGGGCAAAAAGCATCAAGAGCGTGCCGAGAGAAAGTTTCACGATTGCGTCTCCTGTTCAATCCTTATCCGAAACGAGAATAGGTAGCCGTCCCTTGATCAGCTTTCCCCCACTGATATTGCCGATAAACTCCAGATTCGGCAGCATCCCGAGCAGCTGGGAAGGAAACAGCTCGCTTTCTTCCTCCATCAATCGCTCGCCTTGGTTGCCGCCGTGCAGGACGGGTTCATCGCTATGGGTGTTCTGCCCCTGTGTGCGCATCACATATTGCACGCGTGTTGTGGGAAAGCCCTTGACGATATATTCCTGGGTATCGGTATCTTTGACGCGCAGCGCCAAGGTGTTGTTGATGTTCCCAAGCACCTGGAGCGCTTTATCCTGACTGCCCATGCGTGCGGCAAAATCGGCAAATGTCTGCGTCGCCACAAAAAGCCGAAACTTGGAGCCGCGCCCTTTATTAAGCAGGGTGATCAGAGAGTCGGAGATCACTTCGGCGGCTTCATCGACAAACAAGTTGACCGATTTATTGTCGACGCCGTAGTTGTAGCGATCCCCCGCCACGGCGGTCAGGTCGGCGAGGAACATGGAGCCGATGGCGCTGGCCACCACGTTATCGGTGAGTGAATCGAGCCCGATATACGCCACCTTGGCCTCATTGATGATCTTGGCTGTATCCAGAACAGGACGCGTATCCTGTTTGTCGTCGTAATCGGGTGACAGCATCGAACCGAGTTCGCCACTGGTGAGCATGTTCATGATCGGCAGCAGGTTAGCGACCATCTTGCTGAAGTGGGTGCCATCGTGCTCAAACATCGACAGCAGCCCTTCCAGCTCAGTGCTGGGATGATCCGGCTGGACTTCCTCGTAGTAGAATTGGGTCAGCATCAAGGCACGTTGCTCGATGGTGCCTTTCTTCGCTTTATCCAGGTAGGTTTTCGCGGTGGTTTCCCAGTTATCAAGTCGCGTGTCGCAGTACGCCGTGATGGCTTTGATCACAAGTCCAGCCGCGCCCCCTTCCAGAAAACGCCGTAGACGCCTGAGCGTGGGGCGCTCATACGCCATCATCAGTCCTTGTGCGATATTGTTCAGCGCTTGCCAGCCGAACGCGGTAAAGGGATCAGCGCCCGACTCGGATGGAATCAAAGCCGCAATCCGTGAGGCAATTTCGGTGATACGGGTGAAGTTACGCAAGGGGTCAATGCGTACTGATTCTTCTGGAAAGCCTGGGTGGAATGTCACCATACGTTCCGGTTGGCCCAGTGCTTCACAGGCTTTGCGAGCGTTATCCCGCAGTTCCTTATCGCCTTTCGGATCAATGATGATGACCGCTTCACCGCGCAGCACGGCCTGGCTGATGAGCACATCAAACATGCGGGTATTGTGCGTCACGGTATAGTCGTCGGTAATATAAAGGTGTGACGGGTGATCCACATAGAGACACTGTGCTGGCTTCTGGCCCGCCCAGCGGATCGCGTCAATCCTGATAAAGCTACTTTGTCGAAATGTCTCAAGCGGCAGACGCGACAGCGCATTTTGGAGTTGCGGGTCACGGACGAAATGATGCAGCCGTGGGTGACGGATAGACACGCCCTCTCCGCTGGCTGTCGCTATCCCGCCCAATGAACGAACAAGCGACTGAAAAAGTCCCTGCATACCATCATCCTGACAAGGCACCCAGACAGTTTCCTCTTGCATATGCGCGGCTGTATCCAGCCAGCCGGAAAGTACATCCGAGCGCTGGGCGATACTCCCCTCAGCCAATTGCGATCCAATCCAGGATAACCAGGTGCGCACGACATGTTCTGACGGTATTGTTGATTGGCATGGGGGCTCAGGCGCGACCGACGGGCTGCCGGTGCCAGTGGGTCGGATCGTGGGATCGTCCAGCGATGGCTCTGCCCCGTAGAGCTGACTGACCATCGCGGTCATCTGCAACTGAGCATCGGGCTGTCCCGCGATTCCCAACAGGTTGCCCACCAGATACGGTTCAAGGCGTGTGTCCACTGACGGTTTCTCAACCGCTTCGGGCAGGGGCAGATAGCAGGGCGTTCCAGCTTGTAACCGCTGACGGACTTCCTGGGTGGAGATAACGTCGGCATCACCACGGCCCTCGCTGTAAATCGGCCAGAGGTGTTCATCACACGCCTGCGGTGTCCGGCCATCTTCCAGTTGGACGTTGTAAATGGCCTTTTTCCCTTGGGGGTAAACGCCAGCGACCTTAGCGGTTCCACCACACGGAAGCGAAACATCGTCGCCTGGTACGATATCGCCCATGAGACGCCAGCCTGATGGTGAATGTACTTTAGAATCAATGGGTTGTGCCTTACCTGAGCCGGTAGTCCCCACGATCAGCGTATGCCCTTCCGCGTGTTTGAGGGGCTGGTAGATTTTTTCCTCTTGTGGCTCGACGCCATGAATCCAGGTCTGTCCCAGCGGCGGTTCGGTGTTCTTGGAGACGCGACGGCGATCAAATTGCTCGGTAATTGACCAGTCACGTTTCAGAATCTCAAAGGCTCGCTGGCAATGGCGCTGCTCCCAGGTAAAGCCATACCCCAACCACATTTCTGACGGGTGTTTGGCGATCAGCTTTTGCAACTCGGGCAGCTTCATAAACGCCAAGTCACGTCCGCCCAGATGCTTTTGCAAGCGAGATAACTTGACTGCTTTGGGAATATGACGCATGGCCATGACCCCACAAATCCCCATCATCCAGTAAAACGGCTGTGGGGGCATGGTACTGAGCATGTTAACCCCATAGGACAATCCAGCAGCTCCCATCCAGGCGGTACTGGCATGAAGCTCGTAGTTGGGCCGCCAGGGCATTTCATAATTAACGTCCATCGTTAAGCTCCTGTTGCTGCGTCGTGCTGTTATCGGTGAGGGTGACAATGATGCGGCCCTTACCTCGGTATATGCCTTTGGAAGATAAGCGCCTTATAGCCGCTACGAGAATCATCCGAGTCATTGCAGGGTTTTCGTGGCGCACGTTTTCAAGCACGGCATCACTAACACGGCGCTCCCTACCCACCGTCTCAACGCGTGTTGTCAACCAGCGGCCTTCTCCCTGTTTGATCTGCCGGATCAATTCATCAACGGCTTCATCCTCCGTTTGGATTGACGAACTCTGCCGTTTTTCGCTGTCGTCAGTCAGGCTGTCCCCCTTGGTATCATCGTTTTCACGCTTTCCAGGGGTGTCTGTCACCGCCTGGTCACGCCACCACGGGGTATCGGCCTTGAGGGTCGATGCCGAATCGTCATTGGATGGCGGATGAGAGCCCGTTGTCGTCGAGGGCGCTGTTTTGGCGGCGGTCTTTGACCGGCGTGATAGTGACGACACGATAGGGGCTTGATGCAGTGCCGCTTCTTTCGCTATGTGCTCAATATGCTGCTGGTAGGCCGTCGTTTTAGTGAGTGCTTTTTTGAGGCGCTTTTTCCCGTTACCGTCCAGCGTCAGCCACGTCGGCCCATTTGACGCTGGTGACTCAGTAATGAAGTGATGGCGCTCAAGCCCTTTCAGGGTTTCCGGTATGGCATAGCCGGTGGCCTTGGCCAACGTCTTCAAATGCACTTTCAGGACATCGCCATTGCTATCAGGGTGAACGGATAGTCGCTCGCCAAGCGACCGAGCGTTCGTATCCAGCCCGTCGAGCATGGCGTTAAACAACTCTAGGTGCGTTGGCACCGCTGGCGGTTTGGGCTTGGGTTGCGGCTTAGGCGTCGGGCTCTTTTTCTTATCAGAAAGCGATGGTGATGCTTTGGGTGTTTTCTTGGGGCTTGGTATGTCGGCAAACGACGGTCGCTTCTGTGATTGATGGGCATCGGTTGTCGCCGGTTTCATCCTGTTTAGCGCGGGTGCATCGGTTTTGACGGGCATCATCCCACGCGGCGGCGCTGTTTCGGCGGGTGTCTCCGTCTCTGACACAGGCATACCGACACGCACAGGCGCAGTGACGTTCAGCGCGACGCTTGGCTTGCCGCTGGACTTCGCCTTTCGGGAAGGCGGTTTCGACTGGGCCTCGGCAGGCGTAGACGGCTGATCGTCAGATAAGGTGACGGACGTGGTATTGGGCGTTTGCTTGCCCCTCGGATGTTCAGGGGATGTCACCTGGTCGTCGGCATCTGTTTGTGTATCGTGCTGGTATGTCGTGGCTGATGTATCACTCGCGGTTTTCTGGTTTACGTCAGGCGGCTGAACGTGCTCCGAATGAGCGGGTGCTGGTGTCGTCGGGGCCGGATCATGTTTTCCTGGCTTGCTTAACTCTGCCAGAAAGCTGCTGAGTGCCGATACCTGAGTGTCAGGGGGCGGTGGTTCACTATGGGCCGAGGTCGCGTCGCTTCCCTTAATATCGCCTTCATTGTCCATGGCGATATCGCTATAGTCGTCTTCTTCCTCAATCTCCAGCTCGATCTCCACAGGCGACACTTTTGCATCACCCTGACCATCATCCTCCATCTCGCCGCTCTGTCCGGCCAACGCGGTATGGTCATCGTCGGTGTCATTGGCCGATGAGACGGATTCGGGGGATACCTCTGGTGGTTCGCTTTCCGTATCTGCTACTTCCGTTGTGTCTATCTCTGCCGAGGTTGGCGATGAAGTTGCTGTTTTATCGTGGACAGTCGATGCTGACGTGGGGGCATCGGCGGCGTCCTCCGTGGAGGGTGTCGCAGGTGTCACGGATTCCGACGCCTTTGGGGCTTCTGGCTTTTTCTTGAACAGTTGTGTCAAGGAGCGTTTTACCCGTGAAGGCATCTCACCCTCTGACGGCGCAGGGGTTGATGCTTCACTGGCTTCACTGGCTTCACTGGCTTCACTGGCTTCACTGGCTTCAGTGGCTTCAGTGGCTTCAGTGGCTTCAGTGGCTTCAGTGGCTTCAGTGGCTTCAGTGGCTTCAGTGGCTTCAGTGGCAGGATCGTGCCTGACGGTCGATTCTGACCCAGCGTTGGACGGATTCGCCTCGTCGCTCGTTTCATGGGGCGTCTCGCCTTCCGTCTCGGAGGCTGTTTCTGGGGTAACTTCTGCCGTCGCTGATGGTTCCGTTGGTTGGGCGCTGACTTGCTCGCGGGGACTCTCCGACGCCTCTGCCTCTGGACTCACCAGCGTTATGTCCTCCCAACTAGGCGGTGCGGAAACACTGCTGTAAATCACATCCAGCGGCATCTTGAGCGCCAGAAACTCGATATGCGCCGTTCCATCGCCGGTGTTGATGCCGCCCACCCTGACACGCCAATACGGCAGGGTATCGACGTTATCGGTGCCTGTGACCACCCGCTGCCCTTCCGCCAGGTCGCGCCCCAGCAGGATTTCTGCCAGTGACTCGGGGGCTTGGGGAATCCCAGGAATCTTGTCTTTGGCAAGGCGCTGAGTGATCTGCTTGGCAGCGGGCCGCCAGTTGATGTAGGCACCGTCCTCACCAATCCATAACACTGACCCTGCTGCGTTCGCTTTCCACTCGCCTTCGGCCACCAGTGAGCGGATAGCACTGATAATGTAGCGTTCTGCCGCGACACCTACCGCGTGCTGATCCACATGCCCTATATGTTGTTCTCGCAGGTCTTTTTCGACACTGCCGCTATCCGCCGAAATGATGATCTTACTCAACGGCGTGGTGACGGATAGCCCCGTCAGCGCGTCCATTAAGGCTTCCGGTACTTCCTTGCCCGCTTCCTGAAGGTAGCCTTTCATTTCCGGCGTCATCAGCTGGTACAGCGCGTGCGGGGTATGGCGTTCGTGGCGACCATGGCGATTCGGCGTCCAGCGTAGGTGATAACGCTCAATCCCCAACCGTGTGGCCCATTCGTAAATGGTCGGATCGGTAAACGTGTTCCATTCATGCTGTCCGTCCGGTGTGACCACGGTGACATCGGAAATCGGCTTACCCGCATCATGAAACAACCCGCCCAGAAAAGCGGCCATGCGCCAGCGGGGCTCCAATGCCTTGAGCCGACTGGGATAGGTTTGACGATTAAAGACGACCGCTTCCGATGATCGCGCCGCGTAAAACCCGACTTCCAGGCTGTGACGGAATAACCCTCCTGCGCCACGGTGATGATGGTTCTCTGACGCCGGTAGCAGATGCACATACTCGGCAAAGCGACTGATAACGGGAATAACGAGCCCATCGAACTGATCCCCCAGCGCAAGCCCTTCACGAATGCTGGCAATCAGCGCCTTCTGGGTATCCAGAATCGTGTCGGCAGGAGCGACCGGCAAGCCTCTCGCAAACGGTGGATAGCGGGGTATTTCCGACTCGAAATCGACTGACGACGATGACGCTGAACGAAACCGATTCAGCCATTTACGGATGGTGACTAGGCTCATTGCTTCCTCCTTTAGTCACCAGTGTTACACGCGTTTTTATAAGGCCATCGCCGCTAAAGGCTTAATTTTTAGCAATTCAGCGAGCCTGCCCCGCCGGACGCCCCCTTTAGACTGGAAAAACATCGTGGCCACTGACGCCGATGGCCGATTGTTGTTAGGGCAAAAGGAGGTAAGCGATAAATCGCTTTTATCTTATGAAAGTAGAAATGATGGATAACCAACGAGTGATGATTGAACTGGAAAGTGCGCAGGAGACAGCAGCACTTTGGGCGGTGGCGGCTCGAATCGGCGGTAATAACGCCATGCTGCGCGGTCTGTTTTCGTCATTGCACAGCCAACCCGACGCGCAACACGGTCTGCATGAATTACTGACGCCTATTGTCATGAAACAAACCCAGCTTGCTCAGGCCGCGATTGGACGGCGACGCATGGAGCCTCTGACGATTCGGCATCATCTGGAATCGCTCTATGACACCCAACTCAATGGCCGTATCGAGCTAAACCAAGTACGCCACAAAATCACTGGTTAAGGAGAAGAAACACTATGGTCAACAAGACACTGCTCTGCGCGGCCCTCGGGGCTGGGATGATCGTGACAGGTTGCACAACACTGGATAAAGACCCTTTGCCGGATATACCCGAACGCCCTTCAAGCGCCTGGCTGCAAGAAAATGTCCCGCTGTATCAAACCGCCGCCGCCGAGTACCCGACGACGTTCAATGTGAGCCGTTACCACCAGGTCAAGGCGTATGCGGATCAACTGGCACCGGCCATTGAACGGGGGGAACGCATTTCTCGGGGACTGACGCTTTCGTTCAGTAATGCCGGTCAAGGTGGCGCGGCCATGCGTGAGCCTGGTTATGTGCATGTGGTCAACACCGACTTCAATACCCTGCGCCAACGGATGCAGGCGCTCAGTGACGACGCCATGGCCAAACACCTGGTTGATACCGCTGACTTGTCAGAAGTTGAAGCACAAGAAGCGATTGCTGCCCTGAAATCCATGGAGCCCAGCGAGAATCGACATGCCCGCGACTGGATCACCAGCGATCCACAAGGCTATTCCATGTACGAGATTTCGCGTTGGACACGCTTTTGCGACAGCGGCAACGGGATGGACGAAGATGACTGGCGCTTTGTGACCGGCGAGGGACGCGACAACGTACCCGAGCTGATCACTTATTGCGAGATGCCCTCCCACGACTATTACGACTACCTGCGTGCCTGGGAGCGGTTTTGTGAAATGGACGGCGCTTCTCAGCGGGATTTGAGCATTGTACGCGACTCCGTGCGGCCCCAAAGCACCGTGCCTGACTGCAAAGCCTTGAATCTTTAACATGGAGCGCCCTCGGCAACGGGGGCGTCAACGTGCCATGACACCATTTTGGAAAGGCAAGACGCGACACGCCAAGGCAAAAACACGGGCGGCGTCCGACACCGCCACAGAGGGCGCGAATGCAAAGGCTCCCAAACAACACGTCACGCCCTTGAACTTGGCCATTGTCGGGGCGACGGGGGCATTGGCCGTCTGGATCGTCGTCGGGATTCTGGAGACAGAAACCCCGCAACCAGGCACCCCCTCCCCCGTGGATCGCGTCAATGTCGTACTGGAGCCTCAAGAGGATATTGATCATGCCACTGTCCTCGCACAAGCTCAGGCGGCTGCCCAACAGCATTACGAGCAACAGGACACCGGCGAGCTGTCCTTTTTCTCGCCTGCCAGTCTAGTACGACAGCAACAGGCGATTGCCACAGGGCCAGTGTCCACCCAACGCCTGCTGCGTGATATCCCCCTCGGTGACTTGGGGGCTGCCCCCATTGTCTACGTCGCACCCGATGAGGACGACACAATACGCATCTCTGAGCAGATCGACACGCTTTACCAGCGTATCGCCCGATTATTGGGCAGTCACTACGAATACAGCCTACGCCCCGCTGCGATTGAATCCGCAATGGAAATGGCCGCCTGGCAGCTGCGTGCCGGTATTGGCGCAAACGACCTGTCAGCGCGTGAAATGGCACAGCAACAGATTGCGTTTCTCTCCAGCGGAAGGTTGCAGGCACTTGCCGACAACCTGGGGCATAGGGTGTATCAGACATGGGAGCCACCTGAGTCGCGCTTCGTTCCTGACGGCACGCTGATATCAGTCAACCTGGACGAGGATCATCGTATCGCCTCAATGGCCATCGAACATTCCACGGGGCGCACGGCTTATGACGAGAGCGTGATGAACGCACTACATCAAGCAGCCCCGTTTTTCGAGTTCAACGAGCTTCAGCCCTGGTTGCAAGAGACAACACAGACGATGCTTTTCAGTTTCGGGCGTCCACCGGCAAGTCCCGAGCAGTTCCGGCGCAGCCAACAAGCGCCCGAGCAGGTAGCCTTGTTTGAGGACGACGACACGCCACGGCTTCCCAGCGAATACCTGTCGGTCGATTATTTTGATGAAATGCTGGCGGCCATTGAGCGGGAGCTGACCGTGCTGAACGCGTCACGCTGGGAAGGCCAGCTTAACGCCGATACGGCCATCGAGGTGTCGTTGAGCCTGCCGCTGGGCGTGGTCATGGACTTGCAGATCGACAAAGGCAGCGGCGATATCAACTTTGATCGTCTTGTCATGCGGGCCATCGACAACGCTGCGCCATTTCGAGGCATACGCCATTACCCCCAAGGTGAACAGCAGACATTTGATCAGTTCATGATTCACGCCCACCCCAACGGAATACGTTAAGGATGCCACTATGTTCGGACGCAAGAAAAAGCCCCAACCACCGGAAAACAACCTGGCAGCGCTCAAGGACTTGCCCCAGGATGCCGACGCTTTGCGGGAGTTGCAGCGCTTTGTCCAGATAGAAAATCTGGACGCCTGGATGCAGCGAATGTACCACGATCAACGCCGCGCTCGTCGGTTCACATTGGCGTTTCGATTTGGACTGCTCGCGGTGGTGGCCGCCGGTATCGGTAACACGACCTATCTGATCAAATTGCGCGTCAAACCTCGGCCTTTTAGGCCGGGGAAGGATAGCGCGAGGCGCGTAGCGCCTCTTGGTTGACAGGCTATATTTACCGCGTTAGATTCAATCCATGACCACCGTACATCGCGCCTACCGTTATCGGTTCTATCCCACGCCCGAGCAAGCTGACCAGCTTGCCCGGACGTTTGGCTGTGTGCGGTACGTCTACAACCATTTCCTGCGGCAGCGCACCGATGCCTGGTTCGAGCGTCAGGAGCGCATGGGCTACAACGCCACCGCCAAAGCGCTCACCAGCCTCAAGAAAGAGCCAGACACGGCGTTTCTGGCCGAGGTATCCAACGTCTGCTTGCAACAGTCACTCCGGCATCTGGATCGGGCGTTTAGCAATTTTTTCAAAGGTCAGGCGCGGTATCCCACGTTCAAGAAGAAGCAGCGCAAGCAATCAGCCACTTACATGGCCAACGGTTTTCGTTGGCGCGACGGCAAATTGTGGCTGGCCAAGCAAAAAGACCCGCTCAATATCCGCTGGAGTCGGTATTTTTCCGGCACGCCGAGCAGTATCACGGTGAGTTGTGACACCGCTGGCCGCTACCACGTCAGCTTTTTGGTGGTGGAAGCGGCCACACCACTGCCGGTTACCCCCAAAATGGTCGGCATTGATCTGGGGCTGACGCATCGCGTTATCACCAGTCACGGCGAAAAAGTCCCCAACCCGCGTTTTCTACGCCGTACCGAGCGTAAGCTGGCGCGGGCGCAACGGAACCTGTCGCGTAAACAGAAAGGTTCCAATAACCGCGCCAAAGCGCGGCTTCGGGTGGCTAAGGTACATGCCAAGCTGGCCGACCAGCGTCGCGACGCCACCCATAAACTCTCCACGCAGCTTATTCACGAGAACCAAGTCATTGCTGCCGAGAGTTTGCAAATTAAGAATATGGTCAAAAACCGCTCACTGGCCAAGGCCATCAGCGACGTGGGCTGGCATCAGCTCACGCAACAACTGACGTACAAGGCCGAACGGTACGGGCGTGATTTCGTCCAGATCGACAAGTGGTTTCCCAGTTCGAAACGCTGCTTTCACTGTGGCCATATCACCGAGAAGATGCCACTGAACGTGCGTACTTGGGACTGCCCTGGCTGTGGCACCCAAGGCATTGACCGCGACGTGAACGCTGCTCGCAACATACTTCAATCGGGCAAAGCGATCTTGGCCGGGGCCGACAAGCTCCGCCAGCATGAGAAAACTACCGTGGGACTCACGGGAGGTTAAGCCTGTGGAGCTTGTGTAAGACCTGAGGTGCTATCACCAAGGGCAACGGGCTGCGAAGCAGGAACCTGGAAGGCAACAACCAGGGAATCCCCTTCCTTTCCGTCGTCAGACGGCAGCGCAAGCTGAGGGAGGGGAGGAGGTCAACCATACACTGAACAATCCGGCACAGTCGATGGAAAGCGAGCAGCATATCGCGGTGGTGGACGTGAATAGCCCCATCCAGGCCAGCAATGGCGTCAGCGCTAACCAGATCATTTCCGGCATTCGTCGTGCGCTGGACAACGACGCCACCAAGGCACTGGTGCTTAACATCAACTCACCAGGCGGCAGCCCAACGGAATCCCAGCGGGTGTATCATGCCTTAAAGGATTTTCGAGATCGCCATGACGTGCCGATTGTGAGTTATATCCGCGATATGGGGGCATCGGGCGCGTATTACATTGCGGCGGGAACAGACACCATCTATGCCTCGCCATCGAGCATCGTGGGCTCTATTGGCGTGATCAGCGCCAGCTTTGGCTTTACTGACGCCATGGAGAACCTGGGTGTCGAACGACGGGTCTATACCTCGGGCGATAACAAGGCCATGCTTGACCCTTTTCTGCCCGAAGACCCACAAACGACAGAACGGTTTTCCGCCATGCTCGGCGATGTTCACCAACAGTTCATTGACGACGTGAAAGAAGGCCGCCATGCCCTCGCCGACACGCCGTATGACGACATCGTGTTCTCCGGCGCTGTCTGGAGCGGCATCGAAGCCGTGGATGTTGGCCTGGTCGATGAAACCCTGATGCTTGAGGAATTGTTTGATCGACTGCTGCCCAGTGACGACGGGTATCCAAGCGTCCGCAACTACAGCGTGCGTGGCAATGCACTGGAACAATTCTTGCGCCGAATGCCTGGTGTGATGGCGTCCGTTTTCTCACCGGCCACTCAAGACCAACACAGCATCGAAATGCGCTATTGATATAGGCTGTCAGGCGCAAAATGGTAGGATAGCGTCTCTGATCTTTCGGCAAGCAAGGAGGCACTATCCTATGTCAGCCCCCGTAACACCCGAGCATTACGAAGAAGCCTTGCGCTTAATGACGGTTCACCTCAGCTCTCACGTCACCCGTAGCCGCCCCATGTGGGAAGGGTGTCAAGAAGGATTGGCCTGGTGTCTCGCAGGCAAACCGGCCCCTACCTCTACCCGCAATCGAGCGACCCACAATCCTTACGCAGCGGGAACGTCCGAGGATGAGTCCTGGCAAGCAGGCTGGGCGCAGGGCAAGCAGTTGGCGCTTGATCTGGGCATCATCCAGCCGACAGGGGTGATTCACCAGCTCGCGTTGCAAGATAAAAAAGGATGGATTGAGGTCTTTGTGAACGAGGACGGGTACAGATGGCACATTACCGATAGCGAGGGCGAGCCTCTTTCGAGTGCGTCCACGTCTTATCAGGACGACCTGACGGCGTTACGGGACGCCCTGAACGCGTGCTTTGGTTAAATTACTGGCGAGGGGCAACCAGCAAGCTGTACCCGTCACTATAAATGGCAACATCGACGCCCTGCTGCTTACGTTCCCAGTAGTCATTCAGCGCTGCCCGAAGGTTGTGGTGCTGGGGCAGTGTCAACGCTTCTAGGGAGGCGATAACCTTTGCCGACAGTTCGTACTCGGGCGAACGAATGTTGCTATTGTGACGGGACACGGCGGACGTGGGAAAATCCAAAATTTGTGCTGGCATTGTTTCGCTCCATTGTTAATTACTCGGATCAGCGGACATCCCATGGTGTAAATCGCAAGGTGAGCTGGCGCACAACGCTACCGGCAATTAAATAACTTGCCATCACGACACCTGATCCAGAGAAAAACCGTTGGGCCAAGAGATACGTCTATCCATCAGTTTGAACAACATTAGCTAATCATACAGCGACCAAAGACGTTGGAATTTCGTCGTGTTCCCGCATGTCAAACAGCGTCGTAAAGAATCGTCGTTGGGTATCACAGGACAACTGACTTACCCATTCAAAACGCTCAAGGCGATCCTTGACATCCTCCCCGCCCTAAAGGACGGGGATTCCCACTTCTGGACGCTCATGCCCGAGCGCAAGACTGAGGATATT
>NZ_JABUZA010000005.1 GCF_014897985.1 Halomonas colorata
TGATACTTGCTTCTGCATTCTGAAAGCCCCGATAGTTACCAGTGTGCATTATGTTGCACTGACCGATTGAATCTACCGTAGCTAATTTGGCCTCCTAGATAAAAAAGTTCTTACTCTTCCGTATCTTCAAGACGGCGATACAGCGTTCGTCGCGCAATCCCCAGAAGCTCTGCTGTGCGGCGTTTATTGCCGCCAGTTGCTTCCAATACTTTGCGTATATAGCGCTTTTCTACTTCCTCAAGGCTTGGCCAGCGGGTAGGTGAGGGGGCCGGTAGTTGTGTGCCTGGGAGTATTTCACCGCTCAACGTAGGGGTGATTTCCACACTGGTTTCTTGGGATGCGTGTTCGCGCAGCCTTTCAGGTAGGTCTTGATGCTGCAGAATGCCGTCTTCGCTAAGTGTGACAGCGCGCATTACCGCGTTTTCCAACTCGCGCACGTTACCTGGGTAGGTGTAGTTCAGAAGGCTATTTAAAGCATCAGGCTCAATCTGTTCAATCTGCTTGTTCTGCGCTTCTGAATGCTTATCAATAAGCGCAAAAATCAGATGTTCAATATCGGTGCCCCGCTCACGCAGGGGCGGAATCCGCAGCGAAAAGGTTTCCAGTCGATAAAATAAATCGCTACGAAAGCTCTCCTGCTCGATTTCTTTATCCAGGTTACGGTGTGTGGCGGCAATGATGCGCACATCCACCGGCTCTTCGCGCTCGCCGCCCACCGGGCGTACGGTTTTTTCCTGAAGCGCACGGAGCAGTTTAGCCTGTAGGTTAATCGGCATTTCACCGATCTCATCCAAAAACAAGCTGCCGCCCTGGGCGGTATGAAACAGTCCTTTCCGCGCTTCGTTAGCCCCTGTGAAAGCACCTTTTACATGACCAAAAAACTCGCTTTCCATTAGATCAGCAGGAATGCTGGCACAGTTGACGGCTATAAAGGGGGCGTCATGGCGTGGACTTTCTTGATGGATTGCACGCGCCAGCAGCTCCTTGCCGGTGCCGCTTTCGCCCAGAATCAGAATAGGGGCATTGCTTTTAGCCAAGCGTGAGGCGTCATGAAAAAGCGACTGCATCACATGGCTTTTACCCACAATGCCATGAAAATGGCTGAGCTCCGTATCATGGGAGAGCGATAGGCGCTGACGCTCCAGCACCCGAAAGACGGCTTCACGAATAGCGTCCAGATCAAGCGGCTTGGTTAAAAAATCATCCGCTCCCAGCTTGAGTGCTTCTACTGCCTGGTCAATCGTACCAAAAGCGGTAATCACAATAATCCCCAGCTCACTGCCACTTTGGCGAAGCTGCTGAAGAAGCTGAATGCCGGTCATTCCGGGCAGACGTACATCGGTAATCATCATGGCCACTGGCGTATGGCTTAATAGGGCGATTGCCTCTTCAGCGCTAGGCACGCCAAGCGTCTGATAGCCCGCATCGTTCAACTCTTCCTCTAACAGCTCTCGTATCGCGGGGTCATCTTCCACTACCAACAACGGTAAAGGGTGTTCCTGATGGGTCACAAATGTTGTCCTCAAGCGGATGCGGTTTCACTAAGGGGTAGCGTGATTTCAAACCCAGCACCGCCAAGAGTACTGTTAAATACGCCAATCGTACCGCCGTGATCATTAATAATACGGTGCACCATAGAAAGTCCTAAGCCGCTGCCTTGGCCCACCGGCTTGGTGGTAAAAAAGGGATCAAAAACGTGCTGATGATTTGCGACGGGGATCCCGGGCCCGTTGTCTTCCACCCAGAGCGTTAGTTCATGTTCATTCTTGCGCGCTCGAACGCGAACATGAGAAACCCCAGGCGCCTGCGCGGCATTGCGCAATAAGTTGGTAAGCACCTGAACGATTTGCTGACCATTTGCTAATAAATGGGGGGTGGGCAACGGAAGATCAACGTCCAGCCGTATATTTCTTGGCTCCAGCTCCTCTTCCACTAACTCGCTGGCATTTTGGATAAGTTGATCTAATGCCAGTTCGCCTTTTTCGACATTATGCTGGCGACCTAATTCCATCAGCTGGCGCACGATTTCAACAATGCGCTCTACTTCATTACGAATACGCCCTAATTTTGCGCGTTCATCATCACCAATTACGTCACGGCGCGCTAAACGCTGGGCCTGGCCATTAATAACCGTCAGCGGCGCCCCGATTTCGTGGGCAACTCCTGCGGCTAAAACGCCTAGTTCGGCTAATTTTTTAGATTTGCGCAGGCGTTTTTCAAGCTCGATCTCCCTGTGCTGACGCACTTCAATATCGCGATCTTTTTCTGCCATAGCGTCGAGCATACCGTTTAAGCCCGAGGCAAGCCGACGATACTCAGTGGGGCCGTCTACGGTAGCGCGCTGGCTCCGATCGCCGTCTTCCACCAAAAGCATAACGTGCAATAAGCGGTTTAGCGGGCGCTCTATATAGCGCCTGAACCCCCACCAGATGCTGAACACGATGCCGGCCGCGCCAATCACAAACACAAGGACCGCCACGATACTGATGAACCCGGTGTAGTTCTCGATACCGGTATTCAAACGGTTTACCTGAAGTACGCCGTGTACCGTGCCGTCCTGGGTGCGCAACGGTGTGATGGCTGAATAGTAAGTCCAGCCCTCTTGCTGGCGGTAATTGCTGTAAAGGTCGTCACGTTCGATAACCTGGCGGATCTCCTCGGGTGTGAAGAGATCTTTGCCTAACCCCAGCCCGTAAACTTCACGCCCCTGCAGATCAAAAACATAGGCCCCATAGATACGGTGAAAAGAGAACGCTGACTGTAGCGCCTCTTCCAAAGGGGCCGGGCTTTCTCGTGTAACGGCATAGCTTAAAGAGGTGCTCAGCGCCCGAGTAATAATTTCGACTTCGGTTTGCAGTTTGGAGCGAACATTGTCTTCCAGCGATTTGATGGCGACGATGCTAAATACCACCAATACAACAAACAGCGGTACGATAACGGTTAAGATAATTAAATTACGAAGTCGCATGCTGCTTCCGTATGGGTATCAAGCCTTTCATCAATGAAAAGCACAGTGTTTTAAGGTTGCTCTGTGGGCAGAAGACGGTAAAGGCTGCCTTGGGTCTCGTCAGTTAGCAAGTAAATTGCGCCATCGGGGCCTTGGCGAACATCGCGAATACGCCCGATCTGGCCATCCAGAAGGCGCTCGTTTTCCGTCACTTCCTCGCCGTCAAGGCGCAGGCGCAGCAGTTGCTCGCTACTCAAACCGCCAGCGAGTAAATCACCTTCCCAGTCGCTAAAGCGCTCGCCACTGACTTCTGCCAAACCTGAAGGCGCAAAGCGGCCTTCAAAAGCATAGTGAGGATCGACCATGCCGGGGAGTGAGTCTGCCCCTAGCGGCTCATTGGTAGCGTAATCGTTGCCTAGCGTGACTTCCGGCCAGCCATAGTTAAGGCCTGCCTGAATATGATTCAGCTCATCGCCGGTAAGCGGGCCATGTTCTGTTACCCATGCCTCACCGTTGCTGCGTACGATCATGCCTTGAATATTGCGATTCCCCATGGAGTAAATCTCATCCAGGGTATTGGTATTGTCCACAAACGGGTTATCTTCTGGCACATCGCCGTTTTCCGTCAGGCGCAGCGTAGAGCCCGCATGATCGTCGCTTGCCTGGGCTCTAGATGGGTCGGAGCCACGATCGCCAACGCTCATTAAAAGCGTGCCATCGGTTAACCAGGCAATACGTGAACCGTAATGGCGGCCGGGGCCGGATGCGCGATCCTGTTCAAACAGGTGTTCCACATCGCCCAGCGCATCACCCTGCCATTTTACCCGGGAGAGCGCACTGCGGCTGCCATTGTCATCTGGCTTGCTCCAGGTAAAGTAAATCCAGTCATGCTCGCCGCTGGCGTCACCAAACTCAGGGTGGAGTACAACATCCAGCAGCCCGCCCTGACCGTGATGGTTGACGCGCGGCATGCCCTCAAGCGCTCTTGAGTGGCCTTCTTCATCAACCAGATTCAACTGGCCGTTACGCTCACTGACCAGAAAACGGCCATCCGGTAAAAACGCCACCGCCCAGGGATGTTCAAAATCTCCGGCTATCCGCTCAATCGTAAAATCAAGATACTCGGTCTGGACCACCTCACCCACGGTTTCTGCATGGGCGCTACTTAAGCTTGCAGCTAGGCAGAGTGTGGTAAGTCCAGGCGCTAGCCAGCGGGGTAGCGCATAAGCCTTGTTTGCATTTTGCATAAAGAGCTCTCCGGTAATGACGGGACCGCACTGAAACCGTCGTTGAAACCGTTTTCGTAACGGTCAGTATAGCGATAGTTGCCAGGCTTTTAGTTTAGCAGTGACGCATTGCCTTTCGGGAAGGCTCTTCCAGGCTACATCAATAGAGCCAATAGAACAGGAAGATAGAACAGTGCTAATAGGGTAGAGCAAAATACCAGACTCGCTACATAGGCGGGCTCACGCTGGGCGCGCTGGGCAAACAAATAGTTGAACACAGCCACTGGCATGCACATCTGCACGACCAAAATACTTTGCGCGAGCGGCGGAAGCCCCAGCCAACCGGCAATCAGCCAAGCAGCACCGGCCGCCAAGGGGATACGCACCAAGCTAAAGCCAAGCCCTGAACGTAGGTTTTTGACCTGAATACTTGCCAGAGAAACACCTAGGGTAATCAACATCAACGGTACGGTAAAACCAGACATTAGGCCCACTGTGTTGGAGAGCCAAGGTGGCAATGAAGTATTGGTCAGCAGCAGCACCATCGAAATCAATATGGCATAAACCGTGGGTGTTTTAACCAGAGTTTTAAGCGGATTGCCACGACTTTGGAGGGCAGCACCCAAGGTGAACTGAAACAGCGATACGGTAATCATCGCTGTGATGCCATATGCAAAGCCAGCGCTACCAAACGCATAAAGCACCACGGGAAGACCCATGTTGCCGGTATTGGGATACATCATGGGCGCCAGTAATACCCGCCAATCACGGCGCAGCAGCTTGGCAACACCGAACGTTGCTACCCCCATCGTAATAATCACCAGTGCGGTGGCGAGCATGGTGCGGCCAAAGGTACTGGCATCGATGTCGGCACCTGCTAATGAAGCAAGCACGAGCGCAGGAGTTCCGATGTTGAAAACCAAGCGAGTCACGAAATCGACAGGGTATGGATGCCCTAAGCGAATCCATAAAAAACCCAGCCCCGCACCAGCAAGTACGGGGGCCATGACGGCAAAAAGTTCGGCAAGCATTGGTTATCCCTGGCAATCATTCGTTGCCCATTGTCGTTAATGAGCAGACTAACTGGCAAGGCAAATAGATAAATTGATTAAGTGGTGCTTACCGGTATACGCCATTGCTTGGGTGTGTACTCACGCAGAAATTCAAGCAGCGCGTTGATGCGTCTAGACTGATAACCATAGGCGTAGAGTAGCGTGACAGGCAGCGGCGCCGGCTCCCAGCCAGGTAGGCAGTTAATTAAATCACCGGGGTGGTGTTGCTCGCGTCTTTCTACTAGCCAGTGTGGCAACAGCCCTATGCCTTGGCCGCTCGCAATCGCATCAATATGCAACGCGGTTAAATCCACCCGCAGACGCGAATGTGGGGGTGTGAAAAGGTACTCGCCATGTTCTGAGTGGCCTAACAATAGCCCATTGGGTGCGCTATCCAGTAAATCAACCCACGCATGGTGTTCAAGCTCATCTGGGCGGGTTAGCGCGCAGGCCCCGGCTAAATAGCGCGGGCTGGCATACAGGCCGCGGGCTAAATGGCCGAGCCGTTCCTGATTAAGGCCGCATTCGTGCGTATGGCCTAACCACACGTGCACGCTATTGCTGTGCATCTTGGAAGGCGGCGTTTCGCGTGTATGAAGGGCCAGCTCTACCTTTGGGTAACGATTTAAAAACGCGTTGACGGTCTCAGACATCCAACTGCGTGCCAATGCGCCATGGGCCTCAAGCGTAACGAGACCGCTGATCTCTTCGCGCAGCTCCGCCAGGGCTTCTTGGCTGTGATTGGCCATTGTCAGCAGTTCAGTACAGTACGTATGAAACAGTAGGCCAGCTTCGGTAGGAATCAACCGGTTAGCCTGGCGCCTTAATAGCGGTTGATTGAGTCGCGTTTCCAATTGGCTGATGCGGCGGCTCAGGGTCGATTTGGCTAACCCCAGCTTTTGGGCACTGCGTGTCAAGCTGCCTGTTGCCATTACGTCAGCGAAAGCAGCGAGTTCGTCAAAGTCATACATTGTCAGATCACACAGCAATTAAGAGTCGTCTATTGTGCCACTTAAAAACGGGGATGCAAATAATATGCATTTCACAGTTTGCGGTTAGGTAAATGTTGCAATCTAAGTCAAAGAAAAAAGAAAAGCCCCGCGTTAAGCGAGGCAAAAGAATCGAGAGAGTATGGCCAGTCAAACAACCATTAGAAGTCGAACGTGAGGCCCAGGTTGTACCGACGTCCATCCAGTACTACCCCGTACTCATCGTTCGTCACTTCTTTGTTGGCAATATTATAGATCCCTGCTTTAACTTGCGCGCGGTCCGTCAGTCTATAAACCAGACCGGCATCGACAAAGCCGTATCCTGGCGTGCCGTCACTCATGCTGGTACGTGATAGGAAATCGCTTGTGGAGCCGCGATAATTTCCTTGAGTCCACAGGTTCATTTCAGGTGTGGCCTGCCAATCCACCGCGAGGTTAAACATATGCTCGGGGATCTTATTAAGCGGCTCGCCAGCAAACTCACCCGACTTCTGCTCAGAGTCGGTATAGGTATAGCTGGAGCTTAGGCGTACGTCCTGGGTAACGTCGTAATCTAATGTGAATTCTACGCCCTGCATTTGCGCTTCATCGATATTGCGGTAAGTGCTGATGAACACATACTCGTTACCGGCGTAGGGGCACTCCCAGGTAGACGGATCATTGCGATCGGCATCCGCCGTGTTGCAGTAGCGGTCTTCTGCGATCTTGTCCTCAAACTGGGTGTGGAACAGCATCATGCTTGAGGTAAGGCGGCGATCATCGCTAGTAAAGACAAACCCGGCTTCATAGTTAGTGCTGGTTTCAGGATCGAGATTTTCATTACCGATGATCAGCGCGCGTGCATGGGGCGCCGGGGAGCCACCGCCACCCGTGCCGCGACCAAAGCCTTCAGTGGCTGCGGCAAGGCCAGGCTGGGAGTAACCAGTAGATACACCGCCTTTAAATGTCCATTCGGGCGTCAGGTGATAGTTTGCATAGATACGCGGAGAAAGGTGGCCGCCGAAGAGCTCGTCGTCATCGTAACGCATGCCGGTGGTGACACTGAAGGCATCCGTAAGACTCCACTCCATTTCGACGAATAGCGCGGCAATCCAGCGGTCAACGCTGCGCATGGCGTTAGGGCTATTGCCGAGCAGTCCATTCGTGTCATCGACCAAATCTTCTATCCGGTATTGACCGCCAAAGGTCAGCATATGGTCGCCCCAGAAGTAGGTCGACTGGTTGTTAAGCGTCGTTACTTCTTCGCGCTTCTCATCGGGCGTGGTATTTACCCGCTCTGAAATATCGTGCTGCAGGTAGGTATCTGTCATAAAGGCGCCATAGGTGCCTTTATGGCCTAACGTAAATACATCCTTGTCATAGCGGTAGGTGCTGGCGCTGGCGGGGTTCCCGCGGCTATCAATTTCGGGAACGCTTCGCCCAGGCGTATGGGTGAACTCTTTGGTGGAAGCAGTATAGCCGAAGCTGTATTCGTTCAGTTCATCCGGGGTCAAAACGAGTTCGGCACCGATCTGGCGCGTATCGCTGTCAGGCGTACTTTCAGCGTTGTCGCCACCACCCTCGTAATCACTCTCTTCCGTGCCGCGCCAACTGCCATGCACGCGTAAGCCGAGCAGCCCTTCGATCAGAGCGCCTCCGGTATAGAAGCTAATCTGTTGCGAGTCGTTGTTGATATCGTTGAGCGAGTGAGTGTACTCAGTCGTCACCTGGCCCGACCACTCATCTGGCACGCGCTTGGTAATGATGTTGATCACACCGCCCATTGCCTGCGAACCATAGAGCGAGGACATGGGGCCACGAATGACTTCAACACGCTCAATCATTGAAATGGGCGGAAGCCCGATCTGCTTGCCTTCGTCCTGCCCGTTAGTATTAACCGCTCGTCCGGCCGAAATAGGGCGACCATCGATCAGGTACAGCGTGTAGCTATTGTCCATTCCGCGGATGCTGATGTCCTGTGCTTCACCGCCACCGGTCACGTAGACGCCCGGGATGTTCTTAACCGCATCCGTAATATCGCTATAGGACTGGCGGTTCAGCTCTTCACCGCTGATCACGGAAATACTTGCGGGCGCATCCGCGATGGACTGCTCAAAGCCCGATGCAGTCACCACAACCGGATCAAGCGAGGTGTTTTCCTGTGCGGTAGCAGCGGCAGCGATGGCCATTGAAGACAGGCTAATGGCATTAGCCAAGGCGCGACGTGAAAAATAAGCCATGTTTTTCCCTTGAAATGATATTGCAGTTTGCTTTTATGAATAATGTTTACATCTGTTATGTATTCTCATATGAGATTTGTATTCTATTGTTAAAGGTTCCATTAATCGAGGATGAAACCATGAACAAACTGTTGTGATGTACGCAACTGTAATAACTTCGTAATTTTTTAAAGGCGTAGATGTAATCACCTGTCGTGTTCTGTGACGTTGGTGATCATTAAAGAGGGCGGAGGCTGGCCTCAGAAGGACGCCAATAGCTTGGTCGGTTGATTAAACAAGTCCATAAAAAAAGCCCCGGCACTAGGCCAGGGCGTCAAGTCAGCATTGAAACAATAAGTGGAACGTTGCGAGCGATTTTCGAGAACCTATTGTCCGAGCGACTTCGAAGACTATTTCAAAGGACTGTTTCAAAGGACTGTTTCAAAGGGCTATCGACGGTTAAAAGTCATAGGTTGCCGAAACCCACAGGCTGCGGCCATCAAGCGCCACGCCGTCAGTGGCGCGACCTGTCTGGGTATATTCATAAGCAATGTAAGTATCGCCGTCGTATTGATAAGTGTCGTACGCGGAAAAATCCTTATCAAAGAGGTTGTAAATAGTGCCAGACAAACGAACGTTGTCAGAAACCTGGTAGGAGCTGCGCAGATTAAACAGCGTATAGCCTTTCAGGTTATTGCCCAGTTCTTCGACCAGAGCAGCTGATGAGCCGGTGACGCCGCTACTAAAGCGCTCACGCGAAGAGTAGTACTCACCTTCCAAGGCCGTATTCCAGCGCTCGTTGATCGCCCAGTTAAGATCGGCCGTCAGCTTGTGCTTGGGCGCATTGGTGAGCGCTTGGCCTTCATTTTCACCGGAAGTGATTTCGGTGTCGGTATAGGTATAACCACCGCTGATTGTCCAGGCAGGCGCAATCTGGTAGCTGGTGTTCAGCTCAACACCGCGAGTTTCCGCGCGATCCACATTGACCGACTGGCCGAAGCTATCCTGCTGGGTAAAGTTGCCCACGCTCAAGCAGTTCGCGGCATTGGCAAACGGCTGGTTACCATCAGCGTCGATGAATTGGCAGTTGGGCAGGTCGTCGCCAGACGAAATGCGGTCACGGAACTGGGTGAAGAAGGCCGTTGCGCCGACAGAGAAACCGTCAAGGTTGTCGTAAATAGCGCCCAGCTCATAGTTGGTACTCTTTTCAGGCTTCAGGTTGGGAGAGCCCAGGCTAATTGACTGACCCTGGTTACCGAAACCATTAATACCGTCGTGAAGCTGGTTGAGCGTAGGTGTTTTATAACCTTGGCTAATACCACCTTTAAGCGTCCAGTTATCCGTGGTTTCCCAAACCAGATAGCCACGCGGGCTAAAGTGGCCGCCAAAGGCGTTATGGTGCTCATAGCGCCCGCCCAGCGTCAGCGCCAGGTCGTGTCTTAGAAACCACTCATCTTCAAGAAACATTGCCCAGCTGGATTGCGAGAACTTCTCGTTACCTGCCGTGCCGTCCTTGAGTTCGGCATCGATGTACTGGCCGCCCACGGTCACCATGTGGTTATCCAGCGGCGCAACAAATTTGCTGTCGACCACGATATCGCGGTTTTCCAGAAGGCGCGGCTCGCCTCCCTGAGCGACATAACCGTAGTCGGGCGCGTTGCCTGCTGGCAGTGTGCGGCCAAGCGATTCGGTAAAATTGTGGGTAACGCTACTCTCCAGCGTACCGGCTGCGTAACGGCCGGTATGGCCTACAGCGATCTGGTCGCGGTTGAAACGCAGCTCATCCTCGTAGCCGAAGTTGGCGCTTGGGCTTGGGTCGGGGGTGGCGCAGTCGTTACGTCTCAGACCGTCCAGGCTGCCCAGGCGGCAATCTGAATTGTCGTAAACCTGGCGGGAGCGCTCGGCGTCCAGCCACACCTCGTTAGTGTCATCCGGCGTGAGGTTCAAGCGCCCGCCAATTGAGTAGATGCGCGCTTCGGAAGGGCGCGGGTCGCGCCCGACACTGTTTTCGACCATGCGCTCAGAGCTGTCGCGGTCATATACTCGACCACGTAGCTGCAGGCCCAGGGTGTCTTCGACGAGCGGGCCGGAAACATACAGATTGATCGCTGAGTCGTTGCCCGCATCGCGATCTTGTTGGAAGGTGTTTTCAACCGAGACAGAGCCTGCCCAGTCGGTACCCACGCGGCGGGTGATAATATTGATAACGCCGCCCATGGCGTCTGAGCCGTAAAGCGTCGACATCGGGCCGCGAATCACTTCGATACGCTCAATGGCCGAAAGCGGCGGCATAAAGCTTGTTGAGGTTTCACCAAAACCGTTGGGCGTAACATCGCCGGAGGTATTTTGGCGACGGCCATCAATCAGAATCAGCGTATAAGCACTCGGCATGCCGCGAATGGAGATATTGTAGCCGCCGGTCTTGCCTGTGCCGGAACGTACATCGACTCCTGGTACATCAGCAATCGCCTCGGCGATATTGGAGAACTGCTTTTGCTCTAATTCTTCTCGCGTTACCACAGAGATACTCGCAGGGGCACTATTCAGCGACTGCTCATACCCAGTAGCGGTAACCACCATATTATTAAGCTGAGTATTTTCCTGGGCATTGGCCACTCCGGCAGCAAGTCCAAGAGCAACAGCGCTGGCTAAAGCATTACGAGTAAAGCGTGGCATAGCGATCCCCCATGTTTATGATTTACTTGCTAATGATATTTATTATCAAATAAGGCGGGGATTCTAAGAAGAAAAGTTCCCATGCGCGAGTTAATATCAAGGAACAATCTGTTGCAATAACGGCAACGTTTATCGATAGGATCTGGTGTTGCTAGAAATGGAACGAGTTATTCTATGAAATAGTACTGCATTTGCTTTTGAGAATCGTTACTATTAAAGAAATAAATTAACAGTAGGGGTTCACAATGCTGCGTACAGTACTGCGCCTTAGCCTGACCGGTGTGTTGTTAAGTAGTTTGGCCGCCAATGCGCAAGCGCGGGAACTTGATACCGCGTTTGGCGAAGTGGAAGTGCCCGACTCGCCAGAGCGTATCGTGACGCTTTACGAAGGCGCGCTGGATGCATCGGTCGCGGCGGGTGTCACGCCGATTGGCGCCATCGCCACGCGTGGCGGCAACGAGGTGGCGACTTACATGGGGGAGCACATCGATACCAGCCAGTTGGAAATGGTAGGCGTTGCCCGTGAAACCAACATTGAAGCTATCCTCCGCCTGCAGCCAGATCTGATTCTTGCCGCTCCCCAGCTTCCTGAAGAGCAGTACCGTCTGCTTTCCCGCATTGCTCCTACTGTTGTGCCCAACACCACAGGTCTTTCCAAGGAAGGCTGGAAAGATGAATCACGCCTTTTCGGCCAGGCGTTGGGTAAGGATGCTGAGATTAATGAGGTGCTCGAAGCCGTTGAGCAGCGCGCTGCTGAACTTAATCAGCGCCTTAGTGAAGCCGAGGTTGGCGGCAGTGCTTACATCGTCCGCTGGATGCCGGCAGGCCCGATGGTCATGTCATCAGAACTGTTCTCGACCGGTGTTCTTGCCTCTACCGGATTAACGGTTGATGACCAGGGGCTGGTGAAAGAAGGCAGTGCGCACAGCGATATTTTGAGCCTTGAGAACCTTTCGCTAATCGATGGCGATTGGCTGTTCCTTGCCACGCTCAACGAAGAAGGGCAGCAGGCTTTAGACGCCGCCAAGCAAAGCAGCGCCTTTACTCGCCTGAACGTGGTGGAGCAGGGTCACGTGGTGCCCGTCAATGGTCAGGTCTGGAGCAGCGCATCGGGTCCCTTGGCCGCGCAGGCACTTCTTGACGATATCGAAGAAGCCTTATTGCCGTGAAGGTTGCGCTGATAACGCGGCGTCTTGAACAACGAACGCTGCTCGCATTACTGCTCACCGCCCTTGTGGCGGTGAGTGTCGTTAGCCTACTCGTTGGCGCCGGCACCGTTTCGCCTTCGCAGGCGCTTTCGATGCTGTTGGGCAATGAGAACAGCGAGGCGTATTTCGTGGTCTGGGAGCTGCGTGCGCCGCGTACTCTGATTGGCATTGCTGTGGGCATGGCACTGGGTGTATCCGGGGCGCTGCTTCAGGCGGTGGCGCGCAACCCGCTTGCCGAACCCGGCTTGCTGGGAGTAAGCGCAGGCGCCGCCTTTGCCGTAGCGCTGGCATTGGTGCTGGGCGCAAGCGCTGCCTCATTGCGTATTTCCGTTGCCCAAGTAGGCGCGTTGGTGGGGTGCCTGTGCGTCCTGGGCGTTGCCCGATGGCGCGGAGTGGGTAACGACCCCATACGCTTGGTGCTCGCTGGGGCGGCCTTTTCTGCACTCTTGGGCGCAATGACATCCATGATACTGCTGTTCGACCAGCGCTCGGCCGATGAAGTGCGCTTCTGGGTCATTGGAAGTCTGGCCGGGCGTCGCCTGGAGGATCTATGGGCAGTCTTGCCTTCCATGGCGTTTTGTACGGTGCTTATTGCTCTTATTGCGCGGCCGCTTTCGGCGCTGGCGCTGGGTGAGCGCATGGCCTCTGGGCTTGGCCATCACCCTCAGCTTATCCGTGCGATGGTGGTTCTTTGTGTTGCCCTGCTGGTGGGAGCGGCAACGGCGATTGCCGGGCCGATCATTTTCGTGGGCCTGGTCGTGCCGTTTATCGCTCGCGCCTTTGCCGGGCCGGATATCCGGCGTACCCTGTGGTTTTGCCTGCCGATAGGGCCCTTGATTATTTTGGCGGCCGATATCATTTCGCGTGTGGTGGTGTCGCCTTCTGAGCTGCCGCTCGGCGTGCTGACTGCATTATGCGGAGCGCCTGTGTTGATTGCCGCCGTACGTGCCCGCCGGTTACCCATGTTATGAGCCTGTCTATGCCCCCTCGCTGCTTAAAAACTGAATTCCGAAAACAGGATACTGCCGCACTGCTCTTCAGCGCTCCCTCGATAAAAGCAGCGGATGAGGTGTCGGTAATCCCGCCCACCGGCTATTGGCGGTGGAGTGGACGTGGCACCAGCATTCTGATTGAGCGGCGTGCCGTCTGGGTCAACACGGGGCTGTTGCTGGCGCTGCTGCTGGCGGGTATTGCGTACCTCTGCCTGGGCAGCCTGACGCTTGACCCGCGAGAGGTGATCAGCGCACTGGCCGGGCAGGGCGATATGATGACCGGGTTCATGGTGCAGGAGCTTCGCCTGCCGCGGCTCGTGGCGGCATGTCTCACCGGCGGGGCATTCGCGCTGGCGGGTATTCTCATGCAAACTCTGGCCCGCAACCGGTTGGCGACACCGGGCATTATCGGAATCGATAACGGCGCCACCGCGTTTGCGGTGGCTTCTGTGGTAGGCATGAGTGTTTCATTAGCACCGTCTGCCATGGCCTTGACCGGTGCGGTTACTGCCGCCGTACTGACCTTTGGGTTGGCGGCAGGCAGTGGCACCCAGGGCTACCGTTTTATTGTCGCGGGTATCGGCGTGGGGGCCGTTTTTGGAGCCATCACTCAACTGCTGCTGGCGCGGGTCGCGATTGACACCGCCAACGCCGCTTATCCCTGGACGGTCGGCTCGCTGAATGCTCGCTCCGGTGGTTCGGTGCAACTGCTGGGCATCGGGCTGATGCTGGGCTTTGTGGCGGCATTGGCGCTGGCCCGTTCGCTGACCATCCTGCGGTTTTCCGAAGCCACGGCCAACGGCCTGGGCGTGAACGCCAAGGCCCGACGAGTTCAAATACTCCTGCTTTCGGTGGTCCTCACGGCACTGGCTGTAGCCGTGGCCGGGCCTGTCGGCATGGTGGGGCTAATCGGCCCTGAAATTGCTCGCGCGCTGTCTACTCCGCGGCATGTGCCGGTGGTCGCCGCGACGCTTGCCGGCGCGTTAGTGATGGTACTGGCGGATCTGGCAGGGCGCACGCTACTGGCGCCTATTGAACTTCCAGTAGGGATTGTGACCGCGATTATTGGTGGCCCCTGGCTTTTATGGATTTTGATGCGCCCGCAACGGAGTCACGCATGAACAATTTTCGAACCCCGCCGACCCTTGCCACCGAAGCGTTGGATATGGGCTATGGCACACGGCGAGTTATCGACGGCCTGGATGTGGCGCTGCCCAGCGCCAAAGTGACGGCGATTGTCGGGCCTAACGGATGTGGAAAATCGACCCTGCTGGCAGGGCTTGCGCGCCTACATAAACCTGATGGCGGCAACGTATTGCTTAACGGTGAGGATATTCAGCGCCTGCCGTCGCGCCAACTCGCTACGCAGTTGGCGCTATTGCCCCAGGAAGCCATTGCCCCTGAGGGGCTGACGGTCACTGAGCTGATTCGTTTTGGACGCCAGCCGCACCAAGGCTGGCTACGCCAATGGTCGGCGGAAGACCAGCGCGTTGTACAGCATGCGCTGACCGCAGCGGGGCTTGAAAATTTGGCTGACCGGCCCATCGATGCGCTTTCCGGCGGCCAACGCCAGCGCGCCTGGATCGCCATGACCATCGCCCAGCAAACCCCGCTTTTGCTGCTGGATGAACCTACCTCTGCGCTGGATCTGGGCCATCAGATTGAAGTGTTCGAGCTGGTGCGACACCTGGCAGGGCACGGGCGCACCGTCGTGATGGTACTGCACGATTTAGCTAGCGCCTGCCGTTATGCCGATCATTTAATCGCCATGTGCGATGGCAAGATTATCGACCAGGGGGCACCCGCCACAGTGGTCACCCCTCAGCTGGTGCGCAAGCTGTATCAGGTGGATTGCACGCTGCTGTCTGACCCTGATACCGGTAGCCCGTTACTCGCAAACGTGCGCCGGGCTACCGAACCTGCCTGAAGGAGCGGCGCCCAGAAAACTAGCGGTTGATTAGCAGGGCGTCCAGCGTAATGGGAACGTGATCATCAATTTGCTGATAACCCAGCATGGTAAGAAGTGTGCGAACCGTACTGTTGGCCATTAACGCCTTGCCATCCAGCGCCATGGGTTCCGCGTGAGTCACCCGCACCTGATTCAAGCCTTCACGAGTAAAGCGCAAGGGCACCGACTCCTCCTGGTTCACCATATCGCTCTGCACGCGAAAGGTAATGGTCTCGACCAACGACTCATTGATATCCAGCGCATCTAGCCGCTCCGGCGACATCTGGCCAACCAGAGTGACCAGGGTCGTATTGGAAAGCAAAGCGACCCACGGCGGCAGATCACTAAAACGCGAAAGCAGGTCGGTCTGGCTGAGTTTCAGCGGCAAGCGCAGTGTGCCATCCGGCGAAATATCCCCCTGTAAATCGCGCACCTGATGATGATGCGTTTGGGGCGTCGCCCCGTTTAACTGGGTAATTGCCGCCTCAACGCGAGACTGACCAGGATCGAGCTGCCAATCTGCCTGAACAGGCACCGTTAGCAGCAGCGGGAAAAGAGCAATCAAAGCTTTCAAGGCGCGTCTCCGCATAAAGGACTTCCTTCAAGACCCGCAAACCTGCAAAAAGTGCCATTAGTGCGCCAAGATACGCGCGTAGGGGTAGCCTCGCCCCGCCACATTCGCTATTATATGCACGCTTTTCGGGCCTATAGCTCAGTTGGTTAGAGCAGGGGACTCATAATCCCTTGGTCGTAGGTTCAAGTCCTACTGGGCCCACCATTTATCAACGACTTATCCTCGCGCTTCCCCTTCCTTTCTGTACTTTTCCTCAAAGTGTCAACCGAAGATTTTCGGGCCATATGTGATTGCTTCCTTTAAATGATCCGGTTTAGCTTCCTAATACAATCTAAATATCTGATGTGCGCCGAAATCTTAGAGTCGCGTATACGTACTAGGATTCGCACAAGTCGGCGTATGGTATTTATACGTGACGATTTCGCTGCTCTGAGGGGTATGATCAAGTTGGCTGGGTGCTTCGAAAATTAGAAGCGCAGGGGAGGCTTGTGCGTATTGGTAAGGGGCTTTACGCTAAGGCACGCCAGAACCATATCATGGGAAAGCCAATGATTGCGGCACCCGGTGGCTTTGACCAAGTTGCTAAAGAGGCATTGAGCCGACTAGGAGTACAGTGGGAGCCATCCAGTACAGAAAAGGCTTCCACACATATTCCGGCGCGGGCAGTGGTCAGCGTAAAAGGCTCGTTTAATCGGCGCATTTCCTACGGGAAATATTTTTTAGATATTGAGCAGGCTTCTGTATGAAAATCGATTCAATGTTGATACTGCATTTGCACTGAAAAAGAAGTGCTAATGTGCGGCAAGCTCATTGAAAAAAGCAGGATTATCCTGAATCGTCGCCAGTACCTTAGCGGCTAGTCCCGTAGGGTTGCGACGCTTGGCTTCCCAGCTTTTAATCGTATCAACGCTGGTTCCCATGGCGCTGGCAAATTCTGCCTGAGATACATGAAGCTTGGCGCGAATAGCTCGTACATCGGCTACTTCGTGGCGTGTGATACGGCTAGCCTTAGTTTTGCCCTGTTTGATCTCAACGGCTTCCTGCAGCGATGTTTGCAGTTCGTCAAAAATGCTCATTTGGAAACCTCCCCTTTAATTGGTAGGTAAGTGTTTTCAGTGCGGCCTTTTCAGCGGGCGTTAAGCTGTCCTTCACGCTCTTGGGGTAGGCCAGTATCAGGTAGATTCTCTCTGCCGTTGCCAAAAAGTAGATAACCCCCTTGCACCGCCGCTCTTGCCTTGGTTACCCAACGCCATGCGTATTTTGCGTAGCCCGCCTGTACCCTGAATCAGGTCACCTTTGTAGGGTTGAGCAATCAGGGTGCGCTGCAGTTCCTTTAATTCGTCGTCTGTTGCAGTGGCCTGGATCTGGCGTGTGAACGTCGGGGTTTCGATAAACTCGATCGCATGGCTCACGTTGGGGCATTCCTTTAGCCAGTGCGTCTTTTAGTGTACATAGTACATTATGGATCATCAACTATCGATCCTTCATCTTGCCGCTATCTACCGCGGCAAGCGTTTAAACAGTTTGGGGCGCCGAGGGGTAATCGACGCTGGTGGATGATCTCACGCTCAGCTACCTGAATATCAGTGTTCTAGATATTTCACACGAAGCGATTCAGGCGATGTTCTTAAGATCATTCCTTTCAGAGGCGGGTAAGAGAACTTGCCATCTCATCCAATTTTTTTGAAAGCGCTTGGTAGGACAGCTTGGGTCGATACTGGGCATCGTAAATCAACCCGTTACCATGCCCGCAATAGTTGTACCACTCGTTAAGCGATGACCAGCGATCAGTGAAGCCCCACATGGTAAATGAGTGTGCTCCCGCTTCGATGCATGCTTCCAGGTAGGTCGCGTACCACGCCGCTACCGCTTTCGGTGTGGTGGCGAAGATCTGGTGCTGGTTGATATCCAACTCAGATACCCGTACCTCAATGCCAATGGCATGGAAGCGAGCGATCGCTGATGTCAAGTGCGTCTTGCTGACCGACGTACTATCCGCATCCCAGGAGGCCTGGTACTCAGCATTCACGTCTTCGTGCATCTGCAAGCCAATGCCATGAATGGGCACGCCGGCGGTTTGCAACTCGACCACGAGATTGAACAGGAAGTCCTGTTTGTCACCCGCTTCTTCACAGCCCCACTCGTTAATGAACAGCAATACGTCCGGATCCACTTCATGAGCTTTACGTAATGCCCGTTCAATGTAGCCACGTCCTAATGCCTGGAACCAGACGGAATCACGGAGCTGGTCTGTCCAGTCCAGGAATGGCTCGTTGATCAAATCGAAAGAGACCATGCGGCCCTTATAGCGACCGAACAACATCTCGATATGCTCATCGAGGATCTCACCTACTTCGGTAGCGGTGATGGTCCCATCGAGCCAGCCATCCCACAGCCATTGCGGGGTCGCTTCGTTCCACGCCACCGTGTGACCATGCACGTCCATGCCATTACGTTCGGCGTAGTCGATCAGCTTATCCGACTCATAGAAGTCGTAGACCCCACGGGCAGGCTGGATGAACTGGAATTTCATGCAGTTCTCAGGGGTGATCTGGTTAAACTCATTGCCCAGAATCGTACGGTACTGCTCATCGAACACCATCGGATAGGTGGACACCGCGGTACCCATGCGGAACTTACCGGCCTTATCACGCAAGGTGCCCGCTGTCTTAGGCACTCTACGCACAGGAGTCTCTTCCACGGTACCGGTAGTGGTGATCTCGGTGACAAGAAACGTCGCACCCACGTTCGCTTCATCCAGGCTTAGGTAAACCACCCCATCGTCAAACAGGCCCAGATCCGACTGACGGGTAACTTCCACACCGTTAGTCAGAAACACAAGCTCGGTGCCCTCACGCTTGAAGGTGTAAATCACATTGCTACCTACACTGGCAGCAGCATTACCCCCCTCGGTATTGTCAGGGTGGTACAGCGACCAGTAGCACCAGTCACCATTGACGATCTGGGCCTTGAAGGTACTCAGCGCGTAGTACCACTCATCCTGCACCATCGGGATAACCCCGTGGAACATGAAGTAAGTAGAGTTGGCGGCGGACAACGTAGCGGTGATATTGATCTCAAAGTCCCCCGCCATCTGAAAGCGCATCGCCAGGTTAAGAGATGGGTTGTGTACCGGTGCATCCTCAGAGTCAGGCAACGGCGATAGCTTACGGTCGAGGCCTTCAAACAGCACACCATTAGATTGCACGGTGGCCCCAGAAAAGCCTTCCCACAAAGTTAATGGAGAAGAAGTCATGAGAATACCTCCAAAGAAATGAACCAGTGCGTAGTAGGTCGTATAACATTGAGACGCTAGGTGGCCTTGTGGCTCAATTCCGCTATCCTCCTTCCGCCATTACGATATTTCTTATCGTGATGCTCTTCAGCTTGACCTTAATCTCGCCACATAAGCCGCCTGTATTGTTTAACAACAAACTTACAAATGCGTCTTCGGCCGGGTCTTCGCTAATAGCACTGCTTGATTCGCCCATTGCTTTATACCACCGCGCAGTATCCTCGACACTCGCTATGTCTTTACCCTTGCAATGGAGGATAGCAAGGGCGACCAACAGTTCTAGACGTAGGCACTATGTTTGATGGTTCGGTAGAGTGAGCAAACCTTAAGTTTCTTCCTAAACGGCATTCAGCTCCCTACGAACGAATTCTCGAAAGACACGCACTCGCGCCGGTGCCTTCTGACCATTCAGGCTGATCGCATAGAGTTGGCCTTCCGATAGACTCCAATCCGCCAGCACCGGTACCAGAGCTCTGGAGGCAACATGGGCCGCTGCCACCAAGTCGGGAATGGGGCCAATCCCGGCACCCGCTATCGCCAAGCGCAACACGCTGGCATAGTCACTGGTACGAATACTCGGGCGGATAACCACCTCGTGTGTGCGGCCTCGGCGATCGGTCAGCACCAATTGTGCGGCCCCCGTAAACTCACGTGAGATGACAAAATGATGCTCTGCAAGCGCGGCGGGTGTATCACCTGACCATCCGTTCGCCTCGAGATAGTCGGGGGCGGCATAAAGTCCCACACGCAATTGAGCTACCGATGAGGCGCGGTAGACCATATCCGGCAGGTTTCCGTCTTGCGCTCTCAGTGCCAGGTCGATGCGATTGGCTGCAAGATCCAGCGGCGTATCTGTCAACAGAAGCTCAATGGTAATCTGGGGATGAAGTGCCCGGAATTTTGCCACTATGGGGGGCATCAACTCTATTCCGATATCCACCGGGGCTGTCACACGTAGATGCCCTTGGGGCACGTCTTGAGATTGACGTGCGTCTTCTGCAGCATCGTCCAGCCACGCCAGGGCTTCTCTCGCCTTGATATAAAAGGCGGTGCCTTCCTCGGTTGGAGAGACTGCCCGAGGAGCACGTGCCAACAAGGCCACGCCAAGCCGATGTTCCAGCCGTGATAGTCGACGACTGATACTTCCCTTGGTCTCGCCCAGCTGTCTTGCTGCGGCCGAGACCGTTCCAAACTCGGCGACCGCGCAGAACGCGCGAATGTCTTCTAATGCTCCGCCGATGGTTTCTGAATCATCAACCATGAGATGCAACTCCTGAAGTATTACGTGCACGCGGAAACTAATGCATGTTGTGCGTTTTCGCTAGTGCGAATGCTTGAGGACCAATTGGCTGACATTGGCCGTCGAGTAATCTGTCGTGGTAACCAAAAAATAACAAAACGCGAACGATTAACATTTATGTTGAAGATGAAAAAGCGATAGTGCTAATATTTGCCATCCGTCCGGTAGGTCGGGTTCTGTTCTTTTAAATCCAATCCTAAAGAACAGCATCCGCTAACGCTTCCTCCCAGCTTTCTTAAAGGCATTGGCATGAACGCACACTCTTCTCGTTTCAAACTGCATAGGATTGCATCAGCAATTGCTCTGGCAATGCTCACCATGGCGGCTTATGCACAATCTTCCGATGGGGTGGTCACCGAACTGCCCGCAGTGACCGTGACGGCAACGGCCAACGAGTTGGATGTTCGGGATGCCCCCGCCAGCGTGTCGATCATCACGGCCGAAGACATCAAAAAAATTCCCACGAACGACCTCAATGAAGTGCTGCGCCGCGTCCCTGGCCTATCCCAGGGCACAACGCCCGACGGCGGCACTAGCATCCAGATCCGTGGTCTGCCGCAGCGCTACACCTTGGTCCTGATCGATGGTCAGCGCACTGGAAGTTCAAGCGAGACATTCGATCGCTACACGCGCAATGAACTCAACTGGGTTCCAGTAGAGTCCATCGAGCGCATCGAGGTGGTGCGCGGGCCGATGTCCTCACTCTACGGTTCGGATGCAATGGGCGGTGTCATCAACATCATTACCAAAAAGACGGAAGACACGTGGGGAGGAAGCTTTGCTACGGGTGTGGTGGTCGATGAGGATTCGATTCGCGGTAATGACTACAACGGCAGCTTCTCTATTGGTGGTCCACTAGCCGACGGGCTGGCGTTACGCCTCAACGGCCAGCAGACATACCAGCAGGCCGACAGCGGCCTGCCGGATAGCGCCGATGGCGCCTTCCGCTGGGGAGGCGGCCGTGAAGGCAGCAAGCGACGCTCATTTGGAGGGCGCTTGGACTGGGACATCAACCCCGATCACCAGCTCTCCTTCGACTACCAGCATGGCGAGTGGCGTACGCTGCCAGCGCCGGAAGGCGACGCTAGCAATCCAGGTGGATTTTCAACATCCACCTTTACACGCGGGCCAGCAAAGATGGAGCGCGAAAACGTCGGCCTGAGCTATGCTGGCCGACACGATTTCGGTACGTCCAAACTTTCCGTCAACCAGGTCGAATACAGGAATGACACCACTGCACCGATTATCCGTGACGGTCAGTTGGTTGAAAAGGATCCGCCCGATCAGCGCGACCCCTATGTGGCCTATGACACGCAGGCAGTGGCGAAAGATCTGGTCGTGGATGGAAGTCTATCCATGCCCGTTACGTTCGGGATGGACCAGTTTCTGACGGTCGGTGGACAATGGAAGCGCTCCGAACTGGATAACCCTAATTCCGTGGGGGCGCTACCTAACGCCGATGGCGTCGTCGGCCTGTCGCACAAACAGGTCAACGCCTCCGCGCTTTTCGCTGAAGACGAGATCTTCCTGAGCGACAGCTTGAGCCTGACCTTGGGTCTGCGGGTGGACCAACACGACGAACATGGAACTCACGTCAGTCCGCGTAGTTACCTGGTCTATCACCCGACCAGCGAATGGACAATTCGAGGCGGTTATTCCGAGGGCTTTCGTGCGCCTACGCTGCGGGAATCGAATCCGAACTTCGTCAGCGAGTCGCGGGGAGCCGGCTGCGCGGATGGCTATCAGGGTGGTGGTTGCTATACACGCGGCAACGCCAATCTAAATCCAGAGACTACGCAAAGCTGGGAGTTAGGCACTAGCTGGGAGCGCAATACTTGGCAGGGCGGGCTGACTTTCTTCAACACCGACTTCGATGACAAGATCCATGTGCGTGGTCTGGGCTACCTGGGCGGGGCGGGCTACTGGCAAGAGTATGTGAACATCGCCGAAGCCGAAACCCGTGGCTTTGAGGCCAACTTCACCGTGCCACTGGTTGAGCATTCCTCCATCCCCGGGCTCCAGAGTGTGATGTGGAATACCAATATCACTCATATGTTGAAGGCCGAGAATAAGGCGACAGGTGAACCACTGAGTGCGGTGCCAAAATGGGCCGCCAGCTCCGGACTCGACTGGCAGATCACGGATGCACTGGGCGCAACACTGCAAGCCGAGTTTGTAGGCAAGCAGGTACATCTCGACTGGCGCAATGCTAACAACGCGGATCGCTTCGGTGATCAACGTATCCAGAACAGCTATACCATCTATGACCTAGGTCTGAACTACCAGATCAACCAGCGGGTGCGCGTTAATGCCGGTGTTCGCAACCTGTTCGATCACAACCCCAATGGTGACGTGGACAGTGGGAATAATTTTTACACACCAGGGCGTCGTTACTTCACAACACTGACTGCCAGTTTCTGACGCCCCTACACCATGATGGAAGATTTTCTGCACCTTTCCATGCGTATGGTGCGGGTTTTTTTTCTACTACTTTTTTGATCGGAGACTTCATGATCCAGACCCGAACAACGCTTGAAACACCGAATGCCAGTCGCTACATCACCCGGCTATGTAAGCACTGGGGGCACAAATTTTCTGTGGATTTCGATGCACAGCGCGGACACATCGACTTCGGCGGCTCATCGTGCGAATTACAGGCGGAGGACATGGTGTTGCACGTCTCGGTGTTCGCGCCTGAGGCCGAACTGGATGAGATGGAGAACGTGGTCGCGGAGCATATCCAGCGCTTCGCGCCACGCGGCGAAGAGCTGCAATTCGCATGGGAGCGTATCTAGTACCGATATCGAACCCAATGAAGAGGAAGCAGGATCGTGAGTGCGCGTAGGATAGGTTCTGATCGTGGCAGCGATCCTGGTAGAAATTGCGGAGAAACGCGGGTCCTTTGCTCACCGTGCAACAGCGCAGCGTCGTCCATGCGCAATGACCGAATGGCAGTACAAGGGACGCCTGACGAAGTCATCCACTCGGATGCTCTACGATCTATCCATGATATGGCGATTGACGTATCTAACCGCGATGATCGGCGCGTCGCCCATTACTACTGATCCAATCGTAGTAATAAGTCGGCTGACTCACAGATTAGTTATCTGCGTTGCCATCAGAGGGCGACGCGATAGCCGCTTCAAAGACTGCCCAGGTGGATTCGAGGCGTCTTTGATACTTCTTCGCACCGCCAAAAAGCAGTTCACTTTGCAGGCTGTCGATCATGCTCATGCAGGTCATCGCTAGTACATCGGCACTCAGCTGGCTGGCATTTGGGACGAGCGGCGACGCTTGCAGCGCATTCTTGAGGATGCGCTCAAGATCATCCATGAAAATGTGCATCGGATCCATGACCATATCGTACAAATGCACCGGAGGTGCGAGAAGAATCCGTACCCAGAACTGAACCCTATAAGAGCTATTGAATCGCTCTTCAATACCTTGTAGATACGCCAGGAGTTGCTGTTTCATATCGTCCCCACCGCGCAGCGTGCTTTTGGCGTACTCCTGCTCGGCCTCGATGACCAAAGGAATAAGACTAAGAAACAGTTCCTCTTTATTACGAAAATGCGCGTATACGGAAGGTTTCTTGATGCCAACGTCCGCCGCAATCTCGTTCATTGAGGTCGCATCGAACCCCTGTTTGGCAAATCGCGCAAGCGCGGCATCTTGTAATCGTGATGCGGTCAGCGTCGTCAAATCCAATCCAACTCGTATCCGTTATGGGGGGCCACACTCACCTCCTTATTCAAGGGGCCAAAGCGATGATGTGGGACAGCCAGCCTAGTATATTGTAAAACCTCTCGCCAAGGCGAGGTGGCACGGCTTCTCTCGCTGCGCCCACATCTTGCCGCATTCAGCGTCCGCACAAGAATACACGAATGCCTGCAAGCGCTCCGTCAATGGTTTCCATTTCATCAACCATCAGTTCCATTTCTGGCGTCTTACATCCATATGGAAACTACTTCACACTATTCACATGGCCTAGTCAACGTGCTTGGGTGATGGTCGGTATGGCCCAGCCGCTATCTAGTTTTTGGGAGAGCGTTATGCCAGGTCTTATCAACGGATAATGGCGCCTTCAAGTGCAATATTCGCCGCATCGAAGGCTACCCGCACTTGGCGAACTATCTACGCGAGCTATCTGCGCGAACTCTATCAGTGGGCGGGGATGAGCGAGACGGTCAATCTCGAACATACCAAAATCGGTTACTACACTAATACCGCCCTCAACCCGACACTTGTCGTGCCGCTGGGCCCTGAACTGGACCTTGAGCGAGCGCATGATCGAGATAATCTGCCCGGAAAAGGGATATATAAACGCACAGGAGCGGCTGGATGAATACCTTACTTCCCCCGATTGGCTTTGGTCTTGATGAGCTAGACGATCAACAAGTCGCACACCTGATTCCTGCCGCCTGGCAGGCAGGTTTTCGTGCCTTCGATACGGCCCAGCTTTACGGCAACGAGGCCGCGCTCGGCCGTACCCTGCGCGACATCGGCATGGATCGCGATGCGGTGTTCGTCACCACCAAGGTGATGAATAGCAATTTCTCTGAAGCGCGTTTTCTGCCTTCGATTCAGGAAAGCCTCGCAAGGCTCGAACTGGATACGGTCGATCTGCTGTTGGTACATTGGCCCGGTCATGGCATGCCGATCGAGCGCCAAATTGAGCTATTGAATGAAGCCCGCGCACGCGGTTGGACGCGCCATATCGGCGTCAGCAACTATAATGCCACTCAGCTTGCTCGCGCAGCCGAGATAAGCGAAGCACCGATTGCCACAAACCAGGTCGAGATCCACCCCTATCTTGATCAATCTACGCTTCGCCAGCAGGCACATAAGCTTGGCGTGCCGCTGACTGGGTTCTTCGTGATGGCGATGGGGGCGGTGCCGCGTGATCCGATACTGGCCCGGATTGGCGCGGCACATGGCAAAAACGCGGCACAAGTGGTCCTGAGGTGGGCGCATCAAAAGGGTGATGTGCCCCTTACCCGTACCACCAAGCCCACGCGCATCGCGGAGAATATCGCCATCTTCGATTTTTCCCTGTCACCCGATGAGATGGCGATGATTGATGGCTTAGCGCACACGGAAGGCCGCATCCTTAGTCCGGGCAATCTTGCCCCTACGTGGGACCAGTAACATCAGCCTCATATAAAGACGAAATAAGGAAAGCGTTCATGCAGATCGACTTGAAAGGAAAGCGCGCCATTGTCACCGGATCGACCGCCGGAATCGGCTTTGCCATTGCCGAGGGGCTAGCGCGTGCCGGCGCCAAGGTGGTAGTCACGGGGCGTAAGCAGAATACCGTGGATAGGGCCGTCGAGAGCATCGGCAAGGCAGTGCCCGGGGCGCGCCTATCGGGCGTTGCCGCCGATTTTGCTAATGCCGAGGGTTCGCAGACGCTGATTGCTGCCGTACCCGATGCGGACATCCTGATCAACAATTTAGGCATCTACGGTGGCTGCTCCTTTTTTGACATTGACGACGCTGCCTGGGAGGAAATCTTTCAGGTGAACGTCATGAGCGGCGTGCGTCTGGCGCGCCACTATGCCAGAGGTATGCAAGAACGTGGCTGGGGTCGTATCCAGTTCATTTCCAGCGAGTCGGCACTCAATATCCCCGCAGAGATGGTGCATTACGGCGTCAGCAAGGCAGCTATGCAAGGCGTCTCCCGCGGGCTGGCCAAGGTGCTGGCCGGAAGCGGTGTGACCGTCAACACCATCTTACCCGGACCGACTCGCACGGAAGGGGCCCAGGCGATGTTGGCGAAGCTTGCTGAAGAGCGTGGTGTCTCGACCGATGAGGCGGAGATTCTGTTTCTTAACGAGAACCGTCCCTCGACGTTGCTCAAGCGCTTCGCGACGCCGGAGGAGGTGGCTAACCTCTGCGTCTACACAGCCTCGCCCCAGGCCAGCGCCACAACCGGAGCGGCGCTTCGTGTCGAGGGCGGCATCGTCGAAAGCATTGCCTGATTAGCTGACCGGCGCCGAATAGCAAGCGGGGGAGCACTGGATTGGACAAGACGACATTCAGGCCGGGACCATCTCCGTGCGGCGCCGCCTGTCCAGCTCCCCCTTCAATCAATGACCTAGCTGGTTGTGGCTCAAAGGATGAACGACCTGCCTCTAGAGTTCATGATCGTAGGTTCAAATCCTACTGGGCACACCATTTTCTCAAGTCTTCTGCGACATCACCCTGCTAGCGCTACCCCTATTAGTACTAATCCAAACACTGCTACACCCGCTGCCACAGGCAGGCCCATTGTGCGTACGCGCAGCCATACAAGCAGCGTCACGAATAGTCCGATGGCCGTTGCTGCCCATGAAATAACGCCAGGATTAACGGGAACGAGCGAGACGCCGAGCACCGCCGCGATCATCAGCGGGCCTAAAATGCTGATCCATTGAGGAATGCTGTTTAGGCCGGTTTCACTTCCCAGGCGGCGCTGCATCCATAGAAACGGCACAACGCGTATGAGTAGCGTACCCAATGCTGAAGCGATTACGGCTAACCACAGTCCTGTGCTCATAATGTGCTCTTCCTGGGATAAAATCTCACCATATAAAAACAGATGGCACCGCAGGCAGCTGCCAACGGGATGGCAACGTTGCTCCAGCCATAAAGGGTAAAGAAAAGGGCGGATGCAATGGTGCAGCCCAAGGCTAATGCCCAGCGTTTATCCGTGACGCGTGGCGCTACCATGGTTAAAAAAAGCGCGGGTAGGGCAAAGGGCATAATTTCACCCAGCAGCGGCCAGTAGGCCGTTAACGTTTCTCCGGCTGTGGCGCCTACCACGGTACCCACAATCCACACGCCCCAGGCCAGCAGTGCTACTCCCAAAAACCAGCCGAAACGTTCAGATTCAGGCAGTTGAGGCAGACGCGTATGCGCCAGGGCAAAGACCTGATCGGTAAGGCCGTGCATAAGCCAGGGCCAGTGGCGGCTGCGGGGTAGCCAGGCCGCGATGTTCGGGCCGTAAACCACATGGCGCACGTTAATCAGTAGCGTCAACACGACCACCAGCCACAGCGGCGAGCCCGCCGCGACCATGCCGACGAATAGAAACTGTGAGGCACCCGCATAAATTAACAGCGATATGACCGCCGCTTCCCAGGTGCTAAAACCTGCCTGTGTCGCCACTAAACCAAACGAGAGCGAAACGGGTATATAGCCGCCCAGCAAAGGAATCGCTTCGCGCACGCCACGCAGTGTCGAACGACCAGAAGTAAGCTTGGTAAGCTGGTTCATGGCGTACCGCCTTTTTCAGCGTAAGTAATGGTTAAAATCAGCGTCGCCTCTGCTGCCTGGGTGCGGTAAAGGTGTGGCTGGTCGGCCGGGAAGGTGAGGGTCTCTCCAGGCATAAGCGCTGTAGTGTTGCCATCCGGCCCAGCTTCCAGCCTGCCGCTGATCAGCGTGAGTGATTCCTGCGCACCCGGCGTATGCGCCTCGGCATGGCGCAGCGTGTTCGGCGCGCAGCGCATCCAGTAAGCGTCCACTTGGGGCGAGTCTTTGCCCTGATCAATAAGCCGGACCTGCACGCCATCTTCACCCAGCGGCACGGTAATTGGTGCCACTAACGTACCAAACGGCACGTTGAGCTGAACGGCCAGCCGCCAGATAGTATCCAAGGTGGGGTTGCCATTGCCCTGTTCAAGTCGGCAAAGATTGGATTTGGCGATGCCCGCTTCATTGGCCAACTGCGACAGCGAAAGGCCTCGCTCCGTACGAAGCGTTTGAAGGTGCTGGCCCAATGTACTCAGTGAAAGCTTATCCATGACGTACTCTAGTGTTCTTTATATAGAACGTTCTATATAAGGGACGAGTGTGTGTCAATGATTACTGTTAATGGATGGAAAGAAGCTCAGCTGGAAAGACGACAGGGGGCTGGGAGCGCCAGCCAATTAAGGCGAGAGCGCTCCCATTTTGGCGTGCAGCTAGGAGGAAGTGAGAGGGTTGCTACGTGCGCGGCATGCAGCGGCAGTAAACAGCACGTCAGTTGAGGAGTTAAGCGCGGTTTCTGTGGAGTCCTGCACTACGCTAATCACAAAGCCGATCGCGACTGCCTGCATGGCCACTTCAGTTGGAATACCAAACAGGTTGGCGGCCATCGGAATCAGCATCAGAGAGCCACCGGCTACGCCGGAAACGCCGCAAGCTGCCAGCGCAGAGACGATGCACAGCAGTAAGGCAGTGGGGAAATCAACGTTAATGCCCAGCGTATGGGTGGTCGCCAGCGTGATCACGGTGATGGTGATTGCCGCACCGCACATGTTGATCGTCGCGCCTAACGGAATGGAAATCGAGTAAGTATCAGCGTCCAACTTCAGTCGGCGGCAGAGCTCAAGGTTGACCGGAATATTGGCCGCTGAGCTGCGTGTAAAGAAGGCGGTAATCGCGCTGCCGCGCAGGCAGGCAAATACCAGCGGGTAGGGGTTCTGACGGGTGGCGATGTATACCAGCAGCGGATTGCTCACCAGAGCAACAAACATCATGCACCCAACGATAACCGCGAGCAGCTGGGCATAGTTAACCAGCGACTCAATGCCTGACTCTGCCAGCGTACCGGCCACTAGGCCTAAAATACCCAGCGGGGCCAGACGAATTACCAGCGCAACAATACGTGAGATGGCGTCAGAAAGATCGCTAAGGGCAAGGCGGGTAGTGTCACTTGCTTGGCGCAGCATCAGGCCAAGGCCAACGGCCCAGGCAAGAATGGCGATAAAATTACCTTCCATTAGCGCACTGACGGGGTTGGCTACCGCGTTTAGCAGCAGGTGGCGCAGGATCTGGAAGATATCGCCAGGCGGGTTGCCCTCCGCTTGGGGGGCATTAAGCGCAAGCTCCGTTGGAAATGCAAAGCTTGCTGCAACGGCAATCAGCGCCGCTACCAGCGTGCCAACAATATAAAGCACCAGTACCGAGCGAATATGAGTAGGCTGCCCTTGCCGATGCGCAGAAATCGCGGCCGCCACCAGAACAAACACCAGAATAGGCGCGACGGCCTGCAGTGCAGCAATAAATAGCTGACCCAATAGCGCTATGTCGCTAGCAAGAGAAGGCGCGAATACCCCAAGTAGGGCACCTATCACGATACCGATAAAAATCTGAGAAATAAGGCCCAGCTGTAAAAGGGGGCGGAACAAGCCTGTGGCGGTTGCAATCATCGCGCGTCACTCAGGTAGTAGAATGTGATTGGCGCCGTGGACGCCTCCTGAAAGGGGCAGCATTCTATCACTTGCGGTTATCGCGCGGGCTTTTTGGCGGGTAAGTTTCTCTACATGGGCGAAAAGAAAATAAATTTTATATGCAGTTGGCCGTATTGGCATTTTGATATTTTATAATCGAATCGTCAGACCGGTACGGTTTACATAAAAATTGATATTGACTACATGACACTCAAAAAACTAGAAGGGAACGAACGAATGCGTATCACATTAAGGTTGGTGGCATTGATAATGCTTTGTTTATCGACGGTGGCTAACGCCTCTGACTACTACGTCGATGTTACCAATCGCACTGGCTATACCATCTTTTATATGTATGTTAGCCCAGCGAGTTCAAAGAGTTGGGAAGAAGATGTATTGGGAGAAACAGTGCTAGAGAACGGTGAAACTCAGCGGGTAACCTTAACGGGTTACACAAATCCATACTTTGATATTCGCTTGGTCGATCAAGATAACGACAGCTACACCTTCTGGACGATTGATGTGTCAACGCAGGATATCGTGGTAACGCTTGACCATCTCGATTGATGCTTGCTTCCCTTGCCGTCGTATTGCAACGGCAAGGGAAGCATCAGGAAAGGTTAAGACCTAATTAAGCAGCGACCATCGTTTGACGTGCCGCTTGTCGTGTAGTGCTGTGCGGGGCCGGTGTTGCAACGTTAGCGCTCATGGTAGCTACCATGGCATACCCTTTTTCAGTCAGTTCCACGACGTCTGGTGAAGAGCCCCATTTCAGCAGCATATCGTCAAGCTGACGTTCTGCGGCTTCAAACTGGCTGCAATGACACAGCAGTTTAGCGATGGTGTAATCGCATTCTGGGGTGTCGAACATTTCATCCTTGATTTCCTGGATAGCAAGTTGAAGACCGGCTTGGGAAATCTCTGCTAAATGGATATGTTGCATGCCACTACTCCTTGTGAATGCTGGTTTATTTGTACGCAAATTGTACTCTTGGAGAGTAATATAGCTTTTTTTCAGATGCAAACCCGAATTGGTCGAATGGCTTAAATGGACACTATAAAAAAATCCCTCCACTTAACGTAGAGGGATTTCGCTGCACTTTTTCATGCCGCTACTATAGGGTTTATACGGCTACAGGGGGAGCATCGCGAGTACGGTAACCACACAGCCTGCCAAAAAAGCGAGAGAAGCAAGCTTGATAATGTCTGCTTCTTGGTTTTTTGAGCGCCTATGCCGCTGTTCCATAAGATATTTTTCAAGGTGTTCGCGGCTGCCTGGTTTTGCTCCATTGAAAAGATGTTGGCGTATCATCTTGACTCCTTGAGCGTTGCGGTTAGTGATTTCCTCGTTCCCGCCTATAAAATCCTTGCACTCGAGCGTTTTACTGTCTGTTTTAACTAGCGTTGTAAATATCGTTCGAAGCCTAAGCATAGACCAAAACCAGAAAAACTAGGCATAAAAAGCTATACAAAAAATTAACAATATTGTCATGCGTGTGTCACTAATGCTCGGTTAGTGGTTTATAGAGCGGCGATGATAACGGTTAGCGTTTGGCTTTTTTCAGCTCTTTCAAGCAGTAACTACCGCAATATAAAAAATCACAAAATGGCGATCATCAGCATAAAGTATGCTGAGCTATTACAACCAAAGTTGTTAGACTTTGGTCGTAATTTTAGGTGATTTGCTGGACTAATGTTCTATTGCAGTGAATAAAGGGCGCCAAGAAACAGTTGGGCTCTTGCTGAGTAGAAGAGTGAGTTGCCAGCTATCCTTCTAAGCTATTTCGTTTACCTGACAAGAGCGGTACCTTTCCAATGCGCAGAACTGCCACGATGACGCTCTGGGATCAGCTTTGGCATTCCCACGATCAAGTCAAAAACCTACTCATGTGCGCGCTGCCAATATCCGGCACACCGCGTGCCCCTACGTCCACGAACGACACAAAAGGGGGGAGTGGTTCGGAGCCGCCGCGACCACCGGCCTATACCACCCCGCAAAAGATTGGCTTGATTCTAGGCCCGTTACTGTTTGCGTTCGTATTGATGTTTTTCCACCCGGCTGACTTAAGCATCGAAGGCCGTATGGTGCTGGCTACCACGCTGTGGGTTGCCGTTTGGTGGATTACCGAAGCGATACCTATCCCCGTTACATCACTACTGCCCATTGTGTTGTTGCCAATTACCGGTGCCTTGGAAAGTAATGCGGTCACGGCGGCTTATGGCAATCCGATTATCTTTCTTTTCCTGGGCGGTTTTATGATCGCACTGGCCATGGAAAAGTGGGACCTGCATAAGCGCATTGCCCTGACGATTATTTCCATACTGGGCACGAGCATTAATAGCATCGTGTTTGGTTTTATGGCGGCTACTGGCTTTTTATCAATGTGGGTGTCAAACACTGCCTCAGTGATGATGATGCTGCCCATTGGTACGGCGATTGTTTACCAAGTGACTCAAGAGCTTAATAAAAGCGAAGGGGACCATAGCACCGAGATCGACAAGTTCAGCAAAGCGCTAATTTTCGGCATCGGCTATGGCGGCACTATTGGTGGTTTGGGTACGCTGATCGGTACACCCCCCAATATTATTCTTGCGGCTGTCGTCACGCAGCTGTTTGACGTAGAGATTTCCTTTGCCAGTTGGATGATGTTTGCCTTCCCCGTTGTCGTGATATTGCTATTAATAAGCTGGTTGTTGCTGACCCGGGTTATTTACCCGATCAACTTCAACAAGCTGCCGGGCGGCAAGGAGATGATCCAAAAAGAGAAGGCTGCCCTCGGTAATATCACCTTTGAAGAGAAGGCTGTGCTGGGCGTTTTTCTTTTCGCGGCGTTCATGTGGATCACCCGTTCGTTTTTATGGCAGGGCCAAATTCTCAATATTCCTGGCATTAACGACACCATGATTGCGATTGTTGCGGCAATTCTGCTGTTTTTGATACCTTCACCCAATAAAGGCGGTTGCCTGTTGGGTTGGGATGTCGCTAAAGACGTTCCCTGGGGCATCCTGCTGCTGTTCGGGGGTGGCCTGGCGATTGCAGCGGGCTTTGGCTCTTCAGGCTTGGCAACGTGGATCGGCGAACAAATGAGCGTACTGGAAGGGGTTAACTTCCTGCTCGTGATTCTGCTTGCCACTGGCATGGTGCTTTTCCTTACCGAAATCACCTCAAACACTGCTACCGCAACGATGATTTTGCCCGTGCTGGCCTCGCTGGCGCTGGCGCTAAATATCCATCCTTTCGTACTGATGGTGCCTGCAGCGATGGCAGCTAACTGTGCTTTCATGCTGCCGGTCGGCACGCCGCCCAACGCGATTATTTTTGCCACAGGCAAAATCAAGATCATCGAAATGGTGCGCAATGGTTTCTGGCTTAACATTGCCGCCATGTTGCTGATCGTGGCCGCCGTTTACTTCCTGCTGCCCATGCTGTGGGGCGTTGATCTAACGGTTTACCCCGATGCCTTCCGCAACTAACCCGTTCACTTAATCGCGTTTCATCGAAGTTCTTATCAACAGCCCTTATCAACGATAAGGGCTTTTTTTATGCGCGCCTAAGCACTCTATTAACAAATAGTGAAGTTGGTAACCAAGCCTTTAACCCTCTGTAAGAACGGCTACATTTCAATAGAAGTGCAAATAAAAGGACGTCGTTTGGGTAGGAGTAATGCAATGGAATTGCTTAAGCAGATTACTGATTATCTACAGCAGCAAAACCTCAAATTGGCCACCGCCGAATCATGCACTGCGGGGCTGATCGTTTCTGAGCTGGCCCGTGTGCCTGGCAGTGGCCAATGCATTGATTGCGGCCTGGCAGTTTATTCACCGGAAGCGAAAAATCGCTACTTATCGGTCAGTTTCGATACGGTTGATACGTACGGACTTACCAGTGAAGAAACGTCCCGAGAAATGGCTTTGGGCGCACTTAATAATAACGATGCCAACGTCACCGTGGCCAACACTGGCATTGCAGGCCCTGAGCCGCATGATGATATTCCCGTGGGTACGGTATGTTTTGCCTGGGCATTTCGCCACGACCACAAGGTTTACATGATCACTGAGACGCGCCGCTTTTCCGGTGATCGTAACGAGGTACGCCTAGCCGCCGCGCACTATGCATTGGAGTGTATTCCTCGACATCACAGCAGTGTACTGGAAGGTAGCGCACCACTGGATGAGTAGAACCGAATCCATTTCTGCTCTAGCCTGAATCATACGCTATCCGCTATGGATTAACGTTCGACCCGCAAGGAGGCCAAGATGGTAGATCGACAGGCAACCCAATCGCATATTCAAACGACTTTACAGGTAAAGCCGCGTATTGACCCTCAGCAAGAGGTTGATAAGCGCGTTGATTTCTTATGTCGTCAAATGATCGATACAGGGCAGCACGCGCTCGTATTGGGCATTAGCGGCGGTGTGGATTCCACGGTAGGCGGCCGTTTGGCGCAGCTGGCGGTTAATAGGGCGCGTGAGCAGGGTGTAGATGCTTCTTTTTACGCAATGCGGCTGCCTTATGGTACCCAGCAGGATGAAGACGATGCGCAGAAGGCGCTGTCGTTTATCGACCCCGACCATGTGCTGAGTGTTAACGTTAAACCGGCAAGCGATGCCCTTCTGGCCGCACTGGAAGAGGGCGGGCTAACGTTTAGAGACGACGCTCACCGCGATTTTGTGTTGGGCAATATCAAGGCGCGCCAGCGTATGGTGACGCAATATGCGGCGGCGGGAGCGCGAAGCGGCCTGGTGGTCGGCACGGATCAAGCCGCCGAAGCACTAATGGGCTTTTTTACCAAATATGGCGACGGTGCCTGTGACGTTGCGCCACTCACCGGGCTAACCAAAAGCCAGGTTCGTGAAGTCGGTGCGGCGCTGGGCGCCCCCGCCGCTTTGGTTGAAAAGCAGCCCACCGCTGATCTGGAAACGCTCAAACCCCAGCTGGCGGATGAAGTAGCGCTAGGCGTAACTTATGTCGATATTGATGCCTTCCTGGTCGGCGATGCCATCAGTGATGAGGCGTACACCACCATTATTGACACCTATACCCGCACTGAGCATAAACGCCAGCTGCCCAAGACCCCTTGAGTGTTTCTCACCAGTAAAGGCTAAACGCCGTCAGGTTAGGTTGTTATGATGCTACCACCTAACCTGCTGTTGAGCCTGCTATGCGTCTACTCCACACCGCCGACTGGCACTTGGGAAGGTTGTTTCACAACATCTCACTGCTTGAAGACCAGCGCCACGTTCTAAACCAGCTGATCGAGATCGTTGACCGCGAAGGCGTAGACGCTGTGCTGATTGCAGGCGATATCTATGACCGCTCGGTGCCGCCTGCCGCGGCCGTCACGCTACTCGATGATGTGCTGGGTGAGCTTTGCCAAGCGCGTGGCTTGCCGGTAGTGATGATTTCCGGCAACCACGACGGTGCCGAGCGCTTGGGCTTTGGCGCACGCCATCTGCGTCAGGCTGGGCTGCATATTCTTTCTGACTTGAGCGCATGCGATACCCCTATTACGCTCGCCATCAACGGCGTCGAGGTGGATATTTTTGGCGTGCCTTACGCCGACCCGGAATACGTACGCAGCCAGTTCGGTGAGCTGGTCCGCGACTTTGATAGCGCCCACCGTTACCTGCTAAAGCGTATTGATGGAAAGCGCCATGCTACCCGCCCGACCATACTGATGAGCCACTGCTTTGTAGATGGCGGCAGCGCGTCTGATTCCGAGCGCCCGTTAACCCTGGGCGGTGCAGAAAGCGTTGCCTGGGAGCCCATGCAGGGCTTTGACTATGTCGCGCTTGGTCACTTACATGGTCCGCAATACCGCGGCGGCGAGCATATTCGCTACAGCGGTTCACTGCTTAAATACAGTTTTTCCGAAGCCCGGCAGCGTAAAGGCGTTACGCTTGTGGATATAGGTAAAGAGGGCATTACCGGCATTGAGCATCGCCCGCTGGTGCCCAGGCGTGAAGTGCGCGTGCTGGAAGGCGAGCTTGATGAGCTGTTGCGGCAAGGGCGCGAGGACTCACGTGCCGATGATTATTTGCTGGTTAGACTAACCGACCGCCACGCCATTTTAGACCCCATGGGCAAGCTGCGCGCGGTTTACCCTAACGTTTTGCATCTCGAAAAGCCTGGCATGCTGGGTGGGGAACAGCGTCAGCAGCTGGACCGCGAACGGCTGCGCTTTAATGCCTTGGACATGTTCAGCGACTTCTTCGAACAAACCAGCGGTGACACCATGAGCGCTGACCAGGCGCGCGCCATGAGTGATTTGATTACTTCCCTCAGCCGCGATGAAGAGGGCCAGCCATGACGCCACTCGTACTCACCATGCAGGCTTTCGGCCCCTTTGCGGCAGAGGAGAGCATCAACTTTGCTCAGCTGGGTAGAAGCCCGCTGTTTTTGATCAACGGCCCGACAGGCGCCGGAAAAAGCTCGATTCTGGACGCCATCTGCTTCGCGCTTTATGGCCAGACCACGGGGGAAGAGCGCTCGGGCACCCAGATGCGCTGCGACCAGGCCGCGGATACGTTGCTAACCGAAGTAACGCTGGATTTTTACCTGCGTGGAGAGAGCTATCGGGTGCGTCGCGTGCCTCAGCAGGAACGCCCCAAGGCGCGAGGCGAAGGGACGACGACGCAAAATGCGGAAGCCCAGCTGTGGCGGATAACCGCTGAGGGGAAGGAAAATCAGTGCCTCGTCGCGCGTAGCGTTAACGATGCTACCGCTCAAGTGCAGGCACTGCTGGGGTTGGATGCCAGCCAGTTTCGTCAGGTAATGGTGCTGCCCCAGGGAAAATTCAGAGAGCTGCTGCTGGCGGAGTCGAAAGATCGCGAAAAGATTTTTTCCCAGCTATTTCAAACCCAAATTTTTCAACGCATTGAAGAGCATCTGCGCACGCAGGCCAATCAAATAGAGCGGGCGGTGAAAGATCACCAGCACCGCGTGCAGGGCATTCTGGATGCAAGCGATAGTGAAAGCGAAGCAGCGCTTATTGAAGCGCTGGAAACGCTGGCGCCAGAGCATCAGGCTGCGGAACAGGCGTTAGCCATTGCCAAACAGCAGCGTGAACAGGCAGAGGCTGCCGAGCGACAAGGGCAGGAGTGCCAAGCGCTTTTTGATCGCCATGCGGCTCTGGGCGCAGAAAAAAACCAGCTGCTACACCAACAGCCAGAAATAGAACGCGCTCAGCAGCGCCTAAGCGCCCATGAACAGACCCAGGCGCTGGCCGAATCCTTTCACCGCGTGCAAACGGCGCAGCAAACGGCACGCGCTACTCAGCAAGAAAGCGTTCAGGCTCAAACGGCCGTCGAAAAACAGCAGGCGACGCATCAACACGCTCAGCAAGCGTTACACCAGGCACAAACCCGCTACCAGCAGTTGCCGGAACGCCGTGAACAGGCGGGTCGTTTACAGCAAGCATTGGAGCAGTTTCAGGCGCTCACTGGTGTAGAGCAGTCGCTGCAGCAGGCGCAACAAACATGGCAAAGCCTGCATCAAAAGCTTGACCAACAAACGCAGCAGCGCAACACCATCGCTGAGCAGGGCGAGGCGCTTGCCGCCAAGCTAAAAGCGGAACAGATAGAGCGCAATAACCTCGCGGGCTGCGGTGAGGTATTAAAAAGCCGTCAGGCGCTGCACGCGCAGCGGAAATCACTGGCCGGGCTTGAATCCCAGCGCACTGCCTTGGCTGAGCAAGTGGCTCAGGCGGCAAGCGATATTGAGCATCATCAGCAAGCGGTTGAACGCTATAAGCGTCGCGCCACAGAACAGGAGATGCACTGGCATCATGGCCAGGCCGCGTTACTCGCCGCTCGGCTGCAAACCCAGCAGCCTTGCCCGGTGTGCGGCAGCTGTGAGCACCCCGCGCCCGCCATACAGGAACAGCCCCCCGTTACCCAAGCGGATGTGAAGCGAGCACGCACGGAGCATGAACAGGCGCACCAAGCGCTGATGCAGGCTCAACAGTTGCAGCAGCGTTTGGCCCAACAGCTTAAGTATAACGATGAGCAGAGCGAGTACTTGCGCCATACGCTTGGCGAGTGGAGCACCAAATCGTTAAGCGCGCTGGAGGCTGCCTGCCAGGAGAGCCAGCAGCATGTTGAACGCTATCAAGTGCTTACCCAAGAGCTTGCGTCGCAGGAACGTACGCTTGAACAACAGCGCAGTGAATGGAAAGCGCTGGATAGCCAGATAAAGTCTCAACAGCCTGAGTTAGAGGCCGCCCAAAAGCACTGCCATCAGTTGGAAGCCCAGTGTGAACAGCTGCGCAGGACGTTGCCCGAGACGCATGGGTCACTTGAAGCGCTGCAAGCAGAGCTTCGCCGAGTGCAAGGTGATATTCAGCAGTCTGAGGCGGCGTGGCAATCTGCTCAGGAGAGTGCTCATCACGCACAAACGGCGCTGGCCCGCGCTGAAACCACGTTGTCAGATATTGTTCAGCGCGCTGGCGCCGCTACTCAGGCGCTAAGCACGGCCCAAAACGAATGGCAGCTGGCGCTAAGCGGTAGCGCTTTCGACAGCGACACTGACTTTCTTCAGGCCCGACTGGAAGCGCCTGAGCGTCAAGCGCTAATTGAAAGCGTTACCCACTTTCAGCAGGCATTGGCCAAGCTGGATGGTCAGCTTGAGGCAAGCCAGGCACGCCTTGAGGGGCTAACGCCGCCTGATTTGACAGCCTTGGCTGAGCAAGTGACTGCCGCGCAGGCGCATGAGCAGGTTTGCGATCAAACCTACCAGCGCTTGACGGCGCGAATTACTCAGCTAACCGCCACTCAGCAAAAGCTCAAGGCTGCCCACGCTGCCGAGGCGGAGCTTGAAGCCGAGTATCGGCTGTGGGGAACGCTGAGCGAGATTGCCAATGGACGCACCGGGCATCGCATTAGCCTGCAGCGTTTTGTGCTTGGGGTACTGTTGGACGACGTACTTATTCAGGCATCCGAGCGGCTGGTGCGGATGAGCCGGGGGCGTTATCAGCTGGTACGCCGTGAAGACCCTTCCAAGGGTAATAAGGCGTCTGGTTTGGAGCTTGATGTTGCTGATACCTATACCGGTAAAAATCGGCCCGTTGCGACGCTTTCGGGCGGTGAATCGTTTATGGCCGCATTGGCACTGGCACTGGGACTTTCAGATGTGGTGCAGGCGTATGCGGGGGGCATTCAGCTCGATACGCTATTTATTGATGAAGGCTTTGGCAGCCTGGACCAGGATGCCCTTGATCAAGCCATCGCCATGCTGAGCGAGCTGCAAATGGGCGGGCGCATGATTGGAATTATTTCGCATGTCAGCGAACTCAAAGAGCAAATGCCGGTTCGTATAGAGGTACGTGCCAGCCGCCAAGGCAGCACGGTGCAAGTACAAGGCGTTTTATAGCGTTTTAAGTGCACTAAACTCAGTTCTGTCTATCAGCTCAAGGAGTACAGGGATGAACGCAAGTAAAATTCTTCAGCAGCTTATGCAGCAAGCTGGCGGTAGTCAGAAAAGCGGCAGTGGTGTCGATGTTAAAGGCATCCTCGGTGGGCTTTCTAAACAGTTAGGTGGCAGCAGCCAGGGTGGTAGCTCCTCTAGTGGTTTTGATGTTAAGAGCCTTTTGGGCGGTGGCGCCATGGGCATGCTGGTCGGCTCCAAACGTGGCCGTAGCATGGGCGGTAAAGCGCTCAAGTATGGTGCTATTGCAGGTGTTGGCATGTTGGCCTGGAAGGCCTGGCAGAATTCACAGGCGGCTAAAAACCAGCCAGCCACCAGCAGTGAAGCAGAAGGCGAGCGCGTTGATGTATTAAGCGGCGAGATTCAAGAGCGCCGTAGCCTTGAGCTATTGCAGGCCATGATAATGGCGGCCCGCGCTGACGGGCATATTGATGAGCAGGAACAGGTGCTGATTACTGAGCAGATTGATGCGCTAGGGGCCGATCAGGAGATGCATAACTGGGTCGAAAGACAGCTAAAGGCTCCACTGGATGCTGAAGCGCTTGCCCGTGAAGCCGACTCGCCCCAGGCCGCCCGGGAAATGTATTTAATGAGTGTTGCGGTAACTGATGACCAGAACCCCATGGAGCGCGCCTGGTTGGATCAGCTGGCACAGGCGTTAAAGCTTACTCCAGAGGTCACCCAAGAGCTTGAGCATCAGGCTCAGCAGGCGGGCTGATAGCATTTTCATTTTCACATTAAAAGCGCCGCCAGGGTGCTGGCGGCGCTTCATTTTTACCGGTGGCAATCGCCTAAACGGCGTTACCGATTATTCCTGAACGACAATAACGGATTTCGCATTGACGAATTCGTGCATACCAAAGCCGCCGTGTTCGCGCCCATAGCCTGAGTCCTTGACCCCGCCAAACGGCATTTCCGGGGTGGCAACACCAAAGCCATTGATAAACACCATACCGGTATCGAAGTACTTGCTGGCAAGCTCCGTGGCACGCTTGGTATCTTTGGAGATGATTCCGCCGCCCAGGCCGTAACGGCTGTCGTTGGCGATGCGCATGGCGTCTTCATCGTCCTTGGCACGAATCAGTGCTGCCACCGGGCCAAACAGTTCGTCATCGTAGGCGGGCTGGCCTGGGGTGACGTTATCCAGCACGGTCACCGGATAGAAAGCACCTTTACCGGTTGGCTTTTCGCCGCCGCAGAGTATTTTGGCGCCTTTGCTGACACTCTGCTCCACCTGTTCGTGCAGCGCATCGCGCAAATCCACGCGCGCCATCGGGCCAAGATCGGTATCGCTAGCGTTCGGATCACCCACTTTTAACGATTTCATTTTCTCTACGAAGCGCTCTTTAAAGGCTTCGTAATTGGCATCTGTGACCACAAAGCGCTTGGCCGCCACACAGGTTTGGCCGCCGTTGAATATCCGGCCCTGAACGCAGGTATTAACCGCGACCTCAAGATCGGCGTCATCGAGTACCAAAAAGGCGTCGTTAGAGCCCAGCTCCAGCACGGTCTTTTTCAAATACTCAGCTGCCTTGGCCGCCACTTTACGGCCTGCGCCGTCGCTGCCCGTGAGCGTCACACCGCGTACGGCTTTGTGAGCGATCACTTCATCAGACGTATCGTGGGATATGACCAGCGTGCGGAAGACGTTTTCAGGCAGGCCCGCCTCGCGGTAAATCTTTTCAAGCAACAGGCCGCTGCCGGTCACGTTTTCAGCATGTTTTAGCAGTACGCTGTTGCCCGCCATGATATTGGCGATTGAGTAGCGTACGACTTGATACGCCGGGAAGTTCCACGGCTGGATGCCGTAAATAACGCCCATCGGCGAGTAGGTAATAAAACCGCGCTCGCCATTGCCGGGCTTGCGCTCTTCATCGGCCAGTTTCGTCGGGCCGTTCTCTGCCGTGTAGTCGCAGATTCCAGCACAGAGGTCAACTTCCTGGCGGGCTTGCTCAGGTGGTTTGCCCATTTCTTTGACCATTAGATCGGCCAGTTCATCTTTATGGGCGTTTAACGCTTCGCCGATCGCTTTAACGACCTTGGCGCGCTGCTCAAGAGATTTTAAACGCCATTCAAGAAATGCCTGATGGCTTGCTTCGACAACCTGCTTCGCCTGGCTGGAATCCATCAGCGTATAGGTATTTAGCGATTCACCGGTAGTCGGGTTAATGGTCGTGATGCTGTTGCTCATAAGATCTCCTATCTTTAGATCAACGCGTATCGTTAGATCAACGCTTCAATGTCCATATCGGTTAAAACCGACTGGTCTAATCAAGGTGGCTATCTACCTTAGTAGACAATCAGCCTTTATGCGTAATAGTGGGGCAGTAACATTTTTAAAGAGTTCGGAAAGCGCTAATAAAAAGCTAGCAAGCTCTATATCAATTGTTGCGTGACGTATTTATCGCTAATGGCCCAGCCCCGCTTTTTAAAGCCAGTACTTAAAGAGAGGGCCATACTTCGCCCAGCGTACGTAGAGCTGCATCAATGGTTGGTTCTTCTGCGCGGTCTTTACGCCAGATCAGGCTAAGTGCGCAAGGCAGGCGAATATCATTGGCAACGACAAGGCCGCTTTCCTGACGCTCGGTCATGGCCAGAGCGTCGCGTGCCAGGCTCAAGCCAACGCCCGCGCGGACTAAATCGAGCATGCAGGCTTCTTGATCGACTTTGGCAACGCGGTTGGGCGTGGCGTCACTGCTGGCAAGCGCGTGGTGTAAAAGGCGGTGATGGGCCGAGTCCTCGGGCGTGACGATCCAGGGCAACCGGGCCAAGGCTTCCCAACGTGTATCGGCCAACTGGGCATCCCAGCCCATTGGGGCAACAACATAATAGTGAAAATGAGTCAACTCGCGCCAAGCAAGCGCTTCATGGTTGGTACCCAGGCCGGGCGGCGCCAGATAAAACCCTACATCCAGATCACCTTGCTCAACACGTCTTAACGTACTGCCGCTCATTCCGTGATGAAGCTCGGTTTCAAGCTGCGGTGCCTGTGTCATTAAGCGGCGCAAAAAAGCGCCCAGGCGAATAAATTCCGGGTCGACAATTGTACCTATCTTGAGCTTGCCTCTTGGTGTGCTGTGCAGGGTATTGGCCGTTTGCTCAAAAGCATAGGCGCTGGCCAGGGCTTTCTCGGCAGAGGGGAGGAGGGCATGGCCATCGGAGGTTAACGCTAAGCCCTGTGAGCGGCGTTCAAACAACGTAAGCCCCAGATTTAGCTGAAGCTGCTTCAACTTTAGACTGATAGCCGGCTGGGTAAGGTGCAACTGTTCCGCCGCGCGTGAGACGCTGCCTAGCCGGGCCACAGTCACAAATGCCCGTAGCGTCGCATATTCGTGCATATCGCCTCCTCGTTATTATTTTGTTATTAGCAGAGCTTATATCCCAATTTAAATTTACTCAATTGCTTGCAGAAGCAATCACGCTAGTCTGGGGAGATCTAATTTGCTCTGCTTATAAAGGTAGCCGTGATGACAACAACAGCAATTCAGCACTTTATTAATGGCCAAGTCAGCGACGGGAGCGCAGGCGATGCTCAGGATGTGTTCAATCCGGCCACCGGCCAAGTAACCGGCCGCGTTACCCTAGCGTCGTCAAGCGATGTGGATGCGGCCGTAAAAGCAGCCAGTGCAGCGTTTCCTGTGTGGGCCGATACGCCTCCCATTCGCCGGGCCCGGGTGTTATTCAAGTTTCTGGAATTATTGAATACCCATAAAGATGCCTTGGCCGAGGCGATTACCCAGGAGCATGGCAAGGTATTTACCGATGCTCAGGGCGAGGTGGCGCGTGGAATCGATATTGTCGAGTTTGCCTGCGGCATCCCCCAACTGCTTAAAGGTGACTACACCGAGCAGGTGAGTACCGGTATCGATAACTGGACTGTCCGCCAACCGCTTGGCGTTGTGGCGGGTATCACGCCGTTTAACTTCCCGGTGATGGTGCCGATGTGGATGTTCCCAATCGCCATCGCCACGGGTAACACCTTTATTCTCAAGCCCAGCCCGCTCGACCCTAGCGCTTCATTAATGCTGGCAGATCTTCTAAAGCAGGCCGGTTTACCCGATGGCGTGTTTAATGTGGTGCAGGGGGGGAAAGAAGCTGTCGAAGCCTTAATCGATCACCCCGAGGTAAAAGCGCTCTCGTTTGTCGGCTCTACACCAATTGCCAACCTGATTTATGAGCGGGGTGCCAAACACGGCAAGCGGGTACAGGCGCTGGGCGGGGCGAAAAACCATATGGTCGTCATGCCCGATGCGCATCTCGATAAAGCGGTGGATGCATTAATCGGCGCTGCCTACGGCTCGGCGGGCGAACGCTGCATGGCGATTAGCGTGGCGGTACTGGTTGGCGACGTGGCCGATAGCGTGGTGGCCAAGCTTGCCGAGCGTGCCAAAACGCTAAAAGTAAAAGATGGCATGCAGCAGGACGCCGAAATGGGGCCGATCGTAACGCGCCAGGCCCTCCAACGTATTACCGGCTATATCGAAAAAGGCGTAGCGGAAGGCGCTGAGCTGGTTGTGGATGGCCGCAGCTTTGATACCGCCCAGGCAGGTGATGACTGTGCCGACGGCTTCTGGATGGGCGGAACGCTCTTCGATCACGTCATGCCGGAAATGACGATCTATAAAGAAGAGATCTTTGGCCCGGTATTGGTATGTGTGCGCGTGCCGGATATCGCCACGGCCATTCAGTTAATCAACGATCACGAATTCGGCAATGGCGTTAGCTGCTTTACCGAAAGCGGCAGCGTGGCAAGAGAGTTTGGGCGCCGCATTCAGGTCGGCATGGTGGGGATCAATGTACCTATTCCGGTGCCGATGGCGTGGCATGGCTTTGGTGGTTGGAAGCGTTCATTGTTCGGCGATACCCACGCCTACGGTGAGGAGGGCGTACGTTTTTATACCAAGCAGAAGTCGATTATGCAGCGCTGGTCAGAGTCGATCGATAACGGGGCTGAGTTTGTGATGCCAACTGCCAAGTAATAAATAAGCAGTAATAAGTTGATGCGGAGCAAGGCAAATGACACAACAACAAACCTTGGCATTTGACTACATCGTGATAGGCGCAGGCACCGCAGGGTGCCTGATGGCCAACCGGTTAAGCGCCGACCCGAATAATCGGGTGCTGCTGATCGAGGCGGGCGGGCGCGACAACTATCACTGGATCCATATTCCGGTGGGGTATCTGTACTGCATTAATAACCCGCGCACCGACTGGCTGTTTCGTACCGAACCCGAGCAGGGCTTGAACGGCCGCTCGCTGATTTACCCGCGCGGTAAAACCCTGGGCGGCTGTTCGAGTATCAACGGCATGATTTATATGCGCGGCCAGGCGCGCGATTACAACCACTGGGCAGAATTCGTGGGTGATGATGACTGGCGATGGGAGAACTGCCTGCCGGACTTTATGCAGCATGAAAGCCACTACCGGCTGGATGAAGGAGGCGATGCGGATGCCGAGCAGCGCGACTTTCACGGCGATGGCGGTGAGTGGCGGGTTGAAAAGCAGCGCTTGAAATGGGATGTGCTGGACGATTTTGCCGAGGCGGCCGTGCAGGCTGGTATACCCCGCACCCAGGATTTTAACCGCGGCAATAATGAAGGCGTTGCCTACTTTGAAGTAAACCAGCGCAATGGTTGGCGTTGGAACACGGCCAAGGCGTTTTTGCGCCCCGCGCTTAAACGTAAAAACCTGACGCTTTGGCACTCTACCCAGGTGAATCGGCTCTGCTTTGAAAATGATCAGGGCAGCCCACGCTGTAAAGGAGTAGACGTTACCCAGCGCGGTAAAAACCTGAACGCCCGCGCCAGCAAAGAAGTAATTTTGTGCGCTGGTGCCATTGGCTCGCCGCATATTTTGCAGCTATCGGGTATCGGGCCTAAAGCGCATCTTGAAGAGCACGCCATTGAGGTGGTGCATGACCTGCCGGGGGTAGGTGAGAATCTGCAAGATCATCTCCAGATCCGCTCAGTGTATCGTGTCACCAATGCAAAAACGCTTAATGCTGTAGCAGGCACTTTGCTGGGTAAGGCAGGTATTGGCTGGGAGTATTTATGCAAGCGTACTGGACCCATGAGCATGGCGCCGTCACAACTTGGCGCTTTTACCCGCAGTTCTAACGAGTATGAGTACGCTAATATTCAGTACCACGTTCAGCCATTAAGTCTTGAGGCGTTCGGGCAGCCGCTGCATCCTTATCCGGCCATTACCGCCAGTGTATGCAACTTAAATCTCACCAGCCGCGGAACGGTGCGTTTAAAAAGCCGCAACCCTTCCCAGGCCCCGGCAATTGCGCCCAACTATTTAAGTACGCCTGAAGACCGCAAGGTAGCCGCAGATTCGCTCAGAATGACTCGCCGGATTGCCGAACAGCCCGCGTTTGCCAAATACGCGCCGGAGGAAGTGAAGCCTGGCCCTGCGTATCAAAGCGATGACGAACTGACGCGTCTGGCCGGCGATATTGGCACGACTATCTTCCATCCGGTAGGCACTACAAAAATGGGCCGTGCAGATGATCCCTTGGCTGTGGTAGATGCAAAATTAAGAGTGCATGGAATCAAGGGACTACGCGTTGCTGATGCGGGAGTCATGCCGACGATTACCAGCGGAAACACCAATTCTCCGACCCTGATGATCGCCGAAAAAGCGGCTAAATGGATATTAAATGAGATTTAGAATAAAAATTGTTGCATAAAGTTTTTTTTTCAGCATAGTGTTGACGTGCGGCTGAGTTAAGCGCATGCTTCACGCAGTTGGTTAGCAAGTCGAACGTTGTCAGCAGTATCGAACGCCTAAGCGTGAGTCTGGTGAAAGTTTCTTGTTCTACCCACTGCAATTCGGGTATTTCCCGGCTTTACATTAAGCTACATCGAGGATTTCGATCATGGCAACTGGTACCGTTAAGTGGTTTAACGACACTAAAGGTTTCGGCTTCATTTCTCCGGACGACAATGGCGACGACCTGTTCGCGCACTTCTCCGAAATTCAAGCTGACGGTTTCAAAACTCTGCAAGACGGCCAGAAGGTTTCCTTCGACGTCACTCAGGGTAAAAAAGGCCTTCAGGCTTCTAACATCAAAGTTGTGAACTAAGTTTCACTATTGATGTTTGCAGCTAGCGGTTAACGCTAGTTGGCTTAAGACCCCGCCATGTGCGGGGTTTTTTGTGTGGCAAAGAAAAACTTTTTATTCTATTTCGATATTTAAATGTTTCTAAAAATAACTTTTTAGAATATGAGGTTGGCGTCACAATAGCGCATGCTTTTTTGTTAGGGATGCTGCGTTATGACGCTGGATGCTTGGATTGCGATCGCTGTTGTTATCACTATTTTTCCATTAATGAGCGTATCGCGGTTAGGGCCGGATATTATTCTGCTGGGTGCCGTTATTCTACTGATGACGCTGGGGGTGATTGATCCCGCCCAGGCGTTAAGCGGCTTTTCCAATAGCGGTCTGTTCACGGTCGCCTTTATGTATGTGCTGGTGGCCAGCATCCGCGAAACGGGCGGCATCGATCTGATTATTCGTTATGTTCTGGGGCGGCCGAAAAGCGAGCGCGGCGCCCTGGTTCGGCTCCTGTTACCGGTTGCCTCGTTAAGCGGTTTCTTGAATAACACGCCCGTAGTCGCTACCTACATACCGGCCGTGATGAGCTGGAGCCGTCGGCTGCGGCGCTCACCTCAACGGCTACTCATGCCGTTAAGCTTTGCCTCCATTCTGGGCGGCACTATTACGCTGTTCGGTACCAGCACCAACTTGGTCGTGCATGGGCTGCTGGTTGATCGCTATCCTGATTTGACCATGGGGCTGTTTGATCTTGCCTGGGTGGGGATCCCCGTGGCCGTGGTGGGGCTGACTTACCTGATCCTGTTAGGGCCACGCCTGCTGCCTGCCCGTGAGGGCTTGGGGAATGCCTTTGCCAATCCGCGTGAGTTCACCATTGAAATGGAAGTCGATCGGGAGGGCGTCCTGGTCAATCGCACGGTCGAAGAAGCAGGCTTGCGCCATCTCCAAGAGCTTTTTCTGGTTGAAATCGAGCGCGATGGCAACGTGGTAAGCGTCGTGGGGCCCGGGGAGCAGTTAAAGGGCGGCGACCGGTTGGTGTTTGCCGGTACCAGCGATGCCGCCGTGGAGCTTCAGCAGATTCGTGGCCTGATACCCTCGCGCGATAGCGCTTCAAGCCTGGAAAAAGAGTTTAAAGAACGCCGCCTGGTCGAGGCCGTAGTCTCCAACCAGTGTCAGTTTATCGGTCAGCGCATTCGCGACGGGCGCTTTAGAACGCTTTACGGGGCGGCCGTACTGGCGATTTGCCGAGGCGGCGAAAGGGTCACCGGTAACCTTGGGCAGGTGCGTTTGCAGTCTGCTGACGTGCTGCTGTTGGAAGCTCGCCCGCCGTTTATCGAGCGTCATCGACAGTCAAAAGACTTCCTGCTGATCAGTGAGTTGAACGGCTCTGCACGGCCGGTTCATGAAAAGGCGCCGCTGGCCTGGGGAATTTTATTAGGTGCGGTGCTGCTGGCGGCATTCGGCGTGGTGAGCATGCTAAATGCCGCCATGCTGGGCGCGGCACTGGCGCTTGTTACTGGCTGCTGCTCGGTAGAAGCGGCCAAGCGCGGGCTGGATAGTCAGGTGCTTTTAACTATTGCTGCATCGTTCGGGGTAGGGGCGGCGCTGCAAAGTTCGGGAGCGGCTGACGCTATTGCCGGTGGCGTTTTGAATATTGTGGGCGGTAATCCGTGGCTGCTCTTGATAGGCACTTACTGTGTGGTCGCGCTATTGACTGAGCTGGTGACCAATAACGGCGCTGCCGTGATTATCTTCCCTGTGGTGATGGCCGCCGCCGAGAGCCTGGGAGTAAACCCCATGCCGTATGTGGTCGCTGTTATGTTTGCCGCTTCGGCCAGCTTTTTAACCCCGATCGGCTATCAAACCAATTTGATGGTGTATGGCCCCGGCGGCTATCGTATCAGTGATTTTCTACGCGTAGGCGGTGGTTTAAACGTCATTACCGGGGCAATCGCGCTGGCCCTGATTCCCTTGGTGTGGCCCTTTTAAGCTCGGATATAGCCCTTTTAAGCGCAAGTGCTCGCCGCCACTGCCGGTTTGCGCTAGGGTGCTTTTTTAATTAATACGTAAGGACAAGTAACATGACCGAACCTGGCGAACTGATTATTGAACCGCAAAATGGGCAGCCCGCCGATGCCTGCGTGTTTATTATTCATGGCTTGGGCGCTGATGGGCATGATTTCGAGCCGCTGGTACCCGCGCTTAACCTTCCCAAGGATGCCAGCGTGCGTTTTATCATGCCTCACGCGCCTCGGCTGCCGGTCACCGTTAACGGCGGGATGGTTATGCCTGCCTGGTACGATATATTAGCCATGGATTTAGGCCGTAGGGTGGATGAAGCTCAGCTCAAACGCTCTGCTGAACGTATTCAGGCGCTGATTCAGGAACAGATCGATCAAGGTATCGACAGCCAGCGGATTATCGTGGCGGGTTTCTCTCAGGGTGGAGCGGTTGCCTATCAGGCGGCGTTATCGTTTCCGCTGCCGTTAGGCGGGCTGTTGGCAATGTCGACCTACTTTGCCACCGCGGACAGCATTGAAGCCAGCGAGGCGAACCAGCACATTCCTATCGAAGTGCATCACGGCAACTTTGACCCGATCGTGGCGGAGAGTTTAGGCCGTGCAGCGCTTGAGCGGCTCAAGACGCAGGGCTACGCAGCTAACTACCGTCAGTACCCGATGGCTCACGCGCTTTGCCCCCAGCAGGTAGGCGATATTGGCCGCTGGCTAAGTGAGCGTTTAGCGTAAGGCTGCGTCGACAAGTGATCAAAAGGCAGGCACAGTAACCTATCGAAAAGCCGGTGCAAGGATAGCAAAGGCAGTGATAGCGTCCCTTGATGTTATAGAAGTTCTATTAGCGCTTTGTCTTCTGACAGCAGCGCTGTTGTGTTTATTTGATCGCCACTTGGTGCGTGCCTGCTGCTGCTTTGGGGTGTTTACCCTGAGCATGGCGCTGGCCTGGCTGACATTAGGCGCGCCTTGGCTAGCAATTGCAGAAGCAATCATTGGCGCGCTACTCACCGTACCCTGCTTTTTTTACGCGTTAGGCATCTTTTCCACCAACTCGTCTGCTTTACCGCGCTATGATCACTTTAAAGAGTCGCTGACACGGGGCATGACTCGCACGCTGTTGGCGCTTGCCTGGTGCGTCATGGTTGGCACAGTCATCCGCTTTGTACTCCCCGCTATGGTTTATTCCCCGCTTGAGCATCCATTGCTGTTCGTTGGTGTGGTGATCGTTGCCACCGCGATGGGCGCTTTTGCCTGGCATCGGCATTTATTACGCCGTCTGCTGGCGTTTAATGTGATGGGTTCCGGTGTGTTTTTACTCTTGGCGGGGATGGCGGGCACGAGCGTGCAAGGCCAAGCGTTTATTACCATTGGGCTGGTGGTCGCTTGGCTTGGCTCCTTGCTGAGCGCCTTGTTGATTCGAACGCTCTATCTGCGCGAAGGGCCAGCGGCGTTACTGGGTGCCAGCGAGCCTCAGGAGTCGAAGCAATGATGTGGCGATTTGGTCTAACAGACAGCACGTTTGAGCCGCTGTTAACCAGCCACTGGGCGTTGGCCATTGCCTTGTGCCTGCCGCTTGTATTGGGTGGTTTGGCGGCGGTATGGCCTCCAAAGCGCATGTGGGTAGTGGCCCTGGCGTGTGCTCCACTGCTGGTGTCTGGGCTTTTATTATTGATCGACTTTACGCAGATAGGGTTGCTGCGTTGGCAAGAGGAGGTGCTGGGAGTCAGCATTGGACTGCGCCTTAATGGGGTAAGCATACTGCTGTTACTCTTGACGCAATGGCTGGGCGCGGCATCGGCACTCTATACGCCTGGCCTGCTGAGCGTTTCGCCGCCGGAACGCCTAGCCCGCTGGCTGTGGCCGCTGATGGGCGTGGTAGTCAGCGCGCTTTCATTGGTTTGGCTGGCGACCGACCTTATTACGCTCTACCTCGCATTGGAGCTGATGGGGTTGGCAGCCGTCGGCATGCTGTTATTGTCAGGTAAGACGCCAGCGCTTTTTGCCAGCATGCGCTATTTACTGCTCACCCTGGTGGGGTCGCTTGCCTATTTATTAGGGGTGGCGCTGCTGCTGGGCTACTGGGGGCAAGTTGATTTAGCCGGGCTTGCGCAGGTGGTTGAACCAGGCCCGGTTACCTGGGTGGCAGCGGCGTTGATCGGTGGCGGGCTTGCCTTAAAGGCTGCCTTGTTTCCGCTGCACGCCTGGCTTTCCCCGGTGCATGCCAGTGCCTGGACACCGGTAAGCGCGCTGCATGCAGGGCTGGTGGTTAAAGCTTCGCTGTTTGTGTTGCTGCAGCTGTGGAGTATTTTGCTACCGGATACCTTTTGGGCGCCTCGCCTAGTCGCCTGGATGGGGATGCTGGCGATTATTTGGGGCGGATTGATTGCCTGGCGCGCCGAGTCGCTTAAAACGCTGGTGGCTTCATCAACGGTTGCCCAGCTTGGGTACCTGATGGTGGTATTTCCGTTGTTGTTAGGCCCAAACGTTGGGCCACTTGCCAAGGCGCTGGCCTGGGAAGGGTTCTGGCTGCAGTTAATGGGTCATGCGTTAGCCAAAGCCGCCATGTTTCTGGCCGCCGGCAATTTGATTCTGGCAACCGGTGAAACCACGCTGAAGGGGCTGGCAGGCTGTAGCCGCAAGCTGCCGCTTTCGTTATTAGTGTTTGGCATTGCCTCGGTCACATTAATGGGGCTGCCGCCTAGCGCAGGCTTTACGGCCAAATGGCTGCTGTTGCAGGCCATGGTGATATCCCAGCAGTGGTGGGCGGTGGCCGCGCTATTAATCGGCACGCTGTTAACGGCTGCGTATGTTTTTCGGTTTTTCCGCTACTCTTTTATGGAAACTGCCCCGCGCCACCACTATCAGCCGCTTTCCCCGGGTATGGATATCATCGCGCTTTGTTTGGCATTGGCAGCCTTTGTCTTGGGGCTGCTCGCTCACTTTCCGTTAGAACTTCTCCATGGGGGTAGCTTATGAACGCCGCTTGGCTACCTTTAACGGCCATTGCCGCCTCCCTGTTGGCCGCCGTGATTATTTTCTCCCTACCTGAAGAGTCAAGGCGGCTGCGTACCAGCATTAACTTGCTGGCCGCCGTGATTAAAATCACGCTGGTCACGTTGATGATTCAGCGGGTAGTGGCGGGCGATGAGGCTATTTTCAGTTTTCAGATAGTGGGCAATATTGATTTTGTCCTGCGTGCTGATGCGCTGGGGGTGATGTTTGCCGGGCTGTCGTCACTGCTTTGGCTGTGTACGACGGTTTACGCTATCGGGTATCTAGAGGGCACTGCGAATCGTAAGCGCTTCTTTGGCTTCTTCAGCCTGTGTGTGGCGAGTACGTTAGGCATCGCGCTTGCGGGAAATCTGTTTACCTTTCTGATTTTCTACGAAATGCTGACGCTTTCCACCTATCCGCTCGTGGTTCATTCGGGCACTGATAAAGCCCTGAATGCGGGGCGGATTTATCTGCGCTATACCTTGACCGCCGGTGTCGTGCTGCTTTTCGGCGTGGTGCTGTTATATAGCGTAACGGGCGAGCATTCGTTTGCCTCTGAACGAGGCCTGGGTGACTACCTGGGCGATCACCGCACTTTACTCACGTTTATCTTCGCCCTGCTGGTGGGCGGGTTTGCCGTGAAGGCCGCCATGGTACCGCTGCATGGTTGGCTGCCCAGGGCGATGGTGGCGCCTGCGCCGGTCAGCGCGCTGCTGCACGCGGTAGCCGTGGTAAAAGCCGGCGCCTTTGGGATCTTGCGGGTTATTTATGATCTTTACGGTATCGAGCTAAGCGTTGAGCTGGGCGTGACCACAGCCCTTGCCGTGGCGGCCTGTATTACCATTATTTATGGCTCGGTGCGGGCCATCGCTCAGCACGAGTTAAAGCCTCGGCTCGCCTTCTCTACCATCAGTCAGGTGTCGTATATCGTGCTTGGCGTAAGCTTATTTGGCCCCTTTGGAACGATCGGTGCGCTTGCCCATTTGTTGCACCAGGGACTTATGAAGGTGACGCTGTTTTTCTGTGCGGGCATCTATGCAGAAGAGCTGGGCATTCACCGTATTGATGAGATGGACGGAGCTGGTAAGCGCATGCCGCTTACCAGCTTGGCCTTTACGGTGGGGGCGCTAGGCATGATTGGTTTACCCCCCTTCGCTGGGTTTATCACCAAATGGTATTTGGGTATTGGCGCCATTCAGGCTGAAATGTACTGGGTCATTGCCGTACTTGTTGCCAGTAGTGCGCTGAATGCGGCCTATTTTCTGCCGATTGTGTATCGCCTGTGGTTTCGTGTGGGGCCTGCCCATGGCCATGGCCGCTGGCCAAACGAGCAGCGCCTGGGGCGTTTGGAAACCCATGGTTGGCTGCTTTGGCCGGCGGTGTTTACCGCGGTGATCAGTCTGGCCGCGGGGCTGCTTGCCGGGCTGCCGTTTAGCCCGCTGGACTGGGCAACCCGGGTAGCGGTAGGGGAGTATTTACAATGATAACGCTGCTGCTGGTAAGTGCACTCTGCTGGCCGCTGTGCGTGATGCTGCTGGGGATATGGCAGGCCTATCGTACTCCCGCTGTTCAGCGGCGTTATTTCTCATGGTGGTGGTTAAGTGCGGCGTGGCCCGCGCTCTTGCTAGCTTACGCAGGCGAATCCCAGTGGATAATCGATGCCTGGATGCTGGGCGGGCAGTGGTCACTGAACGCGCTTAGCCGCCCATGGCTGGCATTCACGGCGCTGCTCTGGAGCTTCGCGGCCTTTCATGCCCGGGGTTACTTTGCCAAGGAGCAGGCAAAGGCTCAGACGGGCGATCATGCCGCCGAACGCCGCTTGCTGCGCCTGGCCCTGCTATGGCCGCTGACGTTTGTGGGCAATGTTTTGCTGATTATCGCTCAGGATATCGCCAGCTTTTACCTGGGGTTCGCGGTGATGACGTTTGCCGCCTACGCCCTGGTAATACATAACGGCACGCCTGAGGCGAAGCTGGGCGCGAAAGCCTATCTGATTCTGGCGGTCATCGGTGAAAACTTGATTTTGGGTGGCCTACTTTGGGCGGCGGGCAGTGCGGAAACGCTGTTGTTGGAGGGCGTGCGTGAAGGTATCGCCACTGCCGAGCATGGCGCTCTGATGGCGGGCTTGCTGTGGCTGGGGCTGGGCATTAAAGCGGGTGTCATCGGCCTGCATGTGTGGCTGCCGCTGGCGCATCCCGCTGCCCCGGCACCGGCTAGCGCCGTATTAAGCGGGGCGATGATCAAGGCAGGGTTGCTCGGCTGGATTTATGTACTGCCCCTTGGGGAGCCCGCCATGTCAGAAGCGCTAGTCCGTCTGGGTGAAATAATCCTGATAGCGGGATTAGCCGCGGCTTTTGGAGCGGCGCTATATGGCGTGTGGCAGCGTCATCCCAAAGCAATACTTGCCTACTCCAGTATCAGCCAGATGGGCATGCTCACCGCGATGATTGCCATGGGGTTGGCAGCGCCAGACGTATGGCCTTTGCTGTTACCGGGCGTTGTGCTGTTTGCTGCCCATCACGCGCTGGCGAAAGGGGCGCTGTTTATGGGTACCAGTATTAGTGAACACTTACCTCGCTGGCCGTTAGCGGTCGTGTGGATATTGCTGGCACTCCCCGCGTTATCGCTTACCGGGGCGTTTGGCGCGGGCCTGATCAGCAAGTGGACCGTGAAGAGCGCTCTGTATGAGATGCACCATGAGCAGTTGATTACACTGTTAACCTGGGCAGCCATTGGTACGTCAGCACTGGTAAGCGTTAGCTTATGGCGCCAATGGCAGCAGCGTAGCGCAGGCGGTAGCCATCCGGGCCAGTGGGGCGCCTGGCTTGCGACATTGGTCGCTGCGCTAATGACCCCGGTGTGGCTGCCACTTCCCGAGGCAAGCGTTGCCATCCCACCGCTGAAAGAATGGGTTAGCCTGATGTGGCCGCTACCTGCTGGGGTGTTAATGATTGGGTTTGGCTTGCTATTAACGCGCCGCCTGCGTATCGGCACGCCACCTGCCGGTGATTTGTGGTGGCTTTATGCACCGCTCGGTTACACAGTGGTGAATGCGCTGCGCTTAAGCGGCGCGTGGCTTAAGAATGCTAAATCGACATCTGTTGATATCACTCTATTGATTGAAAAGCAGGTAATGAGGCGCTTAACTCAACTAACGGGCATGGAAGGCTGGATGCGGCACCATACGAGCGGTTTGATGATGGCGCTCGCTATCACACTGGCACTGTTACTAATCTGGGAAGGGGCATAATGAGCCACGAGAATGCACCGAACCATCGGGGACGGGATGCCGAGAAGCCAGATGAAATTACGCGCCGTGGTTGGTTTGACATCGTGTGGCGCGTGCTGCGCGCCGCCAAGCGTGACCGTCTTACCATGCTGGCCGCTGGCGTTGCGTTTTACGCACTGTTAGCGCTATTTCCAACCATTGCCGCAGTGATCTCGCTGTGGGGATTACTGTTCGACCCGGTTGAAGCGGGTCGGCAGCTTTATGAGATAAGCCGCTTTATGCCGCCTGATGCGGCAGACCTTATTGACCAGCAGACCCAGGCAGTGGTTGAAAGTACCGAATCAGGCAGCGTGATGACGGTGCTTGTGGGGCTTTTGGTCGCGATGTATATCGCCTCCAAAGGGGTAGGTGTGCTCGTGGTGGGACTCAATGTGGTTTATGGCGAAAAGGAGCGGCGTAACGTCTTTCTTCGTGGCGTTGTATTAACACTGCTGACGTTTGGGCTGATCGGCATGACGCTTATATCGCTTGGCTTTATCGCTATCGTACCGGTGCTGGTCGACGCATTAATCGTGGAACCTCCCTTTGATCAGCTATTTAAGTGGCTGCGCTGGCCTGCGTTATTGGTCATCATGAGCTTTTTAATTGCCTTATTGTATCGGTTTGCGCCGTATCGACGAGCAGCGCAGTGGAGCTGGTTAAGCTACGGCACGCTGTTGGCCACCATATTATGGCTACTGGGATCGGGTGGGCTTTCCCTTTATGTGCGCTTCTTCACAAGCTTCAGCGAGCTTTACGGCTCACTGGGCGCGGTGGTGGTGTTAATGATGTGGTTTTGGCTTTCTGCCTTTGTGGTATTGCTTGGCGCAGAAGTGAACAGTGAGATGGAGCGCCAGACCTATAGGGACACCACCATAGGCGAGGATCGTCCATTAGGTGAACGCGAAGCCTTTGCCGCCGATACGCTAGGTGTTGAAAACCCTTGGAACGGTGATAAAGAATAAACCCGCCAGTAGCTAGCTGGCGGGTTTCCCGTACGCTTATCGAGGATATTTACCCTCGTTATATAAGGCTCTTTACAGAAGTTCTTCAGCCGCCAGCGCCAGGCGCGAGCGCTCAACGCTTTTAAGCGTAATGTGCCCGGCATGCGGCCAATCACGGAAACGCTCGACCACGGCCGCCATGCCGCAGGTATTGGCGGTCAGGTAAGGCGTATCGATTTGCCCTACGTTGCCTAAACAGACAATCTTGGTATTACGCCCGGCTCGGGTCACCAGCGATTTAAGCTGTTTAGGAGTAAAGTTCTGCGCCTCGTCAATAATCAAAAAGGTGTCGTTTAAGGTGCGCCCGCGCATAAAGCTGGGCGAGCGAATTTGCACCCGCGAGCCGATCAGTTGCCGTGTGGCGCCATTATCCCAGGTGGATTCCCCTTCGTCATTGCGCAGCAGGTTGTCCATATTGTCGTGGAAGGCACCCATCCACGGCGACATTTTCTCCTCTTCAGTGCCGGGCAGAAACCCGATGTCCTCACCCATGGGAATAGGGGCGCGGGTAAACACAATGCGTTCAAACTGCTTGGTATCCAGGGTCTGCTGGAAAGCTGCCGCCAGGGTCATGAACGTTTTGCCCGTGCCTGCATTACCGGCAATCGTCACCAGGTCGATGTCCGGGTCCATCAGTAGGTTAAGGGTAAAGTTTTGACGACTATCGTGAGCGTGAACTCCCCATACGCCGGAGTGGTGGCGGTAGTTGGTTAAGAGCTGCAAGCGGGCTGATGAGGGGGAAAGCTCACGGATAATGGCTTCAAACTCGGCGCCGTTTTCGCAATCGGATACCAGCATCCCCAAGTGCCAATGGCGGGGCATGTCACCACTTAGCTGATAAAACGTATGATGGTCTACCCGTTCAACGGTGACATCGACATTGAGCGTTTCCCAAAGCGTGGCGCCATCATGCCCGGCATCGGCATAGATCTGGGCACCTTCGATCATCGCGTCACTATCTGAGAATGCCCGGTCGTTAAAGTAATCTTCTACCGGTACCTTAAGTGCCGCGGCCTTGACGCGTAGATTGATGTCTTTGGTGATCAGGATGACGGACGCGTCAGGGCGTTCGTCACGCAGGCGACAGGTTTCAGCCAAAATGCGGTTATCGGGGCTATCGTCTAATGCATCGAACGGTTTCAGGTCGTTGTAGCACAAAAAGTGCAGGCGCCCGGTTTCCCCACTGATCCGGGGGATGGGAATGCCGCGCTGAATTTCATCAAAAGTAACTTGGTTGGTAAGGTCAGAGAGCGTACGGCTAATTTGCCGTGCCGTACGGGCGATTTCTCGAATTCCGTTTTTGTGCTTATCCAGTTCCTCAAGGACAGTCATGGGGATAACCACGTCATGCTCGTCGAAGTGATAGAGCGCAGCGGGGTCATGGATCAGGACATTGGTGTCCAGGACATAAAGCCTAGTCGCTTTCTTATCGAGTCTTACCATCGGTGGAATAACTCCTTGGTTGACGGCAACATCGACACTGGCAGTTACATCTTACGCCTATATGACACTTGCCTGTGTCGTTCCTCTGGCGTGTCCTTAAGTCTCCTTCTTTAGCACTTTTTTATAGCGTGGAAGGCAATCGCGTTTTTTTCCACTGCTATATTTCAACGAAGTGACCGTTAGCGCGTATTACCTAGAAAACGCGCCACATTATTTAGTAGCGCGGTGGCCACTACACCAAGGTTTTCGCCCTCAACGTAACGGTAATAATGGCTGTCGAGCGCAAGGTCATGATTAAGCGCGCAAAGCGTTTTTTTCTTGAGCGCCTCCTTCACCAGCGGATAGGGGAGCAGCGCCCAGCCCGTGCCGTTAATGACCGCGTCGCGAATCACCTCAAACATGGTGAATCCCAGGTAATTAGCCGAAAAAAGCGCTTCGCTGACCAGTTTGTCGTCCTGAATATGGGTTAGGCACACCTGAGTGTATTGCGCCAAATCATCGCGATTAACGCTGGGTAGCCGACTAAGCGGATGCTGAGGGGAGGCGACTAAGCGCATCCCTACCGGCGCGAGATTAGCTGCGCTGGTAACCACGCCTTCAGCAGTATATAAACCAAAAGCGATATCCACCGTTTGGCGCAAAATAAATTGGCTGTGCTCTTGTGGGGGAACGAGATAGACCGATATGGCCGTTAACGGAAACTGCTGCTTTAAATCGTGCATTACCTGGCGCCAGAACCGCTCGGGAAGCGCATCGTCGCGGGCGATGCACAGCTGGTTTTCAACCCCTTGCAGGTGCTGGTGGCAGTGCTTTTTAATGCGGCTGGCGCTGGTCAGCAGCCGGTAACAGTCGGGCAGTACACTTTCACCTACCGCCGTGAGCGTCAGGCTATTGCCCGAGCGCTCAAACAGCGCCACGCCCAGGCTATCTTCCAAGGCATGGACAGCGGCACTTAGCGTGCTTCGCTTTATGCCTGATTGACGGGCAGTGGCGGCAAACGAGCCGTGCTCGGTGACCTCAACAAACGCTTGAACTTGTTCAGCACGCATATTAGAGCCTTAGATATAAGCGCTAATTTTTTTAGCGCTGAGTGATTCGTTTAACGTTAGCACAAGCGCTACTATGCGCCACGATTTCCTATTTGCTTATTCCACCTTGATATGGAGTTTTTAGCGTGACCCCCTTTGTTGCCGAGCGCCGAGCGCTACGATTTTCCGCCATTTCGGCAAGCCTTTTTGCGTTAACCGGGCTTGTGCTGGGATTGGCCAGCGGTTCCATTACGATTTTATTCGATAGCGGCTATTCGCTTTTGAGTCTTGCCTTGGCGTCACTCTCCCTGCTTGCTCTGCAGCAGGCGCGTAAACCGGCGGATGATCACTACCCCTTTGGGCGGCTGACGGTAGAACCCCTTGCCGTACTGCTCAAAGGCGTAATGATTGCGCTGGTGTGCCTGTTTTCGATGGTCTCAGCGGTGTGGAGCCTGTTGCAGGGTGGTCGCCTGGTAACACTTGATCTAGCCATTCTGTTCAGCCTAGCCAACGTAGGTGGCTGTTTGCTGACCTGGTGGTGGCTGAAGCGTTACGCGCAGATCGCCCGCTCATCGCTGTTGGCCGCCGAGCTGCGCCAGTGGCAGATGGACACTGGGCTGAGTGCGGCCGTCATGTTCGGTTTTGCCCTTACCTGGCTGTTAACCCTGACCCCCTGGGCCAGCTATGCGCGGTTTGCCGACCCGGTGATGGTGCTGATCATCGCTGGCTACTTTCTGCCCATGCCGGTTCGTATGATACGCGGAGCGCTGCGCGAGCTGATGTTTGGCGAGCCCATGGGCAGCATACGTCAGGATATGGTGGAGGAAGTCGCGGATTTTGATATCGCCAGTGATGATGTACGTATGGCCCAAGTGGGCAGTTTTCTGATGGTGGATATCCAGCTCGACAAACAGCAAATCGATGATGCTGAAGAGATTGTCGATAGCGTTGAACAGCATTGCTTACAGCGTAATTTACGTCCGATTACCAGTATCACCCTGGTGACTACTTAAGCCACCACTTAAGACACTACGTAAGCCTTTAAGTAAAAAGATTGACGCTGTACGAGTGGGATGATATCTAGCGCTACCGACAAACGGTGTCGGCCTAATATCGTACTTTTGAGGGTTTACTAAACATGCCACTGCGCCGCTGTTTGCCCGTGCTGCTAGCAACTGCTCTGATTGCTGGCTGCGCAAGCTCCACCGTTGCTCCGCGTTACACTACCGACAACCCGGACGTAATGCGTATTGGCGGGGAGCGCCCTGCTAATGCTGACCCACGCACTGAAGATGCCGGTTCTTTTTGTATGGAAACTACCGAGCGTTGGAATGAACATGGCCGCACGCCCGATGGACAAACTCTATGGGCCAAAGACACGCTACGTCGTGTCGTGCCCTGTCAGTAAGAGCCTGTCAGTAAGAATCTGTCAGTAAGAATCTGTCAGTAAAAGCAATCCTGTAATCTGCATAACGCCAGCCCGATAAGCTGGCGTTATGCTATAAAAGCGAATATCCACAGCGCCTATAGCTAAACGCTTGCACCTATCAACGTTCAATCGCCTTTTTTGTCAGGCTTGCCTTTGCGTTCGGTGCTTGCCATCTCCTCAAGCTCCTCTTCGCTCATTGAGTCGTACATTTCCTTGGAAGCATCGTAAAGCTCGCTTGGCTTGGTTTCCCCACGCTTGGCGGAAAGGGCGGCGCCTGCGGCTTTTTGCTGGGCTTTTGATGTGGCTGGCATAATAAACTCCTGTTAGTTGACTTCCCTTCAAGGCTTACGCTATTTAGCCTAGCAGGCAGGTATAAGCTTTCCAGAGCCCAACAGCCTCGCTATCCATGTTTACTAATCATTAAGAGAACCTCATGACACCGGCCATTAATACGGCAAAAAAAGCGGGCATCCCGTTTGAACTTCATGAATACCATCACGACGTGGCGGCGGAGTCTTATGGCCTGGAAGCCGCTGAAAAGCTAGGAGTTGCTGCCGAGCAGGTATTTAAAACCCTGGTGGTGAAGCTTGATGGCAAGGCGCTTGCGGTGGGCATTGTGCCAGTGACCGGGCAGCTGGGCTTAAAGCAGATTGCCAAGGCGGCGGGCGCTAAAAAAGCCGTCATGGCCGTACCGGCTGAGGTAGAGCGTACCACCGGTTACGTATTGGGCGGAGTAAGTCCCTTAGGCCAGAAAAAAAGCTTGGCCACCTATATTGATGCCTCTGCACAGGAGTTTTCTAAGGTGTACGTTAGTGCCGGACGGCGAGGACTTGAAATTGAGTTGGCACCTGACGACTTGGCCACCCTATGCCAGGCCGGTTTTGCGCCCCTTGCGGTATGACAGACACGCAGGGCGCGGCACTTTCTGGTATGGTGCTTTACCTTATAGTAATTACCTTTTTACTGGCCGTTAAATGGCCCTGCAGGTTTTATTGTGTCAGACGCCTCCTTCTCGTCGCTTGCCTTGCCGGCAGCGCTGCTTACTAACCTTGAATCACTGGGTTACCACCACATGACGCCGGTACAGGCACAAAGCCTGCCGCCTATGTTGGCCGGGCGTGATGTGCTTGCTCAAGCTAAAACGGGGTCGGGTAAGACGGCCGCGTTTGGCTTGGCGTTATTGGCAGAGCTGCGCGTTGATGCGTTTGCCGTGCAGGGTTTGGTGCTTTGCCCGACTCGGGAGCTTGCTGATCAGGTGGCCGAAGAACTGCGTCGCTTGGCGCGGGCCATGGCCAACGTGAAAGTATTGACGCTTTGCGGCGGTGCTCCGTTCGGCCCTCAGTTAGGCTCTTTAGAACACGGCGCGCATATTGTGGTGGGTACGCCTGGGCGTATCGATGAGCACTTGCGCAAGGGGTCGCTGACCCTGGGCTCGCTAAGTACCCTGGTGCTGGATGAAGCGGATCGCATGCTGGATATGGGCTTTCAGGCCACCATTGATGCCATCATCGCCGAGACGCCGGCTGATCGCCAGACGCTGCTGTTTAGCGCAACGTTTCCTGATGAGCGCGAAGCAGGCGGTTTGGCAACCATGACGCGCGGCGTAATGGTTGACCCTGTCACCGTCAAAGTGGCCGAGTTGCATGACGCCACCACCATTGACCAGCACTTCTACGAAGTACCCAGTGAAGACGCCCGCTTTGCTGCGCTTAAACAGCTTTTATTGGTCAATCGTCCGACCACCAGCGTGGTGTTTTGTAATACCAAGCGTGAAACCCAGGCCGTCGCCGATAGCCTGGTGGATGCTGGTTTCAGCGCCGTAGCGTTGCACGGTGACTTGGAACAAAAAGACCGCGATCGTATCCTGATACTCTTTGCTAACCAAAGTGCCTCAATTCTGGTGGCGACCGATGTCGCCGCCCGTGGGTTGGATATCGCACAGCTGGACGCGGTCTTCAACTACCAGATTGCTCGTGAGCTGGACGTTCATGTGCACCGCGTCGGCCGCACCGGGCGGGCAGGGGCTAGCGGTATTGCCTGCACGTTGGTAACCCCCCAGGAAACTTACCGCCTTGGGCGGCTGGCCGAGCTTTTAAGCGAGCAGTTAACCACTGAGCCGCTGCCCAAAGCTAAGCAAACCACACCGTTTGAGCCGCCCATGGCTACCCTGCAACTGGCAGGCGGTAAAAAGGATAAGCTACGCCCAGGCGACATTCTGGGCGCGCTTACCAGCGAAGGCGGGTTGCGCGGTGATCAGGTGGGTAAAATCAAAGTGCTGGCCCGCAGTGCCTATGTGGCCGTAGAGCACTCTGTGGCCCACAAAGCGCTCGCCAAGCTTGAGCGAGATAAGCTGAAAGGTCGGGCTTTTCGCGTTCGTCGAATTCGGTATTAGATACTGCTGGTAAAGAGACAGCGTTAAAAATAATTGGTATTAAGAACGCTGGTATTGAAAAGCGTTAGTATTTAAAACATGTGTATTAAAAACGCTAGTATTCGATATCGTTGGCCATGTCCATTCATTAAAGGAGCCATTACCGCTAACCATGAAGACACCCAAACGATTACAGCCCCTGGTCGATGACGGCCTGATCGATGAGGTGCTGATGCAGTTGATGAGTGGCAAGGAAGCGCAGGTTTACGTTGTACGCTGCGGTAACGACGTGCGCTGTGCCAAGGTATTCAAAGAGGCCAAACAACGTAGCTTCAAACAGGCCGTGCAATATCAGGAGGGCCGTAAAGAGCGCAATAGTCGCCGTGCGCGCGCCATGTCGAAGAAAACCCGCTACGGTCAAAAAGAGCAAGAGCAGGCGTGGTTGACCGCCGAGGTGGATGCGCTTTACCGGTTGGCGGCAGCCGACGTGCGGGTGCCCAAGCCCTACGGCTTTGTCGATGGCGTGCTGCTGATGGAAATGATCACAGACGCTGAAGGCGATGTGGCACCGCGCCTGGACGATGTCACGCTGACCCATGAACAGGCGCTGCGCTACCACGATAAAGTCATCACTGATGTAGTGCGTATGCTGTGCGCTGGCCTGATCCACGGCGACTTGTCGGAATTCAACGTGCTGGTGGATGCCGAAGGCCCGGTCATTATTGATTTGCCTCAGGCCGTTGATGCCGCCGGTAACAATAGCGCCGCCGCCATGCTTGAGCGTGATGTGGATAATATGCGTGCCTATTTTGGCCGCTTTGCGCCTGAGCTCTTAACCACTCATTACGGTAAGGAGATGTGGGCGCTATATGAATCGGGCGAGCTGCATCCGGATAGCAAACTGACGGGCCACTTTACGTTCGCGACCCACATTGCCGATGTGAATGAACTGATGGAAGTGATCGACGACGCCAAGGAAGAAGAGGCCGAACGTCAGGCGCGCATGCGTGATGACGGGGATGATGACGAGATCCCACAGCCGTACTGAGCCCACGATCGACAACGATTAGTGATAAACTGACCGTACGATTAGCAGGTTAATTATTTAACCGATTGAGATGGGGCTCAGTAACAAGGAGTGGCTGTGAAAGGTATTAAGGTAAGCTCGGGGACCGCAAAAGGGTTGTTAACGTCGTTAACCATTGGCGCTATTGGTGGCACGTTTTTTCAACTCACCGGCTTACCGCTTGCCTGGATGCTTGGCCCTCTGATTGCCAACTTATTGGTTTCCTCTCAAGGCATTAACGTGGTGGTGCCAGAGCGGCTGCGCAATATTTTTTTGGCCGTGATGGGGCTGGTGCTGGGCAGTCAGGTGACGCCGGAACTTGCTCAGCGCGTGATTGACTGGCCGGTATCGGCGGTGTTGCTAATACTTGGCATTGGCGCTTCAACCGCTGTGGCCTCGGCCTGGTATCGGCGCTGCGGATTTGATTCGGTAAGCGCATGGTTTGCAGCGGCCCCCGGTGCCATGACCGCGATGATTATTCTGGGCGACAAATGTGGTGGCGACCCTCAACGTATCGCAATTGCCCAGTCGCTACGCGTTATTTTAGTCATCCTGTTTTTACCACCGCTCTTTTGGGCTTATGAAGGCGGTGGCGCGGGCACAGCGCCTCAGACGAGCGGATTTGAACACGCCTGGATGCTATTACTGATTCCTATGTTGTTGCCGCTCGGCCGTTGGCTGCGTTTTCCTACCCCTGCCTTGCTGGTCCCCTTACTGGCGGCTGCCCTGCTTTCAGGACTTGATATCGCAAGTCTGGCGCTTCCCCCGTGGGGCATGAACCTCATGCTTTGGGTGCTGGGCAGTGCCATTGGCTCGCGCTTTAAAGGCATGACGCGGCGGTTATGGGGCCGCTATTTATGGCAGTCGGGCGTTGCTACGCTGCTTGCCTTAGCTGTATTGGCCTTATTTGCCGAGCTGATTCATCAGTTCGTGGGCGTGGGGCGTGATGTGGCACTGCTGGCGCTGGCGCCAGGTGGAATAGGCGAAATAGCCATTTTAGCGGTGGCGCTTAATATCGATCCTGTATTTGTCGCTTTTCACCATCTACTGCGCATGGTGCTGCTGATGGCCTTTGCACCGTTTTGGGCACGCTGGCTTTTACGCCGCCAGGCTTAACCCTCTTAATGATCGATGAGTAACGTAAGGAATCTCCATGTTTTCTCGTGTGCTGCAGCCGCTGTTTCGTTACTTTGAAACCCGTGTAGATCCTTATCCCATGGGAGACGTGCAAACGCCTCCACAGGGGTTAATACCTTTTATCAAGCACTTCTCACGCCCGGTATTGCCGCTGCTGATTGTCATGACGCTATGCACCGCACTGGTGTCATCGGCTGAGGTGTTTTTCTTTAGCTACATGGGGCAGCTGGTTGATTGGCTTGGCAATGTCGAGCGCGAAGGCTTTTGGGCCGCGAATGGTCTTTGGCTTGCTGGGGCAGGGCTGGCGATCCTTATCGGACTACCGCTTTTGGTGTTGGCCCAGTCGTTGATTACGCATCAAAGCATATTTGGCAATTATCCCATGATTGGCCGCTGGCTATCGCATCGCCACATGCTCAATCAGAGTCTGGCCTTTTACCAGGATGAGTTTGCCGGACGCGTGTCCCAGAAAGTCATGCAGACCGCGCTGGCCATCCGCGAAACGGTCACCAAGGTAATGGGCCTGTTGGTCTACGCCATTGTGTACTTTACCGGGGCGGCGATTCTCTTGGGTCGAGCCGATTTATGGCTATTGCTGCCCTTGGGGCTTTGGCTGATTGGCTACTTGGCCATCATGCGCTTTTTCGTGCCCCGGCTGCGTGATGTATCCATGGCGCAGGCAGACGCGCGCGCCCAGATGACCGGCCGCGTGGTCGACAGCTACAGTAATATTCAAACCATCAAGCTATTTGCCGATACCGAGCGCGAGCAGCGCTATGCCCGTGATGCCATGGAAGGTTTCATGGACACGGTGCACCGTCAGATGCGCCTGGTCACCATCATGAGCGTCTGCTTGACCCTGCTGAATACCGCGTTATTGGTGGGCACGGCGGGAATGGCGATTAGCACCTGGTACTTTGACGCCATATCGCTTGGCGTATTGACCGTCGCGATTGCGCTGGTAATGAGGATTCGATTTATGTCCGACTGGATCCTATGGGAAGTGGCGGGGCTGTTTGAAAATATCGGCACCGTGCAGGATGGCATGAATACCATCGCCCGCGAACCTACCATCCGCGATGTACCTAATGCGCCTGAGCTTAATGTACCTGCTGGCGAAATCCGGTTTGACGACCTGCGCTTTAGCTACGAGCAGGCTAAGGGCGAAAACCGCACGGTGTTTGACGGCTTGAATTTGACTATCGCGCCGGGTGAAAAAATTGGCTTGATTGGCCGCTCTGGGGCGGGTAAATCGACCCTCGCTAACCTGTTGTTGCGTTTTTACGATGTACAGGGCGGACGCATTCTGATCGACGGACAAGATATCGCGCAGGTAACGCAAACCTCTCTGCGTCACCAAATTGGTATGGTGACCCAGGATACCTCGCTGCTTCACCGCTCGCTGCGCGATAACATTCGCTACGGCACGCCTCAGGCAAGCGATGAGGCTGTGTGGACCGCCGTATGCCGTGCCCATGCCGATGCGTTTATCCACGACCTGGTAGACCCGCACGGCCGCCGCGGGTTGGATGCCCATGTAGGTGAGCGGGGCGTCAAGTTATCTGGGGGGCAGCGTCAGCGGATCGCCATTGCCCGCGTGCTTTTGAAAAATGCACCTATCCTTGTATTGGATGAAGCTACGTCAGCACTGGATTCTGAAGTGGAAGCCGCTATTCAAGAGCAGTTGGATACGCTGATGGAGGGCAAGACCGTGATCGCGATCGCGCATCGGCTCTCGACCATTGCCATGCTCGACCGATTGATCGTAGTGGAGCAGGGGCGCATAGTCGAAAGCGGTACTCATACTGAGCTGCTCGCGCAAAACGGCATTTATGCCGGCTTGTGGAAGCGTCAGTCGGGCGGCTTTCTTGGGGTAGATGTGTGAGAAGCTCTATCCTCTGCTAACGTATTTGCCTCTGCTAACGTATTTTCCAAGGAATGATTGAATAAAGGAGATCGCGCTATGCAAGTCGTAACGCTCACGGCCCCCGGTGGGTTAGATAAGCTCAAGGTACAAGACGTATCGCCCCCTGGCGCCCCTGGCCCGGGCGAGATTCGTGTTCGTGTGCACGCAAGCTCGCTCAATTTCCACGACTATGGCGTGGTGGCAGGCAAGATGCCGACAGCCGATGGGCGTATTCCTATGTCTGACGGCGCAGGCGTGGTTGAGGAGGTAGGTGATGGCGTTAGCGAGTTTGCGGTAGGTGACCGCGTCGTCTCGACGTTTTTCCCCGACTGGCTTGAGGGCCCTGCCCGAATTGCCGATTTTACGACGACCCCAGGCGACGGCGTGGATGGCTATGCTTGCGAGCAGGTCGTTCGTCCGGCGCAGTGGTTTACCCGTCAGCCGAAGGGCTATAGCCACGCTGAAGCCGCAACGTTAACCACCGCAGGGCTCACTGCCTGGCGCGCTCTGGTAGTGGATGGCGGTTTAAAAGCGGGCGATACGGTGTTGGTGTTGGGTTCCGGCGGGGTATCTATATTTGCACTGCAGTTTGCCCGCATGATGGGGGCACGTGTCATTGCCACGTCTTCTTCCAATGAGAAGTTGAAGCAGCTTAGGCAGCTGGGCGCAGCACACACCATTAATTATAAAGAAGAGCCGGAGTGGGGCAAAAAAGTTAACGCGCTGACCAACGGCCAGGGTGTCGACCATATTGTGGAAGTCGGTGGCCCCGGTACTCTGCCGCAATCCATTGAAGCGATCAAGATTGGTGGGCATATTTCGCTGATTGGCGTATTGACTGGGCGCCAGGGCGATATTCCTACCGCTAAGTTAATGGCTAAACAGGCGCGCTTGCAGGGGTTGATTGTAGGCAGCCGCCGCCACCAGCTTGAAATGATTAAAGCCATTGAGGCGACCAGCATGCGCCCGATCATTGATCGTGAGTTTGTGTTAGCCGATATCGCGGAGGCATTCCGCTATCAAGAGGCAGGCAAGCATCTGGGTAAAATTTGTTTAACGTTCTGATTGGCTCGGGCAATGGCATACCAGCACGGCCCAGAAGGGCAATGCTGGTAGTCACCGACACGTTGATAAACTGATGTTTATTCAGCCAAACGGCTATATACAACGCCTTTGATTTCAAGCTCCCAAATATGATCATAAGGTACGGTGATGCTATCTACCTCGTCCGAATCATCATGGCTTTTGCGAAGCTGGGCTTCGGGGATGACAGTTGCATCCATCCCTCGAGCCTGTTGAACGCGCGCACTGAACCGGTTGCCTTCCTGATCAATGAGTACGCGCTCTCCCGCCATACATTTCTCAAGCTTGGCGTATAGCTCCTGCTCGCTAACATGAACGATGCTCATGATCGCCTCCTCCGACACTCGATATTTGCGGGTAATGGATATCCCTATAAAGATTTCATTTTAGACGATAAGTTCGAATAGCCCCCAGCGACTATCGCCCGCATGCTAACCTTAATCTTGTTTATTTCATTTACGTTAGCCTTTAGGACGGACTATGGCGCAGCGCTTAGCAGAAACCGCTTCATCGCCCTGGGCGGTAGTCGAGCTTGATAAGTTTTGTACGCCCGAGCATACCCAAAAAAGCCAGTGGCGGCGCAGTCGACGGGCGATGTTAACTTGGCTAACCGGTAAACGCGCCGCCGAGCAGCAGGCGAAAGACGAGAATGAGCTGCGCCTGTTGCCGGAAGTTAAGCTAGCGCATTTGGTGCCCAGTATTGATTGGTCGCCGGTCGCTGATAGTCTGACCCAGACCCTGAGTGAGCCCGAAACCTCCCTCGAACCGATAGTGTTTTTTATCACACCTCCTTACGGCGGTCATGCCGCGGTGGTTAGCCATTGGGCGGAACAGCAGGGTATTCGCAGTATAATGCCGCCCAGCCATCAAGAGCTTACCGAAGGCAGCCTTGAATGGGTGGAGCGCTGCGGCCATCTAAATTGCTGGGCGCTGCCAGCGCTTGAGCGGCATATGCTGCGTCATACCCAAGGTCTTCAAGGCGTGCGCGCGTTTTTAGAACGCGCCCTAAGTGGCCGTTTGGGGCGCGGAGTGATTGGCTGCGATAGTTGGACTTACGCCTATTTACAGCAAGCGGTAGGCATTGAAGGAGCGCCAGCTTTTACCCTTCAGGGCATGGAGGGTAAGCAACTAGCCGATTACTTTGTAAGCATTGCCGATAACGGCCAGAACCGCCTGACGGTATATAGTACGCGCACGGGAAGGCAGGTGTTAACCAATCAGCCCGCTGATCAAAAAAAAGCGCAAGAGGCTGAACGTAAAGCCTCTACCCATAAGGAACTACAGCGTTTAGCGGCGCATTGTCGGGGCCATTTGGGCGTGGCATGGCACTATTGGCGTAAACGCTTGCGCGAACCTGCTCAAGAAGATGCCCCTGATGCATCAGAGCTATGGCTGCTTGATGCGCTTGCAGATGCCGAGCTGCCCGCAGACACCGGTGATGTGGCACTGCTGGTATTGCACGCTTTACTGCTGCATGGCGGTCTGGAGGACCAGGCGCTTGGCGATGTACTTCCGTTTTCTCACCATGAAGCATTGAACGCTCGTTTAGCGTTGACTCGCCAGGGAATACTTTCGCGTGAGGACGGGCGCTGGCAGGTAGCACCGTTAAGCTATGCCAGTGTCCGGCAGCTATTGGCTTCTCGCAATTATCTTGTCGACCCGTTATAGGAGCCTTGATGGACGATCAAAAGCAGTACGCTAAGCTGTTTAACGATATGGACAGCCAAACGGTTATTACCCTGGGCATCATTCTGGCAAGCGTTATTCTGCTGACCATTGCCAGCCAGCGGGGCTTGAGCTGGCTGGCCAATCGACTGCATGGGCAGGTTCGCTTTCGGATATTCGCGCTGGTGCCGCTAACGCGCTTACTGATCCTGCTGACCGCGCTGGCTATTGCAGTACCTATCGTGATCGAGCCTTCGCTGCGCAATATGGTGACGCTTCTAGGCGCTATCGGTCTGGCGATCGGCTTTGCCTTGAAAGATTACGTGAGCAGTCTGATTGCCGGGGTGGTGTCAGCCATAGAATTACCCTATCGGCCAGGTGACTGGGTGGATATTGAGGGGACATACGGGGAAGTAAAACATGTGGGAATGCGCACCGTCGAAATCCAAACCCCAGACGATGATTTAGTCGCGATGCCGCATTTAAAGCTATGGGACTCCGCCGTTTACAATGCCAATAACGGGGGGACTAGCTTACAGTGCGTAGCAAATTTTTATCTTCACCCAGAGCATGAAGCCGATGGGGTACGTAAAGCGTTGCGGGATGTGGCTCTGACCAGCGCTTACCTTAAGTTTGATCAGCCGATTATCATAGTGGCTGAAGAGAAACCCTGGGGGACGCATTACCGTATCCGCGCTTATCCCGTGGATCCGCGTCAGCAGTTTCTGTTTATTACTGATTTGACCGTGCGGGGTAAGCAGGTGCTTAGCCGGGCGGGCATCAAACCTGCACTGTTGCCGCCCGATGCTGCTCTGGATACGCCTAAAGGCGTGCCTGATGTGCATCGGCGCCAGCAGCGGACCCAATAACGATCTAGCTGCAAGCGTGGTTTGCAGCTAGATGGTGTTGGGGGGTGAAGGCTAGCGCTGAGATAGAAGATTGCTTGCGCTACTTATTCGCTCGCTTCAGGCAGCTCGGCACTATGGAAGACGTTTTGGACGTCGTCCAGATCGGTGAGCATGCCTAAGAATTTTTCGAACTGTGCCACGTCATCGCCTTCGAGAGGCGTGGTGTTTTGCGGCAGAAACTGAATCTCATCAATTTCAAAATCGAGCTCGCCGAACGCATTCAGTAGTGCTTGTTTGGCTTTGGCATATTCGGTGTGAGGCGCATAAACCGTTATACGTTCTTCTTCCTGCTCAATGTCAGCCACATCGACATCGGCTTCCATTAGCGCTTCAAGCACAGTGTCTTCTTCCTGGCCGACAAAGGCAAAAATCGCACAGTGATCGAACATGTGGCTAACGCTACCGGGCGTGCCAATCTTGCTTTTCGTTTTGGTAAAGCAGCCGCGTACATCACCGAAGGTGCGGTTAGGGTTATCGGTTAAGCAGTCGACGATCACCATGGCGTTGCCGGGGCCAAAGCCTTCGTAGCGAGCCGTCGCAAAGTCTTCTCCACCTGCGCCGCTGGCCTTGTCTAGCGCTTTATCAATAACGTGCGAGGGAACCTGATCTTTTTTAGCCCGCTCCATTAAGCCGCGCAGCGCAAGGTTGCCGTTCGGGTCTGATCCGCCGGCTTTTGCAACGACGTAAATTTCACGCCCGTATTTGCTGTAAACCTTAGTTTTTGCGTCGGCCGTCTTGGCCATCGATTCTTTACGGTTTTGAAACGCCCTACCCATATTGGAGTCCTTTATTAGCCGTGCCACGCCTGTCTTGACAGCAGGCGTCATTTTCATCGAAAAAGGGGCAAATTTTACCCAACAGCGTACCATGCTAACAGCGTTATTTAAGAGAGGTGACGTTATACAATAGGCGACCCGGCCGGTAACGGCATTGCTGTATTGAGACAATGAGCAATTAACAATTAAAGGAAAGGAAAAAAATGCCGTTTTCACTCTGGTTGTCATTAGCCGCTATCTGCGCCATGGGGGCAATGTCGCCCGGGCCTAGCCTTGCCCTGGTGCTAAAACATACCCTGGGCGGTGGTCGGCTGCCAGGCATTACCGCGGCTGTATTTCATGCAGCTGGGGTCGGGTTTTATGCGCTTTTGACCGTTTGGGGGCTAGGCGCGTTAATTACTCGTTCACCGGATGTTTTTCAACTGATTACCTGGGCGGGGGCGGCCTATTTGGCCTGGCTGGGTATCAAGGCATTGCGGGCCGGCAAGGCCGGGGTAATGAATCAGCAGGGTGTGGCAACCACTAGCCGACAGGCGGCCAGGGAGGGCGTGCTGGTAGCGCTGGGTAATCCTAAGCTGATTATCTTTTTTGTGGCGCTGCTGAGCCAGTTTGTTACCCCAGGTATGAGTATTATGGCAAAGATGATCGTCGTCTTAACCGCTATGCTTATTGATGGTGGTTGGTACGTGCTGGTGGCGGTCGGTTTGTCGCATTCGCGGGTCCTGCCGTGGTTGCAGCGCCATGCGCACTGGGTCAATCGATTGACCGGTGTCTTGCTGATAGCCCTGGCGCTACGAGTCGTTGCCGGGCCAATCACCTTTGGTTAACCGAACGGTGTTAAGCAGGCTCATCAGCACTGTTGCGGGGCGCTGGTGTCAGCATGATGGTCATGGCAAAGTAGCGTTTATATTGCCTCGAAGGTTTAAGGCTCCATAATGACGATTTACGATCAAGATTGTTATAACCATCAAGGTCAGCCGTTTAATCTGCGCGCGCTGCGTGGCCAGGTGTTGCTGGTGGTCAATGTGGCCAGTCAGTGTGGTTTTACGCCACAGTTAAAAGAGCTTGAAGCGCTGTACCAGCGCTACCGCGACCGTGGATTCACCGTGCTGGGGTTTCCCTGCAACCAGTTCGGCCGACAGTCGCCGGAAAGCGCCGAAGCGTTTTGCACGTTTGGCGAGCAAACCTTTGGAGTAAGCTTCCCGTTGATGGAGAAGGTCAACGTCAATGGGGGCAACGCCCACCCGCTGTTTGTGTTGCTGAAAAAACAGGCCCCTGGCGTATTGGGCACCAAGGCTATCAAATGGAACTTCACCAAGTTTTTGGTAGGGCGTGACGGCCAGGTAATTGCGCGTTTTGGCCCGCGAGACCACGGCCCCCCGTTGCGCCTAGCGCTGGAAGCCGCGCTTGATCGCGAATAAGACGTGGTTGGCGGCGTTCAAAGCTCTTGGCCTTTGGCAACCTGGACCCGGTTCATAAGCTCAACCCAACGGTGGCGTACCATCATGGTGGTCAGGCCCGAGAATAGCGCCCAGCTTTTGCGCCGCCAGCCTTTTAAGCGCAGGTTATGGCTGACCAGCTGCTGCATCAGTTTACGGTCATCGAATTGACGCCACTCGCTGGCAATCGACAGCTGATGGCGCGACATCACCGGGGCAAGCTCTAGGCGGAACATCCACTCAAGCTCTGAAAGCGTCATATTATGCTCTTGAATGACCTCCACCATGTGGGCGTAGTCGCGTTCGCGCGGTTCGCGGTCTAACCATAAAGGGGCTAGAGCAAGCCAAAGGTCGCCGCGCTCATCGACAAGCTGCTGTGCGTTCATGGGGGCCTCGTGGGCATTGAAAAAGAGAGGGACACTATCCTGCCGTGAAAGCCAGGCAAGCTCAAGAGCGGACAGCGCCCTCTTAGCCCGCTAGAATAGCGCTCATAGCGTAAGGCATAGCAATGCCGATAATGAAATCAAGCTGATAACGAGGTTCGATGTGATTATTAAACCCAAGGTGCGCGGCTTTATCTGCACGACGACTCATCCTAAAGGCTGCGAGCAAAACGTTCTTGAGCAGATTGAAGCGACAAGAGCCCGTGGTTTGGATAAAAGCGCCGGCCCGAAGAAAGTTCTGGTGATCGGGGCTTCCAGTGGTTACGGCTTAGCCGCTCGGATTACCGCAGCCTTTGGTTACGGTGCCGATACGCTGGGCGTGTTTTTTGAAAAGCCCAGCAGTGAAACCAAAACCGGCACCGCTGGTTGGTACAACAGCGCGGCGTTCGACAAGTTTGCCAAGCAGGAAGGTCTTTACAGCAAATCAATCAACGGCGATGCGTTCTCTTCTGAGGCGCGTGAAAAAGCCATTGAGCTGATCAAGCAGGATATGGGCGAAATCGACCTGGTGGTCTACTCACTGGCATCGCCCGTGCGCAAACTGCCGGATAGCGGTGAACTCAAGCGCTCAAGCCTGAAGCCGATCGGTGAGACCTACCGCGCTACGGCCATAGATACCAATAAAGACCGGATCATCGAAGCGGAAGTCGAGCCTGCAACCCAGCAGGAAATCGACGATACCATCACCGTGATGGGCGGCGAAGATTGGGAACTGTGGATGGATGCGCTGGACCAGGCAGGCGTGCTGGCCAAAGGTGCACGCAGCGTGGCGTTTAGCTATATCGGCACAGAAATTACCTGGCCGATTTACTGGCACGGCGCACTGGGTAAAGCCAAGGAAGACCTGGACCGTGCGGCCACGGCTATCGATGACAAGCTTAAAATCAGTGGCGGTGGTGCTAACGTCGCGGTTCTCAAATCTGTCGTTACCCAGGCCAGTGCGGCTATTCCGGTGATGCCGCTGTATATCGCCATGGTGTATCGCATCATGAAAGAGCAGGGCGTGCATGAAGGCACTATCGATCAGTTGAATCGCCTCTTCGGCGAGCGCCTTTACGGTTCAGACATGAGCACCGACGAGAAGGGTCGGCTGCGCCTGGACGACTGGGAACTGCGCGAGGATATTCAGCAGGCCTGCCAAGACCTCTGGCCGGAAGTGACTACCGAAAATCTGTTCGATATCACCGACTACGCAGGTTACAAGCACGAGTTCTTGAAGCTGTTTGGCTTTGAACGTGACGACGTTGATTACGAAGCTGACGTGAATCCCAACGTTGAGTTCGACGTGGTCAGCTTGTAAGTAAGAAGCTTTAAAACATTTGTACTGTTGGTATTCTCAATTGCCGGGCCTTTGCGCCCGGCAATTTGCGTTAGGCGCCGTCAAGGCCGTTAGCGGCAGGTACAAAATCAACCGCTGTTAAACTTTTAGTGCTGGGTAGGCAAGTTATTAAAGGTTCTGCCATGGTTAAGAGCAGAGTGTTACACGCTTTTGCCAAGGAGGAAATATGACCCGTACAGCACGAGTCGAGCCGATTAGTAGAGAACAGGAAGACGCGATCATCGTCTCTGGATGGCGCGTTGTTGATGTTACCGAACCCGATGCCCCCCAAGAAATATCCCAGCACGCAACCGAGCCGCAAGCGATCGAAGCGGCACGCCGCTTTGAAGCCGAAACCTCATATGAACCTGGTTCAGCGCCTGACGATACCCAGGATTATGATGCGACTGACCCAAATGCCGGTAAGCACTTCTCATAACAAGATCATTTCAATTTCTGGTCAGGAGGCGTCATGAAATCGATTTGGCAAGCAGGTGTGGATGATCCCTGCCATTTCCCCGCGTTAACTGACAGTATTGAAACGGACGTAGTCATCGTAGGCGCAGGGATCACAGGCCTAACGACGGCACAGCAGTTAATGGAAAGTGGGAAACGCGTAGTGATTTTAGAGGCTCACCGCGTAGGCAGCGGCTGCACAGGAGGAGCGACCGGTAATTTATATAGCTCAGTATCAGCGGGGTTGGCGCAACGCGGGGTCAAGTGGGATGACGATACCATCCAGACCATCGTTGAAGCGCGCGCAAGCGCCATTGATTTAATTGAGGAGACGACTCAGCGCTTTAATATCGACTGCCAGTTCAAGCGGGTTCCGCTTTATCGGCTGCTCACAGAAAATGACCAGGCAAGCAACGATGCATTGGAAGCCGAGTGCGAAACTATGGTGCAGGCTGGCCTGAAGGCTAGATTTTGTCTGGATATGCCGGCGCCATTTCCAGCCACTCAGGGTATTAGCGTTGGCCACCAGGCGCAGTTTAACGCTTTTCACTACGCTCAAGGGCTTGCCAAAGCGCTTAGCCAGCGTGGCGTGAGTATTTATGAGCAAAGCCCTGTACGCGATATAGATTACCAGCATTGCATCGTTAAAACCGATAACGCTGAGATTCAAGCCACCGATATCGTTTTAGCAACGCACACCCCGAAAGGAGTGAACATGTTGCAAACCGGAATGATTGCCTCCCGTGAGTATGGCGTTAGTGCCAAGCTGAACGCCGGATCTTTTCCTGATGGCATTTTCTTTATGCTCGACCCCTTCCATTCCATACGCAGCTATCACTTGAACGGGAAACACTACGTTATGGCGATTGGGGAAAAGCATCAAACAGGAGAGGAACAGTCGGAGCGCAAACACTTTGAGGCGCTGCATAGCTACTTAAACGCACATTTTGATGTGGGCGAGATCGAATACGAATGGTCTGCTCAGCAGTACAGCTCTGGTGATGGCTTGCCGTATATCGGACGAACCTTGGCCAGTGACCATGTGTATGTAGCCACCGGCTTTGCCGCCGACGGCCTGACTTGGGGCACGGTCAGTGGAAAGATAATCGCCGATATCATCCAAGGGCGGGATAACGCCTGGTACCGCTGCTTTGACTCGCAGCGCTTTACGCCGGTTAACTCCGCCGAGCACTGGCTCAAAGAAAACATTTCCGTGGTGAAGCACTTTATTAAAGATCATTTCGGCACAAAAAAGCTCAAGGAGCTTGACGAGGTGGCGCCTGGCCAGGCAAAGGTCGTTACCTTGCATGGTGAAAAATTGGCTGTCTATCGCAATGAGGCCGGTAATTTATCGGTTCTTTCGGCCATTTGTCCGCATTTGAAGTGCGTGGTGCATTGGAACGATGCTGAAAGAACTTGGGACTGTCCCTGTCATGGCAGTCGCTTTGATATCCAGGGCGAGGTGATAGAAGGACCTTCCCTGCATCCGCTTGAACACCGTCACTCAAGTTAAGGCTATCAGGTTAAGTGAGGATGTAGGCTTTTCCTAATATTGGTTATTTGCAGCCCAGTCGTCTAACTTGTAAGAGTACGTTTAATCAAGGAGAAACACTATGAAACGGACTACGCTAGCTATCGCCATTGCTGCACTTTTTACAGGAATGTCAGGCAGTCTTCATGCTCAGGATGCCCAAGCAGAACCAGATGATGAGCAAAGCGCCATTGAGCAGCAGGAAGAAGCTGTAGATGAACAGACAAATGCTGATGACGAGCAGCCCGCAGCGATGCAGGGTAGTGGTTACCCCAGGTCTTCTGCGGACACGGACGACGAAGAGAATGATCCCAACGATTTAATGTCACATCAGATTCGTGATCTTGAAGGCAAGTCAGTCGTTAATCAGCAAGATGAAGAGATCGGCGGAATTCTGCGTATCGTTGAGCATAAGGCGTCTGGCGATTTATATGCCGTTATCTCTATTGGTGGAGTGTGGGGTATCGGTGACGATGAAGTTGCCATGCCGCTAGAAAATATTGAGATGCAAGATGACCAATTGGTTACCAATACCACTTACGGTAGCGATGAGATAAAAGCGTCAGCAGAAAAATATGATAAAGAAAACTATAGTCAAATAGACAACAATATGACGCTAGACCAAGCCCAAAAGCATCCTAATTAAGGCGGGCTAAATGATGTGGCTAGCAAAAAAAACCACGCTAGTCGCTTATAAATAACCCAGGTTAATAAAGGCGCCTTATTTTATTCTTTATAGAATGAAATAAGGCGTTTTTTATGAGCTGATTTAACTATCAACTAGTTAGCTGTTAACTTTCATTCAAGTTTTAAGAATGACCGTTTTCAGACTGTGTTATCTCTCATTCATTAACTAACTTCTAAAGAGTAAGGCAATCCAAGGAGGATATCACATGAAGCGGACAATTCTAGCCATTGCCATTGGTGCGATCTGTACAGGCGTCTCAGCAGGCGTTTTAGCCAATAATGATACGTCTGGTTCCAGTAGCGGTGGTCAAATGACCCAGAACCAGGATGCAGGTCAGCAACAGAGTACTGATACGCTCAATAGCCAAGGGCAAAGTAATCCAGAGCCTCGTACCGGTACTCAGGGGCCACAACGCGATTTAGGCGACGGTGATCTGGATATGCAGGATAGAGAAAATCCTGATAGTCAGGAAGAGCAAGGCGAGCCCAGAAGTTCCCAAGATCAGCTGGGTGCAGATAGCACTGGAGGAGACAGCACTGGAGGAGATAGCGCTGGCGGTGCAGACGCAGGCAGTCCGGGCAGTGGTGATACCGGTGGCACAGGTACTGGGAGTACCGGTGGTGGTGACACTGGCGGCACAGGCACGGGTGGTACCGGTGGCGGTAACACAGGCGGATCAGGCACAGGTAGTACCGGTGGTACAGGCGGTGGTACCGGTTCAGGCAACAGTGCCTCGCAATAATATAAAGTGTAATTTTAACGCTCTACTTCGCCTAAGTAGGCGGGGTAGAGCGTTTACTCTTTAAGGGATGCGTTTAAATATAGAGATGGTTAATTAATAATTATTAACTTTTGTCATAATTTCACTTCAGCTTTGATCTAAAACGCTTATCTCTACTAGCCTTTTTAAGTGTAAGCCAACCCAAGGAGAGACATTATGAAACGGACAACACTAGCAATTGTAATTGGCGCCATTTGTACAGGACTATCAGGTGGCGTTCTCGCGCAGGATAATAACCAGAATGACACGGATGCTTCTGAGCGCATGACCCAACAGCAAGATGCTACGGCGCAAACTCAACAGCAAGGTTCGGCAAGTGAGCGAAACGCTGACGCCCAATCTAGCGATGAAACCATGGATGTTCAGGTCGACCAGGAACCCGCAGAAGTGAAGGTGCAGCAAGAGTCCCCTGACATTAAAGTAGAGCAGTCTCAGCCCGAAGTGACGATTGAGCAGCCCGAACCTGAAGTGACTATTGAACAGCCCGAGCCGAACGTAACGGTTGAAGAGGCTGAGCCCAATGTTACCGTTGAGCAAGGCGGCGAGCCTGACGTTAATGTCGAGCAAGCTGACGATGCTCAGGTCGACGTTAATAACGACGACGAGCAGGAACGCCAGCGCGCCGATCAGGATAACCAGGGCCAGAACGATTCGTTAATGAATTTACAGGTTAGTGACTTAGAGGGCATGGCCGTCGTTAACCAGGAAGGCGAAGAGATTGGTGATATTCAGCATATCGCTCAGCATAATGATTCAGGCGACCTGTACGCCATTATCTCGGTAGGTGGTATCTGGGGCTTTGGTGCAACAGACATTGCTCTGCCTGTTGACGAAATGCAGTTCGAGAACGATCAACTGGTGATGAATACCGATTATGGCAGCGATCAGATCGAAGAATCCTCTGAAGATTACAATGAGGACAGCTATACGCAGGTCGATAGCGAGATGACTCTATCGGAAGCGCAACAGCAGCAGTAATAGGATTGAAAACAGCCGAGCATTTCTGAATGCTGCTGGGAGGGCAAGGCGTTTACGCCTTGCCCTTTTTTATATTCATTCTTGCTGGGTGACTATACCATCGGCATCGCGACGTCTTTTTCTATATAGGGTCTATAGGCACTGCCCAAAACTGTGCAATTGGGTAAGATGGTGCTTCATTTTCTGACGGCGATTTGGCATGCAGCCCAACCCCATAACTTCCTCATTAACATTTGCGCGCCAGCGCATAGGGGTATTGCTGCTGCCTGGGTTTTCAATGCTTTCGCACGCCAGCGCCGTTGAGCCACTACTTATGGCCAATCAATTGAGCGGGCAGGTGCTTTATCAGGTATTTACGCTAAGTAATGATGAGCAGCCTGTACGAAGCAGCGCCCAACTCACCTGCAATGCTGACTACACTCTCAAGCAGTCGCCGCCTAATTTGGATATGATTCTAATCTGTGCTCCCTCTCCGCTACCTTATGCACTCCCGGCGAACCTAGTGGAATGGCTGCGTCAGCAGCATGGGCGCACACTATTGGGAGGCTTGGCCGGTGGGGCGGAGGTACTGGCGCGTGCGGGGTTGCTAGAAGGCTACCGAGCGACCTTGCCCTGGCAGCGTTTTGCGGCATTTTCCCAAGCCTATCCTCAAGTAACGCTCTCACAGCAGCTGTTTGAAATCGACCGCAACCGGCTTACCTGTGCCAGTGGCACGGCCGCGCTGGATATGATGTTGACCGTTGTACGCCAGCAGCAAAGTGACCACTTGGTTGAACAGGTATCTGAGCACTTTATGTGCGAGCGTATTCGCATGGCCGATGAGCGCCAGCATGTGCCGCTGCGTCATCGCCTGGGCCATGCTCCACAAAGCCTGGTCGATGCGGTTACCCTGATGGAAGCCAATATTGAAGAGCCGCTTTCCACTCTGGAGCTTTCGGAACATTTAGGGATTTCTCGCCGCCAGCTTGAGCGGCTATTCAAAAAGCACCTTCAGGCAGTGCCCAGCCGTTATTACCTTAACTTGCGCTTGCAGGAAGCGCGTAAGCAGCTGCGCGAGAGTGATCGCCCTGCAGGCGATATCGCCTTTGCGACAGGGTTTTCCTCGGCTGCACATTTTTCAACGGCTTACCGTAATCATTTTGGGTTAACCCCGCGGGAAGAGCGTTTGGGCTAATGCTTGCTCACAGCGCACAATCTGCAGCACTGAAATAACGCCAGACATCCTAATCACAAACAACCTGAAGTATGTGCAGGTTTTCATAATTTACCGTCCCATTACTGAAAGCGGGCGACCTCGTTAGCCCCGTATACTGATTCGACTGATTATTTCTATTGGAGAGTTTGCCCCATGAGCACGATCCCGACTCGGCAGGATTTTGATCACTACATGACCCCCAACTATGCACCGCAGCAGATTATCCCGGTGCGCGGAGAAGGTAGCCGATTATGGGATCAGCAGGGGCGTGAATATATCGACTTTGCGGGCGGTATTGCGGTGAACTCGCTGGGTCATTGCCACCCTGTATTGGTTAACGCGCTGAAAGAACAGGGCGAAAAGCTCTGGCACCTTTCCAATATCTATACCAATGAGCCTGCGCTTAAGCTGGCCAAAAAGCTGGCCGAATGCACTTTTGCCGACAAGGTGTACCTGTGCTCTTCTGGCGGCGAAGCCAACGAAGCGGCGCTTAAGCTGGCACGCCGTTACGCTGTAGATAATTATGGTGAACAGAAAGACAAGATCATTTCATTCAACCAGTCTTTCCATGGCCGCACGCTGTTTACCGTGAGCGTGGGTGGCCAGCCCAAGTATTCCCAGGGTTTTGGCCCGGTGCCTGGCGGCATTTTGCACGCTGAGTTTAATGATCTGGAAAGTGTGCGTGCGTTAATGGGCGATGACACCTGCGCGGTGATGGTCGAACCCATGCAGGGCGAGGGCGGCATTTTGCCCGCCACTCCAGAATTTTTGAAAGGCCTGCGCGAGCTGTGCGATCAGCACAATGCTCTGCTGGTGTTTGATGAGGTTCAAACCGGCGTTGGCCGCTGCGGTACGCTTTATGCCTACGAGCGTTATGGCGTGACGCCGGATATTCTTACCAGCGCCAAATCGCTGGGTGGCGGCTTCCCCGTCGGCGCAATGCTGGCAACCGATAACGTCGCCAAATCCCTCGCCTTTGGAACCCATGGTTCTACCTATGGCGGTAACGCCCTGGGTTCAGCGATTGCGCTGGCTGCTCTGGAGTTTATTGATACGCCTGACGTGCTGGAAGGCGTGCAAAAGCGCCATGATCTTTTCCGTGAGCATCTGGAAACCATTAATCGCAAGCACGGCGTATTTAAAGAGATTCGCGGTATGGGGCTGCTGATGGGCGCCCAGATGTCGGATGCCTATGAGGGCCGTGCCAAGGACATTCTGCCGCTGGCAATCGAAGAAGGCGTAATGGCGCTGATCGCAGGCCCTAACGTGCTTCGCTTGGCGCCCTCACTGGTAGTGCCAGAAGCAGACATCGCTGAAGGCATGGCCCGCCTGGAGCGTGCGATTGAGCGTCTTGTTGCCAACGCATGAATTCGCCCACGGCGACATCGAGAGAGGGAGCGTCAAAGATGCTGGTCATTCGTCCGGTAAAAATGGCGGATTTAGAAGCGCTGGTCATGTTGGCAGAGCACGCGACTCCCAAGCTCACCAACTTACCTGCTAATCGTGAACGTCTGGAGGAGCGCATTACGCGCTCCCTGGAGTCGTTTAACGACGAGATCGAATTTCCGGGTAACGAGCACTACACCTTCGTTCTGGAAAACAGCGCGCAGGTGGATAAAGCGGGTAATGGGGAAGTGCTCGGAACCGCTACCATTCGTGCCCAGGCGGGCGCCAGTGAAGCCTATTATACCTATCGTCAGGAAACGCTGATCCACGCCTCGCAGCAGCTAAACGTACGCCGCGAAGTACAAACCCTGGCGCTTTCCCATGAAGTGTCTGACGCCACGCTGCTTTGCGCCTACTCGTTAAATCCGCGCTATAAAGGTACCAGCGCGGAAAGCCTGCTTCGCCGTGCCCGGCTGATGTTTATTGCCCAGTACCCCGAGCGTTTTTCGCGCATATTGGCCGTGGCGTTTCCCGGGTACCTGGATGCCCAGAACGAATCACCTTTTTGGGAAAGCGTGGGCCATCACTTTTTTGCCCGCAGTTTTCACGATATCAATCATATTGCGGGAGTGCGCTCCAAAAGCTTTATTGCCGAGGTAATGCCGCAGTTTCCGCTGTATCTGCCACTGCTTACTCCACCAGCCCGGGCCGCGATTGGCCGGGAGCATCCCGCCCACGAGGACGCCTTGCAAGAAATGCTGGCGGAAGGGTTTGTGCGCTCGCGCCATGTGGATATTTTCGATGCAGGCCCGATTGTCAAAGCCGAGCGTGAGCGTCTCGCCACCTTTTACCGGGCCGCCTGGCATCCGGTGCGAATTCGCCCGGAAAGCGCCTTGCCCGATGCAGAGCCTGCCTTGATTGCCAATCAGGCGCTGGATAACTTCCGCTGTATTGTGACGCGCTACGCGCTTTCGCCCACTGGCCAGCTGATGCTTTCAGAAGCGGATGCCAAACGTCTCGGCGTGGAAGAAGGCCGGGCTGTATTTGCCGCGCCGCTCACGCTTCCCGCGGCGGTGGATGCCTTTGATGAAGGAGAACTATGATGCGCATTCGACCGATTGCCCGGGCTGACGCCGATGGGCTGCTGGCGCTTGCGCAGCAGGCGGGGGTGGGGTTTACCTCGTTGCCTAGCAATCGCGAGTTTCTCGCCGGCAAAATTGAGTCCTCCGTTCGCGCATTCGAAGAGCGCACGCCCGTTAACGACCGGCTTTACTTCTTCGTATTGGAAGATGAAGACAATGGCGAGCTGGCCGGCTGCTGTGCGATTGAAGGTCAGGTAGGCCGTGAAGTGCCTTTCTATAACTATCGGCTGGGCACCCTGGCTCATTCATCGGTACAGCTGGATTTGCACCGCACCATCGATACGCTGTTTCTAAGTTCTGACCATACCGGGGATGCCGAAGTCTGCTCGCTGTTTTTGCGCCCGGAATACCGCGGTGAGGCAAACAAGCATCTGCGCAACGGTGCGCTGCTCTCCAAAGCCCGCTGGCTGTTTATTGCTCAGTTTCGTGACCGCTTCCCCGAAAAAGTGCTCGCGGAAATGCGTGGCGTGTTCGATGAGCAGAACCGTAGTCCCTTCTGGGAAAGCCTGGGCAAGCATTTCTTCCCCATGGACTTTAATGAAGCCGACCGGCTCACGGGGCTGGGGCAGAAAAGCTTTATCGGCGAATTGATGCCGCGCTTTCCCATTTACACCACCTTTATGGCCGAGGAGGCGCGCGCGTGTATTGGCCAAGTGCATCGTCATACAAGGCCCGCACTTGAAATGCTCAAAAAAGAGGGGCTGCGCTGGGAAGGCTACATCGATATTTTCGATGGCGGCCCGACGGTTGAAGCCTATATCGATGACGTGCGGGCTGTGCGCAATTCACAGCTTTATCAAGTTGAAATAGCCGCTGATGCCTCTGAGGAGAGCGTTAGCCGCTGGCTGGCCGCGACCACAAGCATGCAGTCCTTTACTGCCGCATGGATAGGCCGTGCGCCCACGCGTGACACGATTGTTTTAAGCAGCACAGAAGCGCAGCGTCTTGGGGTTACCTCAGGCGATACCGTTCGGCTTCTGGAAACCTAACAGACGAGGAGAATACGATGCAGGCCCAACAGCAGCAGCTTATCAACGGCGTCTGGATGGACGGCGCTGCAGAATCGCTAAATAAGTACGATCCTGTGTCAGGCGAGCTACTCTGGCAAGGGGGGGCGGCCAGCCGTACTCAGGTCGAGAGTGCGGTGAAAGCCGCACGCAACGCTTTTCCTGACTGGGCAAAATTACCCTTTAGCGAACGCCAAGCCCTCGCTGAACGCTTTGCCGACGTCGTCAAAAGCCGCTCTGAAGTGTTAGCGACAGCAATTGCCAGTGAAACCGGCAAACCGCTTTGGGAAGCACGCACCGAAGTAGGCGCAATGGTTGGCAAGATAGCGCTTTCGATTAAAGCCTACACCGAACGCACCGGCGAGCGTGAAAAATCGGTAGGCAGCGCCAAAGCGGTCCTGCGTCATCGACCTCATGGCGTCATGGCCGTATTTGGCCCGTATAATTTCCCAGGTCACTTGCCCAATGGTCATATGGTGCCCGCTCTGCTGGCGGGCAATACCGTGGTCTTCAAACCCAGTGATCAAACACCGCTGACCGCCGATTTAACCCTGCAGTGCTGGCTTGAGGCCGGGCTGCCCGAGGGCATTATCAACCTGGTACAGGGCGGTGTGCCGGTGGGGCAGGCGCTTTCCGCGCATCCCGGTATTGATGGCTTGCTGTTTACCGGCAGCGCCAAGGTTGGCGGCATGTTACAGCAACAGTTTGCAGGCCAGCTGGATAAAATTCTGGCGTTAGAGCTGGGCGGTAATAACCCACTGGTGGTCAAGGACATCGACGACGAACGCGCGGCCGTGCTCACCATTTTGCAGTCGGCTTATCTTTCCGGCGGCCAGCGCTGCACCTGCGCGCGTCGGCTTATTGTCCCGCAAGGCGAGCAGGGCGACCGGCTTATTGAAGCGCTCTCTGAAGCGATTGCCAAACTGCATGTGGCCGGACCGTTTGAAAATAATCCCGAGCCGTTTTATGGCGGCTTGGTCAGCGTTGCCGCTGCGGATGGCTTGTTGGACGCTCAGGAATCGTTGGAAGCTTTAGGCGGCACGGTGATCAACCGCATGCAGCGCCTCAAAAAGGACACCAGCCTGCTCAGCCCGGCGTTAATTGATATGACCGGTCTGGATGTGCCTGATGAAGAGTACTTCGGCCCGCTGCTTAAAATTCATCGCTATAGCGATTGGGATGAAGCGCTCAAGCTTGCCAACGATACGCGCTACGGGCTTTCGGCCGGGCTAATTGGCGGTGATCAAGATGATTGGGCTGATTTCCTGCTGCGCATTCGCGCGGGGATCGTGAACTGGAACCGCCAAACCACCGGTGCCTCCGGGGATGCGCCTTTCGGCGGTGTCGGCGACAGTGGCAACCATCGTCCCAGCGCTTACTATGCAGCGGACTACTGCGCCTACCCGGTGGCTTCCATGGAAGCCGATAGCCTGGAAATTCCCGAAACCTTACCGCCGGGAGTCAGCCTATGAGCGGGGCGGCGAACAGAAGCGCGTATGGCGTGCGCGAGGTCAATTTCGACGGTTTGGTAGGCCCGACACATAACTACTCGGGGCTGGCTGTGGGGAATGTGGCTTCCATGAGCCATGGTGGCCTGGTCTCCAATCCCAAAGAGGGCGCGCTGCAGGGGCTTTTAAAAATGAAGTCGCTGATGGAGGCGGGCTACGCCCAGGGTGTTTTGCCGCCCCAGCAGCGCCCGGATATCGGCGCGCTGCGCGACTTGGGTTTTAGCGGCAGCAATCATGCCGTGCTTACTCGTGCCGCCGCCGATGCCCCGCAGCTGCTGCGTGCCGTGTGTTCGGCTTCCAGCATGTGGACGGCCAATGCGGGCACCGTTACTCCCAGCATCGATGCGCCGGATCGCCGGGTGCACTTTACCCCGGCCAACCTGCAGTCAAGCTTTCACCGCTTTCTCGAGCCGCAAACCACGGGGCGCGTGCTGCAAGCCATTTTTCACAGTGAGCAGCACTTCGCCCATCATCCTGTGCTGCCTGCCACGCCTGCATTTTCCGATGAGGGGGCAGCCAATCATACTCGCCTGTGTGGAGAGTATGGTGAGCCGGGCGTGCATCTGTTTGTGTATGGCCGTCAGGCATTTGGTGACGTGCGTAGCGGTGAGCGCGAACCCAAGCGCTATCCCGCCCGCCAAACGTTAGAAGCTAGCCAAGCCATTGCCCGCCAGCATGGTTTAAGTGAAGCGCAAACGGTGTTTGCCCAGCAGCATCCAGATGCTATTGATGCGGGCGTGTTCCATAACGATGTCATCGCCGTGGGCAATGGCCCCGTGCTGCTGTATCACGAAATGGCTTTCCTGGACGAAGAGGGCACGCTCGACGAGCTGCGCCGCAAGATGACGACGCCCTTGATTCCCGTTCGCGTACCGATTGAAGCGGTAAGCCTGGAAGACGCGGTGGCGTCGTACCTGTTTAACTCGCAGCTGCTTTCCAACCCGGATGGCACCATGACACTGGTCGTACCCAGCGAATGCCAGGAGCGTGAGGCGGTCTGGCGCACCGTTCAAGACTACCTGCTGGCAGGCAATAACCCGATCAGTGACGTAGTGGTGAAAGACGTCAAGCAAAGCATGCGCAACGGCGGCGGCCCCGCCTGCCTGCGCCTGCGGGTCGTTCTATCAGAAGCCGAGCGCGCAGCCCTCACCGGTCGTGTGCTGCTCACCAACGATCTTTATGAAGATCTCACTGCCTGGGTCAACCGCCACTACCGCGACCGTCTCGCCACACAAGACCTCGCCGACCCGAAGCTTGCAGAAGAATCCCTCACCGCGTTGGACGAGCTAACAAAATTGCTGCAAGTCGGCTCGGTTTATCCGTTTCAGTTGGGTTAGGAATATCGTAGGAGCAGCGTCAGCTAGCGAAGCGCTGCCGGATTTAGTGGCGGCACATGCCCAAGGGCGGCTAGCGCCGCCATCGCCGAGTGAACTCAGCTCCCACAACCCCGGTGCGTTTGGCTACTGTGGGAGCAGCTTCAGCTAGCGATGCAGCGCGAAGCGCTGCCGGATTTAGTGGCAGCAAATACTCAAGGGCGGTTAGCACCGCCATCGCCGAGTGAACGCAGCTCCCACAACTTCAATGCGTTTGCTTATCGTGGGAGCAGCTTCAGCTAGCGATGCAGCGCGAAGCGCTGCCGGATTTAGTGGCAGCAAATACTCAAGGGCGGTTAGCACCGCCATCGCCGAGTGAACTCAGCTCCCACAATCCCGGTGCGTTTGCCTACTGTGGGAGCAGCTTCAGCTAGCGATGCAGCGCGAAGCGCTGTTTGAGTCTGGGATTTACGTGTGCAGCCCGTATGAAATAATAGCCAAAGCCAATAAGTGCTTTCGTAATAGGTGCCGAAGGGAGCGCCGGGAGTAAATATGACGCCGCTCATTCTACCAACCAGCGATAAGGATTTCGCAGAGCAACTGATCCGCCAGAACATGTCGGACTACTATGATCAGTTGGATATGCACTGGGACAGTGCCCTGTTCGATAGCGAATGGCGCACATTGGAAAGCTATCAGCTGGTCATCAATGCGCACCCGGTGGGCTTGCTGTGTATCAACCAGGATACCGAGGCTTGCTATATTCGCGAGCTGCAAATTGCGCCGCAGTGGCGGCGCCAAGGCCTTGGTACGGCAGCTATCCATTATACGGTAGACAGGGCGCGACAGTTGGGTATCGACACGCTGCGCCTTCGCGTGTTTTGCATCAACCCTGCCGTCGCGCTCTACGAACGCATGGGCTTTCATATTCGTAAAACGGAAGATAATACTCATTACATGCAGCGGCGTATCTTCTGAATGCTGTCCCCCTCTATCGATGCCCGGCTGTAAAATACTGTTTCCTGGTTTATCTAAGAAAGCTTTCTGGCTTTGCCTATATTAAGCAGGGCGATGCCCGCACCTATCAGCAGCGCGCCGGGGAGCAAACCCTCCGGCGCCGCTTCGCCTTGTAGCCATATCGCAACCGGTACGCCGACCACCGCCCCGACGGAACCCAGCAGGCTCAGCAGCACTGGCCCACCGGTTTTTTGAAGTAGAAAAAGTAGTAAAAACTGGCCTGCAAACACCACTGATTGAATGGCGATCAACAGAAGTGGAAGACGTTGCTCGGTTGGAACCTCAAGCGAAAAGCCCGGCAGCAGGCTGACGCTGAACAGCAGGGTGGCCGCGGCGACTAGCATACCGGGCGCCAGCGCCTCGCCTGACACACCCGCTGGCCAGCGCAGTGTGCGGTAAAGATTGCCGATGGCCAACAGTACCGGACCCGCCAACGCCAGCAAAATCCACACATAGTCGGCATCAGGCGCGGAAAGCTTGTGAGCCGCCAAGGTGATGGCACCCGCGAGTGCGGACATAACACCCACTGCACGCATCATCTGAAAACGCTCCAGCTTTAATATCAGCGCGCCAACGTAGGTAAGCAGCGGCGGCAATGTAATCACAAGGGCGACAAAACCTGCACCGATATGCGGAATAGCCGAGAAGAAAATCAGGTTAGAACCCGCCACACCCACAAAGGCCGAAACAAGGTAGTACTCAAGCGTGCGGCCAGTGACAGGCGGCAAATTGCTGCGTAGCGCTGCCACCACCAGCAGAATTAAAGCCGCGCCGGCAATCGACCAAAACAGGAAGGCGAGTGGCGACAGCTGCGCTTCACCGGCCAGTTTAGCCAGATTGGTTGAGAGACCAAGCAGCGCACCACCGGTGACAAGATAGATAAATGCGGCAAGCCGCGTATGTTTGGGAAGTGCCCCTGTTCTTGTCTTGGATGAATGCATAGCGTGGCTCTTTTAGTTGCTCTTAAAGACGATTTTTAAAATACCTTGATATCAAGGTATATGGCTTTTTACCTTGACGTCAAGCTAAAAGTCGGCAAGCATAAGCGCCATGGATCACGTCGATAAAATACTCGCCCAGTGGCAAAAAGAGCGCCCCGACCTGGATGTCGCCCCTATGGGCACGCTGGGCCGGATTAAGCGGCTGCACCAGAGCCTGATGCGTCGCATGGAGCAGACCTGGGCGGCGTATGGCCTTAACGACTCAAGCTTTGATGTACTGGCCACGCTGCGCCGCGAAGGCCCGCCTTATGCGCTTTCACCCAGCGATTTAATGGCCTCCACCATGGTGACATCCGGCACCATGACGCATCGGCTTCAGCAGTTGGAAAAAGCAGAATTGATTGAGCGTGTCAAAAACCCTGCCGACGGGCGAGGCTTTCTGATTTCGCTATCGGGTAAAGGATTTGCGTTAATTGACGAAGTCGTTGCTGCTCATGTGGCGACACAGGCAGAGCTGGTCAGTGGCCTAAGCGATGAACAGCGGACGCAACTTGATGCGTTGCTTAAGCAGTTTTTACATAGCGTTGAGACGCAGTGAGACGCTGAGCAGCTACTAGAATAACGCCACCGGCTCAGGCCGGTGACGTTGGTTAAAGACTTTCCGATCGTTTACTCATTGATCGCTTGAATGCGCCGCACGTGGTCGCCCCGAGAGTCATTTTCGCCGCGGGCCTTATTGACCGCGAATATGTGGCCTTGGCCATCGGCGTGAACGTGATTGGGGTAAGTGCCGCCGTCGATATTGGCGACAAGTTCACCCTCGCGGTTGAGGATGGCGAGCGTACCGGAGGCGCGGTTGCTCACATACGCCAAGCCACTATCGGCTTCAAACGCCACATTGAGCGGGCCAGCGCCGACCGGTACGTCGTGGACGATATCGCCAGATGCGATATCCACGTAAAGCAGATTGTCAGAGCCTTGCGAGGCCACCAGCAACTGTTCACTTTGCGCATCAAAAGCAACGCCGGAGGCGCGGTTGGCGTTGGTCAGCGTAATCACCTTTTCAACACTATCGTTTTGGGTATCGATGACTACCGCCTCGGGAGTGCTGATGCTCACGGTAAACAAACGACCAGAGGCTTCATCCAGCGCCAGGCTCATGGGTGTGAATTGCTCACCGCGTACGGACGATGAAATCTCGATCTGCCCGAGAGGTTCAAGGGTTGATGCGTCGAACACCGATAGATAGTTTTCACCGGTCGCCGAGACATACGCCTTGCCGCGCTGGCTATCGATAATTACATCGCGAGAGTGGGGCACTGTTCCGGCGTCGAACTGTTTAACCAGGGATAAGTCGTCCTGACGATAGACCGCAACGGTATTTTCGCGGGTATTGGTCACCCAGACGTTGCCGTTGGCATCATCCACCCCCACGCCATACGCTGCAAAGACGCGTTCATCATCGTAATCGGGCACCTGGTGTGGCGTCACTCGAGTAATTACTTCAAGGGTATCAGGATCGACTTTAAGTAGTTCTGACTGAGTGACCGGCGGGCGTCCTACTGCGCGGGTGACGAACAGCGCACTGTTTTTAGCGCTATAGGCACTTTGATAGAGACCGGCAGGCAGGGCGGTATCAATCACATCAAAGGCGTCATCGCCGTTTAACGCAATGGGCGGCGAGATTTTGAGATCGACAATGCTGGCAGCATAGGGATTTTCGGCGATCAACACCAACGGGTGACGGCCGGGAGCGGCGTCTTCGGGCAGGGTAATGGTCGCGGTGAAGCTGCCATCGTCATCGGCGGTGTAAGCAGTATCGTTAAGTGGCGTATTGCCACGTGAAAGCTCCACGGTCTGGCCGGGGGTGAAATCACGACCCACAAACTCAACATCGCTGCCGGGAAGAATAAGTGGCGTTGTGGCGTAAACGCTGCCCTTAAAATCGGTGTCAGGCTGGTCAAAGACTTGAGCCGATGCCACTGAAGGCAGGGTACATAAAGCGATGATAACGGCCGCTAAAGGCTTGAGGCGATAACCATTGGAAAGGCGTTGCATAGCGTTTGCTCCTTTAAACGTGGGTGAAAAAGGGTGACGTATCGTCATCGGATGGTGCCGCGAGTGTTGCTGTGATCCGGTATGCCTACCCCTTGATGAAGTGCATCCATCAGCGATGCACGAAACGTCAGGCCATGGCTTAACTCTGGAAATTCGCGGTAGCTGGCCTGTATGCCGTGAACCTGTTGAAGCCGTTCGGCAAGCTTTTCGGTTGAGTCGGTGGGAACACTCGCGACGCGCCGCAGATGTGCCTGCACCCGTGGGTTACTCATATCGCGGTGGCGGGTATCGCGTGCGCGTTCGCCGCCGCCCATGCTTAACAGAACACGCGCTGGACGACCGGAGTTGTTAGCAGTAAACCGGCGCTCGGGTTCGCCCAACAGGGCGCCATCGGCCCACCAGAGCGAAGGGCTGCCCGCGGCATAAGTACTGAAGGCGCCGGTACGGGTATACAGTGTATGCAGTGCAAAAAGCCCACCCAGTGAATGGCCCCACAGCGTTTGCTGCGTTGTATCCGTTTTGACACGCGTGGCGATTTCCGGGCGTATCTGGCGCTCAATCGTCTCTAAAAAGGCATTCGCACCGCCGCCTCGGCGCTCTGGTGGTGTCTCGGCGTTATCATCAGGTAAAGCGCTAAAGGTGTAATCCCGCATGCGCGCCGGATCGATGCGCAGGTCATTGGCGTAGCCTAAAAATACTAAGACAGGCGGGGTCGTTTGCAAGGCAAGCTCTTTGAGCAGGTCCGTATCGAACTCCATCAGGGCAGCGTTGCCATCCAGCATCCAGAACGCCGGAAAACCGGCCTCGGGGGCAGCCCCCGTCGGGATGGCGAGCGTCACGCGCCAGTGGCGTTCATCATCTGCGCTTGCAACGCTAAAGCGCTCAAAACGATAATCATCAAGCGATTCATCCAGCACGGTATGCGCTAGCGACATGGTAGGCTCACGTTGCTGTGCCACTGCAGCGGTACTCCCAAAACAGGTAAGCGCCAGGGTAAGAGCCGCCCCTAACAGGTGCGGCAAGCGATAGGTTTTGTAAGGGGTTAACAGCATACGCAGCCCGTTTAGAAGTCCATATTCAGCGACATGAAGTAGGCTCGTCCCGGCTCGTTATAGGTGGCAGCACCAGAGCCAAGGCCCGTGTTTTCACGATAGAGGCGCTCGTTGAATAGATTCTCAACCCCTGCGCCCAGGCGTAGGTCATTGGTCAGATAGTATTGGGCGCTCAACCCCCAAACGCTGTAGGGGCCCCTTACGCTAAGCTCTTCACCTGATTGCGGAGCCCCGCTGATGCTGCGCGTCGGAGGCGTCTGTTTGCCATACCAGGTGCCCTTGAAAAGCACGGAAAGGTCGGCGGTTGCCCACCAGTCAAACGAGGTATTGAGCGTGTACTCGGGAACAATGGAAAGCGGCTGGCCGGTTTGCTTGTTTTTATTCTCTACCATATAGGTAAAGTTGTTGTTCCAACTGAGCGTGTTGCCATTGTCGCCTATCAAGGGGATCCGCAGGTTGCCTTCCAGGCCGCTTACCACCGCCTTGGAAGCGTTCTGCCACTGGAAAACACCGCCATTGTCGGACACCGTTCGGCCCACTTCATCCAGGCCTGCCTGAATACGATTGTCGTAATCGTTATGGAAGTAGGTCAGTGACGTGTGGTAGCCGTTATCGGCCCACTCAATGCCGATCTCCTTGTTCAAGCTGATTTCCGGGTCAAGGTCGCTGTTGCCCTGAACGTAACACCCGCCGCCGCTGTTGCCCGTGTAGCCAAAGGGGCAGCCATAACCACGGGTATAATAGAGATAGTTATCGTTGGCCTGATAAAGATTGGGCGCTTTAAAGGCTCGCGCAATACCGCCTTTCAAAGTGACGGTATCCGTGGCGTGAAACTGAGTATTCAGGCTGGGGCTCACGTGATTGCCGAACTGGCTATGGTGATCCAGACGTACACCGGGCGTTACGATCCAGCGCTCGCCCAGGTAGATATTGTCTTCTACAAAGACGGCGGTTGTCTGTGCGTCTGCTTTGCCATCCTGATTGCTTGAGTCGATTCCTGGCACCGAATCGCCCCAGTTGACGGCGCCTTGAACAGCGTACGCGTCCTCAAGGCGACTATCTTGATGTTCGAAACCCACGGTCCAGACGTGTTCATTGCCGGCTAACTGGGTTGGAAGATTCACCTCGCCATCGAGCCGGTAATTGCGCAGCCTGGAGGTCGACCAATCCTGATCGTTACTGATACTCCCTTCCGGGCCCCCGGCCAGGCCTTCGTCCAAACGTGCATTATTGGTGCCTTCAAAGCCGAGCGTTAAGCGCGATGTATTCTCGCCCCAGTTACCTCGGTGGGTGAGTGAGACGGTATTGCGATACATCCGGTTGGTTTCCGCGCCGCCATTGGCAAGCTCGGTGAGCAGGTCGGTGCCATCGACTCGAACGGCGCGGTCTCCTGCGTAAATATTACCCTGGCGGCTAGTGCCAGCCTCAAGCTCGATCACATTAGCGTCGTTCACATCCCAGCGTAGCAGGCCGTTGATATCGCGATTTCGAACGCCTTCGCGTCCGGCTGGCGGTGTGGCATCCGGAGTTGAGGCGAAGTCAGCGTTAACATCCAGCGAGTCGGCATCGGTGCGTGCGACGTTGCCATAAAGTCGAAACGAGAGGTTCTCCAGCAGCGGCCCGGTGAGAACGAATCCCGCACGCTGCGTGTCGCCTTCGGCACTATCTTCCGGTAGGCGCCCATACAGATTTACAGAACCGCTGAACGTATCAGAGGGCTGCTTGGTAATAATATTAACAACACCGCCAGAGGCGCCAGAGCCATAGCGGGCAGCGGCTGGCCCGCGCAGCACTTCGATGCGCTCGACGGCCTCGGCGGGCACCCAGTTGGTGTCGCCACGGGTGTTGCGTTCACCGCTGCGGCCCATGCGCACTGAGTTACGCGAGCCGACCGGCCTGCCGTCGATCAGTACCAGAGTGTTTTCAGGCCCCATGCCGCGCAAATCGATTTGACGGTTGTTGCCGTACTGGCCTGAGGCGGTATTGCCGGTTAGGTTTACCCCTGGCATGGTTCTTATCAATTCGGAAAGGTCGTTGGCGGGTGGGCGTTGCTCGATATCGTCGGCGGTAATCGTCGATGCTCCCAATGCCTGGCTTGCAATGGCTTCAGCGGTCACATAGAGCGTGTCGAATGCCTTTTCGTCACTAGTGTGTTCCTGGGCGAAAAGCGGGTTTGAAAGGGCCAGGGCAACAGCAAGGGAAAGCGAAGAAAGCGCATATGGCGCCGACAAAGTGCGAGGCATTGAGGGTAACTCCCTAAAGCGTGGATATTGGCTGAAGCAAGCAAAGCGAATACGTTGACGGCTAAACGCAAAATGTAATGCTAATTTAAATGATAATCGTTTTCAATATCGAATTAGTATTTACTAATGCCGTGACCAGTACTGCCGGAGGTAGCTGCGGAAAGGGATGCTCATCTGCCTCGCTGTGATAGCCCGTCACTTACTTGTCTGTATAATCGGCTTTTAATAAACGACATCCTGTTCAAGAGAGAAGGCCGGTATGCCGCTATGTTTTCACTGGGCGCGTTTTGATGAGCTGAGCACCCGCGCGTTTTACGAGATCGTCAAAGCGCGTGTAATGGTGTTTGTGGTAGAGCAACAGTGTGCCTACCAGGAAGTAGACGAATTGGATCCTCTAGCCTGGCATCTTACCGCTACGGTTGAAGGGGAGCTGGCGGCGTATATCCGTGTGGTGGGGCCGGGGGATAAATTCGCCGAGCCTTCCATTGGCCGGGTGATGACCCTTAACGCTTTCCGGGGCTGTCAATATGGCCGCGAGCTGATGGCGGAGGCGATTCGTTTTACCGAGCAAACCTATCCGGACCTGGGTATCAAGATTGGCGCACAAGTCTATTTGAACGCTTTCTACGAGTCGTTTGGGTTCGAGCGCATGAGTGAGCCCTACGATGAAGACGGCATACCGCATATTGATATGGTCAAACCCGCCCCTCACGCTTAAACCACAACGCAACTGGAGTTGACCCCCGTGACCGCCTCAGATGACTCCTTTACAGAGAGTGAACGCCACGGGCTTTATCGCGCCATTTATGAGCGTCGTGACGTGCGCTCACAGTTTCTTCCCGACCCGATTCCAGCTGACGTGCTGGCGCGTCTACTGCAGGCCGCGCACCACGCACCTTCGGTTGGATTCATGCAGCCATGGGATTTCATTGTCATTGAAAGTCGTGAGGTCAGGACATCGATTTTGGCACTATTTGAGCAGGCCAATGAAAAAGCTGTCGAACGCTTTACCGGTGAGCGCAAGAATCTTTATAAAGGCCTCAAGCTTCAGGGCATTCTGGAAAGTCCGCTCAATCTCTGTATTACCTGCGATCGCAGCCGTGGTGGCCCTCACGTGTTGGGGCGCGACAGCATCATGGAGACCGATCTGTTCAGCACTTGCCTGGCGGTGCAGAACCTGTGGCTGGCGGCGCGGGCAGAAGGCGTTGGGGTAGGTTGGGTAAGTGTTCTTGACCAAACTCAGTTGAGCGCAGCTCTCAACCTGCCCGAGCATGTTTATCCCGTGGCGTATCTTTGCCTTGGCTATGTCAACGAGTTTCTGGATCAGCCTGAGCTTGAAACCAAGGGTTGGCGCTCGCGATTGCCACTCAGTGAGCTGGTACATGGCGATACTTGGGGAGGGACGCTTATTAATGAGTTGCTTGAAGCGGCGTTAAATGAGCAGTCTGGCGGGAAAAGCGTTTGACGTCGCGTTAAGAGCACGTTCACCTCTCTAGTGATTGACGATATATGTCATTACCATGTCTGCTTTTGCTAAATATTCTGGAAACCGTATGCACGATGCGATCACCATTGAGCGCCTGAACGCTGATAGTCCGCATGTCCTTGATGTTACGCAATGGATGTTTACGGCCTGGGGACACCTGAATCCAGAGAAGACACTTCAGGACGCCATTGAAGAAACCATTTCCGAGTGCGGTGCCGTAGGCGTGCCGTCTATTTTTGTTGCTATGCAAGGCGATATGCCGGTAGGTACCGCCAGCCTGGTTGCCGATGATATGAGCATTCGCTCTGAGTTAACTCCCTGGCTTGCTTCGGTGTTCGTACTGCCTGGGTCACGCGGGCGCGGGATTGCTTCCGCACTGATAAAGCGTGTGGAAGTCGAGGCACAGGCAAATGACATTCGCAGGTTTTACCTCTACACGCCGGACCAGCAGGCGCTATACCAGCGACTGGGCTGGCAGCCGGTCGAGTGCCTTGAGTACCGGGGAGAAGCTGTGACGTTGATGTCACGCCAGTTTGAGATGTAGACGGCAGATAATTAACGGATGTGCGTAACGCTATCAATACTGACTATCTGCCGCTCGCTAAATAATAGGAAACCACTATGCGACGTTTATTGGTATTGCCCACCACGCGTGCGGGCTGGGGCTTATTCATCGCGTTTGTAGCACTGATCGTAATGGGCACTTGGCCGGTGATTGGCTGGGTCAATCGGTCAATCCTGGTGTTAGGCCTACCCCTGATGGTGGTCTGGAGCTATCTGGTTATTTTTGCCTGCGTGGCGGTTATGTTAGTAGGCAATCGTATTGTCGAGGGGGACAACCATGAATAGCGTTTGGCCGCTTTTTATTACGCTAGCTTACGTTGCCATCGTCATGATGATTGGCTTACGCGCCCGCATTAAAGGCGCCAATATGGACAGTCTGGAGGAGTGGGGCGTTGCCGGACGCAGCATGGGCCCTGTCATGCTCTATCTGCTGATTGCTGCGGGTAGCGTGAGCGCTTACACCTTTATGGGTGCACCGGGCTGGGCGTATTCTAAAGGCGTGGCGGTCTTTTATGTGGCCACTTACCTGGCCTATCTGGCACTTATCGCCTGGTACTTTGGCCCGAAGGTATGGCAGTTTGGCGCCGAGTTTGGCCACGTGACCCAGGCAAGCGCTATTGCTGATCGCTATCAGAGCCCTGCGCTGGGTGCGCTTGCGGCACTGGTCATGGCGGTGGGCTCGGTTGCCTACGCGGTACTGCAAACCATTGGTTCGGCTTACATCCTGTTTGTGATGAGCGGGGGGCTGATACCGATCTGGTTGGGTGTTGTGCTGGTATTGACCAGTATTGCCGTCTATTTATACGCCAGCGGGCAGCGAGCCATTGGGCGTACTAATGCGTTCCAGGGCGTGCTGATGCTGATTGTCGCTTGGGCGGTGGGCATGTGGGCAGTATATAGCGCGACGGGCGGGCTAAGTTTTGCGGGGGTATTTGAGCGCATCCAAGCCGAGCATCCTGAGTTTTTAACGCTGCCAGGCGCCCGTGAAGACATGACCTACAGCTTTTGGACGACCTCGATTATTGTCTCGATGTTTTCCTTTATGCCCCCGGTATGGACTCAATGGATGAGTGCATCTTCAGCGCGTACTATCCGGCGAAGCGCTACTTGGCTGCCGACGTATTACGTGGTGATCTTGCCTATGGTGGTGGTGGGCTTTATCGGTATTTTCTCGCTACCCGAGTTGGTTCGAGCCGATACCGTAGCCCTTGAATATGCCATGCAGCATCTACCGGTGGTACTGGTGGGATTGCTGGGGGCGGGCACTTTGGCGGCTTCTATGTCGTCCAGCGAGCCGTTCATACATTCGGTATCGCTTTCATTGAGCAAGGATGTCATTCAGCCGCTGTTAAAGCTTTCGGACGCCACAACCGGTAGGCTTGCCAGACTCATGATCGTGCCCATTATGGCGCTGGTGATTGCGCCTTTGGCGATTGCCGAGCCGGGTAGTTTGGTGATGATTTTACTAGTGGGATTGGGGTTTGCATCGCAAGTGCTGCCTGCCTTTATCGGCATGTTCTTCTGGCCTCGCGCGTCACGCCTAGGCGTTATGGCAGGCATTGTGTCAGGCTTTCTGGTAACCGTGGCGTTTACCACGTTATGGTCGCATCCGTTGGGTGTGCATGCTGGTTTCTGGGGGCTAATGATCAACTTGCCCGTGTTCATTGGCGTTTCGTTAATGACACCGGCGACTAATATCGACGTGATCGAGCGCTTCTTTCGCATTGCGGCGCCGCGTGGGCTGACCCGTCTTGGCAAAGAAAAAACCAGTAGCGGCAGCCGGTTGAGTTAAGTATGGGTAGGCGGTGTTTATAGCTTACGTTCTGATGTTTCATGCATCTTAGGCGATAGCCTGGTGATAGCCCCTGCTGGGCTATGGCTGCCCAGCATAAACTCCTGTGGTTGAGACGCTTCGACCCACACGATGCAGCGATTGCGGCCGCCGTTTTTAGCCTGATATAGCGCCTCATCAGCCAGTTTAAGTAGCCTAAATGGATCCTGAGTATGGTCTGGATAGGTTGCCACTCCACAGGAAAACGTCACGTTTCTTAATAACGTACCCTGGTGCGTTAGAGAAAGTTGGGATACCTGTTCCAAGAGCGCGTTAGCGCACGCTTCGGCAGCGTTAACTGAGGTACTTGGCAGCAGAGCAATAAATTCTTCACCGCCAAATCGGCAAACGATATCGAGACCGCGAAAGTGTTGCCTCAGCAGTGCACCAATTGCCACCAGCACGCTATCACCGGCATCATGACCAAAGTGATCGTTGATCTGCTTGAAGTGGTCGATATCCAGCATCAATAGAGTTAGTTGGCTGGTATTTTGCTGCGCGCGTCGGCACTCATGTGCGAACACCGTATCGAAATGACGTCGATTGTATAGATTGGTGAGGGAGTCTTTAAAAGACAGATTTTCTAATTCCTGAACGAGGCGATCCAGCTCCTTTGTTCGCGATGCCACCTGATGTTCAAGGGTTTCGTTAGTAAGCGACATTTGCTGCTGTGTATGACGATAGTGCCACAGAAAGATGGCGGCGTTAGCCAGCGAAAAAATCAACGTACCGTAACTTAATGAGATAGGGCGCCAGGCAACGAAGCCGTGGGCTACCAGCATATCAGCCAATAACAGCGGTATGAAAAAGGTGAAGCTAAGCGCCAATAAGCGTTGCTCGATACTTAATTCGCGAAACCGAAACAGGGCAAGCATTAGCATGGCAGGCAGTGTGACGACTAGCAGCGCATCAAATGCAGGGAACGTGAGAGACAGGCTGATCACCCCTGTCTGAACCAAGCCGATTGAAATAGCGAGATAAGCTAAATGCAGCGTCCAGAGCCGTGTCAGCCAGCGTTTAGTGGTGCCGTTAAACCAGTGGCTTAGCAGCAACCCCAGGGCAACCGGTAACGTATAATAACTGCCTGCACGTAACGTATCCCACGCCAGGGCGTTGTCAATGATTAGCTGGCGAGCCGGCGCCTCAGCCATCAGCATCAGCCCTGAGGCGTAGGAAAACAGAGCGATAGCTGCAAAACCGCGCCGTTCGGGGCCCATTAGAGCGAATATGCTGGCTATAAATGCTAAAACGAACACTAGAGCGCTAACAGCAAGGTCTTGAACGGACATTTGGATGATGCTTTTCAATACATCAAGGCGCTCCATTACCTTTACTTCGCCCCACAGGCCGATATTGGTATAATAGGAGAACACTCGTATATTAAGCGATTTGCCGGAAAATCCCTCAGGCAGGTCGACCATGTGCCAGGGCCAGCCTGCAAAATCTCAACGGCCCTGTTCATCGAATTCGCCGTACTGATATATCAGCGTATCATCCAGATAGACCTGGCCAATCAGATCGATACTGGTGATATAAAGTACCGGATCACTCCAGTTACCTTCCGGTAACACACCGCGAAACCATACTTGCTGCTGGCCATTTCGTTCCGGTGGGTTGGCAGGAAAGCTAATGGCGTGCCAGACGGGCGTTGTATTGTTTTGCTGAAGAGTGCCTTGCGTATCAAGAGGGAGGTCGCCCCAATGATATTCCCAGCTATGTAGAGGTTGGGGCGCTGTGTCGGCCTTTAAGGCACACGAAAGCAGCACTCCAATACAAAGTGTAATGCCCCACAGGATAGCTTTATAGATGCCATACCCACGCAACAACAAAGTTCTGTTCCTGGTCGCTGTTATGCGGCTGTTAAACGCATCATCACTGGATAATTCGTAACGATGCTAAAACCCGGCAGGCCAGCCATGATCCGCTGAATAAAAGCGGCTAATGATGCTTGGCTTAGCAAGGGTAAGAGATCCCTGACGGATTAAAAACCAGCTGATAAACTTCGCCTACACGCGGCAAAAGAAGTTTGTTTCCCTGCGGGCTGTTTAGATAGGTATGTATCAATATTTTCTTATTGGGTAAAGTAAAGCAGTTATATGTCACGTTGACTACAAAAAAAAGCCGGGCTTATCATTACCCGGCGCGGTTTGATTTAGTTTAAATTAGCGTTGCATGATTTTGCATTAGCGATTTTTGTATTAGTGATTTTTTATTTAGCTATTGGTGGCTCCGCCTACCACGCCACTGCGAAAGCTGTTGGATGCGCTGGCATTACCTGCACGATGTTTAAGATGTTCCCCCACGGCATCTTCAGGTGAGCCAGCCAGCTCGCGGAACATACCCATTGAACCCAGCAGTGCAGAGGACTCATAAGGTACAAATACCCGCTCGCCATCTTTTGCCATATTGGGCAGGCCTTTGATATAGCTCTGGCCCAGCAAATAGCCCACGACCGTCCGCTTGTTCTCTTCACTGTCACCAATTGCGTTAAGTACCAGCTTGATGGATTCCTGCTCGCCCTGAGCACGCAGAATAGCCGACTCCTTATCACCCTGGGCGTTAAGAATGGACGATTCACGCTGGCCCTGCGCCATGGCAATGGCCGCGGATTTTTCACCCTCAGCCTCGGTCACCGTCGCGCGGCGTTTACGTTCGGCGGCCATTTGCAGGCGCATGGCCGTTTCCACCTCTTCGGGCATGGCGATATCCTGTACCTCTACACGAGATATCTTGACGCCCCATTTAGAAGCAGGCTCTTCCATCGCGGCCTGAATTTCATTGTTCACTTCCGCGCGCGACTCAAACAGCTTATCCAGCTCCATTTTGCCAACCACCGAGCGCAGCGTGGTTTTGGCCAGAACCTCGACGGCCTGACTCATATTGACGACTTCGTAAACAGCGCGCTTAGGATCGATGATCTGATAGTAGAGCGCGCCATTGATACGTACGGTCACATTGTCGGTAGTGACAACCGGCTGGCCGGGGAAGTCCATTACCGTCTCGCGGCGGTCAATGCGAATCTCATCAGTGGTAATGGCCTGGTACTCTTCGCCCATTTTGCGATAGCGCAACATAGTGATGGCGCGGGGTTGCTCGATAAAGGGCACGATGATATTGATACCGCTTTCGAGTACGCGATTAAACGAGCCGAGGCGCTCAACCACCATGACCTCAGATTGGCGAACAATGACCAGCCCTTTGGAAATGATCACGATGCCGATAACGACAATAATCAGGCTTATTAACAAACCGGGGCTAATAGGTAGATCCATTATCAAGGTTCCTTACGAAGTGTGGTGTCGTCTTGCAAAGGATTGGGTACTGACGAAGGGAGAGCAACCAGTGCTGTGGTACCTTCAAAGCGTTGAAAAATAACGGAGGTGTCGGGTGGCAGGTCTGTTGTGCCCGTATCGGTGACGCGCAAGCGGTAAAAGTCACCGTTAATTTTGATACCGGTTGCATCGTCATAATCGCGGCGCAACGTATGGTAGTAATTGCCCTTTTCTACCCCCGTGCCGGTGGTGCCGTAGGCAACGCCGCGAGGGGAAAAACGTGGGCGGATCACCCTAATACCTATTGGCACCAGAACACCGGTAAAGATACCCATGCTTAAAAGCTGCCAGGGTAGCGATAATCCCAACGCAGTAACGGCCGCAGTCAAGGCGGCGGCGATGCCAAGCGCCAGCAGTACCATGGCGCCTGATGTTAACTCCCCCAAGCTGAGAAGTAGCGCCAGCACTAACCACGTATAGGCAGGATTCCAATCCATAGTGCCTCCTTTTAAAGTTATCATCAGCCTACCTTAAGCTACTGCGTTAAGTCTGCTTAATTCGCATCTAAGTAAGCGATAAACGCAAACCGCTTTAGTGCTATTCTGCCTGCTTTATGAGCTTGCTTTTAAGAACCTAGCTATAAGAACTCGATTTTAAGAACCTGATTTTAAGAACCTGATTTTAAGAACCATAGCGCACAAAGGGGAATCGCGTGACAGGTGTGGTGTACTGGCTAGATATGGCAGGGGTGATTGTCTTTGCGCTGTCGGGCGTGATTCTGGCGTGTCGGTCCAAAATGGACCCGTTTGGCATGCTGGTGCTTGCCGCCGTCACCGGCATTGGCGGCGGTACGTTGCGTGATTTAGTGCTGGGGGTACGCCCCGTCTTTTGGGTCGCTGACGCTACTTACTTATGGGTCATTCTGGCAACCGTTAGTGTGTCGCTGGTCGGCTTTCATTATATTCATCGTCTGTCGCGGGGGTTTCTGCCAATTGCCGATGCGTTTGGCCTTGCCCTGTTTACGGTCATCGGCACGCATAAAGCGCTGTTGCTTGGGACCTCAGGCGTGGTGGCGGTTTTGATGGGCATGATGACAGGTGTGGCGGGTGGCATGATTCGCGACATGCTGGCCCAGCGCGTACCCATGGTGTTGCGTGAAGAGATATATGCCACTGCCGCTATGGCCGGCGGGATTGCCTATGCCACCCTGCAAGCCCTAAATGCGCCGCTAAGCGTAAGTATTACTATGGCGCTAGGAATTACGCTGGGTCTTCGGTTGGCAGCGATTCACTGGCAGCTGGCGTTACCGGTCTTTGCCTGGGTGACGGTACCTCCCAAAGAGGCCCAATCGGCAGTGCCGCTCTCGACGCCAGCTAAAGCCAAAGAGCGGGTGAGAATGATACGTCGTGAGCGTAAAACAAAACGCTAATTATATAACGGTTATATGGGTCATTGAGTGGGGGTGGCTGAGATAGGTGACTGGGCTTGCTGCCAGCGTTCAAACCAGCGGCGCGGCTGTAAAATATGTAAATCAGGCTGGTTATCAACCAGCTCCACCGCGACGCCCAGCGCGCCGAGCCGAGCATAGAGCGCGCCATTCGCACTGCGCTCAGCCATAGTGATATCCGCCAGCAGTCGTAACGCGCCGCCGGTAAGAGTAAGGTTGTTGAGGCTTGCGCGATCACCGTTAATCGCAAGCTCGGCAGAGCCGCTGATATTGCGTACGCTGAGTAGCCGGCCTAGCCACTCCTTTTCACGCGCCCGTTCCAGAAAAAGCCTGGCAAGTAGCCCCGTATCGCGCATTTCAAGACTTACTTGGCTCACTAAACGCACAGGGTCTGCCCAGTCTAGCTGGGCCTCATTCATGGAAATCTGTACCCACCAGCCGGCATCCGCCGAGACGTTGTCGCCTGGGCGGATAATATTTTCCAGGCGAAGAAAGGAGTTGTCGGCGGTAAAGCGGTGTGTTTCCAGATCACCCTGCGTAAGGGTCAGGGAAAGATGCAAATCCCCTCGCAGGCGCTGATCAAGCAGCGCCATATCGGCGACAAACGCGCGCAGCGATAGCTCTCCTTGGGCGGTTAAACCATCTAGCAACCACTCGCTGGTAAGGCTTGCCTGCCCACCTAATAGCGTAATTCCCGCGCTTTCGGGCAGGTAGCGGTTATAACGGGTAAAGTCCGGTACGTCGGTAATCGGTAGGGCAATCCGGGTGACGAAGTGCTCTGCTTCCGGTGAGATTAGCACCTCGCTGAGCTGATTAGTCTGGGTGGTTAAAGCGAAATGACGTCCCTCGACGTGGGGGCTGTCATCATCTTTTCGCTGCAGCGAAAAACGCGGAATTCCCAGGGAAAGCCGGGCCTGTTCAGCGCTATCGACTTGTGCGGTTAGCTCGCCACGCCCCGTCGCCAGGTAATCCAAAAACGCGACTTCGAGTTGATTGGCGTTTATACGTAGCCGGGTGGGTGCCAGCAGACGATTATCCCGAAACGACCCTTGGGCAAATAGCTGGCCGTTGCCTGAAATCGATACGCCATGGGCATCGGGCAAAAAGGTGTTTAAAAAGCCTAGGCGCTGCACGCTGCCTTCCAGCTGAAACTGCCCGCTGGGCGTATCGTCACGCCGCTGAAAGCGACCATCGCGCAGCACCAGAATACTTTCCAAGCGTTCATTGGGCTGGGTATCATCGGCGACCTGCCAGCGTAAACGGCTGTCGCTTATATCAATTGACGTGCCGTCGGTCATTGCCTGCTTAAGTGAAAGTGAAAGCTGCATGTCGCTGGTTAATGTTGTGCGCTGCTCATCACGCTGCCAGCGGGTGGTAAGTGCGTTACCCGATAAAAAAAGCTCTCCACTCAGCTGATCAGCGGTAAGGGCAAGCGCTCCACTGCTTTGCGCTTGACCGCTGATTAGCTGAAACGGTGCGGGATCCGGCAGGTAGCTAGCCAAATAGGGTTGCAGTACATTGATGCTGGGCATGCGCGCATCTTGCCAGGTCAGAGTGGCCGTCGCCTGTTCATGGGCTAGCGCCGTGTCGATGGGGCTTTGAGCGGTCAGGTCGATCGTAGCGTCGTTAAGTAGCGTTCGCTCATGGTGGTTAAGCATTGCCTGGGTAAATTGAAGCGTGGCGTCAACGCTCGCGGCATCCGTTAGCTCAGCATTAAGAGTACCGCTACCTTGCGCCTTGAAATCCAACGCTTCAGCCGCCAGCATTTCGGCGTCAATAAACAGGCGAGCATTATAGAGCTGGGTATCACGCACACTAACATCGGCTTCTAGACGGCCATTGCCTGATAAGCGAATCCCCTGGCCCTGTAATGTATCGGCCAGGTAGCGGTCCAGCATATCCAGTCGCGTGATGGTGCCTTTCAGGGTGAGTTCGGCGTCCGTGGGCGAGCTTAAGTGATCGAGTCGCTGATTGGCGATCTTGCTGGTCAGGCGTAGTGCGGTATCAGTGGCGTAGGCTTGAGTATCTGCCAGAGTGACGCCTTGTAGCTGGGTTGCAAAGTGAAGCTGATTATCGCTCACGCTAAGTTGAACGTTTCCCTGGCCTGTCGCGGAATGCCGGGGCGGTGGGGCGTCCGCGATCACCCAGGTGGTCGGGGCCGTTGGCTCAATAAGCTTGCGCTCGTCTAGCGTTAAGCGTAACTCAGGCGCTTCAAGGGTCAGCTGGCTGCCTTCTTCAAGCGTACCTGACGCTAGCGCAATATGGCCGGTCAATTCGCCCCGGCCATTTAGAAACAGCCAGGGAAGGGCATCCAGGTAGGGCATGAACACGTCCCAGGCATCTGCTTGGGCACGTAGCTCAAGCGTTGCCGAAAGGGCGGCTAGTAGCTCAGGGTTAAGCTCGCCCGTGGCCGGGTCGGTCGGTGTGACCTCATCAAGCGATGCCGTTGCCTCAAGGTTAATCGCATTAACCAGCGTCATTTGGTCGCTAAGCCGTACCAAGCGGCCTTCAGTGATGGCAAGGGTTGCTTCGGGGACGGCCAGGCGCTCACGGCTAAGCGTTGTGTTCGATACACGCAATGTGCCTTGAGCTTCAAGGGCAATATCGCCTATGGTTAAGCGGCGAATGCCTTCTGCGTCCATTGCCTGAATATGTAGTTCACCGCGCAGTAGCGATAATAAAGACAGCGTAAGCGTGGCGCGTTCGGCCTCAATGCTAATCGGTAACGCGTCATCTTCACGTGAAAGGTACAGGTTTTCTACCTCCCAGCGCCCAGGGTGGCGGCTGGCACCTTGACTCCAACGAATCTCAACGCCTTCGAACTGGGAGATTTTGTTGGGTAGCCACTGGCTATTAAGCAGCCAATAGCTGCCTATCAGCCAAATGGCGACGATAAATAAGGCGCCAATTAGCGTTGCTAATGCAAAGCGTGGTAAGCGTTTTTTGGCAATATTCGTGTTTGGCATACTCGCTTCCTGGCCGATGACTCCTGTTAGCGCGTGTTTTATGGCATTATGCGCGACGTTGGGCAGTTATGGGTTTTCGATTTCAACGCTAGGCAGGCAGCAAACGCCATGTTCAAGGATTTTTACGCGCAACGCGGAGAGTACATCGTGATCTCTGCTGAGCAGGCCAGCCGTTTCGCTAAAGGCGTGGCTGGCGATTACAACCCCATTCATAATCCGGATGCGCGTCGTTTCTGCGTGCCTGGTGACTTGCTATTCGCACTGATACTCGTCAAATTTGGGTTGTCGCGGCAAATGGAATTTCGCTTCACCAATATGGTGAGTGCTGATACGCCGCTGCTGTTTAGTGAAGCAGATAACGGTGAGCTACACGTATCTGACGAGAGTGGCAAATGCTATCTGCAGGTGGTTCGCAGTGGTGAAACAACCTTGGATGAAACCGCTATTGAAGCATTTGCGCGCTGCTATGTGGCTTTTTCGGGAAAAAACTTTCCGCACTATTTAAAGCCGTTAATGGAGCAGCACGGGGTCATGTTTAACCCCAAACGCCCGCTGGTTATTTACGATAGCATGGGATTCTCGCTGGAGCGTTTGGATGGGTTTAACCCCAATCTTGCGTTAACGCGCTCCTCGCTGGATGTGCAGGGTAAGCGGGCGGATGCGCTGCTTGAATTTTCCATTGAGTCGGCGGGAGATGCGGTAGGGGTTGGCTCCAAGAAGTTGGTGGTTAGTGGCCTGTGTCATTACGACGCCAGCGAAATGGCGGCAATCGTCGATGAGTTCTACCGGCTTAAAGCGGCTTACGAAGCGGCTTAAACAATTCTTGCGATGCGTTTCTATTCAAGCCAATAGCCACCTGCACCGAGCAGGTGGCTATTACGCATAGCGGTTAGCCTGGCATGTTTGTCGGTACAAGCGCTGGTTGAATATTCGTTACGCCTATGGTGGTAATACGCCCTTCGAGTACCCCCAGTACGGATAACGTCACATCGCCTAGTACTAGTTCATCGCCTTCGCTTGGGCTATCGGGCAGGCGTTCATGCAACAGCTTATCCAGTGTGCATGTCATATCATCATCTAACGTAAGGCCATACGAGTGAAGTACTTCGCCGACACTGGTGCTTCCCTTAAGGCGTAAGGTTTGATCAGGAAATTCGCCGCTGGTAATACTTGCGCCCTCGGCAAACACGTAGTTAACAAAAGGCCTAATATCAGGACGTAAAACGACAAACAGGTGGTCGCCTGCCTGAAGTAGCGTTGAGCCACGCGGTGGGATGACATCCTTGCCGCGCGTAATCATCGCCACCACCGTGCCATCCGGTAGCGCAATTTGCGATAACCGTCGATTGACGGCCCTTGCGGTATCGCCTAAGCGGTACTCCACAATATCGGCGTCAACATCTTCCAGTGCCGTAATTTCAAGGCTTGCGGCAGGCACAATGGGCGGTGCGACGGTAAGGCCTAATTTACGCGCCACATAGGGAAGGGTTGTGCCTTGAAGGGTCGCGGAGATTAACACCACGAAGAAAACCACGTTGAAGATAAGCTCCGCGCCTTCCAGGCCAAAGATCAGCGGAAATATAGCCAGAATAATGGGCACTGAGCCACGTAGGCCTACCCAGGCAACCAACCCGGTTTCACGGTTGGTAAAGCCGAACATTTTAAGAATAGGCGTCACGGCAAGCGGACGGGCCACCAGTATTAAAATGGCCGCGATCATCAGGCCTTCAAGCCATACGTCCAGCAGTGACATGGGATTGATAAGCAGGCCCAGCACAACGAACATGACGATCTGGCTCATCCACGCCAAGCCATCATGAAACAAGAAGGTACTGCGCTGAAAAGCGATGCGACGGTTACCGATCATCACCCCCGCCACAAAGATCGCCAGAAAGCCGCTTCCCCCAAGATTAGCTGCGACACCAAAGGCAAATAGGCCACAGGCTGCCACCAGCACGGGATAAAGCCCTGAGGTTACCAGTTGGATGCGATTGATTATTTGAACCGATGCCCAGCCCACTAATAAACCTACGACGCCGCCAACCCCGATCTGCATCACGAATAGCTTCAATAAGCCCACGCCAAGCGGCATATCGTTAACCAGAACTTCAAGCAGTCCAATGGTCAAGAAAATCGCCATAGGGTCGTTCGAGGCGCTTTCGATCTCAAGCGTCGACTTAAGCCGTTTGTTGATATGGATATCGGCATTACGTAGCAGCGAAAAAACGGCCGCCGCATCGGTCGACCCTACGATGGCGCCCAACAATAACCCATCGAGCAGCGGCAGATTAAGAATATAGGCCGCTGCTGCACCTGTAATCATTGATGTAATGAGAACCCCAACCGTTGCCAGTAAGGATGCGGGTTTCCAAACCATGCGAATTGAAGCCATCGGCGTTTGTAGACCGCCGTCGAATAGAATCATGGCCAGCGCCAAGGTACCCAGGGCATGTGCCAAAATAGGATTATCAAAGCTGATCCCGCCAATACCCGCTTCCCCAGCCAGCATGCCGGTTCCCAGGAACAGAACCAGCACCGGCATACCCAAGCGGGCCGAAAGTTTGCTTGAGATTATGCCGATCAGCAGCAGGATCGCTGCCATTAAAATAAGTTGATCCACCTGAAACATACGCGCTTCCTAGCAAACGATATAAATGGGCGCCGCGTTAAACCGTGGTGCCATGCAGTAATGAAATTCTGAGAGTACCCTAATCGGTTAGGCAGCCGGAGGCGCGCGGCTAGGTGGAAGGCATATGGATAGGCTATCTGCCCGTGGCGTAATTGAACGCGACAGAGTGCAACTGCCTGAGCGGGCGAAGACAACCTGGGCTGCATAAGCAGGCAAGGCCGCATCGCCCGTCTCCGCGTCATTGGTGTCGGCGGTCAGGGGCTTGCTGCCGCGAATTCGTAATGAATGGCTCTGTGTGGCCAGCGGCAGCAGCGCTTCGCGCTGATCGGCATGCGTGGATGAGCTGTTGACGCCGGTAGCAATAGCGGCCGGAGAAGATGGAGTGGCGCACCAGAGCAGCAGGGTCAGAATGCACAGGCCGGCATGGCTCAGCTTGTGGGTAATCACCGCAGTGAAGGCTTGTTTCTGATAAGGCAAAGCGCCATCTCCATCGTCGTACGCTTTATCATCCTTTATTGGCAAGGCAGGTCAAGCGGTTAAGCGCACGCTCACGATTTCTTTTTGTGCTGTGTCATTGCCAATCAGCAATTGCATTAATAGCTAATTGACGTTTACGTCAACTTGCTGCTATACCCTGTTCACACCGCAAAGGCAGTGATAATGACTGTCTCCACAACGAACAATCATAAGACAGGAGCAACGCAATGGCCGTTCGCGAAATTTCCATGATCATTGATGGTCAGGCCGTCCCGTCACAGAGTCAGGAATGGCGTGATGTGGTTAATCCAGCGACTCAGGAAGTGGTGGCCCGGGTACCTTTTTGTACCGCAGAAGAGGTAGAGCGCGCGATTGCCAGTGCGCAGGAGGCCTTTAAAGAGTGGCGCAACGTCCCGCTTGGCAAACGTATGCGTATCATGCTGACCCTACAGGCGTTGATTCGGGATAATACCGATGAGCTGGCCGCTTTAATCACCGAAGAGCATGGCAAGACGCTACCGGATGCTAAAGGCGAAGTGGGGCGCGGGTTAGAAGTGGTTGAGCATGCCTGCTCGATTACCTCGCTTCAGCTAGGCGAAGTGGCTGCAAACGCCGCTAGTGAAGTAGATGTCTATACGCTTCACCAGCCGCTAGGTGTCGGTGCGGGTATTACCGCGTTTAATTTCCCCATTATGCTGCCTTGCTTCATGTTTCCGCTGGCCATTGCCACGGGCAATACGTTTGTCTTGAAACCCTCCGAGCAGGATCCCAGCTCTACCATGCGTCTGGTGGAGTTGGCCCATGAAGCGGGGGTGCCGCCGGGCGTGTTAAACGTCGTGCATGGCGGTCCCGAGGTTGCCAATCAGATCGCTGATCACCCAACGATCAAAGCCCTTTCATTTATTGGTTCAACCCATGTGGGGTCGCTGCTTTACAAGCGGGCGGGCGATGCAGGCAAGCGCATGCAAGCCATGATGGGCGCGAAAAATCACTGTGTAGTGATGCCTGATGCGAATCGCAGCCAGGCGATTAATAACCTGCTGGGGTCGGCGTTTGGCGCCGCCGGACAGCGCTGTATGGCCAATTCCGTCTTAGTGCTGGTCGGTGAGGCGCGCCAGTGGATTGACGATATCGTGGAAGCCGCGCGCCAGATGAAAGTCGGCCCAGGCACTCAGCAGGATGCCGATTTAGGGCCACTCGTATCAACCGCTGCTAGGGATCGTGTGCTGCGTTTAATTGAGGCGGGCGAAAAGGAAGGCGCCAATTTGCTGGTTGATGGGCGCAACTGCCAAGTAGAGGGCTACCCAAAGGGCAACTTTGTCGGACCGACGCTCTTTACCGACGTGACGGCGGAGATGACCATTTACCGTGAAGAGATTTTTGGCCCCGTACTTTGCGTAGTCAATGTGGAAACGCTTGATGAGGCGATTGCGTTTATCAATGCCAACCCTAACGGCAACGGCACTTCTATCTTCACTAACTCCGGCTGGGTGGCGCGGCGTTTTGAAACGGATATTGATGTGGGGCAGGTGGGAATTAACGTGCCGATTCCGGTGCCGGTTGCTTATTTTAGCTTTACCGGCTCAAGGGCCTCAAAACTGGGCGATCTAGGGCCTAACGGTAAGCAGGCTATTGCGTTTTGGACACAAACCAAAACAGTAACCGCGCGCTGGTTTGAGCCTGAAAATGTTTCCAGCGGCATCAATAGCACTATCTCATTAAGCTAGAAGCTATGTTTCATCAAGTCAGAAGCCATTGTGCTTGGGCTTATGATTGCGCTGACGCTTAGCCAAGCCTGACAGCGTTTAACTAGATATCACGGGCTCCTTTTTAGGAGCCCGTGCTGGTATAGAGTGTCTTAAAAGTCCTGCAGCAGGTTGAAGCTTTCCTCAAGCAGCTTTTCAATGGGGTTAAGCTGGCTCTCATGCAGAACCAGTAGCGAGGGCGACGCTTTTACCTGCCCGCTAAGCGGCACCAACAGTGCAAACTCACCCTCTTCCAGATGAAACTCATGGATTTCACGGGGGCCGTGCGGAGTTTTGCACTGTGAGCAGCGGTAGACATCGTCTTCCCCATATACCAAGCGGTGATACATTTTAAACAGCGTATAAAGGGCGAGCCCGCCTTCAAAGGCGGGCCAGCTTGCTGGCATTGTGCGTATATCATCGGCAAGCATTTGCCCTTCAGCTTTGGCGTCGGCGATAGCATGGGCGAGAGGGTCTGCTAGAACGGTCGGGTTTTCTGACGGGAGAGGGACATTTTGTTGCGCGGCCTTCTCAAAGTATTTTACAACCCGCTTAAAATCAGCCAGATCATGCAAAGCGTAGTCGGCATGCTGTAGGTCGTCTGGTTCAAAACCACCGTTTTCCCAGCCATGAATGACGCGAAGCGTCATGTCACCGCGTGCCATCGGTCGCGCCAACAGCATATAAAGCATTACACGAACGTGAAGCTGGCGCTCATCGGTGTTGTTTTCAAATGCACGATAAGGATCAGCAAATAGAGTATGGAGCCGACCTTGGGTATGCTCTTTGGCTTCGGTATACGACATGGCAATTTCCTATGCGCGCGCCATAGGTATATTCACACGGCGCTTTTGGCATTGATGGTTGTTATGGCGCGAACGGCAGTAAGCCAGTTTTATGCGGCAACGCCGCTATGCAGGTAATACTCCAAATTTTTATTAGTTTAAGCAACGTTGTAGCGAATGAATAGGAGAAGTAAGCCCTTTTCATTCTAGCTATTTAGCGCATAGCATACATAGCCGCAGGCGCGAGTGGGGAACATTGTCACTCAGTTTTGACGGTTCGTTGAATTTCAATCAGGATACGCTCTCAATTCACTGTCGCCAGGGGAGCCACATTGTGTGGCTGAGAATGCTGTTGCAGACCCTGGAACCTGATCCGGTTAGAACCGGCGGAGGAAGTGCGACATGCCATACCTAACGTCAGCCATGCTAGGCGCGGCGCTCTGCTGCTTTGCATTTTTAGGCTTTAAAGCCCGTGGGCGAAAAGGCTCACTAGATGACTATGTCACCGCGCGAAACTCACAAACCAGCACTACGCTAGGGCTCTCTTTTGTTGCCTCTGGGATGGGGGCATGGATATTATTTGCGCCGCCAGAAATTGGCGCCTTTGCCGGCCCGTTGGCACTGGCAGGTTACGCTCTTGGCTCTTCGCTTCCGTTTATCGTCCTTGGCCTCTATGGGCCGGCTATTCGCCGCGCTTTGCCCGAGGGACGCAGCATCGCGGAGTTTGCCGACGCTTGCTATGGCCGGGGCGTTCGCCACTGGGTAACGCTGGTTTCGGTGGTATACATGGCGTGTTTTTTGGCCGCTGAATTAACCGCCATTGGGGCGATTACGTCACTGCTATCTGACGTGCCGCCGAACTGGGTGATCATTGGCGTTACCCTCGCTACACTACTTTACACGGTAAGCGGCGGGCTGCGCGCAAGCCTTGCGACCGACCGCTGGCAGGCGTGGCTACTGGTTGCCCTGTTGATGATCGTTTCAAGCGTCACCCTGTGGCACCTGCCCGCAATGCCCAGTGGTGCGGTGCTGCCCTCCATTCCCACATCCAGTGCACTTAGTGTGTCGTTAACGCTGGTGATTGCGGTCACTGCGGCCAACCTGTTTCACCAGGGCTATTGGCAGCGAGTATGGGCTGCGCGTGATAATCAAAGCCTGGGGCGGGGCGCCTGGATGGGCGGAATTGCCACGGTGATCATCGTAATGGTGATTGGCGGTTTGGGCATGGTGGCGGCCATGAGTGGAATAGCGCTTGGTGAGCCCCCGATGCCTTTTTTTGCGCTATTGAATAACGTGCCCTCTTGGGTAGCCATGGTAGCCCTGGTGCTGGCGGTCACGCTGGTGGCATCGAGTGTGGATACGCTGCAAAGTGGTATTGCCTCGCTGATTGTGTCGCGCAGCGAAAAGCCTGGTGTTTCCATCACTCTCACGCGTTGGATGACCGTCTTACTTATGGTGCCGGTGGTGATTGTCGCGCTTCAGGGGTTGTCGATCCTACGCCTTTTTTTAATTGCCGATTTACTGTGCGCCGCCATTGTCGTGCCTGTTCTACTCGGTTTATGGCAACGCATGACGCCGCTTGCGGCTATTGGTGGCGGTTTGGCTGGACTAATGGGCGCTATCTTGCCGGGATGGATAGGTCAAGAAAGCCTAAGTGCCGGTATAATGGCTGCAAGCTTCCCCAATAGCGTTCCCACGCTCGGCCCGTTTTTAGGAGCGTTGTTAGCTTCCACTACGGTAAGCGTGGTGCTCGCGTATGTGACGAGCAATAAGGCGGTTGGGCAGTGAAAATTATTTCACGCTATGATGGACAAAACACCTACCGACCTGGGTGAAGTATTAAATGAGTTATCCTATACCGTCAGATGAGAAAGCACGCCTAGAGGCGCTTTACGAGCTTAAACTGCTCGATACGCCCAGCGAGCCAGTGTTTGACCGTATTACCCGGCTTGCCGCGAGGCTGCTTAATGTGCCTGGTGTCACGATTACCCTGATTGATGCCAAACGCCAGTGGTTTAAATCACGTGTTGGTCTGGATGTGCTTGAGACGCCACGTGATATCGCTTTTTGCGCCTACCCAGTTGCCGAATCTGCCCCTTTGGTCGTTGAGGATGCCTGTCTTGATAGCCGATTTGCGCAGAACCCACTGGTGGCTAAGCCTAATGGGGTACGTTTCTACGCAGGAATACCGCTAAAAACCACCAAGGGACTGGTGCTAGGCACTCTCTGTACGATAGATACCAAACCACGAAAACTCAGTAAAAGCGATTTTTCCACGTTGCAGGATCTTGCCGATATCGTGACTGAGGAAATCCAGCTGCGTGAGCGACTCAATCGTGAGAAGAAACAAAAAGAGGCCTCTCAGGAAGCCCTGATTAAACTTCATCATAGTCTTGAACAGCAAATCGAACAGCGTACACATGAGCTTAAATTGGTCATTGAAACCGCTTACGACGCCTATGTGAGCGTTGATGCAAACGACTGCGTATTGGACTGGAATTTAGCTGCCACCACCATGTTTGGTTGGTCGCGCGAGCAGGCATTGGGCAAGCCGATTAGCCAGCTTATACTGCCTGATGGCTTACCCTGTGAGGCTGAAAAAGGACCGGTGACTCATTTAGCACACCGATCAGATGGCAGTCGCTTACCGGTTGAGATTCGCTTTAAATCGCTCTCTTTTCACAGTAGGCAGTGGCGTAGTCTGTTTATCCACGATATCAGCGAACGCCAGCAGCTTGAACGCTTGCGTGACCAGCAGGCGCGCGAAGATGTACTAACCAAGTTGGCCAATCGCCGGGCGCTGGACGAACGCTTGCCTGACGCTATGGCTCGTGTGCGACGCTCACAAAAGCCGTTAGCCGTACTGTTTATGGATCTGGATAGTTTTAAGCAGGTTAATGATAATTATGGCCACGCGGTTGGCGATGAGCTGCTACGCGAAATAGCCAAGCGATTAACGGCCTCTGCCCGGGAAACCGACTTTGTTGTACGTTGGGCCGGGGATGAGTTTGTTCTGCTGCTTGAGGGCGTTGCGCTGGATGCGATCAAACCTATAGCGCAAAAGCTCATTCATACTATTGAACAGCCGCTGCTCATTGGTAAGGCCGTGTTAACCGTAAGTACTAGCATTGGCGTTGCGGTTTATACGCCGGGCGCAGATGAAACGGCGCAAGAACTCCTTAAACGTGCCGATGTTGCGATGTATGAAGCAAAACGCGCGGGTAAAGCTCAGGTATGCATATCATAGCTACGTATATCAAAGGTACGCATATCAAAGGTACGCATATCAAAGGTACGCATATCAAAGGTACGCATCGCGTAAGCTGCGTATTATTTTAAAGAATTCAAGGAAGAGTATGATTCGCAGCATTGTGACAACACCCGATGGCACCACTTACGAAGGCGACGAGCAGCTCTTTGCGACGTGGCAAACAATACCCGATAGCCACATTTGGATAGATATGCAGGGCGAAGACGAAGAGACGGTCGAGCGCCTGCTGGAAAAATTTGAGTGTCACCCACTGGCGATACAGGATGCTCATAAAGAGCGCCTGCCGCCTAAAATCGAAGAATTCGATAATCACACGCTGATTGTCTACCGGGGTATCTCTTCATTTGATGCCCAGCTTAATTTTGTCCCTCAGCAGGTGTGCTTTTTTATCGGCGAGCGCTTTTTAGTCACGCTACATTCAGGCCTTGCCATGAGCGTTGAGCGATTGTTAAAAGAGCATGGTAAGGCACTCTTAGCCAAGTCGCCTGAGCAGGTAGCGTTAAAAATCATGTATACCTCAGCCGGCTACTATATCGATAGTCTGCTTGAGTTTGAGTCGGAACTGAGCGATTTAGAGGATGAGCTGCTCGCAAACGGTAACGACGTATTAATGCGTAAGATTACTACTTATCGTTCTCGATTGGTCAAAATGCGCCGCGTGTTTAACTATCATAAAGGGATTACCCAAGAGTTAACGGCCTACGACTATCAGCATCTTCCCCGCGAAGAAAGCGAAACGCTGCATGCCATTAACGATGTGGCCGAACGTTTTGAACGGCTTTATACGCTGACTCAGATGTATTACGACATTTGCGGCGATTTGGTCGACGGCTATATTTCCATTTCATCGCACCAGCTTAATATCACCATGCGTGTTCTAACGGTGATTACCGCGATTTTTGTCCCCTTAACGTTTATTGCCGGTATCTACGGGATGAACTTTGAGTACATGCCGGAACTGGGCTATCGCTACGGCTACTTCTTTGTATGGGGCGCCATGGTCGGGATGGCTGTGGTGCTGATTTGGCTATTCAAGCGAAGAGGCTGGTTCTAGTTCAGTAGGCTTTTAAGCAGCGGCCAGAGTTTGTTATGGTCGAGCAGTTACCTTATTCCTTTGCATTAGGGAGCCTGCCCAATGACTGAATCTGCTGCTGTTCCTACCACGATGGCTGCCATGCTCTTGACTGGGCATGGTGGCATTGAAGAGCTGCATTACCGAGAAGACGTCGAGACTCCCAAGCCTGGGCCGGGTGATGTTCTGGTTCAGATAACGGCGACTGCGAAAAACAATACCGACCGCAAAGCCCGCGAAGGCCTTTATCCCACCAAGGAGAAGGGCGACGTTACTTCTTTCGCTATGGGCGGTACACCCACGTTAACCTTCCCGCGCATTCAGGGGGCTGACGTGGCGGGGCGGATTGTGGCAGTGGGCGAAGGCGTGGATGCCGGGCGAATCGGTCAGCGGGGTCTGCTTGATTTCAATATCTATGCCGATGAGCGTCGGGACATCAACCTGACCCCGGATTACTATGGCCATGGTGCTGACGGCGGCTACGCTGAATATGTTGCCGTACCGTCAGACCAGTTTCACCATGTCGTTAATCCTAAACTGCATGACGCCGAGCTTGCGTCCATGGGCATGTGCTCCTACCAGACGGCCTATCACATGATGACATCGGCCCAGGTCGAAGCGGGCGAGCGCGTGCTGGTAAGCGGTGCAAGTGGCGGTGTGGGCACCGCATTGATTCAGCTTTGCCGTATTGTCGGGGCCATTCCCTATGCGGTTAGCCAGCCCGATAAAGCCGATGCGCTGCTGGCGCTAGGCGCCGAAGCGGTGATTGACCGCGGCGACCTGCCTACGTTTGTGGATCGGGTGCTGGCCACTACCAGCGGTAAGCCGATTGACGCGGTGATGGATTTAGTCGGTGGTGATATGACCGATTTGTTTATCGACACCATGATTGTCGATATGCAGAGCCGCCAAACCTACCCACGTCTTTCAATTGCAGGCGCGAGTGGCGGTAACCTTAGCGAAATCATGTGGACGCGTATTTACCTTTATCAGGTCCAGATATTTGGCGTTTCTCACGGTACCCGGGAAGAAGCCGAACAGCTTATTGATTGGATTCGCCATGGTGAGCTCAAGCCGGTCCTTCACGCCGCTTTCAAGCTTTCAGAGCTGCATGCCGCCGAACGCTATTTTGTTAATCGAGGCAGCAATTATCTCGGTAAGATCGTCATCGTGCCCGATGCGCAGTGGGACGCCCATGGCGCTCCTTTTGCCCTAACGAACGCTCAGGAGCAACGCCCTTGAAAAATATCCATACACTTCAATTGATGGATACCCATGCAGGCGGCGATGTTAGCCGGATTGTAACGGGAGGGATTGATGCCCTGCCGGGGGCGACCGTACGGGAACAAATGGAGTACCTGCGCGACGATGCCGATGGCCTGCGCAGGCTGCTGTTGGAAGAACCTTACGGTATTCCAGAAATGTCGGTCGATCTGCTGGTACCCGCTACACATCCTGAGGCAGCGGTGGGCTACATTATTATGGAAGTGATGGGCTATCCGATCTATTCAGGCTCCAACACGTTATGTACTGCTACCGCCGTGCTTGAGGCTGGCATCGTGCCCAAGCAGGAAGGTATCCAGCGCTTTGCTCTGGAAGCGCCGGCAGGCCTGGTACACATAGAGGCGCGCGTGCATAACGGGGTGGTGGAGTCGGTTACCTGCGAAGGCCTGCCAAGCTATATTGATACCTACCGCGATACGATTCAGGTGCCGGGTATCGGCGCAGTGACGTACTCCATTGCCTATAGTGGCGGCTTTTACGCGCTAGTGGACGCCACCGAGCTTGGCTTTAAGCTGATTCGCGAAGAAGAGCAGGCACTTTCAGCCTGCGCGCATAAAATCGTGGAAGCACTGCAAGCCCAGCGCGGTTTTTCACACTACACGCTGGGCGATGTCGGCCCGCTACCGTTTTTGCACTTTATGGGGCCTGAAGAGCAGGTGGGTGAGGGCTATTTTCGCTCGCGCTCAACAACCTACGTGCACCCAGGCGTGATTTGCCGCAGTACCACCGGGACGGGTACTTCCGCCCGTTTAGCGCTGATGAACTATGAAGGCCGCCTCAACGTAGGCGATAAGCTTGAAACAGTGTCGCTGCGTGAAACCGGATTTATTGGTACGTTTACCGGAACGCATCAGGAAGGCGCGTATCAGGTCGTTGAAAACACAATTACCGGACGCAGCTACGTGCTTGCTCAGTCGGATATCGTGATTAACTGTGATGACCCGCTGGTGGCCTGTGGTGAGTTGCACCATATTTTGAGCGACCGCCATGCCGCTAAGTCGGGTAGCTAGCCTCGGCTCGCTATATACCCCTTCGCTTCTAAGCGCTCCCATACCGGGGCCTTTTCGGCCTCGGTCATTTGGCTCCAATAGGCAATTTCATCCAGCGTGCGTCCACAACCCTGACATGTGTTTGCCGGGTCTAACTGGCAGTGCTGAATGCAGGGGGAAAGCGGTCGGGAAACAATTGTCATGCGAGGCTCAATATACTGTGTAACGCTTATGAAGTGGAAACCTTACCACGTAGCGATTTGATTTTGCCTTTGCGGGTTTTATGGTCAACACGGCGTCGCTGGGAGCCTTTTGTCGGCTTAGTAGGACGGCGTACTTTCTGCTGCTTGGTCGCACTGATGATCAGTTCTTTCAAGCGCGTAAGGGCGTCTTCTTTATTAAGCTCCAGCGTGCGATAGCTTTGCGCCTTGATAATTACCACGCCCTCTTTACTGATGCGCTGATCATTAAGCGCCATCAAACGTTCTTTATAAAACGCAGGCAGCGTAGAGCGTAAAATATCAAAGCGTAAATGCACCGCTGACGCCACTTTGTTGACATTCTGGCCACCAGCACCCTGGGCTCGGATTTGGCTAATATCGATTTCCCAGTCGGCGAGGGCAACATGGTTGGAAATAGTGAGCATCCAGTCCTCTGTGTCACACGTGAGTTATAAGGCTAGCACAGTTAACACAGAGGAGCGTGCAACCGCGGGGGTCAAGAGGCGAGGTTAGTGACCGGCTCACCGCTAATAAAGGCATTTAAATTTGCAAAGGCATCGCCGAAATAAAGCTCATAGCTATCTTTTTCGACATAACCCACGTGAGGGGTCGCCAGGCAATTGGGCAGTTGAATGAGCGGATCATCATGCGTGGGTTCACTGTCGAAAACATCGACCGCCGCACGCCCGGGCCTGCCTGCCTTTAGGGCACTGACCAAAGCGCCTGGGGCAATTAACGGTGCGCGGCTGGTGTTGACCAGAAGGGCGGTGGGGTTCATGCGGGCAAGGTGATGTGCAGTGACTATACCGCGGGTCTCATCATTCAGGCGCAGGTGTAAGCTCAGCACATCGGCGCGTTGAAAAAGATCATCCTGGCTCTCGGCAACCGTTAAACCCGCCTCAAGCGCGCGTGCCTGAGTGCTTTCGCGGCCCCATACCAGCACGTTCATCTCGAATGCCTGGGCGTAGCGGGCCACTAGGCTGCCTATTTTTCCGAAACCGAAAATCCCCAATGTGCGTCCCTTCAGCCCGGTACCTAGCGTTTGCTGCCAGTGGCCAGCTTTAAGGTTGGCTACTTCTTCAGGTATGTGACGCATGGCTGATAGGATCAGCCCCCAAGTCAATTCAGCTGCCGCGTAGGGTGAGCCTTTACCCGCCATTACCGTGATGCCACGGCGCTGGCAGGCCTTGAGATCCACATGGGCTGCGCCGCCGCCGGTTTGGCTAATCACTTTTAAGTTGGGTAAGCGTTCCAGGAGCTCTGCAGTGATAGGAGTACGCTCACGGATGAGTACTAACGCATCTGCTGTCTGAAAGCGTTCGACTAGCGCCTCCAGATCGGTCAGCGTATCGTGATAAACCGTTACGTCATGCCTGCTCAGTGCAGCAAAGGCATTAAGGTGACGCACACAGTCCTGATAATCATCGGCAATCACGATCTTCATTGGCAGGTCCTTGGTCGGTGTAACATCATCATAAACGCAGCGCCGATAGCGTGCTGTTATAAAGTGATACTACCCTTACGTTTGGCAATCAAGGAGCAATGAATGAGCGACTATTTATTAGAGGATTCTCCGTTAAGCGCTGGGATTATTTATCGCCTGCTCTCAGGAAGTATCTGCCCACGCCCGATTGCGTGGGTAGCCACTCAAGGTACCAGTGGGAAGGACAATCTTGCGCCCTTTTCGTTTTTCAATGTGGCAAGCGTGACCCCGCCTGTCTTGGCTTTTTCGCCACTTCTAGATGGCAGCGGGCAGCCGAAAGATACAATTCGCAATCTAGAGGAATTGCCGGAATGCGTGGTGCATATTGGTAGTGAAGCGCTGATCGAAGCGCTGAACACAACTAGTGCCAGCCTGCCCAGAGAGGAAGATGAGTTTACGCTTGCAGGGCTTGAGAAAGCGCCAATGTCAGGCGTTTCAGTGCCGCGTATCGCAGCATCCCCAGTTGCCTTTGGTTGCAAGCTCTATGAGTTGATTCGCTTTGGCGACCAGCCTTTGGCGGGTACGCTGGTGTTGGCGCAGATAGTGTCTATTCATATCGATGACGCCGTATGGGATGGCCGTCATGTAGATATCGATTTACTCAAGCCTATTGGCCGGCTAGCGGGTAGTGACTACGCTCGTGCAACCGACCGCTTTGCTATTGAGCGCCCGGCTTAATCTAGCAAGCCTGCACTGAGCTATGTCTGAAGCTATTTCAGGTTCTATATCCGTTTCTATATCAGGTTCTATGTCTCGGGCCAGAACTGCCTGGTGCTTAGGTCAGAAACGCTTTCAATACAATTCTTATAAAGCAATCGCTAACTTAAGTATAAATAAGCTTTAGTTAAACTACCCCCTGCCGATACTAGTAGCGTGATATCCGTTTTTGGAAAGAGCGTTGTAATGGCGCTCAAGGTCGTCATTTATATCGATTTTTTTGGAAAATGAATACCTAACCCTTGCCCTAAGCGGTTATCCTTAGCCGCCTTATTAGAGGTGCTTTTTCAAAAAAAAGCAGACGTTACCTGTATAACTTCTGACACAAGCGAACACCCATAATGAAAAAGACTTTCAGTATCCGCGCCATGTTAATCAGCCTTTTCATCATGGCAATGCTGGGCGCGGTTGCGCTTGCTGCTACCGGTTGGTTTACCAATCAGCGGCTTATCAACTCCCAGCACACTATTACCGATGAGGTGCTTCCCCTTCAGGATGCCAGCCGCCGTTTGGTACTGACCATGGCCGCTTTTGGCCAACGCCATAGTGAGCTGCTCGCTGCAGAAGATGAGTCTGCACTGGAAAACGTCGTGTCTGAAGAGACACTTAATCAACGTTTTATGGATGCACGCGAAGCGCTGAAAGAGGACGGGGCTCAAGCGCAGCTGGCAACCCTCGATAGTCATTATAATGCGCTATTGGACGGTGATGCTGAGCTTGAAATGGTGCGTCAGGTTGAGCTTAATCTGAAATCGGAAATGGACGCCCAGCTGGGCAACATGGAAATGTTTGTGAGTAGCGCCATGAGTAGCGCGGAAGAGATCGCTAACGTTTCGGTGCTTAATCAGCAGCGCTATCAGCGTGATCAAAGGGACCTTATGGAGGCGTGGCGTGAAGATGACATGACCACGCTACCCACAACGATTCTGGATGGTTTGTTTGTTCAGGGCGCCAATATAGGGCGTTATAGTGCCGATGTACGTACGGCACTGGCGATGTTGGCAGGATATGGCCATCAAATGGTACAGGCGTCCAATAGCGGGATGCTTTCCATGTTACGTCAGCAGTTTATTGAAACGCAGTTTAGCCAGGTGCGTAGTTCATTATCCGCTATTCTCGATGCGCCTAATTCCGATAGAAATCAGGCGCGTATGGTCACTGCGCTGTCTGAGGTGGTCGACGAGCTTGAAAGCATCATGATAACCGGCCCCATGTCGGTGTCTATGCTGCGTGAGCAGCAGCTGGAGCTCAGTGAGCAGGTTCAGATAGCGCTTACGAATGTCGCAAGCGCTATGCAAGCAATGCAGCAAGCGCTAGGCGAGGTAGAAAACTACGCCGTTGCTCAGGCGGATAGTGCCGTTAACCGGGCTGAAGCCTTAGCAGCTACCGGTTTGACGCTGCTGATTGGCGTAACGCTTGGAGTTGTTACGCTACTGGCCATCTTTGGCTGGCGTACGCTGGTACGTGTTCTAGGCCCGCTGGTCGCCATGCGTCGTCAGATGGAAAATATTAGCGGTGCCGCCGGTGAAAATGCCGACCTTTCACAGCGCCTGATGTTACAGCGCAATGATGAAGTGGGCCAAACCGCTCAGGCCTTTAACCGGATGATGGATACGTTCGAAGGTATGGTCGCGCAGATTCGGGAAAGCGCTGAGGCCATTGCTGCGAGTAGCCGACAGATTGCCAGCGGCAATGAAAACCTCTCCCAGCGTACCGACCAGCAGTCCGCTTCGCTTGCGGAAACAGCGTCTAGCCTTGAGCAAATTACCTCGACAGTGAAGCAAACCGCCGATTACGCATACCAGGCCAAAGACGCCAGTGGCAGTGTTGATCAGCGAGCCCGCTCGGCAGGAGATGTCGCCAAGCGCACTACAGCCGCGATGAGTGACATTCGCGAAGCGAGCGAGAAAATCACCTCAATCATTAAAGCCATTGACGATATTGCCTTCCAGACCAACTTACTGGCGCTAAATGCCTCCGTAGAGGCCGCTCGTGCAGGCGAACAGGGGCGTGGCTTTGCGGTAGTGGCCCAGGAAGTGCGTAAACTTGCCGGGCGCAGTGCGGATGAGGCGGCGCAAATCCGGCATCTGGTCGATGATAGCGTGGCCAAGGTCAGCGAGGGTGAGGAGTTGGTAAATGCCTCCAGCACGCACCTTCAGGAAATTATCGATAGTCTCTCTGAAGTCACGCGCTACGTGACCGAGATCGCCGACGCAACGCAAGAGCAGTCTACGGGGATCGAGCAGATCAACCAGGCGATTTCCCAGCTAGATCAGGTAACCCACCAGAACGCTCGCTTAGTGCAGGATGCTTCAAGCGCGAGCCAGGAGCTTGATGAGCGTGCCGGTGATATGCATACGCTGGTTAGCCGCTTCAGGGTTAGCGACAGCGTTGGGCAAAATGCACTTTCATTACCGCAACATAAGGCACCGATGCAGTTAACCTAACCATCGCCGCCGTGCTTTCTTTCAGCGAACGTGTCTTAGGCACGTTCGCTGTGTTGCGTTTTAGGGGTTGATTTATAGCCGAGGTGCCTGCACCCATCAAGAGACAGTCATCCAAATCAAGGAAGTGAAATGACGACATTAGTGATTGGCGCCAACGGGCAGATCGGTAAACAGTTTTGCGAGCTGGCCAAACAGGCTGATGTGCCGATCAAGGCCATGGTGCGCAAGGATGAGCAAGCTGCCTGGTTTACTGAACGCGGCATCGAAACGGTGATCGCCGACCTTGAAGGTGAGCTTGAACATGCCTTTGAAGGCTGCGATCAGGTGGTTTTCACCGCCGGTTCTGGGCCACACACCGGCCCGGATAAAACGCTCATGATCGATCTGTTTGGTGCTATTCGAGCCGCCGATATTGCCAGTGAAAAAGGGCTTGATCGCTATATTATGGTGAGCGCTATTCGCGCAGAGCGCCCTTTGGATGCACCCGAAAAGATGCGCCCTTACATGGCTGCCAAGTTTGCCGCGGATAGCCACCTACGCTTTGCCAAAGTTCCCCACGTCATCCTCAAGCCAGGCCCCTTGACTGATGAGAAGGCAACGCACGGATTTGCCGGAACGATGCAGGCATCTCCTGAACAATCCATTACCCGGGCAGATGTTGCTCATGCCTTACTGCACGTTGTGAAAACACCTACGTTGAAAGATAAGGAGTTCACACTCTTGAACGGTAAGGAATCCATTAGTGACCTCGTGCACTAAACCCGAGCCCTTATTGACGCTCGATGCGCCTGTCGGCGTGATTGCCGACACGCATGGGTTGCTACGCGATGAAGCCCTCACTTACTTAACGGGGTGTGGGCTCATTCTTCATTTAGGCGATGTCGGCCAAAAGCCGGAAGATCAGTCCATTCTTGATCGCCTTGAGCAAATAGCGCCGCTGTTTGTGGTTAAGGGCAACATCGATACCGCTCCATGGGCCGAGTCATTGCCGCTAACCCATTCGCTTGACGTAAATGGTTGGCGGCTGCATCTGGTACATCGCCTTATCGATTTCGATGAAGCGACGCCTTGTGATGTGGTTTTGCATGGCCACTCTCACAAGCCGCGTAACGAGTGGCAAGAGGATCGCCTGCTATTTAACCCCGGCGCGGCGGGCAAGCGTCGCTTTAAACTACCTATTACGCTTGGCAAATTATGGCTTGAAGAGCACCAGATAAAGCGCGCGATTATTCACTTACCGCTTTGAAGGCGCGTTCTTGGTCATAAAAAACAGTGTAGTAATGACGTACTACCCCTGAAGTAAAAGCGCTTGTTAGGCTTGTGTTACACACTCAGCGTGTGCTCGATGATAAAACAATAAGGAGTGCGGAGATGAGCAGCAAGCGTATCTTGATGATTACTGGCGACTTTACTGAAGATTACGAAACCATGGTTCCTTTCCAGGCATTAATGGCAGTTGGCCATCAGGTAGATGCTGTTTGCCCTGGCAAGGCATCGGGTGACACCGTGGCGACGGCGATTCATGATTTCGAAGGTGATCAAACCTATTCTGAAAAACCTGGTCACCGATTTGCGCTCAATGCCGATTTTGAGCGTATCGATCCCGCTGATTATGATGCCCTGGTGGTACCCGGTGGGCGTGCTCCGGAATACCTACGTTTGAATCAAGATGTGTTGACGATGGTTCGGCACTTTTTTGAAGCCAACAAGCCTGTCGCCGCGATTTGCCACGGCGCACAACTGTTAGCCGCTGCAAAAGTGCTCGAAGGAAGGCAGTGTTCTGCATACCCCGCTTGCCAGCCAGAAGTTGAGCTTGCGGGCGGGCATTTCGCCAGCATCGACGTAAGTGATGCGGTAACCGATGGCAACCTGGTAACGGCGCCCGCTTGGCCAGCACACCCGGCTTGGCTTGCTCAATTTATGGCGCTGCTAAACAAGTGAGCACTGGGTCGTTAGCATAATCATATAAAGCGAAGCCTGCGCGCCTAACCGACATGCATCTACAGACATGCATCTACAGACATTAGGCGCGTAGCGTCGTTGCCCGCTATGCTAACGACTTATCTGAACGTTAAGAGATCACACCCATGTGCAAACTCTTTATTCACGCCAATCCTGAGCTGTGGTCCAGCGCGACGCATTCACTGCGTATTGATGGCATGGTGACGAGCGTGCGAATGGAGCACTACTTCTGGCTCATTCTGGAAGAGATCGCCACGCGTGATGGTATGAATACGGCTCAACTGATTACTCGCCTATATCATGAATCTATCGATGCCGGACACGACCTGGGTAATTTCACCTCGTTTTTACGCGTGTGCGCGCTGCGTTACCAGGCGCTTCAACTATCGGGAGACATTCCCGCTCAGCATGAGGTACCGATTGCGACTCTGGATGCCGAGGAAATACTCATTCGTGAAAGTCGATCCAGGCGCAGCCAGGTTCACTAATCCTTACCGCCTCAGAGTTATAATGAGCAACATTAAGGCACCGATGGGTAGCGATAAAGATAGTGGCGGAGACGGTACTTGAAACAGTACTTGAGACGGTACTTGAGACAGTACTTGAAACAGTACTTGAAACAGTACTCAAGACAGTCATTAACAGGACTTTTATGACAGATGTTGCCACTGCCGTGCGTCAATTACTCGCCACGGCACCGGAAAAAACATTACCGATGACTTATCAACAAGTGGCGGCGGCATTGGGCTTGACGCCTCCTCGTACTATTCAGCGGGTAACGCAGGCGTTGGAACAGCTTATGCGCGACGATGCCGCTTCTCATCGGCCATTTATCGCTGCATTGGTGGTCAGCCGCCGGGGCGAAAATATGCCCGCCGCTGGGTTCTTTGAGCAAGCCGTCGCGTTGGGGCGCTTTCCTGCTCACCCCATACAGCATACGGAGGCTTATCGCGCTGAATATCAGCAGGCGTTGGCATCGCGTTCAAACGCATAATCTTATTTAGATGGCTTGCGTAACGGATCAAGCAAGTCGCTCAGCCCGTTATGGTCAATCTCCTGCATTAGTTGCAGCAGCTGGCCAATTTCTCCCGATGGAAATCCCTCCCGCGCAAACCAGTTAAGATAGGGCCCCGGCAGATCGGCAATCAGCCAGCCCTGGTGTTTGCCGAATGGCATCGTACGGGTGACCAGTTTTTCAAGGTCTTCAGGCCTCATATCTTTGTTTCCTCTGTGCTTATCTACCGCGCTGGTTTCCGAAAAGACGTAATTTTGTTAGACTTTAGTCGACAAATTATACCCCCCTCGATGCCGGGCGATTATAGCTTCGGTAAGTTACTTATGTATCGTCTGGATATGACATGCACAAACGTTTTAGTTTTTTACTCTGCACACCGCTTCTGGCGATGGCAGCGATGCCCGTTTCGGCTGATGAGCCTGTTGATGTTGTATTAATTGGTGGCGGTATCATGAGCGCCACACTAGGTACCTATCTTCAAGAATTAGAACCTGATTGGGATATCTATCTTTACGAACGCCTGAGTCAGGTTGCTGAAGAAAGTTCCAACGCCTGGAATAACGCAGGCAGCGGCCACTCTGCCTTTATGGAAATGAATTATACGCCGGGTGATGGCGAGCACGTTGAAATTGAGCGCGCGGTTAATGTTACCGAACAGTTTGAAATTTCCCGTCAGTTCTGGGCCCATCAGGTTGACCAAGGGATTCTTAGCGACCCCAAAGCCTTTATTAATTCGGTACCGCATCACGCGTTGGTGTGGGGGCAAGACGATGTCGCTTTCCTGCGCGAACGTTATGCACGCATGACTGAAAACCCGCTATATGAAGGCATGGAATACTCGGAAGATCGCCAGGAGATCGCTGAGTGGATGCCGCTTGTCATGGTCGGTCGTGATGACAACGAGCCGGTTGCCGCGACCCGCATGCAGATGGGTACAGAAGTTAACTATGGTGCCCAGGCTCGCCAGATGATTGAAGGCTTGGGTGATAGCGATAACTTCACCCTCTCGCTTAACAGTGAAGTGCGCGGCCTTGAACGCAATGACGACGATACCTGGCATGTGACGATTAAAAACCTGGAAAGCGGTGATGAATCCACCGTTGACGCCCGGTTTGTGTTTATTGGGGCTGGCGGTGCCGCGCTGCCGCTACTTCAGGAATCTGGTATTCCGGAAGCGAATGCCTATGCCGGCTTCCCGGTGGGCGGTCAGTTCCTGTACACCACCAATCCTGACGTTGTGTCTCAACATCAGATCAAGGTATACGCCAAAGCGGGCGAAGGCTCTCCGCCAATGTCGGTGCCGCACCTAGACTTCCGTAACCTGGATGGCAAGCCAGCGCTGTTCTATGGCCCGTTTGCGACTTTCTCGAGCAAGTTTCTGAAAGAAGGCTCGTGGACTGACCTATTTGGCTCCATGACGTTTGATAATATCTGGCCGACAACTCAGGTAGGAATGCACAATTTCAACCTGGTGCGCTACCTGGTGGGCCAGGTAATGATGTCAGATGATGACCGCTTTGAAGCACTGCAGGATTTTTACCCCGAAGCGAACAGCGATGATTGGGAGCTGTGGACTGCTGGCCAGCGGGTTCAGATCATCAAGGATGACCCTGAGCGTGGCGGACTCCTGCAGTTTGGTACCGAAGTGGTAAGCTCTGAAGACGGCTCTATTGCCGCACTTCTGGGTGCTTCACCCGGTGCCTCTACCGCGCCGCCCATCATGCTGCATTTGCTGGAAAACGTGTTCGCTGAGCAGGTACAAAGCGACGAGTGGCAGGAAAAACTGACCCAGATCGTGCCTTCCTACGGCCAGCGCCTTTCCGAAAACCCAGAGCTGCTGCGTGAAATGCGTGTATATACGGCAGAAGCGCTTAAGCTGAATGAGCCGATGAATGCTGCTGAAACAGACACAGACGTTCAAACGGAAGTTGAAAACGTACAGCCTGAATCAGAAGCCGCTGATGCCGGTGAAGAAAGCAGCGCTGACGAAAACGTTGATACACAAAGCGAAGAGCAGGACGCCGAAATACAAGAAGTTGCTCTGTAAGGTTTTGCCAACTCAAACCTGAATGCACTAACGTGCCATATCAGGTGCGCTCGATAACGCTAGCCCCTTTCAAGGGGCTAGCGTTTTTTTGGCTTCAATAATCACAATTGGCGGCTTCACAAATCAGTTGGGCAAGGGCGCGGGCTGGGGCACTCAGCTGGCTACTGGCACGATGAATCAACCCTACATCGCGATGAAACGTATGTTCACCTAGCGAGATGGCGCGCACCGCTGGCGGCCAAGGCTGCAATGCGGCTACCTCCGGCACCAGGGCAATACCCACGCCGTTGGCAACCAGTTGAATAATAGTGTCCAGTTCATCCACCTCACACAGCTCACGCACGTGGCAATGCTGGGCGCGTAAAAAGCGGTCGACCTGGCGGCCACCAAACGAGGTGCGGTCATAACGCACAAAAGGTTCTCGGGTCAGCAGCTCGCGCCAGTCATCACCTTCAACAGAAGTCGGGACTATCAGCCGATAAGGTTCATGGGCAAGCGGTGTCCAGCGTAAATCGCTGTGCAGCGAGAAAAACGGCCGAATAATGGCCGCCATATCAAGCTCACCTGCATCCACCTGATTGACCAGTGCCATGGAAAGCCCCGGCAGCACGCGGCTCCGACAGTCTGGATAGGCACGGTGAAAGCGAGCCAGGGCACTGGGCAGTAGCGAGCGCTGAATGGAGGCGATAGCGCCTATGTTCACCGGCGTTCTGGCAGGTTTATCGGCATTGGCTTCGCCAAGCGTCCGGTAAAGGGCTAATAGGGTATGTGCCTGTTGAAGTACTTCCTGGCCTTGCGCCGTTAATACCGCCGCGCGGCCTTTTCGGGCAAACAGGGTAACGCCCAGCTGTTCTTCTAGTCGCTTCATCTGTGCGCTGACGGCTGCTTGCGTCAAGCCGATCTTTTGGCCTGCCGAGGCAAAGGTGCCTTCTTGAGCAACGGCCGTTAAGGTTTTCAATTCTCGTATCATTGATAAATAATATTTGTGAATTAATGAAAAAGATATTGATTTTATTTTTATATCGCGCGGCCTAGGATGACTAATACAGGTTGGCACTTTGTTTGCGCCACGCCTTACAAAACGATAGCTAACAGGAGACCACTATGAGCCTTTCCCCTTTCCATCTTGCCATCCCGGTTTACGATGTGGCGCTAGCTCGGGCTTTTTACAACGACGTTTTCGGCTTAGAAGAAGGGCGCTCCAGTGACAACTGGGTCGACTTCAATTTCTTTGGTCACCAGCTTGTGATTCACGGGCATCCTAAAACGCCCAGCCAAGAAAACGCTCATACCAACCCGGTAGATGGCCACGACGTTCCGGTGCCGCATTTTGGGGTGATTCTAGAGTGGGATGAGTGGGAGGAGCTTGCCGAGCGCTTGAAGGCACATAATACCGTTTTCGTAATTGAGCCCTACGTGCGCTTTAAAGGCCAAGTGGGTGAGCAGGCCACCATGTTCTTGCTCGACCCATGCGGTAACGCGTTAGAGTTCAAGGCATTCAAGGACAAGAGCCAAATCTTTGCCAAGTGAGTTTGCCACGTAATCTGGCCAAGTAAGTGATAATTACCCCTGCAGCATTTGCTCCTGGCGGCGATGTTGCAGGGGAGATTCGCCAAAGTAGCGTTTATAGTCGCGGCTGAATTGCGGCACGCTACGATAGCCCACCGCCAATGCCGCCTGATTGACGTTATGCCCCTGCTGCGACAGAAGCTGCTGAGCTTTTATTAGCCGCAGCCGCTTCAGATACTGGGCAGGGGAAGCGCGAGTAATCTGCTTGAAATAGTGATGAAACGTCGAAACGCTCATACTGGCCTGCTGGGCTAACTGCTCGACCTTAAACTCATCAGCGAAACTTACGTGAAGCCTCGACAACACCTGCACTATTCGTGAGTAGTGCCCCTGTCCGTTTACTAGTGCTCTAAGCGCTGGCCCTTGCTCCCCTTTCAGCGCCTCGAAAACCACTTCACGAATGCGTGCTGCTCCCATGATGGCGCATTCTGTTGCGCACGTCAGTGTAACGGCTAGCCGATCCACCGCCTCCTGCATGCCTGATGTCATGGCAACCGACGCCATGGGTTTTGGGGAAATAGTCGGTGCGCTGATATCGCCCATGGCCATGACCATTTCGCTTAACAGCGCCGGATCCAACTTTACCGAAATACCCAGCAGTGGCGCTTCGGGTGAACCATAGGTTTCACACTCAAACGGCAGCGGTAGGGTCTGTACCAAGTATTGCCCGGGGTTATAGTGAATTTCACGATCGCCCAGATAGCCCACTTTTCGGCCCAGAGCAATAACGGTCAGACTGGGCTCGTACAGTAACGGAGTGCGCGCTTGATGGCGCCCCAGACACAGCAGTGAGACGCCGGATAAGCGCGTCTGGGTGATGCCGTCTGCCTTGGTTAGCGTTGCAATAATGCGTGCCAAGGGCGGGTAGGTAGGTAACAGCGTGCTCATGAAGACCTGCCAGAAATGTTTGAAAATGGGCAGCTTAAGATAATAATGTCAAATATCGGCCATTTTTTGTTATTTTATCACAATTATATGGAGGAATAGGCAAAAAATACGGAGCTTCGCTCATCGTTATTGCTGCTCAATCGGCGAATAATAGTCAGGCGTCCTCGTGGTCAAGAGGATCACCGATTTAAGGAGTTTTATCTGATGAGCCAAGCCAAATCCTACGCTGCCTTTGCGGCGGATAAACCGTTAGCGCCTTTTTCATTTGAGCGTCGTCAGCCGCGTGCTGATGATGTCGCCATTGAGATTCTTTACTGTGGGGTTTGTCACAGCGACCTGCACTTTGCCCGTAACGATTGGGGCATGAGTCAGTACCCGGTTGTGCCCGGCCATGAAATCGTGGGCCGTGTCACTGCAGTAGGCCACAAGGTGAGCCGCTTCAAGGAAGGCGACCTGGTAGGTGTCGGCTGCATGGTCGACTCCTGTCAGACCTGCAGCGCGTGCAAAGATGGCGTGGAACAGTACTGTCTGGAAGGGTTTACCATGACCTACGGCAGCCTAGATCGGCAGGATAGCACTATTACTCAGGGCGGCTATTCAGATGCTATCGTGGTTAGCGAACACTTTGTAATGAAGATGCCGGACGGCATTGATCTGGCTTCTGCGGCGCCCATCCTTTGTGCTGGTATTACCACTTATTCGCCACTCAAACATTACGGTGTAGGCAAAGGCCACAAGGTGGGCGTTATCGGCATGGGTGGTCTAGGCCACATGGGCGTCAAACTGGCCAAAGCGTTGGGTGCTGAAGTTACCGTATTTACCCGCTCAGATGCCAAGGTAGAAGAGGCCAAGCGCAATGGCGCTGACCACGTCGTTGTTTCAAGCGACACGTCCCAGATGGAGGCTGTCGCGGAAAGTTTTGATTTCATGCTGGATACCGTGCCGGTCCAGCATGACTTGAATCCTTACCTTGCATCACTCAAATACGACGGCACGCATATTATTGTCGGTCTTTTAGAGCCGATTGAACCAGCTATTGAAGCCTTCAACCTAGTGCTCAAGCGCAGAGTAGTAGCTGGCTCCTTGATTGGCGGTATTGCTGAGACCGAGGAACTGCTCGCGCTATGCGCTGAGAAGGGAATTACCTGTGATATCGAGATGCTGAATATCAATAACATCAATGAAGGCTTCGAGCGTATGGAGAAAGGCGACGTGCGCTATCGTTTTGTGATTGACATGGCCACGCTAAAGGACTCTGCCGACTAACGGAAAGTGAGTAACGATTAGGAGTGTTAACCACCCATCGGGGCTTTTGCTGCGGTGGGCTTTTTTATGTCCTCGCGTTATACATAGGTCGATAGTACGCCGTAAAAAGCTTCTGCTTGGTTTATTCTGGCCTCTGTTAATGATCAATATCTAAAAAAGCAAGGGGATCAAATAGATGAGGCATCTCTCGATTAAGTGGGGTTTGACCGCTGCATTGGCATTGATGGTACTTATGATCGGATTGATCAGTGGCCTTGGATTTTACGCCAATCATACAAGTGGCCGAGCACTTGAGGAGCTTGCCGATATCAATGTGCGATTGACGAACCTTGCCAACCGAACCCAGGTCAATGCGTTAAGAGCGCAAACTTTTCTGGACCGTTTTGCAAGCTTTAGCACTCAGGGGAACCCGGAAAAAGGCCAAGCCAGCCTACTAATGGCGACGGAAGCAGTCGCCGCAGCGCAGGCGCGCTTTGATGAGTTTCAAGCGCTTCCAGTACTATCGGAAAGCGAATTGGCAGGCTATCGCGAGGCGGTAGTGGTGGCTTACGAAGCGTTCGTTATTAATGGCATCATACCTTTGCTGGAAGCGGCGCCGTTTCAGGTTCAGCGGCGTCAGGAGGCGTTAGGCGAGAGCAGCGCCCAGCTTGACGAGGCCATGGGGGATTTTATTACCTATACCGAGAGTCGAGGGCGGCGAGTGATTGAGCAAGTTGACCAGCTAGCGCAAATAATCGGGGTCATCGCCCTGGTCTTGCTGTTCATTTCCTTTGTTGCGGCGATTCTTATCCGTATAGCAATGATGCGTGGCGTAGTACACCCGCTTAACCAGGCGATAGCGCATTTTGCGCATATTGCCGACGGTGACTTGACCGGGCGTATCGAAGCGCGGGGTCGAAACGAAGTGGGCCAACTATTTAGCGCGTTAGCCACAATGCAGGCTAAGCTAAAAACGCTGGTCATCTCGTTAAGAAGCAGCAGTGAAAGTGTCTTTAGCGGTGCTGGCGATATCTCGGTAGGAAGCCAGGATCTCTCCTCACGTACCGAGCAGCAGGCATCGGCGCTTCAGCAGACGGCTTCGAGCATGGAAGAAATGTCGACCACGGTGAGCAAAAATGCCGAAACGGCGGTAGCCGCCGACCAGCTGTCGGTGGCGGCCTCGCAGTCTGCCAAGGCGGGGGGAGAGGAAGTTCAGCATACGGTGCAGTTGATGCGTGACATTGCGGCCAGCGCGAATCGCGTTAACGATATTATCGGTGTGATCGACTCGATTGCGTTTCAAACCAATATTCTGGCGCTTAATGCGTCGGTTGAAGCTGCTAGAGCCGGTGAGCAAGGGCGCGGGTTTGCGGTCGTCGCCAGTGAAGTTCGCTTGCTTGCCACCCGTAGTGCGGAATCAGCCAAGGAAATTCGTGGCTTAATTGAGCAAACGACGTCGCAAATCACAGGTGGCGCCGCGCAGGCTGAACGCAGTGGGCACACCATTCAGCAAACGGTTCAGGCGATCGGTCAGGTAACCGCCCTGATGGGCGAAATATCAACGGCAAGCCGTGAGCAAACCGGAGGTATCGAGCAAATAAATGCGGCGCTGACGGAAATGGATTCAGTCACTCAGCAAAATGCCGCACTGGTGCAACAAACCAGTGCCGCCGCTGGGGCGCTTGAAGATCAGGCGCGTCAATTAGCCGAACTCATGGCAACTTTTCGCCTTGATGAGCAGGCAGGTAAGGCCCCAGTATATTTGGCGTCTTCTGCATTGCCCTCATCATGGTCTACGGAGACTAGCTCCTCTACTAAAAAGCCTTCCCGACAGGTTGGTGTTAAAGAAACGGCCGCTGATGATTGGGATGAGTTTTAAATAAACGTTTTGGTGTTTCACCTGACCGGGCTGGTAAGAAAGTTAACAAGCCTGGTCAGGGTGCTGAGTAGAACGTCTTCTCAGTACAAACTAGACGTGGGCTGATACCCGTAAGCGTACGTAGTCAGCGGTCCAATTGCCTTGGCCATCGTTTAAACTATGGCTCAGCAGCATGATGGTGTTATCAATTATGGAGTGGCGGAGATCCTCTTCCAGCCCATGTAAAAACGGGCTGGCGAAGGTTTCAATCCAACCTGTCATGCCTGTAGGTAACGCAGTAGGGCGAGGGATCAGCTCGATGGAATCCACCTGAAATCCAACGGTTTGTAGTAAGTGGGCGTACTCTTCGGTGGTTGGGAAATACCATGGATGCCGCCCGCGAGCGCTAACCCCTCGAAACTGAAGCGACGCAATCAGTGCGGTGCAAATGGCCGCAACGTTACCGTGCCCACCAAACTCAGCGACAAACCGACCGCCCGGTTTCAATGCACGCTTAACGCCAGACAGAACCGCTTGTGGGTCAAGCATCCAGTGCAGAGCAGCGTTGCTAAAAACGGCATCAAATTCGTGATCAAATGGAAGGTCGTGCGCATCAACCAGACGCGCGGTAATCCCGCGTTGGCGGGCGGCCTCCACCATGTCCTCTGAGGTATCAACGCCTAACACATCGGCGCCGAGCTGCATCAATTGCTCAGTTAATGCACCGTCACCGCAGCCCAAGTCTAAAATGCGTTGGCCCGGTTGAGGCGAGAGCAGCTTAACGACATCACTACCCAGTTTGGAAACAAAGTCAGCATTTCTAGCATATTGGCCAGCATCCCACTCTTGACCAGGCGCATTCGGCGTAATGTTGTTCATGGCGGCTTCCTAGCATCGTTATATTTCAAGGGGAGTACAAAGAGTATAGCCTGCGGCGGCATAACGTCTGCGCCGACAAGAAAATATCTGATTTTTTAAGCGTATGAACGTTAACTCAGATGCCACTTTTGAGCGCCTTTTCTGCCTTATAAGATCACTTACGGTCTAGTGCTTGCTATCTAGCTCATCACGTCAGACACGATTTTAATCACACTCCGCCTTTGACTCTCCATCAAAGGAAAAGTCGTTTTATTGTATTAATTTGCATGTCTCACTATGTGAGATGAATTGGTCGTTTTGTCTTGTTATGTTTTAAAACAAAGAAGCCAATAATGATAAAAACCATGTCAACTTATGAGCAATCTCATCGTGCTGGGCCCGCCACGCTGATTCATGCAATGCAGATACTAAAAGTGACGGCGCAGGGTGGCCACCGTGGTGCAAGCATCGACGACTATTTAACGGCGCTTGACTTCAGTCGTCCCACACTTTATCGCTTGCTGAAAAGCCTTAAGCAGCAAGGTTATTTGCGATCATCACCTGTTAGAGGCCGTTATCTATTGGGTTACGAACTCCTGGTGCTAGGTGCTCAGGCGGGTAATGGGGCGGGGCTTCGTGACTTGTCTCGTCCCAGGTTATTGGCGCTAGCCCAACGGCTTGGGGATAGTTTTTATCTGTTTGCTCAGGATGGCGTTAATGCGGTCTGCCTGGAAGTCCAAAACGGCGCCTATCCTGTTGGCAGTTTTGTACGAGCGACGGGGGGACGTGTGCCGTTAGGCGTAGGGCAAGCCTCTATTGCGCTGCTCGCTTACCTTCCCGTTGAAGAGCAACAAGACATATTAAGCCGCAATGCAGAAACTCTTCTGAATGAGTATGGGATTTCCATTGCGGCAGTCAACGTTGAAATTACCCACCTAAAGGAGCACGGATTTGCGCGGGGCGTTGAAGGCTCTTTGCTGCCCGAATACGCCGGGCTAGCTATTCCCATTCTTGATCATAGCGGGCACCCGTTGGGCGCGATGAGCTGCTCAATGCTCAAGTCGCGCATGACGGACACTCACCGCAAAGAGGTTCTGGAAAACATGCACTCTGAGGTTCGCGAAATGATTGATCAGGCCCACGGATTACTTTATCTGGAATAACTACCATGTCACTACCCACTCACCCTACTCACCAGCGAAGTTGCGGCTGGAACGACTGGCTACCCACGCGCCAGGAAAAACCATCTCTTCAAGGCTCTGACGTCGCCGACGTGGTGATTATTGGCGCTGGTTATACGGGTGTGGCTGCGGCGATGGCGTGGCAAAAACATCATTCCCAAGACCGCGTTACGTTACTTGAAGCCGATAGCATCGGTGAAGGTAGCCCTGGGCGAAATTCTGGTTTCATGCTTGAAGTGGCGCTAGCTAATGACGCGCATCCCAATGAATTGGCGCGTATGGCCAAGTTGAACGCGCTTAGTCGCCAAACGATGGCGCTATTGCGTGAGCGAGTCGAGCAATATGGCATTGATTGCCAGCTTCATCATAGCGGCACCTATCGAGCGGCACGTAGCGATATTGGGCAGCATGCGCTACACCAATACCGTGAGTTTCTCGAAGGGGCTGGCTTAAGCTATCAAGCTATTGATAAGGCTGAGCTTTATGAACGGCTGGGCACTAATTACTACCAGCAGGGGCTTTATTCGCCGGATTGCTATCTGGTGCAACCGGCTGCACTGATCACCGGCTTGGTGGATAACCTTGATCCTGCCATTCAGCTATTTGAACGCTCACCGGCTATCGGCGTTTTACCTGATGGCGCTGGCTGGCGCGTAATCACGCCTGAAGGCGAAGTTAAAACGCCAACCGTCATTCTTGCCAACAATGCGTTCTCGCGTGCATTAGGTGCTGACACCTCGCGGTTAACGGCCATCTATACGTATGCAGCATTAACGCCTCCTCTCTCTAGCGCCGACCAGCAGCGCATTATTAGTGAGCAATGGGGACTACTGCCGGCGCACCGCCTGGGTTGTACGCTGCGAACCACCAGTGATGGACGGCTGATGATTCGCTCACGTTATAGCTACGAAAAAGAGGCTGACAATGCACTTATTGAGGCTGAGCTGAAAGCCAGTCTTGAGGCTCGCTATCCTGAGCTTGGCCCTGTGCATTTCGACAAGATGTGGGGCGGAACCACGGGCCTGACGTATAACGGCGCGCCGTTTTGGGGTGAACTGCAGTCAGGCCTGTATGTCTCGGCTGGGTGTAACGGTGGGGGAATAGTCAAAGGCACCTATTTGGGGGATGCCCTGGCGCGCCATGCGTTAGGTTTACCGGTTGAGGATATTGCATCGCTATTTGGTAAAGCCAGCTGGATGCCCCCGAGCCCGATACGCAAGCTGGGGTTCTATTTAAAAAGCGGTATCGAGCGTCGTAAAGCAAAACGTGAAACTTGAAAGCTCCTTCCTTATAAAAACAGAGAGATTCCTATGGATCCCCAAGCACATATCGGATTGCTGTCCATTCTTCCTGCCACGTTAGCTATTATCCTGGCATTTATTACGCGTAATACCGTTTTCTCATTAGCAGTGGCCTGCTTTGTCGGCGTGATTACACTGGGGAATGGCTTGATGGGCTTTCCCACCCTGTTAAAGGAAACGTTGGGCACGACCAGCTTCTCCTGGATACTGCTTCTCGAGTTGTTCATTGGTACGGTCATTGCTTTCTTTCAGCGCACCGGAGCCATCCAAAACTTTACGGCTTGGGTTGAGCGTCGCGCCTTAACACGTGTCCGCGTTCAGCTCATAGCCTGGCTGATGGGTATGTTTGTCTTCTTTAGCGACTATTTCAGCCCCTTGTTCGTGGGTAGTACGATGCGCGGTTTGACTGACCGCTACAGGGTCTCCCGTGAAAAGCTTGCCTATATTGCCGACTCAACATCCGCACCGGTCAGCGTATTGGTTCCAATCACCGGGTGGGCCGTATTTATCTCTGGCCTGCTGATTGGTATGGGGCCCATTGAAACTGCCGGGCAGGCGATGGGCGTATTTCTTAATGCGATCCCTTTTAACCTCTATGCCTGGCTTTCTGTACTTATGGTGGGCCTGGTGATAATTGGCATCATTCCTCTATTTGGGCCCATGCGTCAGGCCGAAAAGCGTGCGCAAGAAGAAGGAAAAGTGCTTCGCGATGGTGCCGAGCCCCTGGTGGGTGAGGAGTTGACGGAAATTCCCGCCTATGAAGGCGCACGTACGGGGCTACTGTTAAACTTTTTTGCCCCGGTAATGATTGTTATTGGTGTCGCGGTAGGAACTTTCATTGTCATGGGTTCTGCTAAAACCATGGAAGCTTTTTTGGCCGCTGCGGTATTCCTGGGCGTTGTAATGCGCCTGCAAGGCATCCCCTTTAACGACATCATGAAAACAGCAATTTCAGGAATGAAAGGCGTTATGCCGGCCATTATTATTCTTGCGCTGGCTTATTCGCTTAATCAGCTTTCCAAGGATATGGGCACCGCCAGCTATATCGTGGAAATTTCCTCGGGCTGGCTTACGCCTTCGCTGTTGCCCGCCATGACGTTTCTAATTGCGGCATTGGTAGCTTTTTCAACAGGTTCATCCTGGGGTACTTTCGCGATCATGATGCCGCTGGCAGTGCCTCTGGCATTTAATTTTAGTGGCGATGTGCTTACCCCGCTGATATATGCAACGGTTGCTGCCGTAGCCGGTGGAGGAGTGTTCGGAGATCACTGCTCACCGCTATCGGACACTTCGGTGCTTGCGTCCACTGGGGCGGCTTCTGATCACATTGACCATATTAAAACCCAAATCCCGTTTGCATTGACCGTTGCTCTGTTCTCTCTGGCCGCCTATTTGGTTGTTGGTCTGTCGCTCTAATATTTAACGCTTGGCTCCACCTGCTTATCAATCAGCTTTACGACATCAGCAAAACTCTCCGTTGTTAAGCAGCAAGACTTATTATTGCTATCTTGATAGGTAGGCCAATAAACAGGAGATAGATAATGGCAGGCGGATGGGCAAAGGATGGTGCCGAACAAGAGCAAATCGAAAGAACGCTGGACGATGCCGTTGAGCTGGCTCGCAGCCGACTCCCTCGGGGGGAAAGTCGTAAATATTGTGAAGAGTGTGATGGGGTGATCCCTGAGGCACGCCGTATTGCTGTTCCCGGTGTACGGCTATGCGTTGCTTGTCAGAACGAGCACGATAAAAAACAGTCGAATGCTGGCAGTTATAATCGTCGAGGTAGTAAAGATAGCCAGCTTCGCTAGCAGGCCCACTATACTTTTTCTTGAGGCCTAATATATTGCATCTTATTTGGTGAAACGTTTAGCAGTAAGCTAGCGGCGTGGTGCTGTGCAATTCTAATGTTCGATAAGCGATACTCTATTTAGACGAGGAACCATGAACGACGTTATTAAACTCTTGAAATCCCACCGCTCCATTCGAAAATTCAGCGATCGCCCCGTTGCGCACGAATTACTGATCGAGCTTATCCAGGCAGGGCAAGGCGCTGCAACGTCCAGCCATGTTCAGGCATACACGGTTATTCATGTCAAAAACGCAGCTAACCGCGAGCAGATTGCTGAGCTGGCGGGGGGGCAGTCATATATTGCCAGCTGTGCAGATTTTCTGGTCTTCTGTGCCGATATGAAACGCCCAACCGAGGCGTCTGAGCGAGCGGGTTCCAACGTCGTACGCGGAATGACCGAGCAGCTGCTGGTAGCCACGGTAGACACCGCTTTAATGGCCCAGAATGTCGCGACAGCCGCTGAATCCGAAGGGTTGGGCATCTGTTATATCGGCGGGATCCGCAATAATCCACAGGCTGTCAGCGATCTTTTAAAGCTGCCTGAGCATGTTTACCCCGTATTTGGTATGTGCCTTGGCTACCCGGCCCATGAGCCAGAAGTAAAGCCCCGCCTGCCGGTTGAGGCTATTTTAAAAGAAGACTACTACAGTGACGACAGCGCGCAGGTGCAAGCGTTTGATGACACCATGCAGACGTATTATCAATCGCGTAGCAGTGGTAATAAACATTCCGACTGGTCGCAAAACCTAAAGCCGCTATTTGATAACAAGCTGCGTCCGCATATGCGTGACTTCCTGATCGAGCGTGGTTTTGAAATGAAATAAAAGCGCTGTTAGGTCAACGCAATGGCAAAGGCCACTGCTGGGCGACTTAATTTACTTCGTGAACGGCCTAATTCACTGTGGTCTTAGGGCTGCAGTGATAATCTGTAAACTGCCGTTGTCGAGGAAGCATTATGTATAAGCTACAAGCGGGTGTGGGTTTAGTAATGGTCGTGTCGCTATTGATCGCAGGTTGTGGTGACGAGGAGCATGAACCGCTTCGTGAACGATCGGATCAGACATCCAGCAACGTTCTACCTGCTGATGCGCCAAAAAACGTTGAGCAGGCATCGGTCGCGCCTTTAGAGGTGGCGATCTCGACATCTGTTTCCTTGCGCACTGACCGGCGTTTAATGGTTGAAGGCGAAACCAATCTTCCTGATCAGGCGCAGGTGCAGATCATTGTAGAGCGTGAAGTAAGTCGAGTTCGTTGGCATGCGCGTACCAATGTAAATAATGGTCGCTTCAGTGCTGGCCCGTTCGGTTCGGGAAGCGGTTTGCCGGATGGCACTTATGTAGTAAGCGTGCAGCTTTCCGCAGCAAGCGTACAGCCTGAGGCTGTGCAAGATCGCATTGGTCGCCGTGGGGAGCATTTGGCGGGAGAGCTGGTAAGCCAATCCCGCCATGGGTTAGGACAGTTGGCCACCTACTCACGCCGTTTCTTGGTGGGGGATGAACCAAGACGAACACGTGACCAGGTGGAAGTTCATTAAAATATTATGGGGAGGGGGATGCTTTAGACAGAACGCCAATGGGCGAGTAGTACGGCGTGAATAGCAGTGTCAGAGGGCGCTTTTGCAAAGTGCTCAAGGACAAAGCGATCATCACGTTTTATAAGGTAATGCCCTGCTTTATGAAACACATGCGTCGGACCCAGTAGCAGTAGATCATTCGCTGCAACAGGGGCGAAGTCTGTGTCAGGACCGGGAGTGGCCATAACGCATGGCGCCTTCCAGTCAATGTTTAAAGACAGGTGATGCGGCACGGTAATTGTCGTTGCCTGTACCTGTTCCCAGGGGAGGGGGCCAGTGTGCGTCAACGTCAATAGTTGAGGAGCAGTGTCACCTTCTAACAGGGTGGCAAGCGAACAGTCGAGCGCTTCGGCAAGTGCGACTAAGCGCTCATGACCGATTTGCTTAATTGCGCCTGATTCCCAGTAAGAGATAGTGACATCCGACACGCCAACGTTGCGTGCTAGGGCAGCTTTATTTAGCTTGGCCCGAAGCCGCAATTGCTTGATTCGTGAGCCTAGCGATTCCATTTCGATTTCCTATAAGTGAGCTTTATCAGCTCGTTCTGTTTACTTCCACCGCAAGCGCGGTGATGTGGGCATGCTGGGTGTGTTTAAACACTTTTTATCAGCATGATCGCCGATCATAGGCGCGGCGACATACTAAGCGATTGTGCAATGTCGCGCATCTTGTAATCTATAACCTTATGACTTTTTATATGACGCTTTTATACGCTAGTCGTTCCCTTTATGACGCTGTTGGTTGCGCGTAGGGTAGGTATAATATCGCCACGCTTTCTCGCTATTAAGGATGTCTTCATGACTGTACGTACTCGCATTGCACCCTCCCCAACAGGAGACCCCCACGTTGGTACGGCTTATATTGCGCTGTTCAATTTATGCTTTGCGCGTCAGCATGGCGGCCAGTTTATCTTGCGCATTGAGGACACGGATCGCGTGCGCTCGACGCCTGAGTCAGAGCAAATGATTCTGGATTCCTTACGCTGGCTAGGCCTTGAGTGGGATGAAGGTCCCGATGTTGGTGGCCCGCATGGCCCTTATCGCCAAAGTGAGCGTGGCGATATTTATGCGAAGTACGCTCAGCAGTTGCTGGATGCCGGGCATGCCTTTAAATGTTTCCGAACCGCAGAAGAGTTAGATGAGCTGCGTGAATCCCGTAAGGCCGAAGGTTTGCAGCTGGCCCTGAAACCAAGCGATTTGGCCTTGGATGAAGCGGAAGTAGCTCGTCGTGAGCAAGAAGATTGGCCCTACGTAGTACGCATGAAGGTGCCAGGCGAAGGCGTCTGCGTAGTTAATGATATGCTGCGTGGCACGATTGAAGTGGAGTGGGCTCAGGTCGATGCGCAGATACTGCTCAAGTCCGACGGAATGCCTACCTATCATCTGGCGAACGTCGTCGATGACCATTTAATGGACATTACTCACGTTCTACGCGGTGAAGAGTGGATTAACTCGGCGCCGAAACATCAGCTGTTGTATGAATATTTTGGTTGGGATATGCCTGAGCTATGTCATATGCCGCTGTTGCGTAATCCCGACAAGTCCAAGCTTTCTAAACGTAAAAACCCCACGTCGATTAATTACTATCGCCGTATGGGCTTTTTACCCCAAGCAGTTACCAATTACCTGGGTCGCATGGGTTGGTCCATGCCCGATGAACGCGAGAAATTTAGCCTATCCGATATGATGGCTGAGTTTGATATCCAGCGAGTATCGCTGGGCGGGCCGGTATTTGATCTTGAAAAGCTCACCTGGCTCAACGGCGTTTATATTCGTGAGGATCTAGATGACGATGCGCTACTTAACGCGCTGCGCGAATGGGCGTTCAATGACGCTTATGTGAAGCAGATTCTGCCGCAGGTGCGCCCACGGGTAGAAACGCTTTCACAAGTAATGCCGCTGGCCGGGCATTTTTTCTCCGGGTTGCCTGCGCTCAGCGAAGATGATTTTGATAGCGTGAAGCTGGATAAAGAGGAGCTGGTAAAACTGCTGCAGTTTTTGGTCTGGCGCCTTGAGGTCGTGCCAGCCTGGCATAAAGAAGCTCTACTGGAAGAGGTGAAAAGCCTCGCTGAACACTTTGAGCTTAAAATGAAAGCGTTCCTGGCGCCTGTGTTTATCGCCATTACGGGAAGTGCCTCAAGTACATCCGTTATGGATGCCATGGCGATACTAGGCTCAGATGTAACCCGCGCGCGCCTGCGCAGTGCTATTGATGTACTGGGCGGCGTTTCCAAGAAACAGGCGAAGCGCTTTGAGAAAGAGTATCGCGACCTGTAATTCGATAAGCTAATCGCTGCAGAAAACGCCATCTTTATGTAGCTACTAAGAGGGTGGCGTTTTCCTTTGATTGAGAGGTTGACGAAGGCAAGCGTAATCAGTACTATACGCTCCGTCTTCAAGACATGTGGGGCCTTAGCTCAGCTGGGAGAGCGCAACACTGGCAGTGTTGAGGTCAGCGGTTCGATCCCGCTAGGCTCCACCAATTAAGTAGATTTGTCGTAACGTCCCATTCGTCTAGTGGTCTAGGACACCGCCCTTTCACGGCGGTAACAGGGGTTCGAACCCCCTATGGGACGCCATCTCTTTTTATACTTTCCTATCCCGATATCAATGTGGCAATGAGTTAATTCATTCGCTGCGTTTTTGCCTGCCTGTTAGTCTGAAAAACGGCTAAATCCTCACTTTAATTGCGGTTTTTTTGCTTGACTTGTCCACTTTTGGTGATCCTTTGGGCAGGTTGTGCACAACCCCTTGCTGCACCCGCGAAAAATATTCAAAATAGCTTATCTTGTTTAAAAACAATTACTTACGAGAGGTTAAAAAATAACCAATCTAAGGCTAGGTCACTGTTCATGGCGATTGTGGGGCATTCCTGCGAGGTTATGAACAAGCTTATCCACAGATAGTGTGGAAAACATTTTTCTATCCTGGCTCCTTAAAAAGTCAAGCGCTATTACAGCCTATTGCGAGCCTTTTGGCTGGTGCTTTCGTCTATTGAGAGGGTGGGATATAGACGTTTGAACAGATCTTGGTTGAAGTATGGCTAGTTGGCTTAGTGGCCCATTGAAAGGTGCGTACAGGGGGCGTCAATAAGGTAGGGTAGTGATGGCCAAAAGATAAGGTGGAGAGTTAAAAGGAGTGGCCATATAGAAGCACGCAGGCACGTAAACCAAGAAGGCCACCCGAGGGTGGCCTTCTTCATTTAGATGTGCGCCGACGAAAATTTATTTCTTCGGGTAATCACGTTGGTCGTGGCCGATGTAAAGCTGGCGAGGCCGACCGATTTTATAACTTTCGCTCAGCATTTCGTGCCAATGAGAGATCCAGCCAATGGTGCGCGACACGGCAAAGATAACCGTGAACATATTGGTGGGAATGCCCATCGCTTTCAAAATGATGCCTGAGTAAAAGTCGACGTTCGGGTAGAGCTTACGCTCGACGAAGTATTCATCTTCCAGCGCAATTTGTTCAAGGCGTTTGGCAATTTTGAGCTGCGGATCGTTAGCCATGCCTAGTTCGGCAAGCACTTCGTCGCAGGTCTCTTTCATTACCTTGGCGCGAGGGTCAAAGTTGCGATATACGCGGTGACCAAAGCCCATCAGCTTGAACGGGTCTTCTTTGTCTTTTGCCTTATCAATAAAGCGCTGGATGTTCTCTTCAGAGTCGTCGCCGATCTCATCAAGCATCGCCAGTACGGCTTCGTTAGCGCCGCCGTGTGCTGGGCCCCATAGTGCAGCGATACCCGCACTGATGCATGCAAACGGGTTGGCACCGGTAGAGCCTGCCAGGCGTACGGTAGAGGTGGACGCATTCTGCTCATGATCGGCATGCAGCATGAAAATGCGATCCATCGCTTTCGCGTAGACCGGGTTGATTTTGTACTCTTCGCACGGGTTGCTAAACATCATGTAGAGAAAATTCTCTGCATAGCTCAGGTCGTTGCGCGGATAGTTAAACGGCTGGCCAACATTATACTTGTGCGACATGGCCGCCAGAGTAGGCATTTTGGCAATCAAACGAATAGCGCTGATAATGCGGTCTTCTTCTTTGGTGATGTCCATGTGGTCATGGTAAAAGGCCGCCAAGCCGCCGACTACGCCACAAAGAATCGACATGGGGTGCGCATCACGGCGGAACCCTTTGAAGAAGTTGTTGATTTGGTCGTGCACCATCGTGTGGTTGCGGATACGTGCCGCGAAATCCGCATACTGCTCATCGTTAGGCAGCTCACCAAACAGCAGAGTGTAGCTTAGTTCAACAAAGTTGGACTCTTTCGCCAGTTGGTCAATGGGGTAACCGCGGTGTAGCAGTACGCCCTTGCCGCCATCAATATAGGTAATGGCAGATTGGCAGGAAGAGGTGGCCATAAAGCCGGGATCGTAGGTAAACAGGCCTTCAGCACCTAGTCCACGAACGTCAATAACGTCAGGGCCAAGTGTGCCGGAATACATGGGTAGCTCGATCGATTTATCGAGACCGTCTACCGTCAATGTTGCTTTCCTGTCAGCCATGCTGGCCTCCTTTCGGATTCGGGTTGGACGTAAAGTCATTGTTTCGCAGACCGCGCCGGCGAAAAGGCTTGCCCACTATAGAAGCGTGCGACATTTTGTCAATTAGTCAAAACGCTAGGCGTCATCGCTGCAAAACGTCATGTGAAAATTTTATGCATATCAAACGTACAAGCGTAGTTATGCAAAATTATTATTGTGAACAATACTTGTATATAGTTGCTGCTCGTTATAGTAGCGAAGTGTCAGAGGTTTGACGACTCCTTAACAGGCTTATCAAATCATCTCAGCTCTGTCACTATATCGATGCTGCAACGCAAAATCGACTCGGGTTGATAGCTTTTTTTTTGCTCTATAGTCGAGTTAGGTCCGAGATCGGTTTGTCAGCAGGGGCGAAGGTTCTTATAATCCACGGCGCGCGACCGGCAGGTAGGTGGTCGTGCCAGACTTGGCAAACGGCCGAGCCCCTTCCAGCAACCACTGCCCGCTCGGGCTATGCCCGACCTGTCGCAGAGCGGGCCAAGAGAGTGTGTATAAGCCGTGAATAGCAAACGACCCGTAAATTTAGATCTAACAACGATACACTTCCCACTTCCGGCACTGACGTCGATTACCCACCGTGTTACGGGGGTTATTTTGTTCGTGGGCCTGATTTTCGCTTTTTGGGCGCTGGGTAAGTCACTGTCATCTCCGGCAGGCTTTGATGCTGTTAGCAATGCGCTAGCCAATAACGTATTGGCGAAGTTCATTGCATGGGGTCTGCTATCTGCTTTGGCGTTCCATTTTGTGGCAGGTATTAAACACCTGTTAATGGATGCAGATATTGGCGTGACGCTAGAAGGTAGTGTGCAAAAAGCACAGATCACCGTAGTGGTCAGTGCGGTTCTGATTATTCTGGCAGGAGTTTGGGTATGGTAACCAACATCACAAGTTTTGGCCGTAGCGGGCTGTCTGACTGGCTGATGCAGCGCGTTTCCGCGGTCGTACTGGCCGTTTATACGGTCTTTATGGTGGCCTACCTGCTGTTGCATCCAGACCTTGACTACTACACCTGGAGCGGTCTGTTTAACCAAACGTGGATGCGGATCTTCTCGCTGTTAGCCTTTATCTCTATCGCAGCGCACGCCTGGATTGGCCTGTGGACCGTAACCACCGATTACCTTAAGTCCACTCTACTGCGCGTAGGTGCCCAGACGCTGATCATTCTGGCCATCTTCGTATACCTGGTGTGGGGCATTCAAATTCTGTGGGGAGCTTGATCCATGTCTAACCTTCGTAGCCTGACGTTTGACGCCATTATCATTGGTGGCGGTGGCGCTGGCCTGCGCGCTGCTCTGGAGCTGGCTAAATCCGGTAAGAAGACAGCCGTTTTATCTAAAGTGTTCCCGACACGCTCCCATACTGTTTCTGCTCAGGGTGGTATTACCTGTGCTATTGCATCATCAGATCCTAATGATGACTGGCGCTGGCACATGTACGACACCGTTAAAGGCGGCGACTATATCGCTGACCAGGACGCGTCAGAGTACATGTGTTCTGAAGGCCCTAAAGCCGTATTTGAGCTTGAGCACATGGGCTTGCCGTTCTCTCGCTTTGATAATGGCCGTATCTATCAGCGTCCGTTCGGTGGCCAGTCCAAGAATTTTGGCGAAGGCGGTCAGGCAGCACGTACCTGTGCAGCGGCTGACCGTACTGGCCACGCACTGCTACACACGCTTTACCAGAATAACCTGAAGAACAACACGACGTTCTTGAATGAGTGGTACGCGGTTGATCTGGTGAAGAATGCCAGCGGTGACGTGGTTGGCTGTATCGCTATGTGCATTGAAACCGGTGAGGTCGTTCACGTTAAATCGAAAGCGACCGTGCTGGCGACGGGTGGTGCAGGCCGTATCTACGCCTCTACTACCAATGCGCTGATCAATACGGGTGACGGTATTGGTATGGCACTGCGTGCCGGCTTCCCGATGCAGGACATGGAAATGTGGCAGTTCCACCCGACCGGTATTTACGGTGCGGGGACGCTTGTGACTGAAGGTTGCCGGGGTGAAGGTGGCTACCTGATCAATAAAGACGGCGAGCGCTTTATGGAGCGTTACGCGCCCAACGCGAAAGACCTGGCGGGTCGTGACGTGGTGGCGCGCTCCATGGTGATGGAGATTCTGGAAGGCCGCGGCTGTGGCGAGAAGGGCGATCACGTCTTCCTGAAGCTTGATCACTTGGGCGAAGAAGTTCTAGGCAAGCGCCTGCCGGGTATCGTTGAGCTTTCCAAAACCTTCGCACATGTTGATCCGGCAAAAGACCCGATTCCGGTCGTACCTACCTGTCACTATATGATGGGCGGTATTCCGACCAACATTCATGGTCAGGCGATTCTGCAGGACGAAAGCGGCAACGACCAGATTATCAACGGTCTATTTGCCTGTGGTGAAGCAGCCTGTGTATCAGTTCACGGCGCTAACCGTCTGGGCGGGAACTCTTTGCTTGATTTGGTGGTCTTTGGACGTGCGGCTGGCATGTTTATCGAAGGCGCGTTGAACGAAGGTATTGAGTACCTAGACGCTTCCGAGTCTGATATCGAATCCGCTATGAAGCGCATCACCCGCTGGAATGAGTCTGAAGGTGGCGAGAGTATTCCTGCGCTGAAGGCGGAGCTTCAGGACATCATGCAGAACTCTTTCGGTGTATTCCGTGAAGAGAAAAACATGGTTGAAGGTGTTCAAAAGCTTGCCGACCTGCGTGGGCGTATCGCCAATGCGCATTTGCCTGACAAATCCAACGCTTTCAACACTGCTCGTGTAGAAGCGTTAGAGCTTGATAACCTGATGGAAGTGGCCGAAGCAACGGCGATTGCTGCCCTTGAGCGTAAAGAGAGCCGCGGTGCCCACTCGCGTTACGACTACCCGGACCGTGATGACGTCAACTGGCTGAAACACTCGCTCTACTTCCCCGCAACGAAAGAGCTGAAGCAGCGCGATGTTAACTTTAAGCCAAAAACTGTTGATACGTTCGAACCTAAGGTTCGTACCTACTAAGCTTCGTATTGACGAGAGGGAGTTATAATGTCCAATCTTCAGGTATCCGTATACCGTTATAATCCGGAAACCGACTCCGCGCCTTATATGCAGGAGTTTCAAGTTGATACCAAAGGGCGCGACATCATGGTGCTGGATGTACTGCACCTGATGAAAGAGCAGGATAGTGGCCTGGCGTTCCGTCGTAGCTGCCGTGAAGGGGTTTGTGGCTCTGATGGTATGAACATGAACGGCAAAAACGGCTTGGCGTGTATTACGCCGCTGTCAGATGTTGTGAAAAACAACAAGCTGACTTTGCGCCCGCTACCTGGCTTGCCGGTTATCCGCGATATGGTTGTGGATATGGGGATTTTCTATAAGCAGTACGAGCGTATTCAGCCGTACCTGCAAAATGAAACGCCAGCACCCGCCATTGAGCGCTTGCAGTCGCCCGAAGACCGTGAAAAGTTGGACGGCCTGTACGAGTGTATCTTGTGCGCCTGCTGTTCCACCTCATGCCCGTCGTTCTGGTGGAACCCCGATAAGTTTGTCGGGCCTGCCGGCCTGCTACAGTCTTATCGCTTCCTGGCAGATTCGCGTGATACAGCAACCCGCGAGCGCTTGACCGATCTGGAAGATCCGTTCTCAGTGTTCCGCTGCCGCGGCATCATGAACTGTGTAGCAGTTTGCCCGAAAGGCTTAAATCCGACGCGCGCCATCGGTAAAATCCGTGAAATGCTGCTTGCGGATGCAACGTAAGTACCCTTTGAGCAAATAAAAAGCGATTGCCACGCAACTTGTATCGCTTTGCTACTTAAATCGTGGCGCTTCGCTTGTTATCATAGGGTTTGTCATAAGGTGCGGCGACGCGTCGCAGCTTATGACCAGACACGTTTAAAAGCCGGTGCTGTACGTACCGGCTTTTGAGCATGAACTGATTAAGAACCGCTAGATAAGTAGGGCTTCCGGCTTTGAGCCGATGCCGCCGGCAAATGTTCCGCCCCGCCGGCAGGGCAATAGCGATGTCGTTGCGTTTTTGCAGCGATGCCGATACCACCCCATCAGTGCAGGGTGACCGAGAGATGCAACAAGGCATAATGGAGTTAATGTGGCGTTCCTCTCACGTTAGTGGTGGCAATGTCCACTACGTGGAAGCGCTTTACGAGCAGTACCTCGCCGATCCCGATGCTGTTCCCGACGAATGGCGTAGCTATTTTGATCAGCTACCCAGTTCCGAGGGCAGTGCCTCCCACGATGTTCCACTAAGCCCCGTTCGTGATCAGTTCTACCAGTTAGGCCGCGAAAGCCGTCCTGGTCGGGTAGTCGCCGCTGCCGATAGCGGTGAGAACAAAAAGCAGGTTAAAGTCCTGCAGCTGATCAATGCGTATCGCTTTCGTGGCCATCAAAAGGCCGATATCGATCCGCTAGGACTGCGCAATCCCACCCCCGTCCCTGACCTCGATTTGTCATTTCATCAGCTGACGAAAGCTGATCTTGATACAGAGTTCCAGACCGGTTCATTTTTCCTGGGTATTGATAAGGCCCCGCTGCGTGACATCGTGGATGCGCTGGAGAAGACATACTGTCGCTCCATCGGCTGCGAGTTCATGCACATTGTGGACACCGAAGAAAAACGTTGGCTACAACGTCGCTTCGAATCAGTACGCAGTGCTCCCAAGTTTAGTGACGATGTTCGCAAGCATGTACTTGAGCGTCTGACCGCTGCGGAAGGCTTGGAAACTTACTTGGCGTCTAAATATCCAGGTACCAAACGCTTTGGTCTTGAAGGCGGTGAAGTCTTTGTACCTATGATGGACGAGCTTATCCAGCGTGCTGGCGGTTATGGTACAAAGGAAGTCGTTATCGGTATGGCGCACCGCGGTCGCCTTAACTTGTTGGTCAATATTCTGGGTAAAAATCCCGCTGATTTGATTGACGAGTTCGACGGCAAGAAAGTGATTGAGCGTGGTTCTGGCGACGTGAAATATCACCAAGGCTTTAGCTCTAACGTCATGTCACCTGGTGGCGAAGTCCACTTGGCCATGTCGTTCAACCCGTCGCATCTGGAAATCGTAGCGCCGGTGGTTGAAGGGTCGGTACGTGCACGTCAAGACCGCCGCAAAGATCCCGCAGGGGATAAAGTTTTACCCATCAATGTTCATGGTGATGCTGCTTTTGCTGGTCAAGGTGTGGTCATGGAGACATTTCAGATGTCTCAGACCCGGGCCTATAAAACTGGCGGGACGATTCATATCGTCATCAATAACCAGGTGGGCTTTACGACGTCTAATCCCCTGGATGCTCGTTCTACTGAGTACTGCACTGACATCGCCAAGATGGTTCAAGCGCCTATCTTTCACGTTAATGGTGATGATCCTGACGCCGTTATCCATGCTACCCAAGTGGCGTTGGATTACCGTCAGCAGTTCAAAAAAGACGTTGTCATTGATTTGGTCTGCTACCGTCGCCGTGGGCACAACGAAGCCGATGAGCCTTCCGGTACGCAGCCACTAATGTACGCCAAGATCAAAGACCATTCTTCAACGCGCACAGTTTATGCGCAGCGTCTGGTTGAGCAGGGTGTTTTATCTAAAGACGACGCCAAAGCAATGATGGAAACCTATCGCGATGACTTGGTCGCGGGTAACCACGTTGCCAATGCGCTGGTGCAGGAGCCTAATACATCCCTGTTTGTGGATTGGGCGCCGTACCTGGGGCATGAGTGGTCTGGCGATGCCGACACGTCTTTTGACATGAAGCGTCTTCAGCAGCTGGCTGCGAAAATGTGCGAGATTCCGGATGGGGTCGAAGTGCAGCGTCAGGTAGCCAAGATTTACGAAGACCGTCGCAAGATGCAGGCCGGTGGCATGGCCATGAACTGGGGCTTTGCAGAAACGCTGGCCTATGCCACTTTGCTGGAACAAGGCCATCCCATCCGGATTACCGGTCAGGATGTAGGCCGCGGTACGTTCTCGCACCGTCACGCCGTGGTACATAACCAGAAAGATGGCTCTACCTATGTGCCGCTGCAAAACATGGCCGATGGCCAGCCGACGTTCACGATTCATGACTCTTACCTTTCGGAAGAGGCCGTGCTGGCGTTTGAATACGGCTACTCGACCACAGCGCCAAATGATCTAGTTATCTGGGAAGCCCAGTTTGGTGATTTCTTTAATGGTGCCCAGGTGGTGGTCGACCAGTTTATTTCATCGGGTGAAACCAAGTGGGGCCGGCTGTGTGGCCTGACGATGTTGCTACCCCATGGCTATGAAGGTCAGGGTCCAGAGCACTCGTCTGCCCGACTGGAGCGATTCCTGCAAATGTGCGCTGAGCACAACATGCAGGTGTGCGTACCCACAACGCCTGCGCAGATTTATCACTTGCTGCGTCGTCAGGTTATTCGCCCGCTGCGTAAGCCGTTGATCGTTATGTCGCCTAAGTCGCTTCTGCGTCATAAAGAAGCGGTATCGAGCCTTGAAGATCTTGCCCACGGCAAATTCCAAATGGTATTGCCGGATCAAGCGGATCTGGTTGCTGAAGAGGTAACGCGTGTGATTCTGTGTTCAGGCAAGGTCTATTATGACCTGGCGGCTTGGCGCGCAGAGAATGAGCGTAACGATACGGCGATTATTCGTCTTGAGCAGCTCTATCCCTTCCCGAAAGAAGAGCTTCTGGAAGTGCTCCAGGCGTATGCCAATGTGGAAGATATTGTCTGGTGTCAGGAAGAGCCATTGAATCAAGGCGCCTGGTATTCAAGTCAACACCACATGCGTACAGTGGCCGATATGCTTAAAGATGGCCTAGGACGCGAGTTGAAATTTGCAGGACGTCCTGCCTCTGCCGCACCGGCAGCGGGCTACATGTCCGTTCACACTGAACAGCAGCGCCAACTGGTGGAAGACGCTTTTAATCTATAAAGCGCCCACCGGATTTAGAGAACACATAAGGGAAACGACATGGCTACTGAGATCAAAGCGCCAACCTTTCCGGAATCCGTTGCCGAAGGTACTGTGGCTGCGTGGCATAAAAAGCCGGGTGACAGCGTCGAACGTGACGAACTGATTGTTGAAATCGAAACCGACAAGGTGGTGCTGGAGGTCGTTGCACCGGAAGCGGGTACCCTGACTGACGTGATGGCCGAAGAGGGCGAAACCGTCGAGTCTGAGCAGGTGCTTGGCAAAATCGGTGAAGGCAGTGCTTCAGGCGACGACAGCGGTAAGAAAGAAGAAAAATCTTCTGACGATGATGGCGCTGAAAAATCCGAAGAGAAATCCGACGAAAAGAAAGACGCCAAGCAGGAAGAGAAGCAAGCCAGCAGCGGCGGTAAGCAGCATGACGTCAAGGCGCCGAGCTTCCCTGAGTCGATTCAGGAAGGCACCGTTGCTACCTGGCATAAGAAAGTCGGCGAAGCGGTTAAGCGCGATGAAGTGCTGGCTGATATTGAAACCGATAAAGTTGTGCTCGAAGTCGTAGCACCGGCTGACGGTGCTTTGGCTGAAATTAAGGCCGATGAGGGCAGCCAGGTTGAGTCCGAAGCGATTCTTGCAGTCTTCACTGAAGGCGGCGGTAGCGACGTAGCGACAGCGGCTGATAAAGAGCCAGCCGCCTCTGCTGACGATGGCGCCAGCGATGAGAAGATGGGCGATAAGATCGTTGCACCGGCTGCACGTAAGTTGATTGCTGAGCACGACCTTGATGTTGCCAAGATTGAAGGTACGGGTAAAGGTGGTCGCGTCCTGAAAGAAGACGTGCAAAAAGCCGTGAAAGATGGCTCCGCCAAGAAAGGTGCTGCCAAACCTGCTGCTGCACCGGCTAAATCAGCGGCGGCGCCTGTGGCTGAAGGCGAGCGTGCTGAGAAGCGTGTACCTATGACCCGCTTGCGCCAGACCATCGCCAAGCGCCTGGTTCAGGCGCAGCAAACGGCGGCGATGCTGACGACGTACAACGAAGTGGACATGACTGAAATCATGGCCCTGCGTGCGCAGTACAAAGATACCTTCCTCAAAGCGCATGATATCAAACTGGGCTTTATGGGCTTCTTTGTTAAAGCGGCCTCTGAAGCGCTCAAGCGCTTCCCGGACGTTAACGCCTCTATCGACGGTACCGACATCGTTTATCACGGTTACCAGGATATCGGCGTGGCGGTATCTACTGACCGCGGTCTGGTCGTGCCGGTACTGCGCGACACGGACAATATGAAAATTGCTGACGTCGAAAGAACGATTGTCGACTTTGGTAAACGTGGTCGTGACGGCAAGCTGGGTATGGACGACATGATCGGTGGTACCTTTACCATCACTAACGGTGGCACTTTCGGTTCGCTGATGTCGACGCCGATCATCAACCCGCCGCAGACCGCTATCTTGGGCATGCACAAGATCCAGGATCGTCCGATGGCGATCAACGGTAAGGTCGAGATTCGCCCTATGATGTACCTGGCGCTCTCCTATGACCACCGTATGATCGACGGCAAAGACGCCGTTCGATTCCTGGTGACCATTAAAGAATTGCTGGAAGATCCGGCACGTCTGCTGCTGGACGTCTAAGATACAGTCACTACGTATCTTCGCGTATTTACGCGTCACCTTCTAATGCAATCGCACACAGCCCCTCTCCCGGCTAATGTCAAAACGGGAGAAGGGCACCAAGCTAAAGGAGCCAACATGGCTGACAAGTTTGATGTGATCGTTATCGGCGCTGGCCCTGGCGGTTACGTTGCTGCTATTCGTGCAGCACAAATGGGCCTGAAAACAGCCTGTGTTGAGAAATGGGTCAATAAAGAAGGCAAAACCGTTCATGGCGGTACCTGCCTGAATGTCGGCTGTATTCCTTCTAAGGCGCTGCTTGAAACGTCGCATAAGTTTGTTGAAGCGCGCGATCACTTTGCCGAAGTAGGCATCGAAATCGACGCGCCGAAGGCTAATATCGCCAAAATGCTCGAGTTCAAAAACTCGGTCATTAACAAGAACGTTGGCGGCATCAGCGCGCTGTTCAAAGCGAATGGCGTTACTTCACTGGAAGGTAAAGGCAAAGTTACTTCTTCCACAGAAGTTGAAGTAACCGACCACGATGGCAATGCGACAACCTACACCGCTGACAACATCGTTATCGCCGCAGGCTCCGTACCGGTTGAAATTCCGCCGACGCCGCTGACCGACGACCTGATTGTGACATCGACAGGCGCGCTCGAGTTTACCGAAGTACCCAAGCGTCTGGGGGTTATCGGTGCCGGTGTTATCGGCTTAGAGCTGGGCAGTGTTTGGAAGCGTTTAGGTTCTGACGTTACCGTTCTTGAAGCCATGGACAGCTTCCTGCCGATGGTTGATGGTGCGATTGCCAAAGAAACCCAGAAGCTGCTCAAGAAACAGGGACTGGACATCAAACTGGGCGCACGCGTGACCGGTTCTGAGGTTAAGGACAGTGAAGTCGTCGTTAAGTACACCGATGGTGACGGCGAGCAGGAAATGACCTTCGATAAACTGATTGTTTGCGTGGGTCGTCGTCCTTATACGCAAGGCGTTATTGCCGACGGCGTAGGCGTTGAGCTTGACGAGCGTGGCTTTATTTTCGTTGATGATCAGTGCCGTACCAATGTCCCGAGCGTCTATGCGATCGGTGACTGCGTACGTGGACCGATGCTGGCGCATAAAGCATCTGAAGAAGGCGTTATGGTGGCTGATATTATTGCCGGCCATAAAGCTGAAATGAACTACGATGCCATCCCCAGCGTTATCTACACCTCGCCTGAAGTGGCATGGGTAGGTATGACCGAGCAGGATGCCAAAGCCAAAGGCATCGAAGTTAAAACGGGCTCTTTCCCATTCTCGGCCAACGGTCGTGCGCTTGCCAACAATGCGCCTGAAGGTATGGCCAAGATTATTGCCGATGCCGAGACCGACCGCATTCTGGGTATGCATATCGTCAGCCAGCACGCGGGTGAGCTGATTGCCCAAGGCGTTATCGCAATGGAATTTGGCTCCAGTGCCGAAGACTTGGCGTTGACCTGCTATGCCCACCCGAGTACTTCTGAAGCGATTCACGAAGCGGCTCTCGCGGTGGAAGGCCATGCAATTCATATGGCTAATCGTAAAAAGCGTTAATAAGTTCAGCGGTAACAACCAAGCGCCACCATAAGGTGGCGCATCACTTTCGGGCATGTTGTAAAATAGCGCGCGAAAGTACGGGGACAGCCCGTTTTTAAAACGGGTTGTCGTTCGAGTCACATGCAACCAATGGCATGAATCGATGAACCTTCACGAGTATCAAGGCAAACAGCTGTTTGCTGATTATGGTCTACCAGTGTCCAAAGGCTTTGCCGTGGACACTCCCGAAGAAGCAGTAGAAGCGTGTAAAAAAATCGGCGGCGACATGTGGGTTGTTAAAGCCCAGGTTCACGCAGGTGGTCGCGGTAAAGCGGGCGGCGTTAAGCTGATCAAAGATCCCGCCGAAGCAAAAGCATTTGCTGAGCAGTGGCTGGGCAAAAACCTGGTGACCTTCCAGACTGACGAAAAAGGTCAGCCGGTTGCCAAGATCCTGGTTGAAACCTGCACCGATATCGCTGATGAGCTGTATCTGGGTGCCGTCGTCGATCGTACTACCCGCCGCGTGGTCTTCATGGCCTCGACTGAAGGTGGTGTCGAGATCGAAACGGTTGCAGAAGAAACGCCGGAAAAGATTCTTAAAGCCGAAATCGATCCGCTGGTCGGCGCACAGCCGTACCAGGCGCGTGAACTGGCGTTTGCTCTGGGCCTGAAAGGCGACCAGATCAAACAGTTCACCAAGATTTTCCTAGGCCTCTCCAAGCTGTTCCATGACAAAGATCTGGCGCTTTTAGAGATCAACCCGCTGGTTATTACTGACGAAGGCAATCTTCACTGCCTCGACGCCAAACTGGGCCTCGACAGCAACGCGCTGTATCGTCACCCGGACCTGCAGGCCATGCGCGATCCTTCCCAGGAAGATCAGCGTGAAGCCGATGCGGCGAAGTGGGAACTGAACTACGTTGCTCTCGACGGTAACATTGGTTGCATGGTTAACGGCGCAGGCCTTGCCATGGGTACCATGGACATCGTCAACCTGAGCGGCGGCAAACCGGCTAACTTCCTGGACGTTGGCGGCGGCGCGACCAAAGAGCGCGTTGCAGAAGCGTTCAAGATCATTCTGTCTGACGACAATGTTAAAGCCGTTCTGGTTAACATTTTCGGCGGTATCGTTCGTTGCGACATGATTGCTGAAGGCATTATCGGTGCCGTTGAGCAAGTCGGTGTCAACGTACCGGTTGTCGTTCGCCTGGAAGGTAACAATGCCGAGCTGGGTGCTGAGAAACTGGCATCTAGCGGTCTGAACATCATCGCTGCTACCAGTCTGACCGATGCGGCTCAGCAGGTCGTTAAAGCGGCGGAGGGCAAGTAATGAGTATCCTGATCGATAAGAACACCAAGGTCATCTGCCAAGGTTTCACCGGTGGCCAGGGCACGTTCCACTCCGAGCAGGCGATTGCCTATGGTACGCAGATGGTCGGCGGTGTAACGCCGGGCAAAGGCGGCCAGGAGCACTTGGGTCTGCCGGTTTTCAACACCGTTAAAGAAGCGGTTGAGAAAACAGGCGCGGAAGCCAGCGTTATCTACGTTCCGGCACCGTTCTGTAAAGACTCGATCCTTGAAGCTGCAAATGCAGGCATCAAGCTGATCGTGTGCATCACCGAAGGTATCGCCACGCTTGATATGCTCGAAGCAAAAGTAAAATGCGACGAGTTGGGTGTGCGTCTGATTGGCCCGAACTGCCCTGGTGTTATCACCCCGGGCGAATGCAAAATCGGTATCATGCCGGGTCATATCCACCAGCCGGGCCGCGTAGGTATCGTATCGCGCTCAGGCACCCTGACCTATGAAGCCGTTAAGCAGACGACTGATCACGGTTTCGGCCAGTCTACCTGTGTAGGTATCGGCGGTGACCCGATTCCGGGTTCCAACTTTATCGACATCCTGGAGATGTTCGAGAAAGATCCGAAAACCGAAGCGATCGTCATGATCGGTGAAATCGGCGGCACGGCTGAAGAAGAAGCAGCGGCTTACATCAAAGCCAACGTTTCCAAGCCAGTGGTATCCTACATTGCCGGTGTTACTGCACCTCCTGGCAAGCGTATGGGCCACGCCGGCGCGATCATTTCTGGCGGTAAAGGTACTGCTGACGAGAAGTTTGCTGCCCTGGAAGACGCCGGTGTTAAAACCGTTCGTTCTTTGGCGGAAATCGGCGATGCACTGAAAGAAGTGACTGGCTGGTAAGTCACGCTCTATCTTGCATGTCAAAAAAGCACCCTTCGGGGCACTGCTGTCCCATAAACATTAATAAATGAAAAAGCCTGGATCCAAGTGAGTAAAATGAGAGTGCGACCAAACACTC
>NZ_JABUZA010000060.1 GCF_014897985.1 Halomonas colorata
GAGTGTTTGGTCGCACTCTCATTTTACTCACTTGGATCCAGGCTTTTTCATTTATTAATGTTTATGGGACAGCAGTGGCCTGCGGGCCGCCTTTTTTTTATGAATGTTTATTATGCAGTGAGTCTTCAAGTCTCAGGAATCAGCACCAGTTGGCCATGGCGCACGCTGCGCGATGAAGTGACTTCATCTGCAAACTGCTTGAGCTCATGCCCCTGCCCTTTTAATAAAGCGACTTCCAGACAGCTATCGTGATCGATATGCACGTGCAGTGTTGAAAGCGTAAGACTGTGATGATCGTGGGAGTGACGCGTTAAGCGCTTTGAAAGATCCCGCGCCGCATGGTCATAAACGTACACAAGTGCGCCCATACAGAGCGCTTCAGGCACGGCCTCCTCTTTTATCTGCTTAAGACCGCTACGCGTTAAATCACGGATAGCTTCCGAGCGGTTCTGGTAGCCGCGCGCGCGCATTAACGCATCGACCTCGTCTAACAACTCTTCATCCAGCGTTATCGTGACGCGTTGCATACATCTTCTCCTTGATCATGGCCTTCAGCTATCCGCTTTTGAGGAGCTCAGTATGATGTTATTGTAAAAACATCATACTCTTTTCCAAGCGGACCCTTGCAATGTATAAACCCAACTGCGGCACTATCTTACTCGGTGTGCTGCTTAGTAGCTTGATGATTAGCACGGCCAGTGCCAAAGAGCAGCTCGTGCTTGCCATCGGTGGCGAACCTGAGCAGGGGTTTGATCCGCTATTAGGTTGGGGACAATACGGTAACCCGCTTTTTCAATCGACCCTGCTCACGCGCGGCACAAATCTTTCTTTGCAGCCAGAGCTTGCAACCGAATGGTCGCTCTCAGCCGACCGCCTTACGTGGACCATTACGCTGCGTGACAATGTGCGCTTTTCAGATGGTACCGCGCTCACCGCCGAAGACGTTGCATTTACCTTCAATAAAGCGGCTCAAGCGGGGGGTCGAGCGGACCTGAGCGCGTTACAAACCGCCGCGGCGATTGATGATCACACCGTAACACTGACCCTGCACAAGCCGCGCATTACGTTTATCGATCAGCTCCTTACTTTAGGCATTGTGCCCCATGCTGAGCGCGAAAACGGCTATACGGATAACTATGGTCGGCATCCGGTTGGCTCAGGCCCTTACCAATTAGTGGAGTGGCAAGAAGGCGAGCAGCTTATTGTCGAACGTAACCCCTACTTTTACGGGCAGCCCCCCACGTTTGCGCAGCTGGTTTTTCTATTTACCGGTGAAGATACCACGCTAAGCGCCGCTCATGCGGGCGGCGTCGATATCGCTGCGCTACCACCTGCTCTAGCGGCCAACCTGCCTTCGCATATGCAGCCCGTTGTTATGCAAAGCGTCGATAACCGGGGCATTATGTTTCCCATGCAGCCTGCCAATGGTGACCGCGCGCCCTCCGGCGCCCTCATTGGCAATAACGTGACCGCTGATCTTGCCATTCGTCAGGCAGTGAACCTGGCGCTTGATCGTCAAACCCAGGTTGATATAGCGCTACATGGTTACGGCCGCCCGGCATTCGGCCCGGCGGATGGTCTGCCTTGGAGCCACACTGATGAACACATCGATGCCCCAGACCTTGATCAGGCCGCCGACATTCTGGAGGCCGCTGGCTGGCAACGCCGTGACGACGGCCTGCGCTATAAAGATGACCAGCCAGCCCGCTTCCATCTGACCTATCCATCGAGTGATAGTACCCGGCAGCTACTGGCAGAAGTGAGCGCTGAAATGGTACGCCCCCTGGGTATCCAAATGCAGCCCACGGGGCGCTCCTGGGACGAGATTCAGCGCCAAGCCCTGCATCAGGATGCCGTAGTCATGGGGTTTGGCAGCCAAAGTCCCCAGGAGGTTTATTACCTTTATCATAGCCAGCACGCGGGCAACGGCTTTTATAACAGCGGCTATTACGCAAACGCCACGGTCGACAGCCACCTGGAAGCCGCCCAAACCGCTGCCAGCGCTGAACAGGCCAATCAGCACTGGCAGGCTGCCCAATGGGATGGCAAAACCGGCTACGGCTTCCGTGGCGATGTTAGCTGGGCCTGGATGGTCAATCTTTCTCACGTTTATGCCGCCGACAAGTGCCTGGATGTAGGCGAATTAGGCGTGGCCCCTCACGGTCATGGGTGGCCCGTGACGGCGAACCTGCTTGACTGGCGCTGGACGTGCGATTAGGCCTCGTCATCGCACGGCGCCTGCTACGCCTGGGGCTCGTATTGCTCTGCGTGGCGGCGGTGTCCTTTAGCCTTATGATGGCCTCCCCGGTAGACCCGGTAGATGCCTACCTTGGTCCGCAAATGGCCCAGGTAAGCCCCGAGCAGCGTGAACTTATCGCTCAACGCTGGGGGTTTAACGACTCGGCCCCGCTACAGTTTGGCCGCTGGCTGCAGCAGTTAGCCAGCGGCAATCTGGGGTTTAGCCATGTATATAACCAGCCAGTAGGTGACGTCATTAGCCAACGCTTTAAGCGCTCAATTGCATTACTGGGCAGCGCCTGGCTACTGTCCATCCTGCTGGGCTTCACGCTGGGGGTTATTGCCGGGGCCAAAGAGCGCTCACCGCTTGATAAAGTGATTAGCACCTACGCCTATATCACCGCCTCAACGCCTACCTTCTGGCTCGCCATTCTCAGCGTTATGCTTTTCTCTGTATATTTGGGCTGGACACCGGTTTGCTGCGCAGGGCCGACAGGAGTGCTAAGCAATGAGCTAGACCTTCTCACGCGAGCCCACCATCTGGTTCTGCCGATTGTTACGCTGACGCTGCTGGGCACGGCCTCTATCACCCTACATACCCGAACTCGCATGCTCGCGCTGATGCGCTCAGAGATTGCCACCCACGCCTTTGCCCAAGGCGCCAGCCGGCTGGACATTGCCTGGCGACACGGCGTACGCCATGCAAGCCTGCCAGCAATGACATTGGCCCTGGCATCACTGGGTGAGCTATTCGGTGGCTCAATTTTAATCGAGCAGGTGTTTGCCTACCCAGGCCTCGGCCGAGCCACGGTCGAGGCAGGTCTTCGTAGCGATGTGCCGCTGTTATTAGGCATTGCACTATTTACCGCGGTATTTGTTTGCACGGGCAATATGCTGGCGGACAGCCTTTACCATCTGATTGATCCACGCATGCGCCGGAGACACGCATGAGGACTACCCAGCCGCGCCTGCAGACTATCGCGTACGCGAGTATCGCGACGCTCGCTTTGTTAGCGCTGCTATCAAGCCACTGGTGGGCCGGGGGAATGGCGGGGCAAATGCAGTTTGATGCGCGCTTACTCCCCCCAAGTACTGCGCACTGGCTGGGAACCGATGCGCTGGGGCGTGAGCTTTGGGCACGCACGCTTGCCGGGCTTGGCTTGAGTTTTTGGGTGGGCTGCCTGGCGGCTCTATTGGGAACGGCCATTGCGCTAAGCCTTGCCATACTGGCAATGCTCTCCCCCCGACTGGATGCCCTGGTGCAGTTATTAATCGATACACTGCTTAGCGTGCCGCATCTTATCTTATTGCTGCTAATCGCTTTTGCTCTTGGCGGCGGCCTGCATGCGGTTATTATCGCGGTGGCGACCACCCATTGGCCCAGCCTGGCGCGGGTGTTGCGCGCCGAGCTACTGCAGCTGCGCCACGCGCCCTACATCGGTATTTCACGCGCGCTGGGCAAATCCCAGGGATTTATCGTGCTGCATCATTTCCTACCCCATGCGCTGCCGCATTGCTTGGTTGGCGCGCTGCTGCTGTTTCCGCATGCGATTCTGCACGAGGCCGCGCTGACATTTCTGGGCGTTGGGTTAAGCCCTAGCCAACCGGCTATTGGTATTTTGCTGGCAGATGCCATGCGCTATCTAAGCGGCGGCTACTGGTGGCTGGGTGTTTTCCCTGGGCTGGGGTTACTGCTGATGGTGCTCAGCATTGAGCGCACGGCAACACTTCTACGTCGCGCGCTCTCACCATAGAGCCGGGGATCTTTTCACCAGTGGAGCTTTATATGCTACGTATTGAGCAGTTAACCCTTGAGCTTCCCTACTCTCCACGCTGGTGGCAGCGCCACTTTGCAACGCATCTGGATCAACTTTCGTTTAGTGCTGCGGCGGGCAGTCTACACGCGGTAGTCGGCGCATCCGGGGCGGGCAAAAGCCTGCTCGCGCATACCATCATGGGGCTATTACCTGCGGATGCCCGGCTAAGCGGCCAGTGCTTTTATCAGGAGACGCTGTTGGATGCCAAACGCCAGCGGCACTTGCGTGGCCGTCATATGGCGTTAATTCCTCAGTCCTTAAACGCGCTCGACCCGTTGGTACGCACCCAACGCCAGGTAAGCTGGGCGGCAAACCGTTCAGGCCTCGTTCATAAAGCTGCCTGGCAGGCTGCCGGGCAAGCACTCAACCACTACCAGCTTAATGACCGCGCAGGCCGCGCCTACCCCCATGAACTGTCGGGCGGTATGGCCCGGCGAGTGCTCACGGCTATGGCCCATGTCGGTCAAGCGTCTCTTATTATCGCCGACGAGCCCACTGTTGGCCTGGACCCCGTTCAACGCGACCGGGTGCTCAGCGCGCTACGTTCACTGGCACATCAAGGCAAGGCGGTGATCTTAATTACCCACGATTTACGTCATGCGCTACCGATTGCCGACCACGTGACTATCATGCATCAGGGCCGCAGTGTTGAGACAGCCCCCGCCAGCGCCTTTACCGGCCTGGGCGAAACCCTTAAAAGCGCTTACGCCCAGGCGCTTTGGCAGGCCCTGCCGGACAATGCCTTTAGCGCTCCACAAATAATGCACAAGAAGGAGGGGAACATTGCTTGAAGCCTGCCAAGTAAGCTTTACTTTCAAGGCACAGCCGCCGCTTTTGAAGAGCATTTCAATGGGTGTAAACGCTGGCGAATGGGTGGGACTTAGCGGCGATTCAGGCGCGGGCAAATCCACGCTCGGTCAGCTGCTTGCGGGCTATTATTTACCCTACAGTGGGCGCGTTTTAGTGGATGGTGAAAAGCTGCCGTCCCGGGGTATAAAGCCGGTGCAATGGCTGCCTCAATCACCGGAACTTGCGGTTAATCCGCGCTGGCGAGTAGGCCGGGTGCTGAACGAGGCGTGGACGCCGCCTGAAGCGCTGTGCCGTGCGTTTGGCATTAAGCCCGACTGGTTAAACCGCCTGCCTGGGTCGCTTTCCGGCGGCGAGCTGCAACGTATCTGCGTATTAAGGGCTTTAGCACCCGGGGTACGTTATTTAATCGCCGATGAAATCTCAACAATGCTTGACCCGATTACCCAGGTAGCGCTCTGGCAGGCGCTAAAAGCCGAGGCGCAAACGCGAAGGCTTGGCGTTTTAGTCATCAGCCATGACACGGCCTTGATCAAGCGGCTTTGCAGTCGCCACTATCACCTCAAGAGCCGTCAATTACAGGCCTGCTGAGATCTTTAAGACCGGCATCAACGTCTGCAACGGCGCTCGAAGCGGCGCATACCCAACGTAATCATCAGGGTGACGCTTAACAGAATCCACGACCCCCAGGCGATGCCTGTCCAACCGGCGCCCTGCCAGAAAGGCTCCAGCCAAAAGCCACCCAGGCTTGCACCCACGTAGTAAAACACCAGGTACAAAGCCGATGCGCTGCCTCGCGCCCCCTGGGCATAACGTCCCACCCAGCTGGATGCAAGAGAGTGAGCCAGGAAAAACCCAAATGCGTTTATAGTGAGGCCCAGAATAATCAGCACCAGCGAATCATTCAGGGTGACGGCGGTACCTAGCATTAAAATCACCACGCCGGCCATCATGCAGCTAGCGGGGGAATAACGCTGAGCTAAACGCCCGGAGATGGTCGACGCAAACGTACCGCCCAGGTAAGTTAAGAAGATCAGCCCCAGTCCGCTGGCAGCCAACTGGTACGGCTCGACCGCCAGGCGAAAGGTAATATAGCTATATTGATTGATAAAAATCAGAAAGTTAATGCCGCCCAGGCAGTAGGCGGCAAGCAGCACCGGGGTACGCAGATGCCCGACTATATCGATTAAGGCGCGGCGCAGTTGAAACTGCTTGGGAGTAAACGCACGGCTATTGGGCAGCAGGCGCCAAAAAATGGCGCAGCCCACCAGCGTCATTACCCCTACCGCAATAAACGCAGCGGAAGACCCACCCACTTCTGCCGCTGCACCGCCGACAATCCGCCCGCTAATGCCGCCTAACGTATTGGCGCCAATATACAGCCCCACTGCGCTGAGCAGCGCGGGTTTCTCAAAGGCATCGCCCATCCAGGCAATCGCAACGGCAGGTAGCCCTCCCAGGACAAATCCCTGAATCAGACGCAGCACCAGCAGGCTTTCAAAGTTTGGCGCAAATGCCAGCAGTAGCGAACAGCCACCGGCCAGCAGTAGCGTAATCCGCATAATGTCTTCACGGCCTATCGCATCGGAAAGCGGCCCAAACACTAACAGGGCAAACGCCAACGACAAGGTAGCGACCGACATCAACAGGCTAACGCCTAGCGTCGATACTTCGTAGGCGGTTTTAAGCTCAGGCAATAACGGCTGGGGAACATACAGGTTAATAAAAACAAGAAATGACCCTAAACACAGGGCCATTGTTGCTCGCCACCAAGCCGGTGTTTTATCTGCAATCATGCCATCCCTAAGCGTAAGCAGCGCAGCCCACTATCCTCACGGCGTAAAATTACTGCCCAAATAAGCCAGGTTGGTTGGCTCCAATGCCCGCCGTGACTGCCAGTAATAGCGCTGCCAATAACTGTTATCCAAGCTGGAGATGATCACCCCTTGCGATGTAGAGGCATGTAGAAAATAACCATCTCCTACATAAATCCCCACATGGTTGTAGCGTCCCGGGGGTTGGAAGAAGACCAGATCGCCCGCCTGCAGCTCTTGGCGGTCGATCGGGCGTCCCTCATTTACCTGATCGTAAGTCGAACGGGGTAGTTCTAAATCAAACGTATCGCGAAAAACATTGCGCACCAACGCCGAACAGTCGATCCCTCGCGCTGAAGTTCCACCGATGCGGTAAGGCGTCCCGGCCCATCGCTGGTGTTGCTCCATTAGCGCTTGGCGTACAAGCGTTGGTGGAGGTGTCTGAAAACTACGTAACTGTGCAACGGAATTATTGATGGGTGACATTTGCGGGGTAGAACCTTTTGTCATCCCTGGCAGCGTCATCGCGAAGTAATCTTCAGGGGGCTCGATCGATTGACGCGAGGAGCCTGCACAACCCGAAAGAAAGGCAACGACAACACAAACACTTACAACACGGACAGCGGTCACAGCGGGGTGTGGCAACGCAACCATGCGATTAACCTCGTACTATTATGGAAAGGGTATAAGTAATAACACGCGATAGACTATAAGCTAGGTCGTACATGCTTGGCGAGCCTCAATGTAGTGTTCTCTGATCACCCGGTAAGGTGTCGATGTGAAGTGGCGCAAAATGACGCGGCTTATTGCCCGGAAAATCGAGGCTGGCCCAGGGTCCAGCCAGAATCGGTGCCCCACAAACCCAGGCCACCATTGCTTGACGAAATCCCGCTAAAAAGCTCTCGCGTTCCGGCGTTTCGCCCATAAAAAATGAAAACCCAGCATACATACCCGCGGCATACTCTTGCCAGCCAGCATAGTGGTCAGCGGCTAACTGATACGCGCGGTCCAATACCTCAGCAAATGCCTGACTTTCCAACCAACCAAGCTGCCGGGCAGCAATGGCCAGATCGACCAGCTGAGCAATATCCCACGCGGCCATGTCGACATCATTACAGTGATCTTCATTTCCCTGCACGCGGCGTAAGCGCAGCAGGTGATGACGCTCTTCCTCAGCGCAGTCACCCGATTCTAAAATGGCAATTTCAGCTTTTAGGCGCTCCGGGTTCAGCGTGTAAGGCGCGTAGTTGATCTGGTACTCCTGACGATCGCCAGCATCGAGCATCAACGTTAAGAACTCCTGCATATCGGCGGCGCTGGTCAGGTGATAGTGGCTCTCTACCCATTCGCGAATATCGTCACACTCGCGCGGACTTTCAAGCTGGGGCTCGCACCAGACGGCGCTATTAAGCGGCCCAACCAGCGACATGGCGGTAAAGTGCGTCAAGGTAGGCCGCCCACCAGGCTCACACCAGGCATCGTGCTGCCAGTCAAGCCAGTAAAACAGGCTGCCCGGGTCATCCAGATGCCAGGCGATTTCATTGATCAACGAGTCGTGCTCAGGCTCGGGCAGGCAACTTTCCCAGGCAAACCAAGCTTCCAGCAGCCGCTTGGGATTGGGGTAAAAGCGGCACAGGCAGCTGCGCAGCGCGCTGGCATAAGCAAACAGCGGCTCGCGCTCAAACAGATCGCTATCCAAAGCCATATGCAGGTAAAAGGCGAATTTTTCCGCCATATGGATGGTCGCCGCATGGCGGCTAACGCCTTTTACGGCATTACGCTGTTTCAGCTCATCCGGCGTGGGCTGGCCAAACAGCGTTTGCGAAGGTGGCCATACGCCATGCACCGCATCGGCTGCTAACTGATTAAGGTGGTGGGCCTGGGCAGGCAGCCAATAGCGAGCCAATACCTGCGGTCCTTCATCGGCATGCAAGCCAAGCGATTCCTGTAGATAAAGTGCAGCGTCAGCGCGGCGCTGCTCATCGATAGGGGCGCCTGGATTTAGCTGGCGCAGCATGACATCAGGTTCGCGTACCCCTGCAAGCGCCAACAGCCAGTGATGGGGCGTATTGCGCCACTGTTTAATGCGCTGCTGAGAGGCTTGGCGAGTCGAGTCGTTAAGCAGCGTCGTGGGTGGCCGCTTCCACGGGCTATGCGGGGCGTTGATCAACAGCACGTGGTGCGCATTGGGCGTCATATTGCGTCGATCAACGCCTTCAAAGAGGCTTTGCCCGCGCATATAGGCTTTTAGTATGGCGTGCCAGTCATGGTAACGATGGCCGATAAGGTCTGCCGCATGGCACGCTAGGTCATCCGCCTCTGCCTGGGTGAGCCAGCCGCAGCAGGCGCCCGCCCAGGCAATTTCCACCAGCCGCAGCCAGTCCCACGCGGCCCATTCGAGCGGCTCGCCCTGGCTTACAAATGCATTGAGTACGCCAGCGTAAGGGGAGTCTTCGATTTCATCGTGCTGCCAGGCAAGACGCTGGGCATTATCCATCGCCAGCAGTTCACGGGCCTCAATGTCCCAGCGCTGACGTTCACCCTGCGCGCTTAGCCACAGCGCCACTTCCAACAGCTGTTCTCGGTCATTGATCTGCCAAATGCGCTCAAGCCACTGGCTGGCATCAGGCCAGTCGGTCTGGCTTGCCGGATAGCTGATCACCGGGCGAAACAGCGCGCCTAAGCGCCATACCTGGGCTTCAGGGGCTGTAGGCCATACCGAGGCCGGTGCCGGCAGCTGTGCCAGCGCCTGCTCAAGCATTTCCCAGGTGATACCTTCACCTTCGTTTTCAAGGGCAGAAAGCGCCTGACAGGCATCGATAAAACGATCGTCGGCGCCTATTTCCCACCCGTTGGCTCCCAACACGCGGCGCAGCTCTGAAAGCCAGGCGCGTAAATCGCTGTAGTCAGAGGTAATGCGGCGTATGACATGGTGCGCCCACGTTCGTGCCTGACCGGCCTCAAGCCAGCCTGCCGCACCGGCCAGCGCCGACCATTCCAGGGCACCCAGCAAGCGGTCGGCCTGCCCTGTCGAGGCGCCTAACGCATGAAAGAGCTGTTCCGCCAGCTCATTACGGCTGGTAATACCCAATTGCAGCAAGCGCTGCTCTGCCGCTTGCGTATCCACCGAAAGCGGATGCGGGGTAAATGCCCAATCACAGAGCACCAGCTGTTGGGCCCACCAGGCGTTTAACGCGTCGACCAAGAGACACCTCGAAAGCAAAAATCTACCAGCAATGCGCTAGAACAAAGCGCCTTAGTGTAACGGAAAGTGGTGCCAAGACCGATAGCTAAACCTATCTATTGTCGTAAAACCTATTGGTCTAAAACTTAGTGGCCTAAAACGACGCTGCCCGGCACAGGGCCGGGCAGCAATAACCATGTAAGCTAGTCGATGCTAAGCTTTTCTAACCTTACTAATAACCCAAAGCAGCACCACCGCCCCTACCGTCGCGGTGACCAATGAGCCAATAAAACCGCCCGCCTGCAGACCTAACAAACTAAACATAAAGCCGCCGAGCACAGCACCGACAATACCTACGCCAATGTTTCCTAAAATGCCGAAACCGCCGCCGCGCATGATGTTGCCAGCGATCCAGCCAGCTAAACCACCAATGATTAACCAAGCAATAAAGCCCATAGTGCCTCCTTGATATCCACTTACCAGGGTTTTACGTACGTGTTTTACCTACAAGTCTTGCTTGTCCTACCATAGCACACAGCGCGACAATTCTGCCTACTTTGATGCAAACCCTTTTGATACAAACCCTTTTAAGGAACGCCGATGACCCCTGATTCCCTCGTTAACCTCATTGCCCATGTAGAAGGCCAGCAAACGGCTAACTGGGAAGGGCGTGATGTCGCGCTTTTCAATATGCCCTGGGGTGAACTGGCGATCAGCCTGCAAGGCGCTCAGGTGCTGCATTTTCGCCCCGCCAATGATACCGGCTGGCTGTGGATAACCCCAACACCGCAGCCCTTGCCAGACGTGATACGTGGCGGCATCCCACTATGCTGGCCCTGGTTTGCCGACGAACGTTATGCTGATGAAAGCCCTGATCGCAATGGCCCGTTCCATGGCCTGGCGCGTCAGGCGGCTTGGCGGCTGGACGCCGTCGATGAGCACGCTGAAGGCATTGAAGTGCACCTTTCCCCAGCGCAATCCTTACATAGCCAGCTCACCGCGCGCGTGGTCATTCAGGCTAATGCGCAGCGCCTAAACGTTGAGCTTATCAGTGAAAACATCGGCGATGCGCCGGTAAAAACCAGCGGCGCGCTGCATACCTATTTAGCTGTCAATGACATTCACGCCTGTCGACTGGAAGGACTTGCAGGGGCACGCTACTTGGATAAACTGCGTGACTTTGCCGAATCCGAACAGCAAGGTACGCTTGCCATCCACGGCGCCATCGACCGGATTTATCACAGTAATGAAGCGGTGATGCTTAATGATGGCGTACGCAGCCTGCGCGTTGCCAAACAGTCAAGCGACTCAACGGTCGTGTGGCACCCTAATACCGAACTTCCCAGCGACACCCCAGCCGATGCAGCACGCCATTTTGTGTGCATTGAATCAGCCAATACGCGCCTTGATCCGGTATGGCTGGTGCCTGGCGCGCAGCACCTGTTGGGGACCACGCTTAGCCGCGGTTAATGAACGGTTCATTAACCTTTCGCTATGCTGTTCACTAGGCAAGCCGCTTTACGGCTTAAAAATCAGATAAAGGGAATGCCAGATGCGCCAGCCGTTAAGCCGCGAACTGAGTAATCTACTGGAGCGAGGCCGGGATCGTCAGCTGCGCTTAGCAGTAACGGGGCTATCGCAAGCGGGCAAAACGGCGTTTTTAACGTCGCTGGTGAACCAGCTGCGCCACGCAGGCGTGGAAGCGCAACTGGATCTTTTGCCCGCGGCACGTGAAGGCCGCTTGCTAGGCGCGCAGCGGCTCAACCAACCGGACTTGGGCATTCCACGCTTTCCCTATGACCCCGGTATGGCAGCGCTGCGCGATACGCCGCCACGCTGGCCGGAGCCTACGCGCGGCATCAGCGAATTGCGCCTGCAACTGCGCTACCGCCCGGCCCAAACCGGCTGGTTTGCACCGGACATCGCCCACTTGACGTTGGATCTGTTCGACTACCCAGGCGAGTGGCTGCTCGATTTACCGCTGCTTCAGCACGATTTTTATAGCTGGTGCCACGCCCAGCCTCTGCTGGAAGGTGAACAACGGCGCGCCCTGTTTAGCGAATGGCTAGACGCTGTTAAATCGCTGGACCCAGCGTCTGAAGCCGACGAAGCGCAGCTTGCCCACTTGGCTGAAGCTTACGCCCAGGGGCTGCGCCGTGCCAAGCAGGCGGGCTTTTCAGACCTTCAGCCAGGGCGATTTTTACTCCCTGGTGAGCTTGATGGAGCACCGGTACTGCAGTTTTTTCCGCTGCCTCATCTTGATTCTTCCAAAGAGATGCTCGACAGCCTGCCTGACAGCAGCCTTTATGCCACGCTGGCGGCACGTTTTCGCTACTACCAGCAGCAAGTGGTACGGCCTTTCTACCGCGACCACTTTCGTCGCTTTGACCGCCAGATTGTCCTGGTCGATGTGCTTGGCGCGCTCAATGCCGGGCCCGAGCGGTTTGAGGATCTATCCCGTGCGCTGCGCCAACTGATGCAAAGTTTTGATTACGGCAAACGCAGCCTACTGTCGCGGCTGTTCGCGCCTAAGATTGATCGTTTGGCGATTGCGGCCACGAAAGCAGACCACGTCACCCCGGAACAGCATGGCAACGTGGTTCAGCTACTCGAAGCGCTGTTGGCCGAGCCGCTTAAAGACCTGCGCTTTGCCAACGTGCCGGTAAAAGCGCTATCGATTGCTGCCATCCGCGCCACCGAGGCGCGCGAGGTACTGCACGATGGTAAGCGCTCCGCCGCCTTGCGCGGCACAACGCTTGAAGGCGAAGAGGCGCTGGTTTACCCCGGCGACGTGCCGAACCGCTTACCCAATGCCGATTTCTGGAAACATCAGGGATTCGACTTTCCCAGCTTTCGCCCCATGCCCGCCACCTCGGATGCGTTAACCCACATTCGTATGGATGCCGCCATTGATTGGCTGATTGGAGATAAACTCGTATGACCGACCCTCAGCCACGGCGCAACTTCCGCCTCAATGATACGCCTGACGACGTTGTCGAACAGGAACCCAGCCTGCGCCAACACCAGCGTTTTGAAGCAACCGACACCCACCAGCCGCTAATCACCGCAGCCGAGGAGCAGGCCCTACCGGAGACTAGCCTGGGAGCGCCGCGCAAGCGACGCTGGGGGTTGATGTTTGCCTTGGCGGGTGGTGCAACGCTTGGCACTATCGAGTTAGTCACCGGCATTCCCGAGGCGCTTTCCCAATCCCAGTGGATGGCCATGGCGTGGCAGCTGTTTGGTGTAAGCCTGATTGGTATTGGCGGCATCTCAGTACTCAAAGAACTCGGTCGGCTCAGCCGTTTAAAGCGCCACGACCGGCTGCGCAGCGACCTGGCTGAACTGCCCCAAGGCTCGCCCCGCCAAGCCAGAAAAATGGCTGAGCAGCTGCGTCAACAGCTCAAACTTTCAGACGACGACCCGCACTGGCAGGCCTTTCAACGCGCCTGCCAGCCGCACCATGACGGTGAAGAAATTCAAATGCTGCTGCGCCATCATTTGTTAGCGCCACGCGACCGTGAAGCCCAGCGCCTGGTTACCCGAATGTCGGGAGAAACCGCGATCATGGTGGCGATTAGCCCGCTGACGCTGGTTGACATGGCGCTGGTGGCTTGGCGCAGCCTGGTCATGGTAGATAGGCTATGCCGCCTCTACGGGCTCGAGCTTGGCTATGCCAGCCGCCTGCGTCTTTTCCGCAACGTGCTGCGCAATATGGCCTTTGCTGGCGCCAGTGAGCTTGCCACTGATGCCAGTATGGATATGCTTTCGCTACATTTAGCCAGCCGGCTTTCGGCCCGAGCGGGCCAGGGGCTTGCCACCGGGTTACTGAGTGCACGTCTGGGTTTACGCGCCCAGCGGCTGTGTCGCCCGGTGGCGTTTACGCCTGAAGAGCAGCCTAAACTAGCCGATTTACGTCAGGACTTGTGGCGACAAATCAAACGCCTGGACAAAGAACCCGCCTCCAATACTCGCGAGGCTTAAAACCCTTTGATTAGATAGCCATCACTCTCTGCTCCAAAACCGAATGCTCAATCAGCCTTATCGGCACTAGCGGTGACTATAATAACCCCTCGGCTGATGGTAGAACCTGCCATCGCTGGGGCAATATCCAATCGCCAGCTAGCTCGTCAATCAACTGACTCTTGAATAAAAAAACCATCTTGATACTTCAATGGAAACACGTTGCGCCCACAAAGCGCTGACGCTCTCACGCTTTAAATAAGAAAAAAAATTCTTATTACTTTTGAATAGTTGCTACATCGAGCTCATTCTAGTTAACTATTTAGCTTAAAAATAACTTACACAAACGATCTTAATAAGCATATTTTTTCATAATCAATATTGCGCACGTCTACAACAACAAATAGAGAGTTTAACTATGAGCGAATCTATAGCGCTTGAACGACATGCAGGCTTCTTCGATCGAGAAAACACCATAGCCGGGCCAAACTTTAATCGCTGGCTGGTACCTACCGCCGCACTGGCGATTCATTTGTGTATTGGTATGGCGTATGGGTTTTCGGTGTTTTGGCTCCCCATGGCTACGCTTATCCCAGCCTCAGAGGTTGCCGCTAGTTGTGGCGACATCGGCTTATTACAGGCACTTACCAGCACGTCATGTAACTGGGCAGTTAGTCACGTTACCTATACTTTCGGTATCTTTATCGCCATGTTAGGTATTTCAGCCGCTCTTTGGGGCGCATGGCTGGAGCATGCTGGCCCGCGTAAGGCGGGGGCTATTGCGGCGCTTTGCTGGGGTGGCGGCATGGTGCTTGGCGGCGTCGGCGTGATGACTCATCAACTATGGCTGCTGTATCTGGGCTGCGGCGTTCTAGGTGGGATAGGCCAGGGGCTTGGCTACATTACGCCGGTCTCAACGCTGATCAAGTGGTTCCCAGACCGCCGAGGCATGGCAACCGGATTTGCTATCATGGGATATGGTGGTGGTGCCATGGTGGGCGCCCCATTAGCAGTATGGCTAATGGACCATTTCTCAGCGGGAGGCGGCACAGGTGTCGCTGAAACGCTGATTGTAATGGGTATGATCTACTTTATTGTTATGAGTGCTGGCGCGCTAGGCTTTCGCGTTCCGCCCAACGGTTGGAAACCACAGGGCTGGGAGCCCTCTAGCTCACAGAAAGCTAACGCGATGATCACACAGGGTCATGTACATCTCAACAAGGCCTGGAAAACCAAGCAATTTTGGTTAATTTGGAGCGTACTTTTTCTAAACGTAACGGCTGGCATTGCGGTTATTTCCATGGCTAGCCCAATGCTCCAGGATGTTTTTGGCGGCGCTCTCCTGGGATTGGAAGATACCGGTGCAGCAATGACGGCGGCCCAGCAAACAGCCATCGCCGCCGCCGCTGCGGGCTTGGTAGGGCTAATCAGCCTGTTTAACAGTGTAGGCCGACTATTCTGGGCGTCACTTTCAGATAAGCTCGGTCGTAAGAACACCTACTACATATTCTTTGTACTCGGCATCATTACCTACTGCCTGCTGCCGACCTGGGGCCACATGGGCTTAGCGGCAATGTTTGTAATTTCTATCTGCTTAATCTTGAGCATGTACGGCGGCGGATTCGCCACAGTGCCAGCCTACCTCGCGGATATCTTCGGCACTCAAATGGTAGGTGCCATCCATGGTCGATTACTGACCGCCTGGACAGCGGCCGGGTTAATTGGGCCGGTGGTTATTGCGCTGATCCGTGAAGCGCAATTAGCAGCCGGCATTGCACCGGCGCTGGTATATGATCGCACGCTTTATATTATGGCTGGCCTGCTGCTGCTGGGCCTCATTTGTAACAGCCTGATCAAACCCGTGGACTCATCTTTACAAATGACTGAAGCAGAGCTTGCCCATGAACGCGCGCTGCAGCACGATACTGGCGTTTCCAACAACGCCCAGACGGCAGCACGCGGCGCCTTTGGCATTACCGGCGTTTTGGCATGGCTGGCGGTGGGAGTGCCGTTTTTGATTGGCCTTTATATCGCACTGGCCAAGGCCGCTGCCTTGTTTTAAAACACAATCCATTTGAAACTGCCGCCCAGGATATTTGCCTTGGGCGGCTCACACTAACGATGGGCGCAGCCAAGGCGGATAACTTTGCCTTGGCTGCGCGATTGGTATGCTTCAACTATCTTCGGCGAGGAGTTCTTCAAAAGTAATAATTTGCCCAGTTTGGTCCGTCTCATAGCCGGGCAATCCCTCAATACGGCTAATAAATTCTGGCGAACGCATCAGTTCCAGCAGGTGAGAAAGCTTGCCCCGCTCAAGATCGTCCTCACGACAAAGCAATAAGTAATGCTCACAGGCCAACTCTTTAAAGTCGAGATCGAACTGATGAGCTGCAGTGGCTACGCCAAAGCCAATATCAGCCATTCCCGCTGCCACAAAGGCGGCAACAGCTGTATGAGTAAACTCCTGTTGTGGTGAGCGGTTAATACAGTCTTCAGGCAGCCCGGCTTCACGCAGCAGTAAATTAAACAGGATACGCGTCCCTGAGTGACGATCCCGACCGATAAAACGCAGTTTGGCATCGGCCAGTTCGTGCAGCGTACTGACCTTTACCGGCGAATCCTTACGCATCATCAGCCCTTCTCGCCGAATAACAAATCGAATAAGGCGAAAAGGACGACCATCCAAGTGATGCTGATAGTGATTTAAAATTTCTCGTGCGCGGTTGGGGCTGGTGGGAAAGTGAAAGCCTGCCAGATCGCACTCGCCTCGATTGAGAGCCGATAAGGCTTCTGCCGGGTTACGGTATTGCAAGTTGATTTCAACTTGATCCGAAAACTCTGGCAACAGTGCGACCGCATAACCGTGGCTAGCGTGTAGACGTAAAACCGGATGAGCCCCCGTCAGCAACTGCTGAATCTGTTCGTTCAATTCAGATGCCATGCTGTCAATTTGCGGCCCTAGACGAGCTTTGACCCGATGGATTGCCCATAGCAACTTTTCACCTAGCGGTGATAATTGACTGCCGTGGCCTTTACGCATCACTACTAGCGGTAAACCAAAAAAATCAGCGGCTCGGTTAAGAAGATTCCAAGCATGTCGATAGGAAATATTGGCGTCCGCTGCAGCCATGGTTAACTTACCGGTATCCCGGATACTTTCCAGCAGACGGAAAAGCCGCGGTTCAAACAATTCACCATCATCAGTTCGAAAGACCCATTCAGGAGAGATAGTGAGCTTCTTTTTTTGCATAACAGTTCATATCCCGCAAAAGAAAATCGAGTGCTAGCGCTAACAATACTGTATAAAAATAAAAACAGATAAGCACTGTTATGCAGACGTTAAGAGCCGATCGACTCGCCGCAGAGTTCAGACGTCGTGACGGAAGCCAGAGAGAGCCCCTTCCATAATTCAGAATGTCCGCCCTACCACTAGCGCTACAAAGTTCGGGATGATAAACGCTGTTTTATAGTCCAAACCGCTCGCGCAGCAGCACGGCTACCGCTGCTTCACCATGATGGCCAATCTGTCGCGCAACACTTAACCTGCCCGCCATTTCCGGATGCGAATTGATCATAAAGTGCGGCTCGCCCACCAGGCTCAGCATCTCGACATCATTCAGGTTATCACCGAAGGCTAAGCAGTTTTCAGGCGCGATGGAAATCCGCTTGAGCAGTGCTGAAAGCGCCACGCCTTTGTTGACACCTCCGGCCATGATTTCCAGCGAATCACTTGTCGAGTAGGTGACATGCAGTGAGTCGTCGCAGCTCTCACGAATCAGCGTTTCGATCTTGATAAGTTCTTCAGGGGCTCCGCCGTAAAGTATCTTGCCAATGCCTTCGGTGGGCATTTGGTCAGGCGGGACGACCTGGTAAACAAAGCCAGTCGCGGCATGCATTTTCAGGTGGCTGGGCGATTCCGCATCAATATACCAGGCATCGTCCAGATAAAGGCTCAGGCGAACGCTGTCCGGGCGCGGTAATCGAATCAGTGCGGCAGCCTGCTGAGGAGCGACATGATGGGCATCCAGCAGCTGATCCTCAGGGTCATGAGTATAGGCACCGTTGCTGCTGATCAGGTGAATAGGCACATTGAGCTGATCTCTGAAAACACGCATATCGGCATAGTGCCTGCCTGACGCTAGCACCAGATGGTGGCCCTGGCCCACCAGCGTTCTCAATACGTCGATGGTATCTGGGTGTAAGCGATGGTCGCGTCCCAACAGCGTGCCATCCAGGTCAGAAACAATCAGCCGCGGTGTCATAGCATACTCCCTATCAATGAAACGCTAGCTTAACCGATCTCTCTCAGGCGCTGTAAAGCGCTGATCGTGAATAACCAATATCAACTTCCACGGCGGATAATTGGCGCAGCCTTCGGGAATCCGTATAGTGGCAAGCTACTCTTGCCAACTGATTGACCTCATGCTTCAGAATAATTCTATGCTTGCTCAGCTCAAGCAACAAATCCGTGATACCACCCCACGCGCCGAAGGGGTGATTAAAGCTACCGAGAAGGGCTTTGGCTTTCTCGAAACCGACAACGGTGAATCCTACTTCGTACCGCCCCCCGCGATGAAGCAGGTGATTCACGGTGACCGTGTGGAAGCGGTGATCCACGAAAACGGTGACAAAAAGTCGGTCGAGCCTGAAAAGCTGATCGAGGCGGGTCTTGACCGCTTTGTGGCTCGCGTGCAAAAGCGCGAAGACCGTTTGGCCGTGGTACCCGACCACCCCTCTATCCGCAATGTGCTCAAGTCACGGATCAAGAACAGCCTGGACGAAGCCAGCATTGCCGATGGCGATTGGGTCGTTGCCCGTCTGGTCCGCCACCCGCTCAAAGAAAACGACCGCGGCTTTTTTGCTCAGATCGACGAATTGGTCGCCAAGGCAGATGATCCTGCCGTGCCGTGGCGTGTGACCCTTGCACGTCACGCGCTGGAACAGGACTGCCCCGATGCTGGCACCGAATGGCCACTGCACGATGAAGGCCTGACTCGCGAAGACCTTACCCAACAGCCTTTCTTCACTATCGACGGTGAAAAAACCCGTGATATGGATGACGCGCTGCACATAAGTGCCCGCGCGGAAGGCGGCTGGCAGATGAGCGTCGCGATTGCCGACCCCACGGCCTATGTGGAAGAAGGCCATGCGGCGGACCTGGAAGCCCGCACCCGCGCGTTTACAGTTTACCTGCCGGGCCAGAACGTCACTATGCTGCCCGAGCAACTGGCCGACGACCTGTGCTCGCTCTGGGAAGACAAAGAGCGCCCGGCACTGGCCTGTACGCTGAATATCAATGCCGACGGCAGCCTGGGCGACTACCGCTTCTTCGCAGCCAATGTTAAGTCCCACGCCAAACTTGTGTATGACCGCGTTTCCGACTGGATTGAAGGTCAAGGCGACTGGACACCTGCCGACAACATTGCCGAGCAGCTGACCGCGCTACGCGACATGACCGAAGCGCGTACCGCATGGCGTAACGAGCACGCTCTGGTGTTCAAAGACCGCCCGGATTACGTATTCGAGCTGGATGCGGCAGGCAATGTCCTGGCCATTAATACCGAAGAGCGGCGTATTGCCAACCGCATGATCGAAGAGTCGATGATTGCGGCCAACGCCTGCTGTGCGGACTTCCTGGCAAGCCATATCGGTCACGGTATCTTTAACGTGCATCGTGCGTTTGAACCGGAAAAAGCCGAAGCGGCGCAAGAGTTCCTGGCCACTCAGGAAATCGCCGTTGATCGCGAAGCGCTGACCGAGCTTGCCCATTATAAAGAGCTCAAGCGCGCGCTTGAGAGCCGTGACGATGCCTGGCTGGATGCCCGTCTGCGCCGTTTCCAGAGCTTTACCAGCATGTCCGCTCAGCCGGGGCCGCACTTTGGCCTTGGGTTACCCGCCTACGCTACCTGGACCTCGCCGATTCGTAAGTACGGCGATATGGTCAACCACCGCTTGATCAAGCGTGTGCTAAAAAGCGAGCAGGCACCGGCGGAAGCGAGCCAACAGCTCACCGAGCAGCTCACCGAACGTCGCCGCTTGAACCGTATGGCCGAGCGTGATGTAAAAGACTGGCTCTACGTGCGCTTTTTGACCCCGGCCGCGCAGAACCAGGACACGTTTGATGCCGATATAATGGCGATCAACCGTGGCGGTATGCGCGTACGCCTGTTAGCGAATGGTGCCACCGCGTTCGTTCCAGCGCCCTTGATGCACAGCGATCGCGACAAAGTCGTGATCGACGACAAAGAAGGCCGCATTCAGATCGAAGGCGAAGAACGCTACAAGCTCGGCGATAGCCTGCGCGTCGCCTTGGTGGAAGCGCGCGAAGAGACCCGCTCTCTGGTAGCCAAGCCCGCCGAGTAAGCTGGCAAGGCAGGCAAATAGAACGGCGGCGCCCTGGGGCGCCGCCGTTTTTTTGATGGCTTTCTTATTTTTGATGATGCTTTTAATGATGGTGCTGCATGAAAAAGCGCAACATCTCCTTGGAAGCATCCGGCCCTTTGGGGTCAGTGTAACTTCCTAGAGAGCTACCCCCGGCCCAGGCGTGGCCAGCACCGTGAATGCGCCACTGCTCCAGACGCGCCTCACCCATGGCGTCGCGATAGACCGTGCGCGTGTAGCCATGGCCGCCCGCCGCCCGTCCTGCATCAACATCCCCTTTGCCCTGTGTGATGGCGTACTGCGCCGCTACGCGTTCGGCATTGCTCAGGTGAACGGTGGTGTCGCGATCACCGTGAAAGATGATCGCCGGCACGCTGGATGCCGGATGACGCCCCTGCCCTTTTGCTCCGGGTGCGCCGCCCTGCATGGCGGCCAGCGCGTCGGGCAGGCTCTTGGCCACGCCATGAGGCAGCCCGGAGTGCACACCTACGGCGGCGAAAAGTTCCGGATAGGTCATCGCCAAGGTTGTAGCCATGGCGCCGCCGGCGGAGAGCCCGGCGACGTATACCCGCGTAGCGTCAAGCTTATGGGTATCGAGTATCTCGCGCGTCATGCCCGCCAGCACCTCGGGCTCACCGCCGTCGCGCTGTTGATCGCTCGCCTTGAACCAGTTCCAACATCTGGAGCTGTTGGCACTTATCGGCTGGGCCGGATAAAGCACGCAAAACACCTGCTCTTCGGCCAGTTGATTCATCTGGGTTCCTGCCGCGAAGTCATCCGGGTTCTGGGTACAGCCATGCAGCATGACCACCAGCGGCATCGCCTGCCCGTGATAGCTACTCGGCAGAAAAATTTTGTAATCCCGCGTGCCCACTCGATTGCTGAAACTGCCTGCGGTAAAAGCTCCGGGCTTTGCTTCTTCAGAACGACCAGGCGTATGACCAGGCTGCGCCATGCCTTGAAAGCTAGTCCATTTGCTGCGCCAGTCAGGTGCCTCTTGGGTACGGGTACGTCCAAAGGGGGAAGATTCTGCCTCAGGTTTAACGCTTGAAACTTCTTCTTCCACACACTGGCAGGTACTTTCATACACATTACCGGGCTGAGAAGAGGCTATGGGTGCCTGCTGACGTTTGAAGCCATCCCCGTCGCCCTGAAGCAGCGCCATGGCCTCCTTCAATTTTCCAGCGCGGGTAAGCCGCGTCGCTTCTTGCATTCGTTGGGTCACAGTGGCGTCGATCATTATCAATGCCCTCATCAAGAATTCAGTGAATGCGGTCTGCCAACGCAGCCTTCACTGCGGCACTGGCATTTAAGGCGCCCAACACGACCACCGATTCAATGGTGGCGGCAGCGAGCTCGGGGGTAACGTCGTTTGCAATGCTGGCCATGCCCAGCACCTGAATCTGCAGCATCTCGCCCGCCGCCTGAACGGCTTCTAAATCCGAGCGACTGTAGTGCTCCAGCCCGAGCACGAAAGATTTACGCGACACGGTTTCTTTGACCACCTCGGCATGGGTTGCCAACTGATTACGGATAGCCGTACGAATCAAATCGGTTCGGTTGGAGTAAAACCCTTCCTGAACCAGCAGGTCGATCTGCCCCAGATCGATGACTCCCACATTAATCGTGATCTTTTCGCTGGAGTCGCCAGGCTTACGGCGTAATTCATGCACGCTCATATTTACTTCCTCAGTGGCCTTACCGCAATGCAGAATAAAGGCTAAAAAAACATCCTTATGGAATCCATTTACCATCCATATGGATGGTAGAGTAGATTATGCGTTGTTATAGTCAAGACGGCAGACCAGGATAAGAGTGAATACCCAGAAGTTTTAACAAAGATGGGAATCCCCCGGACATTACCAGAACAAGGGGACTTAACAGGCCAAAAACGCAGGTAAGTACTGAACACTCGGATACTCTGAGCGGGCCAAACTGGCCAGCTGGCGATAACTGTCGTATAACTGACTTATCTCTGCATTATGATAAACCGATGACACTTTGATGGCTCGGAGGTTGCTTTGCATATTGCCGATGTGACCATGTTTCATGCGCCCGCCAGCGGCGGTGTCCGCACTTATTTACAGGCCAAGCATCGCGTTATGAGTCGCTATCCCGACTTTCGTGCGAGCTTGCTTGTGCCTGGCGCCGAGCGCGATAGCCTCGGCGATCTGCATACCCTGCCCGCGCTACGGTTGCCGTTAGGTCAGGGCTATCGTTTTCCAGTGCGCAGCACGCCTTGGCGGCAACGATTGATAGAGCTAAACCCGGATATGATCGAAGCGGGTGACCCCTATGTGACGGCTTGGGCAGCTCTTTCCGCTGGCCAAAAGCTGGGGGTGCCGGTATCCGGCTTCTATCATTCTGATCTGCCGCGCCTGATGGGCGACCGTTTCGGTAACCGGGTCTGCAAGCGTCTTGAGCGCTACGTCGTGGATCTCTACTCGCGCTTCGATAGTGTTTTAGCCCCATCTCAAACGATAGCTGATCGGTTACTCGAATGGGGTGTGCCTAATGTACGCGTGCAGCCGCTGGGCGTTGATCTTGAACGTTTCCATCCCGGCGCCCGTGATCCGCATCTACGCAGTACGCTGGGTATTGCTCCTGATAAGCGCCTGCTGATATTCGTTGGGCGTTATTCACGCGAAAAAAATATTGATGTGTTGCTTGCCACTATGCGCAAGCTGGGTAGTCAGTACCATCTTTTGTTAATCGGGCCAGGCATGCCGCGCCAGGTTCCCAGCAATGTATCGGTGGTGGATCGCTGTTGTAATGCTCATGAAGTTGCCACAGCATTAGCCAGTAGCGACGCACTGCTTCATGCAGGCACCCGGGAAACGTTTGGGCTGGTCGCCCAAGAGGCAATGGCATGCGGCCTACCGGTTATCGCTGCCAATATCGGCGCCTTGGCTGAAAACGTGCCGTTGGGGGGAGGTGTTCTTTGCAAGCCCCTTGACCCTGATGAAATGGCGGACGCCTGCCACGCACTTTTTAACCGCGATATCGCGGCCAGTGGGCGCTATGCTCGCCGCCATGTTGAACGCCACTTTAACTGGGATAAGGTTATTCTTGATCTTTTAAAGCATTATCAGGCGCTCCATCAACCCGAAACGCAGCAACTTCATGCCAAAAACGGTTAAACACCTTATTCAGTCCAAGTGGTTGCTTCATCTACTTTTCATTACCTTGGCGTTGTCAGCGCCGTTACTGCTCACCCATTGGATAGGCGGGGATGCCGCCTGGAGCGAGCTGGCAGCGTTTCCTTTCTCAATTTTTCTGGGCATGCTGGCGTTAGCCGTGCTGTGCTGGAATTTGAATGCCTTAAGGCTGCGCCTTTTATTGAATGGGCGTGCAGGCCCCATGAATCAACGTAGCGCTTTAGGTATTGAACTAGCCACCAAGTGTGCACTTTGCGCAACGCCTGGAGGAAGCGGAGGGCCTGCGGTTTTGCTCACACTTCTTGCCCGGCGCGACCTGTCGCCCGCGAAAGGGGCCGGTGTATTTTTGATCGACCAGGGGTTCGACTCGCTATTTTTCATCAGCTTATTGAGTGGCCTGGCAGCTTATACCCTATCCGTCGATACCGGTTGGCCCTATCAGACCTTAATTCAGTGGTCCTTATTGGGGCTACTCACGGTTATCGTGCTGGTATCACTGTGTCTGTGGACATTTCCGCGCTGGCGGCTTGGCATATTTACCGATAGCCGTTTTTTTAGGCGCACTTGGCAGCGCACGCTGCTTCGTCGTTCGCTACGTTGTCGCCAGGCATTTTTACGTACGCTCAAACTTCCTAAACGGATACTGGGGGCCGTATGGGTACTCACGATAATGCACTGGTGCGCTCGTTACAGTCTGCTGTATTTGGCGGTGATCGGCGTGGGCGGCAATATCGATTGGCTCTGGACATTCTTTACTCAGATGCTGGGTATGGCTGCTAGCCAGTTCAGCTTTCTGCCAGGCGGTGCGGGCACTGCCGAGGTAGGCGTTAGCGCGTTGTTAATGCCTTTTTTAACGACGGCTCAAATAGGTGCGGCGGTATTGATCTGGCGGCTGGTGTCGTATCACCTTTACATACTCGCAGGCGCTCCTGTCCTGCTGTGGTTCGGCTTTAAGCGCCTGGGGCAGCAAGCTTCACCGCATGAGGCCAAGCTTAGCCGCTCTAGATAAAAAAGCCTCAGCAAGCGGCCGATCGTCCTTGAGTCAACAAATGCCAGGCAATAAAAAAGCACCCCGAAGGGCATTGCTGTCCCATAGTTTTTGATCATAAAGGGATTCTCATCTGAGGATCCCTTTTTTGTGGCTCTGGCGATGGCGG
>NZ_JABUZA010000061.1 GCF_014897985.1 Halomonas colorata
AGCGGTGCCGGGTTTGGGTGCCAAAGCCTAGGCGGCTGGCGCCGCCTCTCGCGGGTGCCTTATGCTCGTTCCTCGCATTCGTTACCGCGCGCTACGTTGTTGCCGGTTCCCAATTTGGCACGATAAAGGTGCTTGCCACATTTCAACCTGGTGCGAAATACATGTAGCGCGGCGTAAGCGTCAGCGCACCCGCGGGAGCAGCGCGAAGCGGTGCTGGGGTTGAGTGCCAAAGCCTAGGCGGCTGGCGCCACCTCTCGCGGGTGCCTTATGCTCGTTCCTCGCATTCGTTACCGCGCGCTACGGTTGTTGCCGGTTCCCAATTTGGCACGATAAAGGTGCTTGCCATATTTCAACCTGGTGCGAAATACATGTAGCGCGGCGTAAGCGTCAGCGCACCCGCGGGCGCATCGCGAAGCGGTGCCGGGTTTGGGTGCCAAAGCCTAGGCGGCTGGCGCCGCCTCTCGCGGGTGCCTTATGCTCGTTCCTCGCATTCGTTACCGCGCGCTACGGTTGTTGCCGGTTCCCAATTTGGCACGATAAAGGTGCTTGCCACATTTCAACCTGATGTGAAATACATGGAGCGCGGCGTAAGCGTCAGCGCACCCGCGAGAGCATCGCGAAGCGGTGCCTGGTGGCAGGCCAGTGCCTATTCCCAATTCATTTCGGCAACGTCGGGAATACGTTGTGAGCCCCAATCACTTTCGTACCAACCTTTCTCTACGCATTGGTGAAAGCTTGACCACTCCCAATCGCGCGGTGCTTTGGCCCAGCCGTGTTTTACGGGGTTGTAGTGAATGTAATCCATATGCCGCTGCCAATCGTGTTCATCACGGATCACGTGCTCCCAGAAGCCGCGTTGCCAAGCGCCTGAGCTTTTATTGGGACGCTGGAATTCATGGGATGCGTATTTTTTGATATCTCTCCAGCGGGAGGAGTAATCCGTATCACCTTCCGGCAGAACCCAGAGGCAGTGAAGATGATCGGGAAGTAGTACAAATGCGTCCATTACAAAAGGCCGTTCGTGGCGCACTCGCCGAAAAGCTCTCCCAAGGGCGTTTATATTGAGTTGATCGGCGAGCAATGGCTGGCGCGAATGAGTTACCACTGTAAAAAAATAGGTAGCGCCGGGGGCATGTGCTCGTCGATAAGTTGCCATTGCTGGCTTCCTTCAAAATATTTATAAATATTGCGAAGTAAGATTAATGCTTTGAGGAAAGTATTTCATCTTTGTGGCGCTTGTATTTATGTCAGGCCGCCGTTGCGGGTGCGCTAACGCTTACACCGCACTACACGTTCGTTGCATGTATTAAAGAAACCTTGGGCGCATCGACTACAGCGCCTGACGACTCTGGCCAGGCGCGAAAGGAGGGGCAAAAAATGCTTAACGATGAAACTGCTGTTCGCGTTCGGGCTGCCATAAGATGGCATCAATGCGAAGGCGTGCTTCAGCATTGTTAGGCAGCGGCCAGTCGATAATATCGCCTACTTTAAGGCCGATAAGGCCAGCGCCAATCGGGGCCATCACTGAGATACCGTCTTCCACCGTGCTTAGTGCATGGGGGTAAACCAGTGTGCGCACCATTTGACGCCCGCGGGTTAAATCGGTGAAGCGAATTTGGCTATTCATGCTGACCACATTGTCAGGAATATCCTTGGGATCAATCACTTCCCCACGGGCTAACTCTTCCTCGAGCAGCGTGGCTACGGCAAGCTCTTTATCGCTTGCGTTATCAATCAAGCGCTGCAAGCGTTCTGCATCAAGACGGTTAATAATAATGGGAGGACGCTGCCCCATGGTTACTCTCCTTAGAAAGCAATGAAATCAATCGTGTACTTCAATTAAACAGTAAATAAACGATTTTTGTACCTATCAATAAAAACAGCCCTCCCCAAAAAGGGAGGACTGTTCGCCACTGCCAGTGTAAGCGATCTAGCAGAGGAAGGCGATTACATTACTCCTTGCTCTATCATGGCGTCTGCGACCTTTCTGAACCCGGCAATATTAGCGCCCAGTACCAGGTTGGTGGGGTCGCCGAACTCTTCTGCTGTAGTAGAGCATTGCTGGTAAATATTGGCCATTATCTCTTTAAGCTTTTGGTCAACTTTTTCAAGCGGCCACTGTTCCATGCTGCTGTTTTGCGCCATTTCCAGCTGACTAGTTGCCACGCCACCAGCATTCGCTGCTTTACCTGGGCCGTAGGCAATCTTGGCAGCCAGGAAGCAGTCAACTGCCTCGGTAGTGGAGGGCATATTGGCGCCTTCACTTACACAGTTAACCCCGTTGGCGAGTAGCGTTATGGCATCGAACTCGGTTAATTCGTTTTGCGTGGCGCTGGGGAAGGCAGCGTCCGCTTTGATGTGCCAAACCGCATGACCACCTTGCGGGTAATCCCGCGCGCTAATGTAGTGGGCGTCAGGACGTTCGCTTAGGTACTCTTCAAGCGATACACGCTTTACTTCTTTGAGCTGCTTAAGAAGCTCAAGATCGATACCGTTGGGGTCGTGAATCGTGCCGCGAGAGTCGCTACAGGTAATGGGGGTGGCGCCCAGTTCATAAAGCTTTTCAATAGTGTAGATAGCCACGTTACCCGCGCCGGATACCAGGCAGGCTTTACCTTCAAGGCTTTCGCCACGGTCGGCCAGCATGTTTTGCGCGAAGTAAACTGCGCCATAACCAGTGGCTTCTTTGCGGCCCAGAGAGCCGCCCCAGTTCAAGCCCTTGCCGGTTAATACGCCTTCATAGCGACCGGTGAGGCGTTTGTATTGCCCGTACATATAGCCAATTTCGCGCGCGCCAACGCCGATATCACCCGCCGGCACATCGCGAGTAGGGCCGATATGACGGTAAAGTTCCGACATGAAGGCCTGGCAGAAACGCATTATTTCGTTGTCTGATTTGCCCTTCGGGTCAAAGTCAGAACCGCCTTTGCCGCCGCCAATAGGCAAGCCGGTTAAGGCGTTTTTAAAGATTTGTTCAAAACCTAAAAACTTGATAGTGCCTGCCGTTACGCTTGGGTGAAAGCGTAAGCCGCCTTTATACGGGCCAAGCGCTGAGTTGAACTGAATGCGGTAGCCTTTATTTACCCGCACTTGTCCTGAGTCATCTAGCCAGCAAACGCGGAACATGATCTGGCGCTCGGGTTCTACCATCCGCTCAATGATGCTGTGTTTAAGATAGTGCGGCTGGCGCTCAAACAGCGGACGCAGACATTCCAGCACTTCTTCGGCGGCTTGGTAAAATTCAACTTGAGCGGGGCTGCTAAGCTTTAAGCGGGTCAGCGTGTCGTGAACATAAGGCATGAAAAAGTACCATTTAATAGGGGTTAAAAACGTTGTTAGCTGGCCAGCTCTTTCAAGTATTAAACGGTTGATGCGCTTTTTTGCATACCCTATGTCGTTTCGGAATGAGTAAAAAAATATAAAAAATTAGACTAAAGTTGAAAGATATTTGCTCGAAACTATTTTATTAGTATTTTCTAACTAACAGTAATTAAACGTTTCCGGTTTTTGATGCAGAATTATTGGTGTATAGCGTCTAAGGGTGACTACCGCAGGCGGGCTGATGCTGCGCTGCGGCCGTGCCATCCAACCCCAGCACCGCTTCGCGCTGCTCCCGCGGGTGCGCTAACGCTTACACCGCGCTACATTTGAACGGTGCCATTTTTGATAGGGGCGTGAATCGTCGCGCGTGGTAACAAATCTTGCGAGGTACGAGCAAATACGGCATCCGCGGATGGCGGCTGCCAAGCTCTCCGGCCGTGCCATCCAACCCCAGCACCGCTTCGCGCTGCACCCGCGCCGGGCCGCCGCTGCGGGTGCGCTGACGCTTACACCGCGCTACATTTGAACGGTGCCATTTTTGATAGGGGCGTGAATCGTCGCGCGTGGTAACAAATCTTGCGAGGTACGAGCAAATACGGCATCCGCGGATGGCGGCTGCCAAGCTCTCCGGCCGTGCCATCCAACCCCAGCACCGCTTCGCGCTGCTCCCGCGGGTGCGCTGGCGCTTACCACGCGCTACATTTGAACGGTGCCATGTTTGATAGGGGCGAGAATCGTAGCGCGGGGTAACAAATCTTGCGAGGTACGAGCAAATGCGGCACCCGCGAATGGCGGCTGCCAAGCCGCCCGGGCCGTGCCACCCAACCTTGGCACCGCTTCGCGCTGCACCCGCGCCGGGCTGCGGGTGCGCTGGCGCTTACACCGCGCTACATTTGAACGGTGTCATGTTTGATAGGGGCGAGAATCGTAGCGCGTGGTAACAAATCTTGCGAGGTACGAGCAAATGCGGCACCCGCGAATGGCGGCTGCCAAGCCGCCCGGGCCGTGCCACCCAACCTTGGCAACGCTTCGCGCTGCTCCCGCGCCGGGCCGCCGCTGCGGGTGCGCTGGCGCTTACACCGCGCTACATTTGAACGGTGCCATGTTTGATAGGTGTGAGAATCGTAGCGCGTGGTAACAAATCTTGCGAGGTACGAGCAAATGCGGCACCCGCGAATGGCGGCTGCCAAGCCGCCCGGGCCGTGCCACCCAACCTTGGCACCGCTTCGCGCTGCTCCCGCGGGTGCGCTAACGCTTACACCGCGCTACATTTGAACGGTGCCATATTTGATAGGGGCGCGAATCGTAGAGTGGATAACGAAGGCGAGGTATACGCATCCGCGGCAGTGTTTGAGCCATCAATGCTGGAGGGTGTTATTGAATAACAAGGCGGCACAGGGCCGCCTTGGCTTGAATTGATATGAATTAAACGGGCAATACCGCGCCATCGGCGCGTGGCTCGGTGCCGCCTTGAAGCACGCCATTTTCTGCATTGCGTAGAATGATCTGCCCACGGCCAAACGTGAGTGCATCGGTGCTCCGGACAATATGATGACCGCGCCGCTCAAGCGCTTGGGCGAGATGGTCGGGGAAGCCTGGTTCTACCTCAACGGTTTTGCCTGCCACCCATTTCCAACGGGGAAGATCCAGCGCAGCCTGGGGGTTGAGCTTATCTGCCAGCATGCTGGCCACTACCTGTACGTGGCCTTGGGGTTGCATATACCCACCCATTACACCGAAGGGGCCAACCGCCCGGTTATCCTTGGTAATAAACCCGGGAATAATCGTGTGGTAAGTGCGCTTTCCGGGGCGCAGCACGTTGGCGTGTTGTTCATCAAGCGAGAAAGACCAGCCGCGGTTTTGCAGGCTGATGCCCGTGCCGGGTACCACAATGCCCGAGCCAAACCCTTCAAAATTGCTTTGGATAAAAGACACCATATTGCCTTCATCGTCGGCGGTTGCCAGGTAAACCGTTCCGCCTAGTAGCGGGTTGCCATGCAGTGGATCAATGGCTTGTTCGCCTATAAGGGCGGCGCGCTGTTCTAGATAGCGCGGGGCGAGCAATTGCTCGACGCTGTGCGTCATATCGCTATGCTCGGTGATATAACGTAGGCCATCCACATAGCCAAGTTTGGTGGCTTCGATACGTCGATGCAGCGTTTCAACCGGATCATGGGGCTCATCGCCAAGCGCTTCTAAAATACCGAGCGCCTGCAAGGCGATCAAGCCACTGCCGTTGGGTGGGATTTCCCAGATATCGTGACCTTGATAACGGACGTTGATCGGATCGACCCATTCTGATCTGAAGGCCGCAAGGTCTTCCTTGCGCAGAAAACCACCATGCTCGCGCGAGAAGGCGTCCATGGCATCGGCTAGCTCGCCTTGGTAAAACGCCTTGGCGCCGCTTTGGGCAATAGCGCGAAGCGTTTTGGCCATATCCGGCGAGCGCCAGATGTCACCCGCCTTGGGGGCGTGGCCTTCTGGGGCAAAGTGCTCAAACCAGGGCGCAAACTCCGGGCGGTCGTACTGCTTGTAGCGGGTGTAGGCTTTTTGCCAAAGCTGACTCACCACCGGCGAAACCGCGAAGCCCTCTTCGGCAAGGGCAATTGCAGGGGCCAGCAGCGTTGGCAGGGGCAGTTTGCCAAATCGCTCGGAAAGTGTGGCCCAGGCAGCCGGGGCGCCCGGCACGGTAACGGGGATTAACCCGTGTGCGGGCATTTCTTCATGGCCAAGCGCACGCAGGGCTTCTCCGCTTATGCCCATCGGGGCTCTGCCGCTGGCATTTAAACCGTGCAGCTTATCGTTGACCCATACCAGGGCAAACGCATCGCTACCGATACCATTAGAGGTAGGTTCAACGACGGTAAGCGCGGCCGCTGTGGCGATGGCTGCATCAATTGCATTGCCGCCTTGGCGCAAAATGTCTGCGCCTACTTGGGCAGCCAGCGATTGGGAAGTGGCTACCATGCCGCGTTTACCGAAAGTGACCATACGCCGAGACGCGGTGGGGTAGTAATGAGGGTCGAGATTCATTAACGAGCATCCTTATGCCTGGAAGTGCCAGGCAGGCCAATGTTTGTTTATGGCTCAACATTAGCAGGATAAGCTTATGAACGTCTTTTGATACTTAGGCTAAGCAAGCGTGCGCTTGCCTAGATGCCGCTAAGGTTTATGCTCACCACTCACGGCTTCCGCAACTGATCCAGAGGCACATTAAGGTGCTGAGGCCGCTGAAGTACGTTGAGCAGCACAATAGCGCGCTCTTCCCCTTTGCAGCGCTCGAATATGGCTTCCAGATCTTTAAAAGGGCCTTCGGTAATAGTGACCTTCTCACCCGCGCTGAAGTAGGTGTGGCTGCCTTCCTGGCGGTGGGGCTGGGCGCGAAGTGTCTCTACTAGTGCGCTGGGTACGCTTACGGGGTTATTACCAAAGGTGAGCAGGCGCAGTACGCCTCGTGTCGAGCGAATGGGCCGCCAGTTGCTCACTACTTGGTCAAGGCGAATAAACAGATAGTAGGGGAATAGAGGCTCGGTCACGGTGACAAGCTTGCCCTGGCGCCTGCGTTTAACATCCAGCACCGGATGAAACACCTCATAACCCTGGTTAGTGAGGTGCTCGGCGGCGCGAAATGATTCACTGCCTTTACACTGAATGACGTACCAGCTGGCGGAGGTGCCTTCTTCGCTGCCGGACGCTATGTGACTGGGTTCCATAGGGTTAGCTTTTGGCTTGGGCGAGCAGGGCGGCCAGGGCATCTAACGTTTGATCAATATGCTCCTGAGTGTGGGCATAGGATAGGAAAAACCGCAGTCGGGCACTCTTTTCAGGCACGGCCGGATGCAAGATCGGCTGAACATTGATGTGGTATTGCTCCAGCAGCGTATGGGAAAGATGCGCCGCCAGGGGCGAGCTGCCTACAATAATGGGCACTACGGCAGCACCAATGCTATGGCCGGTATCCATGCCGTGCTTTTTAGCTTGCTGCAGGAAGTAGCGGGAAATCGTGTGGAGTTTTTCTACCCGCTCTGGCTCCTGTTGCATTAGCTCCAGCACTTTGATGGATGGCGCTGCCACTTGGGCAGGCATTCCCACACTGTATAAAAAGCCGGGTGCAAAGTAGCGCAGCGTTTCTACCAGGGCTTTATTGCCCGCAATATAGCCACCGCAACCAGAGAGCGTTTTGCTCATGGTGCCCATCCAGATATCGACATCACGCGGGTCGATGGCAAAGTATTCGTGAAGCCCTAAGCCGTTATCGCCCATAACGCCAAAAGAGTGCGCTTCGTCGACCATCAGCCATACCTGATGGCGCTTTTTAAGCTCGATAAAGCGCGGCAGGTCAGGGATGTCGCCATCCATGCTGTAAAGCCCTTCGATGACCACAATCACACGTTCAAACTGATGGCGATGGCGGCTAAGCAGCGCATCAAGCGCGTCGGGGTCATTATGCGCAAACGACATCCGTTTGGCACCGGAAAGCTGCGCGCCGACCAATGAGCTGTTGTGAATATACTCATCGTGGAGCACGAGATCTTTAGGCCCCAGCAGATAGCCAAGCGTTGAAACGTTAGTGGCATGCCCGCTAACAAACGCAACCGCATCATCGACCTGGTAAGCCTTGGCGATGGCCTGTTCAAGCTCACGGTGAATCGGCCGTTCACCCGAGACTACCCGGCTGGCGGATACCGACGTGCCATAGCGAGCCACTGCATCGCTGGCCGCCTGGTTAACGCGTGGGTCGCCTGAATAGCCAAGGTAGTTGTAGCTGGCGAAGTTGATGCAGGGCTGCCCTTGAATAACGCTGGTTGCTCCGGCAATGCCTTCGTGCACTTTGAAGAAGGGGTCTTTCAACCCCAACTGTTCGGCGCCCTGGCGCAGCATGGCAAGCTGCTGATAGCCAGGGTGGGCATCAAATCGCGTAAAGCGCTCGGGCACCGGGCTTGAGGGTGTGTCGTTGCCCGGTGAGGGGCTGGCAGCGTTGGTTGTGGCACGTGGCATGGTGCGTTTACGTGCCTGTTCCAACAGCTGCCGTTTTAAATCAGAGCGCTTGGCGGTCATGGTGTCTCGGTCGTCGATGATGTTGAGGCAGACTCAGAGAGCCCGTCAGCCCCGTGGCGAGCGGCGAGAGAGGCTAACGCATCTTGTGGTGCTTCTTCAACATCATCGTCATGCTGGTGGAGCTTTTTAATCAGCACACCGGCAAGCTTGTTAAGCGTTGAGGCTTCGCTGAGCACCATGACCGGTACCTGAACGCCCAGGCGGTTTTCGATTGCGGTCATCAGCTCAACGCCCATCAACGAGTCAAAGCCCATATCGTAGACCGAGCGATTAACGTCAATCTTCTCTTCTTCGATCAGCAGAATACTCGCAAGCTCTGCGCGAAGTAGCTCTGTCACCGTGGTGTGCAGTTCTTCCGGCGAAAGGTCGGCAAGCAGGGCGCTGATATCATCATCACTTTCATGACTGTTATCGTCGTCACTGGCGCGGGCTATCTCGTTAAAGCGCGGCGCATTGGCAGTCGGTAAGAAGCGCGCCAGCGCGCCCCACTCAAGCTCCAGTACGCCAAGGCTTGGCCCGGGAGTTACCAGCATTTGCTCAAGCACGTTAAGCGCATCATCAGAGCGCAGGGCAGAACCGCCTAAACGCTCTTGCAACGCATCACGCGTACGCGTGTTGCGGGCCAGGAAGCCGACATCCTCAATCGCGCCCCAGCGTACGCAGGTCGCGGGAAGGCCCGCGGCTCGACGATTGGCTGCAAACGCTTCGAGCCAGTGGTTGGCGGCCACGTAATTGGCCTGGCCTGGGTTGCCGAAGAGCGTAGTCGCTGATGAGTAGAGGATAAAGAAATCCAACGGCTCGTCTCGTGTTAACGCATCCAGATGGCGGGCGCCTTCAATTTTGGGTGTTAGTACCTTTTGAATACGCTCGGCATCCAGGTTGCGAATCAGGCCGTCGTCAATCACCGTGGCGGCGTGCACGATACCGCGCAGCGGGCCAAGCTCAGCGTTGGCACGTGTCAGGACGTTCGCCAGCGCATTACGGTCGGTAATGTCGCAGGCAACTGCCATCACCTTGACGCCTTGGGCGTCGAATTCGGTGATAGCGGCTTGCGCTTCTTCACTGGAAGGGCCGCTGCGGCTAAGCAGAATTAGCTGGCGAGCGCCTTTACTGACCAGCCACTGAGCGGTTTTAAGACCGAACCCGCCCAGGCCGCCGGTCACCAGATAGCTGCCATTGTCGGTAAGGTTTAGCGTTTCACGGCCAAGCGCCTCGTTCTTGGGCGGCGCAATGGGCTGCTCGTAGGTAACGACGACTTTGCCGATCTGGCGCGCTTGCTGCATATAGCGGAAGGCGTCGATCACCTGGCTATGGCTAAACGCGGTAAACGGTAGCGGGCTGAGCGTGCCGTCGTTAAACAGCGCCATCATTTCCCCAAACAAACGCTGGGTAAGGGCGGGCTGTACCTTCATCAACTGGTCGGAGTCGATACCGAAATAGCTTAAGTTATTGCGGAACGGGCGCAGGCCGATATGCGTATTCTCGTAGAAATCGCGTTTACCCAGTTCCAGGAATCGACCAAAGGGGCGCAGGGCGCGCAGGTTTTGGTTGATGGCTTCTCCGGCAAGCGAGTTCAGTACGATATCGACACCTTCACCTTGGGTATCTTCGAGGATCTCTTCAGCAAAGGTGAGTGAGCGGGAGTCATAAAGGCGCTCAACGCCCATCAGGCGTAAAAAGTCACGCTTCTCTTCAGAGCCTACCGTGGCGTAAATTTCCGCGCCAAGCCACTGAGCAATTTGCAGCGCGGCAATGCCCACGCCGCCTGCTGCACCATGAATCAGGACTTTTTCGCCCGGCTCCAGGCGTGCCAGGTGTTTTAGAGCGTAGTACACGGTAAAGAACGTAGTGGGGATGGTCGCGGCGGCAGCGTAGCTTACGCCTTCCGGCAGCGGCGCCACCGCGTGCTGGCTGGCAATCAGCCGGTCACTGAAGCTTGCCGGGCCAAAGCCAACCACTGCTTGGCCTGGAGCGACGTGAGTAACGTTATCACCGACAGCGACCACTTCGCCGGAGAACTCAAGGCCGAGCGTCGGCCCGGCAAAACCGTTCTCGATCGCTTCATCAGACAGCAGGCCGAGGGTGTACATCACGTCACGGAAGTTAAGCCCCGTGGCTTTTACCTTGATTTCAACGTCATCGGCCTTGAGCGTGGGCAGCTCACGCGGGCGCCACTGTAGCTGGCGCAACTGGCCGGGAAGAGCAAAGCCGAGGGTCATTGCCTGCCGCGCAGAGGTGCCGTCAACTACCTGTTGAGGCGCCGGTGCCGGCAAGGTGCGCAGGCGAGTGGCAAAACGCTCACCGTTAGCATTAATGACGACTTCGTTTTCGCTATCCGGCGCGGTCAACGACTCGACCCATGCACTTAGCGCAGCATCACTGACGTCATAAGGGATATCCAGCAGGTTAGCGGTATGGCCAACGGCTTCATTGGCAAGCGAGCGACCAAAGCCCCAGAATGCGGCATCATCAAACATGTTGGCTTGCGCTTGCTGCGACTGCCACAGCACGCTAACGCCCTGAGTGGTCAACCATAGCGTTGCCGAGGCAAGCTCCGCGGCTTCAAGAGCCAGGCTCCACTGCTGAGCACGGTGGCAGCGTAACGTTTGCGCGGCGGTGCCACTATTGCCCAGGTCGCGCAGATCAATCACATTCAGCGTTTGGAGAGATTCACCCCATTCATCCAGCGACATTTGTAGCAGTTCACTGGGCGAGCCGTCGCTTTGCTCAACAATCACGCTTGCCTGACGCGCGGTAAGTGCGTTGGCAAGGCGCGCCGCGAGCGCTTCGTTGGCCTCATCGGTCACGATTAGCTGGCAAGCTGCATTCGCGCTGCTTTCCGTTGCCTGAGCAGATGACGATTCGGGCATCTGGGCATGCAGCAGATACGCGCCGGTATCACTTTCTTCAAGTTCGATAGGTGCTGAAACGCTAAAGCCTTGGGCGCTTAGCCACTCGCTTACTGTGGCGGGTTCCAGGGCGGTTTGATCAATCCCCGGCGTGGCTAGTACATCGTCTAGCCAGCGGCTGGGAGCAACGCCCACCACCATGATATGTGCCCCAGGCGCTAGCTGCCCTGGTAGGGCTTCAATCAACTGATACGTGCGGGCAGGCTGGGTGGCATCCGCGCTGATAAAGGCTAGCTGGGCTTTTTCTGCGTTTGCTAACGCCGGTGGCGCATCATCCAGCGACTGCACATCAATTAGCGGGTAACGCTCTTGCAGCTGCTCGGCCTGATGGCGTGCGCTGTCATGCGTGGTGATCACCCGGTAGTGATGATTTTTTGTTAGCGGTGAGCAGGCCAGCTGTTCCAGCAGGCGTTGCCCCAGCGCCGGTGCACATGAGCCAGCTTCAAGCAGCTGTAAGCGCTCGCTTGACCCTAAGGCGCCAAGTGATGCTTCCATCAGACTACCCAGCTCGCTGGCAAGCACTTGCCAGCCGCTTTCGCCTACCAGCACGCGATTAAGTCTTGCCAGGTGCTCTGTCGAAATACCCAGCGTATCTAACTGAGTAGAGCCATTTTGCAGCGCCTGACGATGCAGGCCGAGCCGGCCTACCAGATGAATCGGCGCAAAGTAGTCGGGGTAGTCCTGTACCAGTAGTTGCCAGATCGTTTCAGGCGGCAAGGCTTCTTCGTTACCCTCGACGGTAAAGCCTTGCTGGGCAAACGCTTCGCTGAGGCTATCCAGTAACGGGGCGACTTCCTGAGCATAACGCTGGCCGGTATGCGTAGCGTAACGATCGCCCAGCCCCGCCAAGCGGCTCAATGCTTCGGCAGGCAGGGGAAGCGGCGAAGCGCTAAGCGGCGCTGGCGTCAGCTCAACGTCCAGATAGCTAAACTGCTGGTGGTGAGCGCGGTTCAGGCGTATCGCCTTGAAGCGCGTCTGGCTGAGCACAGCAACGGCGTTGCCTGCCGCGTCATAGAGTTCGAAGTCAGCAGTAAACGAGTGGGGCGCACGCTTGCCCATCACTGCGCGGGCCAGTACCGGCGTACCGGCCTGAGTATTGACCTGTATACGGCCTACGCGAACGGGAACAAACGCCAGCTGAGAGGCAAACTCGCTGTGCTGTGCCAGCAGTGGAATAAACATCTGGAAGGCACTATCCAGAATGCCTGGGTGCACGTGAAGCGTCGATAGCTGTGCCTGAACGTCGCTGGACAAGTCGATCGCGCCGATCACGGCGTTATCTTCGATCCAGCCATGGCTGATCGCCTGGAACGCAGGGCCGTAATGCAGGCCGATGCGCTCAGCCATGTGTAAGTGATCCGCCAGGGTGTAATCCGGCGTGCGCGTAGGCAGTGCTGGCGCCTGGCGGTTGAGCAGAAAGCCGCGGCTTTCGTGCATATTGCGTGCTACTGCGTTCAACTGCCACTCAACGCCGGTGGCCGGCTCGCGTGAGTGAATGGCGATGCGCCCGTCATCCGGGTTAAGCGATAAGCGCAAGGTGCGGCCATTGGGGCCATCCAACAGCAACGGTGCGCGAATTTCCAGCTCTTCGATATCTAAAAGCGGGGTGTCTTTTTGCTGTAACGCGGCCGCTAAAGTTAATTCAACAAAGCCTGCCCCTGGGAATACTGCGCCTTCACCCACCACGTGGTCGGCAAGCCAGGGCTGGCGTTTGGTATCCAACTGGCTTTCCCAGGTATGCTCTTGCTGCGCAAGCGGATAACCCAGCAGCGGATGCTGGTAGTAGCGGGAAAGCAGGCCTTGGCCGTCTTCTGTGCTGTTGACCCAATGGCGTGTGCGCTGCCATGTGTAGCGCGGCAGTAATACGCGCTGGCCTTCCACGGGGAAGATATGGCGTATATCAAACGTTAGCCCGCTCAATAGCAGCTGGCTAACGCTTTGCTGAAGTTTTTCAAGGCCGGGTTTGTGACGCTCGATCGTGCCAATCACCAGCCCGTTACGCTCTTGCTGGCGCAGTGACTCATTAAGATAGCGACGCAGGATGGGGTGAGCGCCAATCTCTACAAAAACGTTATAACCCTGTTTAATCAGCGCGGTCGCGGCGTGATCGAATAGGACCGGTTCGCGGATATTTTCCCACCAATAGGTAGCACCTAAGGCGCTACCTTGGCTGAGTTCGCCAGTGACGGTTGAGTAATAGGGGAGCTGCGTCTCACGTGGCGTAATCGTGCTTAATGCATCAATCACGCCACTTTGAATACTGTCCATGGCCGGGCTATGGAAGGCATAATCCAAAGGCAGGCGTTTGGCAAAGGTGCTTTGCTCGCTTAAGGCTGCCTCAAGCGCGGTTAATTGGTCGTTCTCACCGGCCAGCGTAATCCCTTTAGGGCTGTTAATACCTGCCAGACACACCTGATTGAATTCTGGTTTGGCAAGCAAGGGGGCAATGTCCTCAGCGCTCATGGCAACCGCGGTCATGCCACCCATGCCCCGGGTTTTGCCTTGATAGAAGCTGCGGTAATAGATCACTTTTACCGCGTCTTCAAGGCTTAACGCGCCCGATGCCCAGGCGGCGGCGACTTCACCCACGCTGTGTCCAAATACCGCTGTCGGCAGGACGCCTTGCGCTTTAAGCCATTCGGTTAACGCTACCTGCAGCGCAAAAAGAGCGGGCTGGGCAATTTCGGTAAGCTCGAAGCGGTTCTCACCGTTTTGACCGGTAAGCTCGGCGCGTAGTGAAAAATCGCCGTACTGCTGGAACAGAGCATCTACACGATCAATTGCCTCGGCAAATACCGGGGCCGACTCGAGCAGGTCACGGCCCATGGTTTCCCATTGGCAGCCGTTGCCGTCATACACAAACACAGGCCCGCGGGCATTGGTTAGCCGCTCCAGGGTGGTGACGCTTGTGGTCTCCCCCTCGGCGTATTGGTTTAGCGCCGCGGCGGCCTCTTCTGGCGTTTTAGCAAAGCAGAGCGCACCAAATGCGTGCTGTTCACGATGATGGAATAGCGTATGGGCAATATCGTAAAACGCATTGCTGCCATCATTAGCGCTGTCTTGATTATGGCTGGCGGTAAAGTGCGCCGCGAGATTCTGGGCCGTCGCGGTAAGCGCTTCCTGGCTTTTGGCACTTAGCCGGATAGGCACGGCGTGGGCGGGCGCTTGTCTGGGCGCTGGTAATTTTTCAGGCGCACTTTCCAGAATGACGTGGGCGTTAGCGCCGCCAAAGCCAAACGAGTTAATCCCGATCACCAGGCGACCCTCTTTTTTCAGGGGCTGGGCTTTGGTGACGACGTGCAGGTTCCATTCATCAAATTTAATGCGCGGATTAAGCTTACGAATACCGATGGTGGCGGGCACTTCGCGGTGCTGCAAACTGTAAAGTGCTTTGGCAAGACCGGCTACCCCTGACGCGGTTTCCAGGTGACCGACGTTGCTTTTAATAGAACCAATCGGGAGCGGCGTTTGACGATATTTGCCCAAGGCTTCGCCAATGGCGCGGGTTTCTATCGGATCACCCACGGCGGTGCCCGTGCCGTGAGCTTCCAAGTAGTCGATCTCGTCGGGCGCAATCCCTGCCTGCGCGTAGGCACGGCGCATCAGGTCGATCTGGGCGGTAGGGTTGGGCACCGTGATACCCGATTTATGGCCATCGGTATTCACTGCCGAGCCCGCCACTACTGCCAAAATATTGTCGTCGTCAGCGATGGCTTGGTCGTAGTCTTTGAGCAGGAAAAGCCCGGCGCCTTCAGAGCGTACGTAGCCGTTGCCCGCTTCATCGAACACCTGGCAGCGACCGGTCGGCGACAGCATGCTCGCCTTGGAGAAAATAATAAAACCGTACGGGTGAAGGTGAAGGCTAATGCCGCCGGCCAGCGCCATGTTGGTTTCACTGCTGCGAATAGACTGGCAGGCCTGGTGAAATGCAACCATGGATGATGAGCAGGCCGTATCCAACGACATGCTGGGGCCATGCAGGTCAAACACGTAAGACAGACGGTTTGAGGCAATGCTGGATGTGTTGCCCGTGGCGGTCGAGGCATCGATGGCCGCCATGTCATCGGCCATACGGTACGAGTAATCAAGGCTGGCAACGCCTAGGAACACTCCACACTGGCTGCCACGCAGGCTGCTTGGCACGATGCCAGCGCTTTCCATGGTTTCCCAGGCGAGCTCTAGCAGCATGCGCTGCTGAGGGTCCATATTGGCCGCTTCGCGGGGCGAAATGCCAAAGAACTCAGCATCGAATCCACTAATATCACCAAGGCTACCCGCGGCAAACGTGACGCTGGTGCCGGGATGGCGTTTGTCCGGGTGCCAGAAGGCGTCATGGCTCCAGCGGTCAGGCGCCACTTGGGTAACTAAATCTTTCTCGGCTTGCAGGTCCTGCCAGAACGTTTCAGGGGTGGTGCCGGGGAAACGATGGGCGGCGCCGATAATGGCAACGCGTTTAGTCATTCTTGCTCCTGAGGTTCTGGTTCTGCCTTGATTACATCGCTACTTATACCGCGTCCAAACGCTTGTTTAAATAGCTGGACGCCAAGTTCGCTGGCTTCCAGCGCGTACGGCTCATGCTGGTGTTGCGCTGTATCGCATGATCGTACCTGAGACTGACTGGGCAATTCCGTTGACCATATCATGTACGGGGTATGACCTTTAGGCGGTGAAAAGTATTCATACGCTGCCGGTAGAATCGGCACATGATCGCCATACCAGCCTAGCAGCCCCGGCCTTTTAGCCTCATTCAGGGCTGTTTTGACATTGGCCAGCATTTTGTCGGCCTCGCCCAAATGGCGCAAATACACAGATAAATCGCGCAAGTGCGTGGGCAGTGGCCAGGGCGCTGTGGGCAGCGTAGCCGCTAAACTTTCTTGCTGAGGCGCTTCCAAGTGTAGCGGGCCATGGTTTTCCATGGTAATGACGAATACAAAAAACGGTCTATTATCGCTATCTTCAAGCAGTCGTCCAACCTTTCGTGCCACGGCTAAGTCGCCAATGTACTGGCCTTGCTTATCGCTGCTCTCAAAACTGCTGATATCGATGAACTGATCAAACCCTAAGAGGGGGATCACTTTATGACGCATATAGAAGCTGGCGGGGTAGGGGTGAATACATACCGTACGGTAACCCGCTGCCTGAAACGTGCTCGCAAGGCTGGGAAGTGGATGACGTGACAGCGTGCGATAGGGGTTAAATTGGCGCGGCCCCCAGGCGCTGGGTGAAAGCCCGGTGAGTACCGCGCATTCCGTGCGCACGGTATTGGCGCCCCAGGCAGGCACACTTAGCTCCCCATGCTCTAGGGCTTGCTTACGCGTCGCATCAAAATGCGTTAACAAGCTGCCGCTGACATCTGCATACCAGGGGCGCGGATCAAAAAACGATTCGCTTTGCACCAACACGACATTGGACCGTGCTTCTGATGAAGCATCGCCGTGTAACGGTGTGCGGTGGTCTTCTTTCAGATGATGGGCTAACTGATAAAACGGCGATTGTTCCGGTGCGGGCGCGGAGGAGCGCATTAACGCAACGCCGTAGGCCCAAAGGCTTGCGAATAGCCCCAGACGGTTCATGTCATCAACAGGGTTCAGCGTAATTGGCGCAAGCGCTCGCCAACCCAGCGTAACCAGCAGCACGCCTGACACGCTTATCAGCAAGCAGTGGGTAATAAAACGCTGCCCGCCCCAGCGCGATACTAGCGAAGGCTCCCAATACACAAACGCCCCAATAGCTGCCGCTCCCGCACCAATCGCGGCAATGGCAAGGCCAGTACCAAAAAAAGGTACATAAAGGCGGGGATGAAGAATAGCATCCCAGAAGTATTCAAAATCGTGGCAAATAAACGGTTCGTTCAGCGTGCGTGATTTGGTATTGCTGGATTGAACGACGACAAGCTGTAGTGAAAGAATAAAAATTACCGCAAACCAGGGGCGCTGAAGCACTAAAACAAATACGCCAAACAGCAATAGCCAACTGCCCAGGTGCACGCTGTTGGCCGCCAAGCCGCGCCGCCAAAGCGGTTGAGGGCGCGGGCTAAGCAGCGCTTCAAAAACGATCGTTCCAAGCAGGCCTGTTAATAGAGGCCATAGTAGCTGAAATAGTAGCTGAATAGACAGTGAGGTGGTCATATTAACCACCCCCTGGGTGTTCAATATGATCAAAGCCCAGACGTTTGATCAGCCACTGGGAAACCCCAGCAGGAAGTACCGCCAGCCACCAGGTACCGAAATTAAGCGGGAAAGGGAAGCTAATGCGCGCCCGGTTAGCCTCAATCGCGCGTTTGATTACCTTGGCTGCCCGCTCCGGTGGCCATTCGAACGGCTTGGGGCCGGGCATGGCGTTGCACATGGGTGACGTTACATAGCCAGGCATTATCACGGTCACACCGATGCCGTGAGGGGCCAGCAGGCCGCGCAGGCCTTCGCCGTAGGCTTTAATGCCTGCTTTGCTGGCGCTATACGTCGGTGTGGAAGGCAGGCCGTGCCACCCGGCAAGCGAACTGATAAACACCAGCTGACCGCTGCCCCGCGCCTGCATCGCGGGCACCAAGTGCTGAGCCATGGCGATTGGCGTTTTGAGGTTTATATCCAATAGGGCCTGCACATCGTCCCAGGGTTCCAGCGACCCTGATACTTGGGGATGGGTGTTTTTACCCGCGTTGGCTATCACGATATCTGGCAGGTGCTCTGCACAAAGGGCATGAAGCCACTGCGCGAGCGCTGTCTCATCAGTAAGATTGACCGAGGCAGTGGTTACTTGTGCACCCTGTTCGCGGCAGGTGTCGGCTAGAGCCAAGAGTACCTCTTGCTGCCGGCCATGCAGCACTAAATGGGTGTGCTGGTTGGCGTAGGCTTTTGCCAGCGCACCGCCAATGGCGCCCGTCGCCCCGGTAATCAATACGCAGCGCTGGGCGCCGGATGTTGACGCGATGCTCAAAGTAATTTCTCCAGCGGCGATGGGCAGGCTTCCAGTATGTTGGCTGCATTGTTGACCGCGAGGTCAATGCTGGGCTGGCAGTAGAAACCGCCGTTGACCTGTACGGTATGCATCACCGTGTTGCGGAAGTAGTTAAAAAGCTCCTGACTTGGCTTGGGCGGCTGATTCCAAAACTCATTCAGACTTCCTTCATAGGTAAGCCCGGCGAGGTTGTAGATCGGGTCGCTCAGCGCGAAGGTGGGGCACTGCTTCTCCAGAGAAACAAACCCGACGGTGCTGTTAACCGTTACGGTACCCACGGCATGTTTGATAAGCGTGTCTAAATTACCTGACTCCAAATAGACGATGCGCTCTTGCAGGCCGTAAAACTGGGCCAATTGTTTAATGATGTTGGCATAGTTCACCAGCCCCATATCCAGCGGATGGTTTTTTATGCACAGCAGCGCGTCGCTTGGCGCATGCTCGGCAAACGACCCCATTACATGATCCATCACTTCCTGCATATTGGCATAAGGCGAGTGGTCACGAATCTGGGCATCCGTATTTAGCTGAAGCGGCAATATAAAGTAAGGCTTGGCGCTTTCAATCAACGTTTTAATACGCTGGGCGTCGCGCTTTTTCCACTGCTTCAACAGCGTAAAACGCTTGATATAACCAGCGTACTCGACTGGCGCCGTAATGGGCGCATGGTTACGATAATGCGGCGCCACCAACGGGTTGGCTAACCCCGCCAGATGATAGGCAACATCGTGCATGGCGCGAATCTTAAACGATGAACGAAAGCGCACGGGTGGGGGCATTTCAGGCAGCGCTTTACCCGTTTCATAGAACCACGTGGGGTCACGGGGTAAAAGCGAATGCCCGTTAACACCATCGCGCTCAAGCGTTACCCAGAAAGGGCGAAAGTAGCCCTCTTCAAATACATGCGTGCGCACTCCAGCCTTTTGGGCATTATCAACCGCAGGCCGATGAATAGGCCGACGGTCGCCAAACATTACCTGATCAGTGATCGCGTAGCGCTGCCAGAGTGATTCAATATAGGCCGGCAGTTCACTTAATGGGGCGCGAAATAAATGGTTTTCACTATGCGTCCGTTGCCAGTAAGCAATATCGCCTGCGTTGAAGTTGACCTTAACCACGCGGTGGCCGTCGTCAGAAAGCCTACGTGCCAAACGCTGATAGAAGGGCGAGCAGACCCCTTGTAAGAATAAGAATGCGCGCTTTTGCTTCAACTCAATGTCTTCCAATCAATAAATTACGGTAAAGCCGGTAGAGACGCTGCTTCCATGTCAGCGTCGGCTGGTATGTTCTTGCCTGTTCTAAAAGACTAACGACGGTTTCCGCATTGCAAAGCTGGCGGCTTAACGGGTCTACATAGCACGGGTAGAGAATTAACGTGCCTGCTACCAGCGCATCGAGCGATAAACGGCATGAACGGCGCTCGCAGCGCATGGCATCCTGCGTTAATCCCCAGCCAGCGTAAAAAGGCATGCCATAGGTTACGACCTCGCGGTGGCGTAATAGTGCCTCAAATCCGGTTAATGAACTCATGGTGTGAACCGCATCGACGCGCTCTAATAGTGTCGCGATATCCATATGGCTGGCATCTAAATCATACAGGCGTTGGGTATCGGGTTCGAGTGCCCCTATGCGCGCGCCACTTATCACATCAGGGTGTGCTTTATAGATGATGTAGGCGTCAGGGTTGGCCGCGCGAACCGCTTTTAAAAGCGCATTATTAGTACGTATTTGAGGCGAGCCCATGGCGATGGAGGCGTCACTTTCGACTTGGCCCGGTACCAAAATCATCCGCTTATTGTACGGCAAATCGATAGAGCTGTGCCCGCGGACGTTGTATTTGGAAAGCTTTAACGCCACCAAGCGCTCTCGCAGCTGCGCTGCTCGTTCAAGCAGATCATCGCTAAACGCTGTGTGCTGGAGTAGTGTTTCCAGGTCACTTGGCTGGTTCGGGTCGTAATAAATGCCCTGGGCGTCAATCACTAGCGAAAGTGGCTGGGTAAGATCCACGCCCAAACCCACTGAGCGAATGAAACCATCCTCGATTCGCCATATGTGAGGCATTAGCGCTGTGTGCTGCTGCTCGAATTTTGGGTCAATACGGCTGGACCACACTAAAAGTTTTTGTGCAGGCGGCTTATTGGGCAGCGCCGCTTGATAGGTAAGCTGCGCCGCGCCTCCCATAAAATGATGAATAAAACGCCGCTTCCAGGATGAAAAGCCGCACGCCAGCCACTCGCCGCACAGCCGCTCCTGCTGGCGTTTTTGATCAGCAATTAGTGCGATGGTGTCCTCTAATGTAGAGGGCTTAAGCGTGTAGGGGTTGGCGTAGCGCGTATAGCGTAAATAGGCTGCCGCAAACACTTCATTTAGCGACCGCTGTTTACGTCGTCGTGAGCAGGGAACTTGGTCTTGGGTTAATCCCCAACTGGCATAGAAGGGCAAACCAAAACAGTGAACGCGTTTGCCCGCCAGCAAAGCTTCAAACCCCAGTTGGCTGGTAACCACATACACCGTATCCACCTGATCAAATAGCGCCCAGGGGTTAACATCTTCACTAATCAAGCGACAGCGCGGATGGTTTTGTGCGTTTAACAGGTGCCCTTGTTTTTTACCGGCAATGACGTCTGGGTGTATTTTGACCAGAATTTCAGCGTCTGGATGGTCGTTCAACGCGGCTTCCAGCATGCGCTCGAAGCTTTCTGCACTTGCACCGCCAAATTCAATCGAGGCATCACCTGCGGTTTGGTCAACTACCAACACCCTCGCCAGGGGCGAGTAGTCTATAGTAATGTCCGGTGCATGATTGTATTTTGAAAGGCGATAGCGGGAGAGCTGCTTGATACATCGCTCGGCATGATGAATTTCATCTGATGTAAACGAAGCGGTATTTAGCCAGTTTTCGAGATCCGAGGGCCGTGAGGCATCATAATAAATGCCGGTATGGTCAACCACTACGCTATGCGCTTGAAAGCCGGCCACGCCAAGGCCAAGCGAGCGTAAAAAGCCGTCTTCCAGCGCGATATAAGGTAGCCGGTGACGTTTGGCATAACGCCTTGCCGCAAGGCTTGTCGGTTTTAGGCCCCAGCCAATGACGGCATCAGGCTTTTTTTGAAATGATCGTAGGCGTGAGAAGTGGCTAAATTCAGACAGCAGAGCGGGAAGCGTGTCTATTTTACCAATGCCTGCTGATGTGTAACCTGCCGTGCTTTTCGCCATGAGAGGATCGTCGTTAGTAACGGGATAATAAGCTAGGCGAGCGAACATACGTGAAACCGGCGCGCTTATCAATTGAGCGCAGTAAGTACTTACTAATTTTTACCAAATAGCACAAATAATCGAATAGTTTAAAAATAATAGAATTAACTTTGTTTTAATCAACGCGCACAATAATGATGTTTTTGGTAATTTAGTATTAACTCGAATAATGAGTGGTGTGCAAGTACAGGGAAGTATTCAAAAAAGGATAATAGGTGCTCTTGTCTTACCCATTAAAGAAAATACGTTCTTTGAGGACGCTGAAAGGTCGGCTACTGCTGGGACTTTCAGGAACCTTATTGTTGCTGGTTGCACTGCTGTTGGGTTTGGCATGGCAGGTGGGCAAAACCCTGGTGCTTGAAACCAATATGGCTCACTTGCGCTACGAAGCACGGCTCTTGGCAGATGAGGTCACTCAGCAAGTTGAGTTACGCATTGATGCACTGCAGCGTCTAGACCGAATTATTGGCTATAGCGATGATCCCGAATGGCTAAGTTACGAGCTGCGCCACAACGATACCATGATGGCCTGGTTTGATGGCATTGTGGTGATTGGTAGAGATGGGCGCGTTATTGCTGACTGGCCAAGTGTTGTGGGACGCGTAGGGCTTGATACGTCTGATACCGAGTTTTTCAAAATGGTGCGTGGAACGCGGCAGCCGCACATGAGTGAGCCTTTTACAGGCCGAGCCAGCAATGCACCTATGGTATTGGTGAGCGTGCCGCGTATTAATGATAGCGGCGAGTTCGTGGGCATGGTGGGTGGTGTGCTCAGTCTTGATTCAGGCGGGCTGTTTAGCCGTTTGGCGAAAGTGCGTCTAGGTGAGCAAGGCTATGCCGGTGTGGCGACTGCTTCTGGAACCATACTGTATCACCCGGAGGTCACCCTGATTAATACTGAAATAGCGGTTCCCGCGGCTAATCCTTTATTGGATCAGGCGCTTGACGGTTGGCAGGGGGATGGCGTTGGTGAGTTGTTTAGCGGACAAATAGGCTTGCAGGCCTATACGCAGGTATGGCCCGCAAACTGGATTATTGGCCTTTTTTTACCCAATGAGCAGGCGCAGCTACCGCTATCTGGGTTTATTCATAAGCTAGGATGGATGTGGCTATCGCTGGCCATTCTGATGATGCCAATACTGTGGTTTTTATTAGGGAGGCTCTGAAAAAGTCTCTGCCTTCAGCGATAATACGAACATCGTCAACTGCATAGGGTTCAGTGCTGCCATGGA
>NZ_JABUZA010000062.1 GCF_014897985.1 Halomonas colorata
ACGGGGACGGCTCATGGATCCTCCTAGGTACCTTTAGTATAAGGCCTAGAGGTGTCTACGAAACCCGGGGCGATTCAGTTATGTGGTTTAAGGTGTTCCGTATGGCATTCAGTGAATTAGAAAAGGCCGAACTGCTGGAGGTAAAAGGCGTTGGGCCTATGGTAGTTAAGCGCTTCGAAGAAATAGGAATAGATTCATTTTCCGAGCTGGCGAATTATGAGCCAAAAGAAATAGCCGAACTGGTAGCGTCGATGCTAAGAACTACATGCTGGAAGAATAGCCCTCAAGCATTATCGGCAGTGTAATCTGCTATAAAAAGGGCTCGGCAAGGCCTGTAGTGGCTTACGCTCACATAACAAGAACGCTACGGAAAACTTACTTGCTAGCGCTCCTCAATTTCTGCAGAGCGCGGCATTACACCTCTATAGGAATAATCATTGAGCGATAATTGGACGGAAGAAGAGCTGAAAGGGGCAGTGGAAGCATATGTTCAGATGCATTTTGACCAAGCCAATGGAATTTCCTTCGTTAAAAAGCAAATCTATTCTCAACTTGCTGAACGTTTTGGACGTACTGAGAAGTCTTTCGAATATCGAATGCAAAATATCTCGTATGTCTACTCGCTTATGGGACGCGAGTGGGTTTCAGGGCTAAAGCCAGCTAAAAATGTTGGTTCTAATAACGCGGCTGTAATCGAAAAGCTCATATCAGAAGCCGAAGGTCAAAATTTTCCTAAGGTTGCCGAGTTCGAAACGCAGGTTATATCGTATAAGTCAAAGGAAAGCCTTAGCAAACCAGACGGCATCAAAGAGCCAGAAAAAATATATACACAAGTCACAAACTACAGCAGAGATCCAAAGGTTAAAGCATGGGTCCTTAAGGAAGCGGCTGGTATATGTGAGAGCTGCGGTTCTGATGCACCATTCACAACAGCTGAAGGTGAACCTTTTCTTGAAGTTCATCATCTTCGTCGCCTTGCAGACGGTGGCTCTGACACAGTAGAAAATGCTATCGCTTTATGCCCAAATTGCCACCGAGAAATGCACTACGGAATTAATAAATCTACATTGGTTACTTCAATGTATAACAAGCTAACCAGACTTGTAGTTGAGTAAAATTATAACGAGTCAATCAACTTCGCGCCTACTGCGTCGGACGCAGCGGAGCAGCGCTAGTTATTGATGCGTTAAATAGGAGGAGGTAACCATGGATGACAAGTGGAAGCGCGGTTAAGTAATTATTTTAAATTGATTTTATTCTGTCGCGCATCCGGCGTGCTCATACTGGCGAACATATAATTCGAGTTCTTCCCGGTTGAAGGAATTCTAACCGGGGAACTCTGCCGACACTGGCTGTCCGTAATATTCCATGTTCTTTAATTCGACTGGCATTTGACTCCTGTCATCAGGCCCGCGAGATCTTTGCGCAGGGCAGTCCGCCTCAGTAATGACCGAACGAACACAGCCTTTTCGACGCCCAAGCAGCCAGCTTGCCCACAGCATCACCCGTGATGTCGTAGCCTTTGACGTTCTCGGGCGTGTCACTTAGGCCGTAGCCGAGCAAATCGCAGACACGATGACGAGATAGTGGTGGTAAAACACGATAAAGTTACTTCTGACGCTGACCCAGGTGCTACTGAAGATAGGCTGACGTCGTAACTTCAGGGCTAGTGGCTAAACTTCCACGTTAATACTGCCGCTGACGACACTGACGCTATTCGCGGTAGCGGGCAACATCTGGCCGAGCGCAGAGTAAAGCGCTTTGGATGTTGATTGGGCAAGCGAGCGGTCTAGCTTGGCCATATCCTCCTCGGCTTTTTTGAGTTCGCGACGCGGTTCTTTGTCTTCTTCACGTAGACGAATCTTCAACTCATTGATGGTTTCCCGAAGCTCTTTTCTTGCATCGGTCAGAATACTACGCAAAGCATGTTCGCTGGCGCTGATGGGCTGTGAGCGGCTGTCATCACGCAGTGAAGAGGTCGCGAGCGCCAAGGTCTCATCTGCCGTTTTCTCAATAGTGTCACCTGATTCCAGGGTCTGCTCTTTCTTCAGCTCATCACCCATCTCAACGGAGATAGAGGCTTCAGCGCTGGCAAGTGCTGTTTCAGCGCCGTGGGTGTCTGCGCTTGCGCCTTCATTTTGCGCGCTATCTGGAGAAGACGCCTCGGAAACGTTACTTGCAGGCTGGGCGGCGTTAACTGTGGCAGAAACAAGGGGACCAGCACCTGTATTACTGCCTGAGCCGCTTAATTGCCGAGCCGCCACACCTAGCTCGCGCGCGATACTCTTAAGCTCACTGGCCATGGATTTAAGCTGTTCTGGCGAAGCAAAGCGCATCATTGCTTTAAGCGTTTCCAACCGCTGTTTTAAAAAACCGACCTTTTGCGAAGCATTCTGCATCGCAGACTCTTTGGGGCTTGGCAATGATGCCAGCGCTTCAAACGCTTCTTTCTGTTTTTGAGCTGTTTTGTCTCCTGGTCGTCAGCACGGGTTGCTGCTGCCGACAAAGGCTGGCCCGCTACACGCACTGCTGTCGGCCCTGACGCAGGGTCGCGGCGAGTATTTAGCATGGTAAAATTGGAAAATCCGATCTTCATGGGCGGTTCCTGCTTATTGTTAATTTTAATTATCGGCCTTGTTGCGGTTATCTTTAGTTAATGTGCATGCCCGTTTTATCCATATAGCAAGGGGGAATGCAAATGCTTAGGCGCAAGGCTCGGAAAGACGATGGTGCCGTTGTCTGGCACATTTATCGCAGTGCCTATCGGGAAGTTGTCGAGCGTCAGTTTGGTGTCTGGGAAGATAAGCTTCAAAAGTCAGCTTTTGATGAAAAATGGTGCCAGGGTGGTTTTGAAGTGCTTACGCTGAATGGTGAGACTATCGGTGCTGTATGGATAACGTGGGAAGAAAATTTGATTCAACTGCGGGAAGTGTTTCTGGCCCCCGATCATCAGGGGCAGCGGGTGGGTTTCCAGGTTTTGAGCGAGATATTGGCTAAGGCGCGATATGAGGGGCTTGTGCTGCGGCTTAGAGTTCTCAAGCAGAGCCGGGCCGTTAGGTTTTACGAACGACTGGGTTTTAAGCACTGCGGCGAAACAGTAACGCAGTACTGGATGGAAGCCGTTTGAAGGGGCTGAATGAAGCGCCAGATTGTTGTGTGCAAGACAATATTGCTTCATCTAAAGAGAGACGCTAAGTTAAATTATTTTTTAATAAAGCGAGGTTCGTATGGCCAGACCGGATAAATCGAGAAAAATGACCGTGCTGAATAGCGTGGGTAGCCTGTCTTTACTGAGTGCCGTGATATACATGCTTTTCGCAGGGTTTAATTTATTGGGTCTGGTGGTTTGCGGTATCGCGCTTTCAGCCGTTGCTACGCCAGTTGTAATGCATGGCGATGGTATTTTCGAGATGCTAGTGGGGCTTTTCGAAGCTCTTTTCGAGGGGGTAATGGCCGTTTTAGAGGGCATATTCAGTATTATATCTGCATTATTCAGCTGGTGAATATTTATGAACACGTATCCGCCGCGGTGTGCAGCTGGTTCTACGTGAAGATACTGAAAAGAGTATAAGAGTTCGATGCCCTGAGGCTGGATTAACGCTGCAGTTGGCTCAGGCCAATGATACTGATTGAGAAAAACGCCCTGAAATTAGTCAAGGCGTTTCAGTAGTGGACCCAGCGATGTCAACTCAGCTTATCCCCCTTTCTTGGCCGGTTTCTCGGCGCTTTTGCACTGACCACTCTTTACCGTGTCGCCACCCGGAAAATGCGCCCGCACCAACTCCAACAACCCCTGCGTAGAAGCATCAAAATCAGCCGCATTAGTATCAATACGTTCACTGATTTCACCGGCGATGCGTTTGCCGAGCTGGACGCCCCACTGGTCGAACGAGTTGATGTTCCAGATGACGCCCTGCACGAATACCTTGTGCTCATAAAGCGCAATAAGCGCGCCGAGGTTTCGGGGGGTGAGTTCGTCCAGTAGCAAGGTGCTTGACGGGCGGTTGCCGGGGCAGCTGTAGGGGTCGTGCTGGCTGAGTTCATTACTATTGCCCTGGCTGCCTTCCATAAAGGCGTTGGCCTGGGCGAGCATGTTGGTCAGTAGCGCGAAGTGGTGATCCTCTACGCCCGGCTCGGGTTTGAGCGAGGCGATAAAGTCGATGGGCACGTAGCGGGTGCCCTGGTGCAGCAGTTGGAAAAACGCGTGCTGACCGTTGGAGCCGGTCTGGCCCCACACAATCGGCCCGGTCTTGTAGTTGACCGGGTGGCCGAAAATATCCACTGACTTACCGTTGGACTCCATATCCAGCTGCTGCAGGAAGGAGGGCAGCTGGTTCAGCGCCTGGTCGTAAGGCACGATGGCCTGGGTTTCGGCGCCGATAAAGTTGATGTACCAGATGCCGATCAGTGCCATCAGTACTGGCATGTTCTGGGAAAAGGGCGCCTCGATAAAGTGGCGGTCCATCTCGTGGGCGCCTTCCAATAGCTCGATAAAGCCGTCAAAGCCGATAGACAGCGCAATCGGCAGGCCGATGGACGACCACATGGAGTAGCGACCGCCCACCCAGGCCCAGAACTCGAACACGTTCTCTTCGCGAATACCGAATTCCATCGCCGCTTTGCGGTTGGTGGAAGCCGCCACGAAGTGGGCGCCTACATCGGCATCCTCACCGGCGTTCTCCAGAAACCAGCGCCGGGCCGTTTTGGCATTGAGCAGCGTTTCCTGGGTGGAAAACGTCTTGGTCGAGACGATAAACAGTGTGGTGGCCGGGTCCAGGCGCGAAAGCACCTTTTGGATATGCGTGCCGTCCACGTTGGAGACAAAGTGGAAATGCATCTCCGGGTGGCGATATTTAAGCAGCGCGCGCACGGCCATATTGGGGCCTAGGTCCGAGCCGCCAATCCCGATATTGACCACGTCCTTGATCGCTTTGCCGCTGTAACCTTTCCATTCACCGCTGCGCACCGTTTCCGAGAACTGCTTGATCTGTTCGCGGGTGCGGGTTATCTCCGGCATGACGTCTTCGCCATCCACATACACCGGTTCATCACTTAGGTTACGCAGTGCGGTATGCAGTACCGGGCGATTTTCGGTGACGTTGATAATATCGCCAGAGAACATCTGTGCCCGGCGCTGCACCAGAGCGGAATGGTTGGCCAGCTCAATCAGCTTATCCAGCACGTCTTCTGAAATATGGTGCTTGGAGTAGTCCAGAAACAGGCCGCCTACCCGCAGGCTCATTTTGTCAAAGCGCTGTGGGTCTTGACGAAAATAATCGCGAATACGGTCGTTGGCGGTTTTATCGCGCAGGCGTTCAAGCGCCTGCCAAGTGACACTGCGGGTAAGTTGGAACATAGGGCGGTCCGTGGTTGTGTATCAGCCAATGGCCGTGATGTTATTTGTGTAAAAATACTACATAAAAAGCGCGAGGGGGCAAATAGATGCCCATAATTCATGTTTAGGAAGTAATAAAACAAGTAGGGAAGATAAGTAGATATTGAGAAAGGCAGGAACATCCTGCCTTTCTAAGGCTAAACGATGTTTAGCTTGCCACCGCAACCTGCGCCGCGCCACGCTTGAGCATCGCGTAGCTTAAACCGGTCACCAGCGAGCCCGCCACAATCGCGCCCAGGTACAGCAGGGCGGGGGTAATGGCGTTGGGAATCAGCAGCACGAAGATACCGCCATGAGGCGCCATGAGTTTGGCACCCACCAGCATGGAAAGCGCACCGGTGATGGCTCCACCCGCGATGCAGCAGGGAATGACCCGCAGCGGATCCTTGGCGGCAAACGGAATGGCGCCTTCACTGATAAAGCACAGGCCTAATACAAACGATGCTTTGCCCGCTTCACGCTCCGGTACAGAGTACTTGTAGCGCGCCACAAAGCTTGCGATACCCATTCCAATAGCCGGTACCATGCCCGCTGCCATAATCGCCGCCATCGGGCCGTAGGTTTCTGACGCCAGCAGGCCCACGCCAAAGGTATAGGCCGCTTTGTTGATCGGGCCGCCCAGGTCAAAGCACATCATGGCGCCCAGCAGAATGCCCAACAGCACAGCGTTGGTGGAATCCAGCGATGCAAGGAAGCTGGTTAAAGCGTTCAATAACGCCGCGACCGGCTCGCCGACTACGTAAATCATCACCAGGCCGGTCACCAGGCTTGCGACCAGCGGGATAATCAAAATAGGCTTGAGCGACTCAACGCTTGAAGGCAGTTTCACATAGCGGGTGATCGCCAGGGCGACGTAACCGGCCAAAAAGCCAGCCAAAATGCCGCCGATAAATCCCGAACCAATGTTGGCGGCCAGCATGCCGCCAATCATGCCTGGTGCAATACCCGGGCGGTCGGCAATCGAGTAAGCGATATAGCCCGCCAGTACCGGGATCATCAGCGCGAACGCGGTACCGCCACCAATCTGCATAAGCGCCGCGGCCAGCGTACCTTCCTGCTCAAAGGCCTCGATACCGAACATGAACGATAGGGCAATCAGCAGGCCACCCGCGACGACCATGGGCAGCATGAACGATACGCCGGTAAGCAGGTGCTTATACACGCCTTTCTCTTTCAGGCTTTTGCCTTCAGTTGAGGACGCATTAGATGCGCCTGCACTTTCCAGCGTGGCCTGGGCCAGGGCGTTTTCAATCGTTGCCTGGGATCTTTTCAGTGCCGTACCGGTAGACGTACGGTAAACGCGCTTGCCCGCAAAGCGGGTAGGATCCACTTCAATATCGCAGGCCAGAATCACCACGTCAGCGGCGGCAATTTCGTCATCGGTGAGTTTATCCTGAGCACCCACCGAGCCTTGAGTTTCTACACGAATAGCGTGTCCCATGGCTTTGCCCGCTTCAGCCAGCGCTTCAGCCGCCATAAAGGTGTGGGCAACGCCGGTGGGGCAGGCAGTGACGGCCACGATGCGCTTTTCACCTGGTGTGGTAATGGCTTCGCTAACCGGAGGAACTTCTGGCGGCGTGTAAAGCGGCGCCTCGCGCTTGGCGGTGGCTAGAAAGGTTTCCGGGTTGGGCAGTGCCTGGGCTATAGGCGCCTGGTATAAACGCTTACCTGCAAAGCGTTCGGGGGCCGGTACGTGATCCGCCGCGACCACGATTAAATCAGCGTGGGCAATTTGGTCGGCGTTAGCCGTGTCTACCGGGGCCAGCTCACCATGCATTTCGACATGGACTTTCCAACCTTGGCGTTGGGCGGCCTGTTCCAGGCGCCGAGCTGCCAAAAAGGTCGTGGCCATGCCGCTGGGGCAGGCGGTAATTAAGATGATATTCATGAAGTTCCCTCGGCGCTGCAGGCGTGCAGGCGCTGGACCTGAGTACGTTGTAGAAGTAAGGCAAAGTCGTTGGCATGGGTATTACCCACGCCTACATGGCGAACCGATTCGGCAGAAAGTGCTGTGGCAAACCGTAAGGTTTCTTCACTACTGTGCTGGCTAAACAGGCCATGCAGCATGCCAGCCACAAAGGTGTCGCCTGCGCCCACGGTATTGGCCGCCTGAACGTGGGGCGGCGTTGATTGCCAGGCACCGCTCGCATTCACCCAGATAACCCCTTCAGCCCCGGCAGAAAGCAGCGCCTGGCCGACGCCTGCTTGATGAAGGTGCGTTGTAGCGCTTACCCGCTTGGCGTGATTATCCAATGCTTCACCGGCCCATTCGGCAAGCTCAATCTCGTTGGGTTTAACGGCCTCGGGGCCTACCTCAATAGCACGCAGCAGAGCTTCACCGCTGGTATCGACCCATAGCGGCACGCCTGTGGCTTTCAGGTGAGTGAGAAACTCACTAAACGCCGCGAGGCTTAATCCCGGCGGCAGGCTGCCGGCTACCAGAATGGCGTCAACCGGGGCTTCGTTTAACTGCTGTTCAATGGTGCTCAGCAGGGCGGTAATTTGAACCGCGTCTACGCCAATGCCTGGGCCGTTGATGTCGGTTACTCGACCACTTTTTTCCGCCAATTTGGCGTTAATGCGGGTTTCGCCCGGCACGCGGACAAACGCATCCGTCACGCCCATGTGCTTAAACGCCAGTTGGAAAGGGCCATCGTTATCGCGGCCTAAAAAGCCGCTGACCACTAAGTCATGGCCCAGTGAAGCCAGCACGCGTGCGACGTTAACGCCTTTGCCTGCGGCTTCCAGCTGCGCGTGTCTGGAGCGGTTAACCGCGCCTAGTGCTAGCTCTTCAAGATCAAATGCCAAATCCAGCGCCGGATTAAGCGTGATGGTCATTACCCGCGCCATTAGCGTGCCTCCAGCGCATCGCGCACGGCAATGCTGGTGGCCCGGCTAAGCGCTAGCTGGGCGCAGGCCTGGGCATCGGCCAGGTCAAACTCGCGCAGGCGGGCTTTCACCAGCGGGATTTGTCGGGCGCTAACCGAAAGCTCATCCACCCCAAGCCCGACCAGAACCGGGATAGCCGCGGTATCAGAGGCCAGTTCACCACACACGCCGACCCATTTGCCTTGAGCGTGGGCGGCTTCAACGGTCATCTGGATTAAGCGCAGTACCGCCGGATGCAGTCCATCGGCCTGAGCGGAAAGCTCCGGGTGGCCGCGATCGATCGCCAGGGTGTACTGGGTGAGATCGTTGGTACCAACTGAGAAGAAGTCCACCTCGGCGGCAAGCGTGGGTGCGAGCAGGGCGCTGGAAGGAATCTCGATCATCACGCCCAGCTGCACGTCGCTTGCCCGCTCGGCTGCAGGAATCTCGGCTAGCAGGCGATCAAAAATCGCCTTGGTGGCGCGGAACTCGGCGATGTCCTTGACCATCGGCAACATGATGCGCAAGCGTCGCGGCGTATCTTCAGAACCCGCTACCGGAGCTGCCGCCATCAGCAGGGCGCGCAGCTGGGTTTCAAGTACGTCGGGCTCGGTCAACGCCAGGCGAATACCGCGCAGACCCAAGAACGGGTTGTCCTCCTGGGGTACTGGCCAGTAGGGCAGAGGCTTGTCGCCGCCGACATCCAAGGTACGTGCCACCAACGGGCGGCCGTTTAATGCATCGATAGCCTGGCGGTACTCGGCGGTTTGCGTGGCAAGGTCCGGCGCGCTTGAGTGGGCCATAAACAGGAACTCGGTACGCAGCAGGCCAACGCCTTCTGCACCGCGCTCCACAGCGTCTTCCGCGTGGGCGGTGTTACCCAGGTTAGCGGCAACCTCAATAAGGTGGCCGTCGCGGGTCTGGGCAGTTTCAAAACGCCGCTCCCAGGCATCGGCTTCACGCGCCTGTAAATCAAGCAAATGCTGCTCGGCGCGGCTTAAACGCTGCTCAGAAGGTGAGGGGATAACCCGGCCTCGTTCGCCATCCAGAATCATCATGCTGGCGTTGGTTAGTGCCATCACCGCTTTGCCTGCGCCAACCACTGCCGGTATGCCCAGCGCACGGGCCAGAATAGCGCTGTGGGCTGTGGCGCCACCGCGCTCGGTTAAAAGACCCCGCACGCGCGAGGTATCCAGGCGGGCAACATCTGAGGGGCCGATATCGTCCATTACCAAAATGTAGGGATGGTCAGGCGGCTCGGGCAGTTGAACGTCGCACAGAATACTCAGCACCCGCCGACCCACATCGCGAAGGTCAGTGGCCCGCTCGGCAAGCAGGCGGTCCGCGAGCATTTCCTGGGCGTGGGCGGCGGTTTCAATGGCATCCCACCAAGCGGCTTCTGCCGAGCGGCCTTCGCGAATAGCGTCTTCGGCGGCGCGGTGAAGCTCGGGGTCGTCCAGCATCTCTTCGTGCATGGATAAAATATCGGCGACTTCGCCGCCAGCGGCGTTACGCACTAGGGCTTCCAGCTGGGCAATGCCTTCCTGAATAGCATTATGCAGCCGAGTCAACTCGCGGTCAGGGTTGTCGGCCTGCTCGGCGTAATCAAAGTGCTGAGGGCGAATAACAAATACCGGTGCAATCGCAAGCCCGGGTGACGCGGCAATCGCCGTATGTGGCGTATCGGCTGCCAAGGGCTCGACGATGGCTTCCTGACTGGTGGGGCGGGGCGCCAGGCGCTCACGGCCGCTGTCAAAGGGCGTTACTTTTTCACCCAGGCCGCCTTCGATGGCTTCCGCCACGTTGGTCAGCGCCTGCTGGGCGTCGGCGCCTTCGGCTGACAGTACCAGCCACTGACCGCGGCGTGCGCCCAGGCCAATCACTTTGGTGAGGCTGGCCGCTGAAACGCTTACAGGGCTGCCTTCCTCCAGGCGGACGTTAATCGCCACCGCCTGTGCACGGGCCGTTTGCACCAACTGTTTGGCCGGGCGGGCATGCAGCCCGTGAGGATTTAAAACACGCACCCGCTGGGTATGCGTATTGGCCGTTTCACCCGCTAGCAGGGCCAGCACTTGGCATGCATCGGCTTTCAGCAGCGCCTTGCTATCAGCGTTTTCAAGTACGGCCTGGAGTTGCTCCAGTAGGGGGCGGTGGGCGTTGCCCTGCGCGGCCAGACAAAACAGCCCGTGTACGGCATGGCTGTTTTCTTCCAGGTTCGTTTCAACCGGGGTTGCCATGCCTAGCGCAGGGTTTTGCACGCCGCTGGCGCTGCTGGCAAGCCAGAAACCTTCACCCAGCCAAATCGGTGGTTTCGCGGCGATATCAGCAATAAAACGGTTATCCACGCAGCCGCTTTGGCGCAAACGGGCGGCGGCTGCCAGGGCCAGTTCCTGGACGCTTTGTGCCGGAAACTGTAGGCACAGGGTGTCGCTATCAAGCTTCGGTGCGGGCACTGATTTAGACAGCAGGCGGGCGACGTCCTCGGCGGAGCTGGCAGCGGCAAGCTCTTCAGCAACGCCGTCACGGTCCAGCACATGGGTCAGGGCGCGCAAGATATCCAGGTGTTCGTCATTTTGTGCCGCAATGGTTACCAGCACATACACCCGATGCCCATCGTGCCATTTTATACCTTCAGGAAACTGCAGCACCCGAACGCCGGTACGCTTAACGTGCTGACGGCTTTCGGGCGTGCCGTGGGGAATAGCAATCGCGCTACCCAAGTAAGTAGACGACTGCGCTTCACGGGCATGCAGGCCGTCACGGTAGGCTGAGCCAACCAGCCCCGCGTCGGTCAGCACCCGGGCGGCCTCATCCAGTGCCGCTTGCCAGCTATCGGCATGGCGATTCAGCAAGATGTCATTAGGGCCGAGTGTAAGCATGCATTTCTCCTGTAAAGACGAGTCCGGTAGCGACTCGACCGCGACGCAAGCGTGCGTTGGCGCATCGAGTTTTCGGATTGAACGATGCTTGTGGTTTATGATGATATGCTGAAACGATTCAGCAAAAGGTACAAGGGGTGTGTTTTTAGACTTTGGTGGGGGTGTAGTCAAGGCGCTGTTACACTTCGCAGGCTTATAAGGAGAAAAAACATGACATTAGCCGATATCGCCCGGCTTGCCGGTGTTTCGCGCACCACGGCCAGCTATGTCATCAACGGGCAGGCGGAACAGCGTCGTATCAGTGCGGCCACGATTGAAAAGGTGATGGCCGTTGTCCGTCAGCATCAATACCAGATCGACCCCCAGGCAGCGGCGCTGCGCCGTGGGGCGAGTCGCTTACTGGGGTTGATTGTTCCTGATCTGGAAAATATCAGCTACGCCCGCTTGGCTAAACGCCTGGAGCGTGGCGCGCGCGAGCAGGGCTATCGGCTGCTGATTGTAAGCTCTGATGACTGCGCACAAAGCGAGCGCGCCCTGGCGCTGGCCCTACGTGCCCAGCGCTGCGAGGTGCTGATTACCGCCAGCTGTCTGGCCGATGACGACCCGTTTTACATGGATTTAGCCAACGACGGCTGGGCCGTGGTAGGCGTGGACCGGGGGCTTGATCGCCAGCATTTTGTCAGTGTGGTCAGCGATGATTATGACGCCGCCGAAAAGCTAACCCGCTCGGTGCTTAACGAAAATACCCGGCGAGTCGCCTGGCTGGATGCCATGCCGGGGCTTTCAATTAGTCGTGAACGCCGAGCCGGTTTTAAGGCCGCCTTAAAAGAGCAGGGCATAGAAGCAGTCTGTTTGAGCGCAGAGCATTACGAGCGCAGTGAGGCAATGGTGCTTGCGCAGCAGTTGCTTAATCAACCCGAGGGTGTGGATGCGCTGGTAACGGCTTCGTATACCTTGATGGAAGGCGTCTTCGATGCGTTTTTAGAGCGCGGCGGGCTTTCCAAACATATCCGGCTGGCCACCTTTGGCGATCATCGCCTGCTGGATTTTTTGCCTGAGCCGGTCAATTCGGTGCTTCAGGATTATGACCGCATTGCGGCGTTAACGCTGAATAGCGCTTTGGAGGCTGCCCAAGGCGGTCGTCGCGTTGGGCAGCAGGTTGTCAAACGGCATCTTTTCAAGCGGGCTTAAAGCCCGCTGAAGCAAGAAGCGTTAAGCGCGGGCACTGGCCCAGGCGTTGGCGTCGGGTATCGACATATCGTAGCTTTCGCTTAAATAGGGCGAAGAGAGCATAAAATCGGCGCTCGCGGCGTTGCAGGCCACCGGTACGTTCCATAGTGCTGCAAGGCGCAACAGCGCTTTGACATCGGGGTCGTGAGGCTGCGGGGCGAACGGGTCCCAGAAGAATACCAGCACGTCGAGCCTCTGCTCGGCGATGCGCGCACCAATCTGCTGGTCGCCGCCGAGTGGCCCGCTCATCAATCCTTCAACCGTTAGGCCTAATTGATCGGTTAAGCGTGCAGCCGTAGTGCCCGTACCCATCAGCTGATGCTGACGCAGCGTATCCTGCCAGCGTGTGGCCCACTCCAGAAGCTCCCCTTTTTTACCGTCATGGGCAATCAGTGCAATACGCTTTTGAGCGGGTAGGGTACGCAGCGCCTGGCGAGGCGGTCGGGCATCGTTCATTGATTACTCTCCTGTTTCAGGCTCGATGGCGATAATCTTCATGGTATTGGTGCCGCCATGGGCATTCATATGGTCGCCGCGAGTAAGAATGATATGTCCACCGGGGCGCGCCAATCCATAAGCTTTAAGCAATTTTAGCGCTTCCTGGTTAACCTCGGTGGGTTCCATCTGCGTGGTATCGAAGGGAAGCGAAACCACGCCGCGATAAAGTGCCATGCGCCGCTGGGCAATAGGGCTATGGGCCAGGCCGACGATGGGCAAACCCGAACGAATGCGTGAGGCGATCAGCGGCGTGTAACCGGTGGAGGTCATGCAGGCAATCGCGCTGACGCCGGTTAAATGGTTGGCGGCGTACATGGCCGAAAGGGCGATGGTTTCATCCATGCGCTCAAAGCCTTCATGCATGCGGTGACCGGACGACTGCGCCAGCCGCTCGCGCTCGGCGCCTAGGCAAACCCGGTCCATGGCTTCAACGGTTTCTACCGGAAATTCACCAGCGGCGGTTTCGGCGGAAAGCATGACCGCGTCGGTGGCATCCAGCACGGCGTTAGCCACATCGAACACCTCGGCGCGGGTCGGCAGCGGCGATTCGATCATCGATTCCATCATCTGGGTCGCGGTAATCACCGCACGGTTAAGTGTACGGGCATGCTTGATGATGCGCTTTTGGGTGCCAATTAACGCTTCATCGCCTATCTCTACGCCCAGGTCGCCGCGGGCCACCATGACGGCTTCTGAGGCGATGATGATGCCATCCAGCGTTTCGTCATCCGCAACCGCTTCGGCGCGCTCCAGCTTGGCGACCAGGCCGATCTCTTTGCCTTCTTCGCCCAGCAGTGCGCGGGCTTCCTGCATGTCGGCTGCCGAGCGCGGAAAGGAAACCGCCAGATAATCCACACCGATTTCCATGGCGGTTTTTAAATCGGCTCGGTCTTTATCGGTCAAGGCCGGGGCGGAAAGGCCGCCACCCTGTTTGTTGATGCCTTTGTTATTGGAGAGCTTACCGCCCACATGCACGTTGGTGTGTATTTCCTGGCCAACAATGGAGGCTACGTCCAGCACCACGCGGCCATCATCCAGCAGCAAACGGTCGCCGGGGGAGACATCATCAATCAGCGCCGGGTAATCACAGCCCACACGCTCACCGTTACCGGCATGGGTATCGATCGCCATGTCTATAATAAACGATTGCCCTGCTTCCAAATGAATAGGCCCTTCAGCAAAGCGGGCGATACGGATCTTCGGGCCCTGTAAATCGCCCAGCGCGGCAACGCATTTACCTAAGCGCTGCGCGATATCGCGAACGTCCTGCAGCCGGCGGCGATGATCGTCAGGTGAGCCGTGAGAAAAGTTAAGGCGAACCACGTCGACCCCTGCCTTGATCATCGCTTCGAGCACGCCTGGGCGGTCGCTGGCAGGGCCTAAGGTGGCAACAATCTTGGTACGACGAAGCGGCAGAGGTGAGTTCGATGAATTCATGGCGGGTTCTCCTTAAGTATTGCTAATAAATCGTAAAAACCAGCGTAGCCAGGGATCAGAATATTGATGCAATTGTCATCATGAAGGTATAGACGGCCCTGGTGATATTATAGTAATTTTACTACATATAAATTGAAGATTAGCTAAAAAATAACTGGTTTCAGCCATTTTAAGCTTTTTAGGCGCTATTAAAGTGTCTTTTTGGTAATTTTTTTACCGAAATGAAGCCGTTCACCACTAAGCGTGAGGTGTCAGTATGACTATCAGAGTTGCTATTAACGGGTTTGGCCGGATCGGTCGTAACGTACTTCGAGCGCTTTATGAAAACCGCTACCGCGAGCAAATTCAGGTGGTAGCGATTAATGATTTGGGCGACCCGTCGCTAAATTCACATTTACTGCGCCACGACACTGTGCATGGGCATTTCCCTTTCACTGTAGAGCACGATGCGGAAAGTATCAGTGTCGATGGGGATCGCATTGCTATCTCGTCAGAGCGCGACCCTGCCAAGCTTCCCTGGGCCTCACTGAATATCGATTTGGTCATGGAGTGCACGGGGCTATTTACTAAGCGTGACGCGGCTGCCAAACACTTGGAGGCGGGCGCCAAGCGGGTGCTGATCTCAGCGCCCAGCCCCGATGCTGACGCGACAATTGTTTACGGTGTGAATGACACTATTTTGACTGCTGAACACAAGGTGGTGTCTAACGCGTCCTGCACAACCAACTGTCTGGCGCCAGTGGCCAAGGCGTTAAACGATGCGGTGGGTATCGAGAACGGTCTAATGACCACGGTTCATGCCTACACCAATGACCAGAATCTGTCAGACGTCTATCACTCTGACCCGTACCGCGCACGTAGCGCGACGCACTCCATGATTCCGACTAAAACTGGGGCCGCCGCCGCGGTTGGATTGGTGCTGCCCGAACTTGAAGGCAAGCTGGATGGGTTGGCGGTACGTGTGCCGGTAATTAACGTGTCGTTGGTGGATCTGACCTTTACCGCAGGCCGTGACACCAGTAAGGAAGAGATCAACCAAATTGTTGAAAAAGCCGCCGCCAATTCGAGTGTGCTGGCGGTGAACGCTCAGCCACTGGTGTCTATCGATTTCAACCATGACGCGCATTCATCGACATTTGATGCTAACCACACGCGTGTGAACGGGCGTTTGGTTAAGGTGATGGCGTGGTACGACAACGAGTGGGGTTTCTCCAACCGCATGCTGGATACGGCGATCGCCATGCAGGCAACCGCTGTGTAAGCGTTTAGCGTTCGATTAGCTGTATTCTCAGCGCTGTTAGAAGGGCCGTTTTACCAAACGGCCCTTTTGTTTTTAGCGTATTTAAAAAAGTATTAAAAAAATTTAAAAAGACTGCATCCAAAACGTCTCCTCGCGTGTATTCCCTATACAGCCGCTATTTACGGTGGTTGATAATAATCCTTTAGGAGACTGAATATGACCATTAATCATCTAACGCGTACTGCTTTGGCCGCCGCTGTGATCGCATCCTTCAGTCATGCCGCTCTGGCCGAAACGCCAGCGGATGTCCAGGTACCGGACGGCAACACCGTTGCGCTTGAAACCGTAGGTGTTGGTGCAATTACCTATATGTGTGAAACCAATGATTCTGGCGAGATGGCGTGGGTTTTCAAAGGCCCTCATGCCGCGCTAAACGATAACGATGGCAGCCAGGTAGGCAGCTACTATGGTCCCCCGGCTACTTGGGAAGCGCTGGACGGTTCTAAAATTACCGGCACCCAGTTAGCCACCGCACCTAACGGTGATGGCAATATTCCTCTTCAACTAGTAGAAGCCAATCCTGCTGAAGGTGAAGGCGCAATGACCGGCGTTAGCTACATTCAACGCTTGAATACCGAAGGCGGTGTAGCGCCAGACGTTGCTTGCGATAGCGACCATGACGGTGCTACTGCGGTAGTTACCTATCAAGCTGACTATATTTTCTGGGCAGCTGAATAAGCAGTAAGAAGTTAATTTAAGTTACGCTAGGGGCTCGTGCGTCGTGCCCCTAGCGGCTATGCTAACTGGATGTGCGGCAAGCGATATTGGCGCGCCACCAGGGAGCTAGGTTGTGACAAACATAGGTATTAAAAAAGTCGATGTGAAAAACGTCGATGTGACTGACGTAACCAGCGAATTTGACTATGTTGCCGTGCTTGCACGCTGTGCACGCGGTGATCATGACGCCCTTCACCAACTCTATGCAAAAGAGGGCGCTGCACTGTTAGGTGTTGTGCTTCGAATCGTTAAAGACCGGGGTATGGCGGAAGATATCGTGCATGATGCCTGCCTGAATATCTGGCAGCGTGCCGATAGCTTTGATCCTGCAAAGGGATCAGCGCGAACCTGGATTTTTAGTATCGCGCGCCATCTTGCGCTTAATGCGATTCGCTACCGGGACCGTGAAGTCAATGTCGACCACAACGATCCTTCCGAATTTGATCATGATGAAACATTCCAGCATGCCTCGCGCGTTGAGGAAGCCTATGATTGGCAAACCGGCCAACGTATTGATGAGTGCTTGGAACAACTTGAAACAGAACGGCGTAACTGCGTGCTTCACGCCTATGTAGACGGCTTGAGCCATGCGGAAATTGCCGCTCATACGGGCGCACCGCTAGGCACCGTTAAAGCCTGGATTAAGCGTAGTTTGCTGCGCCTACGGGAGTGTATGGCATGACCCGTCTCAGTCAGCACGAACATGAATATGATGATGACCATACCTTGGCGGGCGAATACGTACTCGGCACCTTGCCGCTTAATAAGCGCCAGGAAGTGGAAGCGCGTCTGATACACGATGAGGCATTACAAAAAGCCGTTGCCGCCTGGGAAGACCGTTTTCAACCTTACACGGCGCTTACTCAACCGGTGACACCTTCGGACTACCTGTGGCCGCGCATCAAGCGCAGTTTGAACAGCTCGTCAGTTCAAACGCCTGTGCCGGACGTTGTGCCCGTAAGGTTACCGCGTCGGCGTTTCATCAACAGTCTGCCGGTATGGCGTGGCGCTGCAGGGCTTGGCATTGCTGCCGCTCTGGTTATGGGAATTATGCTCGCTAATAACTCGCCGGTGCCCGCCACGCCTGAATATATGGTAGTGCTTTTAGCGCCGCAAACGCAGTCGGCAGGTTGGGTGGTGCAGGCCTCAACGCGCCAGAGCGTTCAGTTGATACCGCTGGGCACCTTTGCAGTGCCGGAAGGCAAGGCGCTTGAGTTCTGGACAAAAGCAGATGACTGGCAGGCGCCCGTATCCCTGGGGTTGGTAGAGCCGGGTGAGCCTATCAATGTCAACCTTAACGAGCTGCCGCCGCTGCAAGATAACCAGCTGTTTGAGCTGACGCTTGAAGAGGAAACCGGCTCGGCAACCGGCTTGCCCACCGGCCCCATTGAGTTTATCGGCAGGGCGGTGGAGATCTAAGCGGTTAGGGGCTTGGTTTAAAAAGCCTGTTTACAAGAACCTGTTTACAAAAACCTGGTTAAAAGAATGTCAGGCCCACCTGGAACAGGCGTTCCACATCACGGATGCGGCGCTTGTCGATCACAAACAGAATCACGTGGTCACCGCTTTCCACCAGGACATCGCCGTGGGCGATAATGACTTCCTTGCCGCGCACAATCGCGCCGATGGTGGTGCCGTCCGGCAGATTGATCTCGCGGATGGTACGGCCCACCACCTTGGAAGATTGCTTGTCGCCGTGGGCGATAGCCTCAATGGCTTCCGCCGCCCCACGGCGCAGCGAGTGCACGTTGACGATATCGCCGCG
>NZ_JABUZA010000063.1 GCF_014897985.1 Halomonas colorata
GCGTAGTCTTCAGAAAAAAGAAACCCCCATTAAGGGGGTTTTTATCAAAATTACACAGTTCTATGTACTATACAGAATTGTAGGAGGTGGAATTTGGCTTGCGCTACGCCCACTATCTCAACTCGCTAAACAGGTCCGTGAGCTTCAAGCCGAACGACGGTCGTTAGTGGATATCCCGACGCGTATGTCTGAACTCCGTAGGGTAATCGATGTGATTAACGAGACGGAATCCGCTCGTCAAACTAACTTACGCAACTTGGCTGAACGAAAAGCAGAATTACGCGCAACGCTCGCTGTAACTCCTCAGGGAATGTTTATCACAGATAAGCAAGGAAAATTAACCTTTATTAATGATGCGCTATATCAACTTCTGGGTGCCGACGTACCTCACGACTTATTTGCATGGAGTGAGCGAATCCACACTGATGACGATCAACATGACATTCGGGATGCGTGGCTCGAAAGCCTGTCTAATCAAAGTAATTTTACACGGCAGTTTCGTTTTCAGGGGGCTGGTAAAGAGCTCTATTGGCTTGATGTCCATACAGCCGCAATCCATGTAGAAGGGGGATTTATCGGCATTGTCGGGACGGTACGTGATGTCACTCAACACCAGCAAGATTATGCCCAGAAACGCTGGGAAGCGGAACATGATCCATTAACCGGACTCCTTAATCGTCGGGGATTGACACGACACCTGGAAGAGGCGCTATTTCAGTGGAAGACAACGGGCAAGCCTACTGCTGTTTTTCTTTTCGATCTCGACCACTTTAAACCTATCAATGATAATGGCGGGCACTCTGTAGGCGATCTTATGCTGCAACAGGTCGCAGAAACTATTCAGAGTGTGGTTCGCAGCAGTGATCATGTGGCACGGCAGGGGGGAGATGAGTTTGCTGTACTGTTAAATGGCTGCACTTTTGCTCGTGCAGTAACCATCGCTGAGACACTGCGGTCAAGAATTGCCTCTTGTTCGGTAGAATTCGAAGATCAGCGTTGGTGCGTTACTGCTAGCATCGGAGTAAGCCACTTCCAAGCAAGTGATGAAACAATAGAAGCTGTTCTTGATCGTGCTGATGCTGCTAGCTATCAAGCTAAACATGGGGGCCGCAATAAAGTAGTGAGTGACAGTATGTAGGTTTGAGAAACATTCTGATCTTCAAAAATGTGTGCTCACGATACAGGGGGCTATTGGCTCTTCTCAGCTATTAAAACACCTCACCACCTAATGGCAAGTAAGGAGTTTGTTAGAGTGCTGTATAGCATAACCGCGCGTTAGCACCCACATGCTTTAAACAGCCCGAAAGGTGAAGCAGAGGGTGGGTGAGCACACACGCCATCCGTTGTGCCAAGCGTCGTGCTCCCTTCAGTGATCGTAGGCAGCGCGCTCAGCTAGCTGAGCGTTAACACTGTTGCGATACACAACATGTATGGTAGCTGCTGAAAATTTACAAAATAATAAAAAACATCACCATTTAGTGACGTTTGAAGTTACCCATAACCAGAGTGCGCCAGCACATTAGTTTAACACCGGCAACAACTCCAGTATCTTCCGAGTAGTTGCCACTGGCGCGGGAGAGAGCTGTAGTGTCGCCGTACTCTTTCTCCCAACAGGTACCGATAGAAGTGATTGAGACGCTATTTGAAAGTAGTGGCCTGACAGAAATGTGGATGGTCTGTAGTAATTATCATTGACATACCAGGAACGCCCGGATCTCCCAGGTTAGCTGGCTGCCCAACAAGCTGCAATGTCAGATATACGGCAAGTCTCACGAGGTCTTTCTGGTTGATAACTTATTTTGAAGGTTTCCCCAACTGTTAACAGTAAGGCCACCGAAAAGGCTGCACCTAGCACTGCTAATCGACACGGAGCGCGAGCTGAGCCATGCACCAGTCCCATACCGCATTTTTCGGATTGAGATGCAGGGGTGACCGCTTACGGACTAGGAAATAGCTGGGCTCTTTAATCATGGCCTCGTCCGTGGCCTGAACTAGACGCCCAGTCTTAAGATCCCCCGCCACAAACGCTCGGCATGCCAATGCGACCCCCTGGCCAGCCAGGGCTGCATCAAGGGCTAGTGTCGTCTGGTTGAATACCGCACCGGGCAGCTTGCCGTCGGCACGTAGAAACATCGGCCAGAGATCGTGCGCGTCATGCAAGAGCGGAAGCTCCCTAAGCCGTTCGGTAGAGAGGGGGAGCGGTAATTCTTTGACCAGATGGGGGCTAGCGACCGCGACCAGCTCCTGGTGGAACAGCAGCTCAGCATCCAGTCCGGATGGAAACGGAGGGCGGGTTAGCCGCACTGCGATGTCCACCTGGTCGCGCTCAAAATCGGAGAGCGCCTCGGTGGCGACCGTGCGCAATTCCACGCCGGGTAACGCGGCGTTCAGCTCGGCTAGACGAGGGATCAGCAGCTTCGCGGCAAAGGTCGGCGTAACACTGATCGTGACAGTGTCCGGTCGATTCAAGAGTCGTCCGGTGGCGTCCCCGAGCGTATCGAAGGCGCGGGTCACGTCCGTCAGGTAGGACGCGCCCTGTGGCGTCAGTGCGAGGCCACGAGGTAGGCGCTGGAACAGGGCCTGGCCCAGATGTTCTTCCAGCGCGCGCACCTGCTGCGCAACGGCGCCTTGAGTGACGCCCAACTCCTCGGCGGCGGCCCGGAAACTCAGTCGGCGGCCTGAGACCTCGAAGGCACGCAGGGCATTGAGAGGAGGGAACTTGCGGCGGGATGGCATCATGGCGTTGGCCTATAGTTTTTCTACAGTCTTACACGTTTATTTATCACGCGAAACTTCGGCTGTCACTTGACACAATACCTCCAGAACCTGACCAAAGGAGGTTGTCATGGCTGAAGAAAAAGTGGCTCTTATCATGGGCGGTGGTTCCGGCATGGGTGCCGCTACCGCACGCAAACTGGCTCAAGAAGGCTATCGTATCGCCATCCTTTCCTCGTCGGGCAAGGGCGAAGCCCTGGCCAACGAACTGGGCGGGGTCGGTGTCACCGGCTCGAACCAGTCACTCGATGACGTGAAACGGGCCGTGGATATAACGATGGCGACATGGGGGCGAATCGACGCTCTGGTCAATTCCGCCGGCCATGGCCCACGCGCACCGGTCCTCGACATCCCCGACGAGGACTGGCACGAAGGCATGGACGTCTATTTCCTGAGTGCCGTGCGTCCGACCCGTCTGGTCGCGCCGATCATGGAGGCGCAGGGTGGTGGCGCCATCGTCAATATCTCGACCACCTGGGCTTTCGAGCCATCCAGCGTATTTCCGACCTCGGTGGTGTTCCGGGCAGGCCTTGCTAGCTTCACCAAGCTCTTCGCGGATGCCTATGCGGCGAAGAACGTGCGCATGAACAACGTCCTGCCCGGCTGGATCGACAGCCTTCCCGAGGTCGACGAGCGGCGCGACAGCGTGCCGATGGGCCGCTATGGGACCGTCGAGGAAATCGCAGACACCGTGGCCTTTCTGCTGTCGGACGGCGCAGGCTACGTCACCGGCCAGAGCCTTCGCGTCGATGGCGGCGTGACCCGCTCCATCTGAAGACGCCTGTCCTACCGCCACAACGGGCCGCCTTTCCTCCGGGAAGGCGCTCGTTGCGCTTTTCCCGAAGGAGATACGCCATGTTGCGTGCTTATGCTGCGCTCGCCGCGCTCGGCATCATCTGGGGCTCGAACTTCATTTTCATGAAGTGGGCTACCGACCTGATCTCACCCACCCAGACGGTATTTCTGCGTGTGCTGTTCGGCTTCTTTCCCCTTGCCCTGGTGGCCTGGCGAGCCAGGGCCATGACGCGCGATCAGCTCCGTCATCTGCCGCACTTCGCGGTCATGTCGGTGCTCGCGACGACGTTCTACTATTACGGGTTCGTGGCCGGCACGGCCCGGCTTCCTTCGAGCATCGCTGGGCTCCTGAGCGGTTCGATTCCCATCTTCACGTTCATCTGCGCCTTCCTGTTCCTAAGTCAGGATCGCCCGACCGGTCAGATGGCGGCTGGCGTTGCTCTGGGCTTCATCGGTATTGCACTGAGCGCCCACCCCTGGGAGGGCACCGATGGCGTGGCGCTGACAGGGGTCTTTTGGATGCTGGCCGGGACGCTGAGTCTCGGGGTGTCATTCGTTTATGCACAGCGGTTTCTGTCGCCGCTGAAACTGCCCCCGCTGGCATTGGCGACCTGGCAGACGGGACTTGCGCTTATGACCCTAGTGATACTGACCGACTTTGACGGCATGGCTGCAATAACGACGGACTCGCGCGCACTCTTGGGAGCGGTTCTTGGCCTAGGTGTGCTAGGTACCGGCGGGGCCTTTTTCAGCTATTACTTCATCATCGAAAAACTCGGTTCCGTGCAGGCATCCGGCGCGACCTACATCGCCCCGGTGGTGGCCGTGATCATTGGCGCTGCGGCCGGCGAGGAAATCACCGGTGCCGCCATCCTTGCGCTGGCACTGATCCTCGGGGGCGTGGTGCTGATCCAGACGGGGAAGCGCAGCACCACATCTGCTCCCGTTCAGCACCAAGCTGAGGAGTAGACTGATTTCGGGGCGACCTTTGCTGCATCAAATAGCATTAGCGTGTCCATGAGGACAAGCATTAGGCCCAACATTCTTCCACTCCGAAAGCGAAGTGCTGGGTCTGGCGCCTCATCTTATAGATAGAACGAGAACTAGCCCAGGCTGAATGAGCCGGATTTTTCCGGCTCTGATAGCGCTTGGTCACCACAAAGAGAGCAATACATGACCACTAGGCCCGATAACAGACTCCACTTGCCGAATATCACGTTTTTGGCACCAACATGATCTCCACTTTCAGGTTGAAGCCCCGGTCCCTGTGGCTTGCGAGGAATGCGGAGTAGAGAGAGCTTGTCAAATTCGGTAGGCGAGGTGTCACGTATTGTGACCTGCCCATACATAGTAAACGAGTCACCACTCTAAGTGGTTCGTCGTAGCTACAGCTGTTGGGCGCGATGAAAGAGGCTATTCGTTTGAGGTGATGCGAATCAGGATGTTCTATATCACCAAGCACATGAGTAGATCACCGCAGACTAATAAATCTCTGGCCACCATAACCTACAGCACTGTTTCCCCGAGCCCGAGAAGAGCTTTGGTGTTCATCTATCAGTCTTCGGAGGAAGTTAAAGGCTCGGGTGAGCAAGGACCTCTATCAACCACTTAATCCGGTTGCCTCTTTTATTTTAGGTTTGAACGCATTTTTGGGCGGTTATAAAGATGCTTAGTTACCAACTTTATTTAGACACCTCTGCCGCCTGAACCAGTGCCTCCTAGGTTGCAGGCGGCTATCGAGAAAGAGTGATCTCTCTTACTTACCAAACTGTAAGCCTATACGGAGGGTAATAAAACTGGTAGCCAGAAAGCCAAGGCGACTAGGGTGGCAAGTAATACTGGTGGTGTAATTAACAAACCTATTTTCATGTACTGGCCCCAGCCAATTTTGTAACCTTTTCCCGCTAGTACATGCAGCCAGAGTAGGGTGGCGAGACTGCCAATCGGGGTAAACTTGGGCCCCAGGTCATTACCAATGACGTTCGCGTATATCATCAACTCCTGCGTTACCGCAGGTACATTTGCCTGATCGATAGCCAGTGCACCCACCAGTGTTGAAGGCATGTTGTTCATGATGGATGCCACGATGGCCGAAAGGAACCCCGTACCAATGGTCGCTATGAAGTCACCTTGTTGTGCCAGCCACTCAAGCACCAGAGCACCGTAATGAGTCAAGCCTGCATTACCTAGTCCGTAGACGATGAGATACATACCGATCGAGAACAGCACGATTTGCCAAGGTGCATCGCGCAGCGCCCCCGTTACGGAGACAGTCGCGCCACTTCCCGCTTGCCACCAGCGCCCGGCAATGGCCATCAATAGAATAGCTCCTGCTCCCGTTACAAATGCAATAGGGATGCCTAGCGGCGCAGTCACAAAGTAGGCGATCAGCAGCGTACCCAGAAGTGGAAAAGCCGCACGAAATACCAGCAGATCTTTAACAGCTGAGCGCGGCAGGTCAAGATTCTCGAGGCTATAGTGCTTGGGTATTCGACGGCCAAACGCAATCCAAAGCACCATCAAAGTGGCCACGATGGACACAAGGTTCACCGGGACCATGACCGCCGCATAACGGTCAAAGCCAATATCGAAATAGTTGGCACTGACGATATTAACGAGGTTAGAGATGACCAATGGCAGGCTGGCGGTATCGGCGATAAACCCGGTCGCGATGATAAAGGCCAGCGCTGCAGGCGGCTCAAAATTCAGGCGTAGAAGAATTGCGATAACAATGGGCGTCAGAAGTAGGGCTGCACCATCATTGGCGAAAAAGGCGGCAATGACCGCCCCCAGTATTACGACCAGAGGGAAAAGCAAATGGCCGCGTCCATTACCCCAGCGTGCCACATGTAGCGCGGCCCAGGCGAAAAAACCTGCCTCGTCTAAAATCAGGGAAATAATGATCAGCGCGACAAACGTAAACGTGGCGTCCCAGACAATATCCCACACCACAGCAATATCGGATAAATGCACCACACCCACGAATAGTGCTACTAACGCGCCGCCCAGGGCGCTCCAACCGATACCCAACCCTTTGGGCTGCCAGATCACCAGAACCAGAGTGACGACAAAAATAGCCAGTGCCAACATGAAATGACTTTAGCCTCAGTGAGTGTTTTGGTTAACGCGGCGCGAGAGTTCTTCTGCACTCTCGACACGCTCTGAGTAGCGGTCGGTAAGATAGGCGGACCTGTTCCGCGTCAGCCAGGTAAACTTCACAAGCTCTTCACACACATCGACAATACGCATATAGAACGGTGACGGCTTCATGCGTCCTGCATCGTCAAATTCGGTAAACGCCTTGGGGACAGAGGATTGGTTAGGGATGGTGATCATGCGCATCCAACGCCCGAGGATCCGCATCTGATTAACGGCATTGAAGCTTTGACTGCCGCCAGACACTTCCATCACCGCCAACGTCTTACCCTGAGTTGGCCGAACGCCGCCCAGCGATAGGGGGATCCAGTCTATCTGCGTTTTCATTACGCCCGTCATCGCACCATGCCGTTCGGGGCTGACCCACAGCATCCCTTCGGACCACTGGGCTAGGTCGCGCAGTTCCTGTACTTTTGGGTGATCGGCTTCTGCGTCATCGGGGAGCGGCAAACCCGAAGGATTAAAGGTGCGTACCTCGCAGCCATACCAGCGCAGCAGTCTTGCTGCCTCTTCTGACGTCAGGCGCGAAAAAGAGCGCTCGCGCAGTGAGCCGTAAAGCACTAGAACTCTGGGCGGATGGTGCGGCGCATCGTGTCCTGTAAGCGCACTGGTATCAATTGGATGAAGCTTTTGTGGGTCAATGTTGGGCAGCTCATCAACACAGTTAAGACTGCTCATTGGTATCACCAGTGATGTGCACAACTTCACCATCTTCTTTGGTAAATGTCGTTACCGGGTGGGCTAAAATCTCGAGCACGCGTTCTGAAGGCCTGCATAGCCGCGCGCCTTTTTCTGTTATCACGATCGGGCGGTTGATAAGAATAGGGTGCGCCATCATGGTATCTATCAGTTGATCATCACTCAGCGCCGGGTCATCCAGGTTGAGTTCTTCGTAGGGGGTGCCCTTGCGGCGCAGTAGCTCTCTTGGCGCAATCCCCACTAATGAAATCAGTTCAACTAGTCGCTCACGACTAGGTGGCGTCTTTAAATATTCAATGACGTACGGGACCTCACCAGATGCTTCGATCATCGCTAGCGTATTACGGGAGGTTCCGCATGCTGGGTTGTGATAAATGGTTGTTTCCACGTGTTTTCATTCCTTGCTATCAGTGAGGGGGGATTCATTAAAGGCTGCTATAAACGGCACGCAAACTTCGGGATGACCTGCACAGCAATCGCGAATCAAGAAATCCAGAGTTTGTTGCATGTGACCGAGATTGGCACGATAGATAACTGAGCGACTCTGCCGACGGGATGTGACCCATCCTGCCCGCGAGAGCACCGATAGGTGTGCCGACATGGTGTTATGTGGCACTACTAATTGGCGTGCGATTTCTCCAGCAGGAAGGCCTTCGGGTTCATAGCGCACAAGAAGCCGAAAGGCTTTGAGTCGAGTCTCTTGAGCTAGTGCGCCAAAGCTATCAGTAATGTTTTTTATATCCATTTGTCTAGCATAATGGACATGTTTTATATTTTCAATCTGTCATTACTGTCTGTTGGTCTGTCTTCATAACGAATTATTTAGGGTGCTGGAGAGGCATCCGTGATGCGTTTAAGGGCTCATGCGGTAGGCAGTCAATAGCTCGCACCCTCATGGTAAGCCGTACCTCGTATCCTGAGTGCTATACTGTCTTCTGTTTAGAGTGATGTTTTGGATATACGTATTTCATAACGATTTTTCAGTTCTGACGGTATTGATGAGGAGATCACCGATATCGTACCGGGCCTAGAAGAAGACTGAGTTTTATATGCGTAATCAGTTAAAACAATAATAAATTTAGTCAACAGCCATCCAGATAATAACGTTGGATTTAGTCTCAGGTGATACGGTATCGAATCAAGTCTTCTGACAACACCCAGCTGAGTTAGAAAGGATGAATGTGTTGGTAGCTGTCGCAGACGTGCCGCTGAATACGTCAATATCGACAGACTATCCACTCGGTCCGCTCTCAATGGATGATCGCTCCGCGTTCGGATGCTGAAGGGATACTGTATAGCCCTGCACGAACATCGAACTTGCGTTGTAATAAGTCAGCATTCGCAACCAAAACGCGATAATCAGGATGGGTTTGCGCCCCCGGGAAGAGTTGTTCAAGTGTGATGACCGCACGACCCAAATGTTGTATGCACTGCAAGCGTAGTTCCTGCGGCACGTTACGCTGTTCGGCAACCTCGATCAGGTGCTCCAATGCAGAGCGTGCGTAGCGGTGCATCATCTGTTTGTTACCGAGCTCATTAAATAGAGTGGCAAGATTGAATGCAGCGATGTTGTAAGTCATTGGTGCATAGTGGCAAGCAGCACTTTCAGAATGAGCCTTATCAAACATGGCACTAGCTTCAGTTAGCGCCCTCTCATAGTACCGTTGTGCATCGAGTAGGTTTCCGCGCTCAAGCGATTCGTTACCTGCTTGCGTAAACCTCGCCCACTGGCTGTCGATACTATCTCTGGGCATTGCGTTTTGAGTTGTTCTACGCATCGTAAACTCCTCTAGATTTGAAGATTCGATAGGCGCTTTCGACATTGGGGTAGCGCCAACTAAAAGATCCCTTTGCTTTTAAAGTTAGCATTGGCTAAACTTTTTAGCAAAGGTTGAATTAATCTTTGGCAACAGACCTCGATAGCAATGGCGAAAGCGGCCCCGGCTGGTCACGTCGGGTACCACCGCTGATAGGAATCAAGGAGACTCACATGGCTTTTTTACTTCCCGAGCTGCCCTACGACCGTAGCGCCTTGGCACCGCATATGTCGCTCGAAACGCTCGATTACCATTATGGCAAGCACCACAACACCTATGTCACCAAAGCAAACGAGGCGATTAAGAACACCGCCGATGCATCGCTAAGCAACGCTGACTTGCCCGAGCTCATGATTCGCGAGAGAGAGGGATTTCTCTTCAACCAAGCTGCGCAAATCTGGAACCATACTTTCTTCTGGCACTGCCTAACCCCCGGCGGCTCCTCGCCTACAGGTGATTTGATCCGAGAGCTGGACCGATATTTTGGCTCATTAGAAGAGTTCAAACAGCAGTTCTCGGATGCTGCACAGAAGGTCTTCGGCGCAGGATGGACGTGGCTGGTCATCGATGGAAATAGTCTCAAGATTGTCAATACACCCAACGCCGAGAATCCGTTGCTTAACGGGCAGACACCGTTGTTGACCGTGGATATGTGGGAACACGCTTACTACATCGATCACCGCAATGCGAAGCCGAATTTCCTTGAAAGTTTTTGGGCACTAGCGGATTTTGAAAAAGTGGCACGGCGTCTAAATAACTAATTGCACAAGGTCGAGACAGAAGGTTACGGGGCCTAAATTCCCGTAACTTTCACCGATATGCCGGGAGAGTCTCTGAAAAAGTTCCTGACTTTAGCAACAATACGGTCATCGACAACTGTGCAAGATTCAACGCCGCCATAGATCAGGTCACCTCCTCAGAAGTCGAGCATCAGAACGAGCAGCGTAAGGCTCGCCGCGAACTATTAAAGCAGCTACACACAGCACAAAAACTACGACTTTATCGAGGTTAAGCCAGACGATGAAAGCGGTTTTGAAATCTTCATTATTCAGGAATAGCGAGGTAAGATGCCTGTTTAAGGGTGTATTTTTTACGCATCCTGCAACATGTTTAAGTATTGGAGTTAGCAAGCGGCATTGATGTTCCTTTCTCAAGCGTTGAGCGACTTATAAGCAACATACGATATATGAAAAAAAAGAGGGGAAGTAGTTACAGGTCGAGTAAACATACCAGCACGTTTATTCAATCAATGGGGGCAGTCTAAGGCCTAATAAGAGCTAAACCCTGTCCTTGTTAGGGGAGAATGAACATGGGTTTTTCAGCCCAGATCGTACCTGTCGTAGTAGTTTTGGCTGCGAATTGATTGAGCGGCCCGAATTTTTCCCTACGTTGGGAATGAGTGGCGGCGCTGTTTGGCTGGTCGACAATGATAAGTATTACCGCTATTCCGTTTGTGTTGCTTTCTTGGCCCAAAACAGCCAGGTAGTGAGATATTTTCCTCAGATTGCGGGATTCTGCTTAATTACGGCCCTGTTCCGCGATTATGAAAAAAATCTCCTCCCCTATTTCCATGGGGCTGAGGTTCATAATCTCATCGAATCAGGTCGCTACTGTGACTCTTGCTTTTAACAAAGCTAGACACTGCGACGTCCACTATATTGCGCTTTCAGCTCCTCTCGGTGGGTACGCATACTGTAAATGCCATATCGGAGACGACAAAAGACTGCCCTTGGCCGATGTAAGGGGGGGCAGCCCTAGCGATCAATGAGTATTGAAGACGTTCAAAAGGTTAGGGTCCTGCTCTCCAGAGAATTGTACGTTAAATCACGACAAGGTTCAGCTCGTTAGACCTTTGTGAGTAGGCACGAAACCACTCAGTAGACGATCAATTTCCTCGGCGGGCATTGGGCGGAAGAAGAAGAACCCCTGGATGAGGTCGCAATGCATGTCGCGAAGCAATGACAACTGTTCGGCGTTTTCGACGCCCTCGGCCACTACTTCCAACCCCAATCGATGACCGATGAGGATAGCACCCTCCATGATGGCCCGATCCTTCGGCTGCGTGGGAGCGTCTTGGATGAAAGAGCGGTCAATCTTCAGGGCTGTGACTGGAAAGTGCTTGAGGTAGCTCAGAGATGAGTAGCCGGTCCCGAAGTCATCAAGAGCAATGTGAAAGCCGCGATGATAGAGGCGCCGAAGGTCCTCAATGGCGGTCTCGTCGGCTTCTATCAGGACATTCTCGGTCAGTTCAATGCCGATATCCCGAGGTGCTAAGCCGTGACGCTGCAACGCATCCTCAAAGCGCTTGAGGGCACCGCGACCCACCAGTTGACGCCCTGATACATTGATATCGATGCGGTGTTCATGAAATCCCTTGGACCGCCACTCTTCCTGCTGGCGGCAAGCCTCTTCTATGACCCAATCGCCTAGACGATGAATCAAGCCGGAATATTCGGCCAGCGTGATGAACTCGGCTGGTGAGATCGTCGGGCCCTCAGCAGGCTCCCAGCGTATTAAGGCCTCAAGATTCTCTATTCGGCCACTGGCTGCTGAAACCTGGGGCTGGTAATGGAGGGAGAACTCATCGTTGTCCAAAGCTTCCTTGAGTCGTGCCAAGAGGTAGTGCTGGCGAACTAGTTCATCATGGAGCTTCTGTTGGAAGAAGCATACAGCACCCCGCCCCTCCAGTTTGGCACGATTCTTGGCAACATCGGCATTACGGATCAATTCTCGTGATGATTCGCCATTCTCTGGAAAGAGCGCCACACCTAGGCAGGCCGTAACCTGACGCTCTCGACCGTCCAGGAAGAAGGGTTTGCGAAAGACATTTTGGACATGACGAACGATCCGTCTGACGTCGGAACTCAAATAGACGCCGGGAAAGGCCAGCACGAATTCATCGCTAGAAACACGAGACACCAGCTCAGTGACTCGTTGGCACTCTTTCAGTCGCCGAGTAAGCCCAATGAGTAGACGATCGCCCTGATCATAGCCAAGAGCATCATTAATTTCGACGAAGTTGTCGATATCTAGGTAGAGGGTGGTGAGACCATTGCCCCGGCGTCGACAGGCATCCAATAGGCTGTCTAGGTTGATTTCAAAGGACTGGCGATTCGGGAGATGGGTGAGCCAGTCGAAATGGGTAGCAAATTTCAGGTCGCGATGGGCGCGCTTTTGGTCAGATAGATCGACATCCACGCAGAATAACAAGGGTGAATCGGTATGCTCATTGAGCATCAGATGTTGTGAAAAAACCGATATCAGTTCACCAGTTTTGTGTTTGAGTTCAAGCTCACTGGCGGGTATGACGACTCCTTCTTCAATCCAGGCTCTATGCGCTTGAATCACTCCGTCACGCATGAAAGCGGGTCTTCTAATAACTGGCCTTGTGCTTCCTCGGAGGTATAGCCATAGAGACGAGCGCTGCCCTCATTCCAATAAACCACTCGCCGATAGCGGTCGTATCCCTGAACAGCCACCTTTGGTAGGCTCTCCAGCAGGGAGCGGAATCGTTGCTCACTTTCCAGATACTGACGGCGTACTACCTCGACTTCTTGTTTACCAGCGTCGTGTGCATCGATGTCAACTGCTAAAGATGCACTAGGTGCATTTATCACTCGCTTATCGGAAAACTTCCTGCGGTTTCTCTTCAGGCGTTCCGAATCTTTGGGATGTCGGGAGTCGCGGATATTCATGGAAACCACCTAAAGAAAATGCTAATGAGGTTCCTCACAGTGCCAGCATTAGGCACTTCGTCATCATTATCCTACACCTATTGGTAGGAGATATCCTACCAATATGCATTCTCAACGGTCTGATTATTTTTCTCCAAAAAGCAGTCCTCTTTAATACATTATTTTGACATATCCCAACAAAGTTTCTCATTTTCTTTCTGTTGGTCGCAGTGTTGACCACGAACACACAGGGCAGTTTCGCCCAGTCAACAGGAGAATATCCACATGAAGCTTGTTACTTTCAAATACGGTTTTGGCCTGACCTCTATGCCTGCTGATCCCCTTGCCGAGTATTGGAATTCGGGATTGACCAAGGCGTTGCAGCATCAGGGGTGGGCGAAAACTGATATTCGGGAGCGAATCGATCTTGCCGCTTGGCAGGGATTTGTCGATGATCTGTCGCGTGACCCCTATGTCAATCTTCGTTGGAAAGGGATGTCATGGCTCGCTTTGAATGAACAAGGAGACGTAGAGGATATGGGGCAATGTCCCATGGCCCAGGGGGGAGCCTTTAATGATGCTGAAAGCATGGCGGATCGTCTGCGGTACTATGATCCACTGACGCAGGAGTTTTTAGCACGCCCCGATGTGAAGGATTTCGTGCGCGCGTGGGCAAGGCTTTGGAATATCGGTGCGCACGAACCCATTCTAATGCAAATCACCGGGGTTCGCGGGGAAGGTAACGTTGATCCCCTTCAGGGGCAGGGAACTCATGCCGATGGCTGTAAGGCCCTCAGTATTCTGGTCCTGAATCGGGAAAACGTGGCGGGTGCCGTAAACCATCTCTACGCAGACAAGGCTGGCATGCAACCCTTGGTCGATATCACTCTGAACCCGGGTGATATCCTTCACCTATGCGATGACCGGCTATTTCACAGTGTTGATGGTATCGAACAGCTCGACAGCAGTGCACCTTTCGAGCGGTTTATCATCATCATTAATAGCCGCTTCGTGGATGACTTCCAGAACCGTATGTTGCGTCGTCATTTCCCGAAAGCGATTCTTAATAAGAGCTTTGGACACTCTCAGTAAATTGTGAGCCTAGCAACACCAACGCCTCCGTAACTTCGGAGGCGTCTTGATTCTGCGCCTGGCTAGCGCTTTTGCCGGGGAGGGGGCTAGGGGAAATGTTTAAGTGCTAATGGTTAGTAGGCACCTTCGCTGTAGGTGAGTTCGTAGCTGTGGCTATAAATTTCCACAATGTTTCCGAATGGATCTTCCATGTAAATCATGCGATAGGGTTTCTCACCCGGATAGTAGTATCGCGGCTTCTCCATGCGTCGCTTACCACTGCGCTTTTTGGCTAAGGTGACAGAGACCTCCCCCCTTGACACATCATATTTTCTCGCTAGCATAAAAGTCGCTTGTGCTGTCGACGACAGCCCGGTTGGTCTCACCCGGCACCGATTGAGACGCCCTCCTAAAGCTCCCCCCGCCTCATGTAAGGGAGTGCCGCAAGCGGTTTGAGGCATTTTACAGCTGGCCATTGGCCTATCTACCCCCATGGGATAATACCTCCCATGTGGGACAGGTGTTTCCCATGGATTCGTATTCCAATCCTGTAAGGAGAAACACCATGACTACTCAAAACGAAACTAAGAGCTTTTTTGATCTTCACATCAACGGCCTTGGCTACTTAAACAGAATTCGCCAGGTAACTCCAAAACGTGGTGACGCCTTTTGGGCTTGCGATATTTCTGCTCTTAATGGGCCTGCCGACGACGTTAGTTATACGCGCTTCGACTGCCGTGTCAGCGGCAAAGAAGCAGAAAAACTTGTTAAGCGTTGCCAGCAAGCTTCCGATATGGGCAAGAAAGTCTTAATTGGATTCAAGTTGGGTGACTTATGGACAGATATCTTCACTTATTCGAAGGGAGATAGAGCTGGACAGACAGGCGTCAGTCTGAAAGCGAGGCTTTTGTTCGTAAGTTGGATAAAAATCGACGGAGACATGGTGCATCAAGCACCAAGCCGCGATGCTGATCAACGAGATACAACACCACAGCAAGATTCCACGCAACAACCGCCGAATTATTCAGATCCGGCATTAGTTAGTGAGGATCAAGCTATTCAGGCTCAACAGCCTATACCCGCTCAGGGCTATGCTGCGGCAGGAGCCTTCGACTCACCAGTGAATTGAGCTTAATTCTAACCCACCCAACCGGGGAGCCTCTCCCTGTTGGGGATGCTCTCCAGTTCTTTTGAACTTACTGGAGATGTTTTCATGAACACTACCGATTCGAAATTTCTCGAAGAGTTAAAAGCTGACTTAATTCAAGCATGCGCATCTATATTGGATGATATGTTTGGAACGACCTATGCAGAAACGGCAGGAGTGCAAGTTGTCATTAACGGCTCCGAAAGTCGTGAAATGTACGATGATCAGCCAGGAATGTTCTTTCATGTTGATCAGCAACTTGGCATCAACATTCCTCGATATAGTGGTATGTCGATATCGCAGCTGAAAGAGCTTGCTCTTGCTGAGTTCCGAGAATACTTGGCTAGCGCTGAGATGCCTGAATATGGGGGACGATTCTCTCCGTCTCGTATTCGGCTTGAGAATTACCGAGGCGAGGTTCTTGACTTGTATGAGTACAGAGCCCAAGGATCTCTAGGATCATGGACGTGGTCTTGGGGATGGGCTTCGGAGAGGAATGACTACATTATTCCTCATGAGCAGTTTAAAGCGGTGGAAGCTGAAGTTAATCGGCTACATTGCGAGGCGAGAGAAGAGTCTCGTTGGGACAACTTCGAGTCCTCTAAGCAACTGCATAATCAAGCTCAGCAACTGGCAGAAAGACTTAGCTTTTCTCACCGACATTTGTATGGTATCAGCGCAGACTGAACTCTCAACTACCCAAGCATCGGGTGGTTATATAAACCTCTACGTAATAAGCACTAATTATAGCCGAATGCCCCCTATCTTCAGATAGGGGGCATTTCCTTATGGATTCAATACAGGTGAAGTCAATGACTCTTGCATATGGACTACTTGTTTACAATACAACTACACCAGTAGTGAAGCTGCGCCAAACGGTGCTTACAGGTGTGCTGAAAAGTGCTTTGAGCTTGATTGAGGTGCGAGTACTCGACCATATCATTGTCGGTATCTAGGACTAGGTCTCTTTTGCTTAGCAAGGGTATATCTGACTTTTGCCTTTTTGATTCCCCTCGATCTTTGGTGTTCGCGATTGCCAGGTAGGTGTCAGCAAAGCTAGTACCTAGCACTTTGCCATTTTCTTGTGTGGTACTTGGGGTATGTCCAATCATCACAAAGCTTGCTGAGGAGCGCAGGAATATTATTAGAAATATTTTCTATATGGAAAAAGATGCATTTAGCATTGATTGTCATTTTCGAAGGTGGCATCTTGTATTTGCTTTTACTAATTTACTTCGATTGAAAAGGATTTTCATATGGCTAAATACAACTTCTATGATCAGTTTGATGATGGTATTCCGACAGATGGTCATTGGAAAGATGATGGAACTTTAGTTGTTACACCAATTGAACCATACCAGCCGCCAGTTAACGGTGGTATCGGCGCACCTAGAAATCCTTTTGAGATTGATCCGTTTGATAACGAGGGTATTAGTTGGGATTTTTATAATGCTGGCCATAATAACAAATCTAATGTAGCAAAAGGTAAAGGTTTCTATCCAAATGGAGAAGCACAGATTGAACTGCTTTCTCAGGGAAGGTTGAAGGAATTCTATGAAAGTTTATATACTTCTCTAGGGAACCTTAATGCAACAGATCTTTGAATCGCCCCGGGTTTCGTAGACACCTCTAGGCCTTATACTAAAGGTACCTAGGAGGATCCATGAGCCGTCCCCGT
>NZ_JABUZA010000064.1 GCF_014897985.1 Halomonas colorata
TCCATGGCAGCACTGAATCCTATGCAGTTGACGATAGCCGTATTATCGCTGATGGCAGTGACTTTTTCAGAGCTTCCCTAACATACATTAGATGATTTATTTTTAACCGGCACTATCTAATACGCTGTGTTCTTTAAAAGTTCCGCTACTTTTACTTTATCGCTCAATAATTATAGGTTAGCGAGGCTTTCCGCTTTAAAGCAGAGCTACTGCAACTATCTATAAAAAATGAAAAAAGAACTAAAAATACTAAAAATTTAATTTCTTGAAACTCATTAATAAGGCTGAGTCTGACGCGGAATTTTACTTATTATTATCCCCTACAATATCAACATTTACCCTAGTTCTATCGCTTAGATCCTCTTATACACTGAAAACATATGTTCTTAGTAACCATATGCAGTTGCCACTTCCTTTCAGTGTAGGAATAACGCCATGCACGGTCGTCCTCGCTCCTTATTGCCGGTTTGCCTACTTGCCTGTTTAACCGTAGAGACAGCCTACGGGCAAAACACTACCGATATGCAGCGTGAAACTCTAGTGGTTCAGGCACGTCAAGGAGGTTTGGAAACCTCGATTGAAGGGCTTAAAGCACTTTATTCCCAAACACAAAATACACGCGTACGTGCCGATCTGATTGCGTTACAGGTGCGTGCCGGACAATACCAAGAGGCATTGGCTGTTTGCTCTTGGTGCCAGCCAAATGATTTCGCTGAAAACGAACTTGCCAACCTGGCTGGCGCGGCCCGTAGTGCGGGCGACTATCCCAAAGCACTCTCGCTATTTCAGGCGCTTACCTATCGTAATCCTGGCAATGCAGAAGGTTGGCTCGGGCGTGCCTTAGTTCAAACCGACATGGGCAATTACACCATGGCCGATATTGCTTTACAGCAGTATAGCCAAGTTGCGGGCACCACCACCGCTGGGTTGGAAGCCAGAGGCTACCTTGCATCGCGTACCTCTAACGCTATGCAAGAACTGAGCGCCCGGCAGGCACTGGTAGAGCAAGACCCCGCAAACACCAACGAGCTTCAAGCGCTTTATCGCTTGGCGGTAGGCCTGGGAGCAAGCTCTGCTGCCCGACAGATCATGCAGACCAACCCCAACGTATTCTCGGAAAGTGATCGTTTGTGGCTTACCTACTACGAAGCGGTCACTGATATACGCCTGGGGATCCACACGGATCAGCCATCCAGAACCCGCACCGGATTGGCGCAGTTAAATAACGTTTTGCAAATAACAAATGCGCCTCCAGAGCTCATCGCCCTGGCTGAATATGACAAAGTGGTAGCACTTGCCGAACTTAGACAATTCCCCGAAGCGGAGGCACTCGCGACGCGGCTTGAAAACCAGCACGGTCAATTGCCAACTTACGTCAATCGCGCCAGAGCTTATGCATTAAATGGTTTAGGCCGTCCCAATCAAGCGGCAACGCTTTACGAGAGCCTGATCCAGCAGGCGCCTGAAAAAGCCTCTGACCCAGACGACCCTCTCAATGAAGGGCTCTTTTACAGCTATACGGATGCACAACGCTTTCGTGATGCAGACCGGTTACTGGCGGCATGGCGTGCGGGCGAACCCGAACAACGCTGGGATTTCACCCGCACAACGCGCATCGACAACCCCAACTATCAAAAAATTCTGTTACTCGAAATATTGCTTACCTCGTGGCGTGGCGATGCAGGTGCCGCTAGCGAACGCCTGGCCAGCTACCAGGACCAGGCACCTGGCGACCCGTACCTTTGGCAGATCAAAGGTGATCTTGAGCGTGACCGTGGCTGGCCACGAAAAGCAGAAGAATCATATCAGCACGCCGAACAGTTAATGCCGCCCACACAGCGAGATGCACCACGTCATGGAGTACTGCTTTCCAGACTCCAGCGTGGCCAGTGGCGCGATACCACAACCCAAATTGCCAGTGAACTGGCCAACGCCAGGCCTAGCCCAACGCGTGACCAACTGGTCCGCGAGTGGCGCGAATTGCGCGCTCCCCAATTGAGCAGCACGGTCGCCCGTAGTGAAGGCGAAGGAAGTGGCACTCAGGCCTCTAAGGAATGGCGCTATGAGGTGCTGCTGGAAGGGCCGCGCGATGAGAATGGCTCACGCGCGTTCGCACAACGCATTGGTCAATATGGTGAGTTTGAAGGCGAAAACCTGTACGCGGCGTATACAGCCGCAGGCTACGAATGGAATCTCTATCCGGCAACCGTGACGATTGCCGCCGGACACGGCGCTCAGCTCAATAACGATTTTATGGCCCGTACCGAGCTTCGCTACGCGGTATCGGATCACCTCACCACCACGTTAGGCGTTGAGCTTAACACCCCAGACACTCCTCTGCGGGCACTACGCGATGGAGTAACCGCTGACCGTTACCGGGGAGAGTTGGCCTACCGCCATGACGAACGAGGCGCAGGTGCAATTGGCATAATGGCAACCGACTTTAGCGACAGCAACCTACGCCAATCGGTTTACGGCTACTGGGACCAGATACTTTATCACTTTGATCGTTGGCAGGTTAACGGCGAGATACAAGCGGCTGCCTCACGTAATGACGAAGTTGAAGCCAGTTATTTCAACCCACGCCGTGATGCCAATCTGAGCGGCGTGTTATCCCTTAGCTATGAGCTTCCTCTTGATTACCGAAAATCCTTTACACAAACCCTATCTCTAGGATCAGGGCACTACTGGCAGGAGGATCAAAATAGCGAAAACACGTGGTCAGTGGGCTATCAGCACGAGTGGCTAATAGCGCCCACGCTCAGCATCGAGTACGGCATTTCAAGACAAAGGGCCGTTTACGACGGCACCCCTGAGTACGACAACAGTATTTCGGCCAGCTTTGTATGGAGGTTTTTATGAAATTTTGGCGCGTATGTCTTGTTAACGCTGCCCTGCTGGTCATGCTGGGGCTACAACAAGCCCACGCTGAACGTACCCCCGGTGACTATGTAGTCATCAGCTATCACGATATTGTGGATAGTACCGTCACTCCTGACTTACCTATTTACTCACAAACCATCACCCGCGCCCGGTTAATAGAACATTTCAATTTACTAACGGCAGGTGGCTATCAACCGGTCAGTCTGCAGCAAATTGTCGATGCCAAAGCAGGTGGGCAGCCTCTACCCGATAAAGCAGTACTGCTCACCTTTGATGATGGCTATCGCAGTTTCTACGATATCGTCTTCCCGCTGCTCAAGCTGTACGGGTTTCCGGCCGTTCAAGCAGTCGTCGGCAGTTGGCTGGATGTCCCTGAAAACGGCCGGGTACCTTACGGCAGTATTACCCTGCCCCGGGATCGATTTTTAACCTGGGAGCAGGTTCAGATTCTGGACGAATCGCCGCTGGTTGAAATCGCCTCTCACACCTACAACCTGCATTACGGGGTTAAAGGCAACCCGATGGGTAACGAACAGGCAGCCGCGGTGACCAGCATTTGGAACCCGCAATCCGGCTACGAAAGTGAGGCCGCTTATGTAGAACGAATTCGCAACGATATGGCAAGAACCCAGCAGCAGTTTCAGACACACATGGGCCGCTCGCCCCGCATGATGGTATGGCCTTACGGGGCGTCTAGTCAGGCAACGCTGGATATCGCCGCTGAATACGGCATGATCTACACCTTTAGCCTGTTAAGCGCTCCCAACCAGCTGCATAGCTCTATGCGCTCAATCAATCGCTACCTGATCGATCAGGAAACCGGTCTTCAAACAATTGAAGAGATTCTATCCGACCGCGTCTGGGAACCAGAAGACCTGCGTATTGTTCACGTCGATATAGACTATGTTTACGACGCTGACCCCATTCAGCAAGAACAGAATCTCGACAGGCTGATCGAGCGTATCTACAACTATGGCGTTACCACCGTTTACTTGCAGGCGTTTGCTGATCCCGATGGTGATGGCGTGGCCGATGAGCTCTACTTCCCCAACCGCCATTTGCCGGTAAGGGCCGATCTGTTCAACCGTGTGGCCTGGCAGTTGAAGAAACGCGCTAACGTCAAGGTATATGCGTGGATGCCGGTGCTCTCGTTTGACCTTGGCGACGACCACCGCTATGTCACCGACTCGCAAACCGGCCTTGAGTCTCCCGACCGCTACCGCCGCCTTTCCCCCTATGTGGAAGACAACCGGCGCATCATTCGCGAAATTTATCAGGACCTTGGCCGCCTGACGAAATTCGATGGCTTGATATTTCACGATGACGCGTTTCTGAACGACTTTGAGGATGCCAACCCTGAAGCACTCACGGCATACGCTCAGGCCTCCTTACCTCGCGATATTGCCGCTATTAATAATGATGCAAGCCTTATGGCGGCCTGGACACAACATAAAACCCAATTTTTAACCGACTTCACCCGAGAGCTGGAGCAGGCAGCCAACTACTATCGCCAGGCAGACAATAAAGAGTTCACTACTGCGCGTAACCTGTATGCCGGCACGGTGATGAATCCGGAAAGTCAGCAATGGTTCTCTCAGGATATCCAGAACTTTGCGGCGGGCTACGATTTTGTTGCCGTAATGGCCATGCCCTATATGGAACAGGCTGAAAATCCGGATGAGTGGCTACGCGAATTAGCCAGACATTCGCTTGCTCAGGTGAGTGCCAAACAGTTGGTCTTTGAACTGCAAACCCAGGATTGGCGCACCCAAACACCCGTTTCCAGCGAAGAGTTAGCACGATGGGTACGTTTGCTGCGTGAAGAAGGCATTCAGCATATCGGCTATTACCCGGATGATTTTCTCCAGAACCATCCAAACCTTAGTGTGCTACGCCCAGCTTTTTCCATTGGCCGCCGCTTTAGGGCAACACCATGAACATACTTGAATACCTAGCCATCTTTACGCTTGGCTACCCAAGCCTCATGGCAACCATCTGGATCTGTGGCGGTATTTACTTTTATATACATTGGGAGCGCAAGCAGCCCTGGCCTGCCAAGCTTGAATGGGATGAAAACGCGCCATCCGTCACGGTGCTGCTACCCTGCTATAACGAGGGCGCTAATGTCGATGAAACCGTTCATCATCTTTTCAAGCAGAACTATCCACAAATGCATGTTATTGCCATTAATGATGGCAGTAAGGATGACACAGGTAGTCGGCTTGAAGCACTCGCGCTTGAGTATCCAGGCTTAAAAGTACTGCATCAACCCAATCAGGGCAAAGCCAGCGCCATGAATCATGGGCTGAGTGAGGCGACCAGCGATATCATCGTGGGGATCGACGGAGATGCCATTCTCGATTACGACGCTATTGGCTATATGATGGGGCATTTTATCAGCAGCTCTAGAGTAAGCGGCGTCACTGGCAATCCCCGAGTGAGAACCCGCTCAACCGCCATTGGCAAAATACAAACCGGCGAATTTTCTGCAATTATCGGGCTCATCAAACGCGCCCAACGGATTTACGGCATGGTATTCACTATATCCGGCGTTATCTGCGCGTTTAGGCGCACAGCGCTGGAGAAAGTCGGTGGCTGGAACACCGATATGATTACCGAAGATATCGACGTGAGCTGGCGTTTGCAGCTGGCAGGTGGCCATGTCCGCTATGAACCACGCGCCATGTGCTGGGTATTGATGCCTGAAACGCTGCGCGGGCTGTTCAAACAGCGGCTGCGCTGGTCCCAAGGTGGCGGCGAAGTCGTTCTACGCTACTTCTCTCAAACCATTCGCTGGAAGAACCGGCGCTTCTGGCCTCTGATGCTGGAATACATCATCAGCGTGATTTGGTGCTACTCAGTTATCGCGCTACTGATCGCCTGGCTTGTTTCTCAGGCCACCCAACCCACGGCATGGCCCATCACCACCCAGGCGTTCTCGTATTTTGGCAGCATCCTAATAGCGATTAGCTTTATCCAGTTTACCGTTAGTTTTTATATCGACAGCCGCTACGACAAAGAGATATTTCGCTGCGTTTATTGGAGCATTTGGTACCCATTTGCTTACTGGATTCTCAATATGGCGACCGTCGTTATTGCCTTCCCCAAAGCCATGATGCGTCAACAGGGAAGGCTTGCCACCTGGACCAGCCCAGACCGAGGAGAACGCTTCCATGAACAATAAACTCGTACCTATCATTATTGATAACCCCTGCCAGAAAGGCTTGGGCTATCGTATCCGCGACGTCATTATTACAACGGCCACCCTTATCTTGTGGCTGCTTGTACTGGCAAGGCTATACACCTTCTTTATCATCGAAGAAGCCATCCTTGAACAGCTTTACGGCTCACTGATGATCAAAGTAGTCGCCGTCAGTTTTATTATCACCTTTTTAACCTTCCACTGCTGGGCGGTTTATAACCAATTTTTGTATACCAGTATTCTGAAGCGCCAAGCGCGCCACATGGAACAACCTACGCTTGAAATCGATAATAAAATGGCTAATGAAGAAATAATGACCGTTCCGCTGCCAAAGCAGAAAGTAACCGAAGCACACACTAGATGATTTACCAAAATGAAAGGCTAACCCCTTCGATCAGACCACGGCAGGTGTGATTGGAGAGGTTACCGCTCAGCGCCTACTGCAGCGCGCAATAACGCTAAGGCCTCGTTAAGGATTTACCACCTTTAATTGGGGCCATCTCTCCAACCAGCGTTTTTCAGCAATACGCCGTTTAAAGTCGAGTGGCTTGGGCCTTTTGGTATTCAGCGTGATAGTAAAATCAAATAAAGGCTCAACCCCGAACGGTGCGATAATCACCACCTCACCGTTATCATCCAGCGATGCACCCACGGCGGTTTGAACCTCTACCCAGTAGCTCATGGCATCCGCCGTTGAGGTATAGGGCTGGTCCAGATTCCGCACATGCATTCTGGCCTGATTTTTGACCGACCACGGCACGTCGGATAGGCGGCGCAATTTTTTTTCGAGATCGCGATCCCGGTTTTCAGAGATAGCGTCGGCGTCGAAATAAATCAAATCGATATCGTTGAGCGGTGTTGAATGAGGGTAGCCATGGGCCCTGTCCCAGGCAAGATTGCGTACAAACCCCGCCGCAATACACCAGTTGGGCAGGCGTTCTTGCGCCGCTACCCTTAGCGCCTGCATGCGCATTGGATCCTGGGTAATCCAATCGCCTAGCTGTGCTTCTTTATTCATTACACGCCTCGATAGGGAATGCATGCGTTTGCGATTTACCTGACTAGCCCAGCTTCTCCAGATACTCCTTCAAAACGTGCGCGTGGCTGTACTGCTTATCCTTGGCGCCGTACAAAAGCACAAGGTTTTTCTGGCTAACGTCTGCAAGATACTCTTTGGCTTTCTCTTTTTGTTCGCTCAGTTCACTCATGTACTTCTTCCGAAAATCGCTCCACTTGTCCGGGTCATGATTAAACCACTCACGCAATGTGTTACTCGGCGCCAGCTCCCTCCAATGGCCATCCAGGTCAGCGTCCTCTTTTGACACGCCCCGCGGCCAAAGTCTATCTACAAGCGCATGGTAGCCTTGGGGTGCATTCTCTTCGTAAATACGGTGTAATTTAATATTCACAGAGTTCCTCCTTCAACGCTATTGATGGCTTGCAGCACTTGGCTTAATGAAAACATGGAAATGCCATGGTTTGATAGCGTAACACTTGGCGAGGACTGTGCTTTAGAACGCGAATAAGCACAGGTTGCGTCTAAAGTTGAGGCTACCGCTTCTCCTGCTGGTCTTTCATTGCCAATCCTATTAGCCTGCTAATTCACTATTAAGGGTTTGTCATGCAAGAGACCTCTTCTCGACAGCGTTTAGCGGGCGTGCTGATTTTGCTTGGGCTGATCGCTCAGATTCTCGGTTTTACGGGCTTAGTAAATACGGCGCATGCGGTGAGCTATTTGCTATGGCTCTCGGTGGCGTTGCTTTGGCGGGATATCCCTAAGCGCTCGCGGGTTCAGGCGGGGGTGTTGATGGGCTTGGGCCTTTCGATGCTGTTAGTGGCACGCCTTGTTTATAACGCCGAGGTGGATTGGCCCGCGATGCTTCAGGGCAATGCTTTTGTGGCGGCCATGCTTGTCGGCGTGAGCTTTATTTCTCTCGTCGGCAAACAACAGGGGCGAAAAAAAGCCTCCGGTAAGAAGCTGACGGGCAGCGGCGGCATTTTGCGCACGTGGTTAGGCGTGCATTTTCTGGGCACGATCTTGAACATGTCGACGATTATTATGGTCGGCGATCGTTTGGCGCGCTCTGCCCCCCTCTCCATGCCTCAGTATCTGGCGCTTAACCGCGGGCTTTCCAGTGCCGCGACGTGGTCCCCCTTTTTTGCATCCATGGGCATCGTCATCGCCTTAGCCCCCGAGATGCAGTACTCCCACGTTGCGCTGTTTGGTCTTCCTTTGGCGATGGCATCAGGATTACTGACCACCCTGGAACTAGCGCGCCGGTTTGATTTAAGCAATGTGCTGGGCTTCTCACTGGCACCGCGCAGTTTATTGATGCCGGTCGTGATGGCGCTGCTGGTCATGGTGTTTCACTTTTGGCTTACGCCTGAGCTGTCCATTGTGGGAATTATCACTTTTTTAATTCCAGGCGTCGCTTCACTTTATAACTTGCGGGAGGGGCCACGCTATACGCTTCGCCGCGTTCGTCAGCACACGACGACACGTTTACCGGCGATGCGCGGTGAGATCTCGTTATTTTTAGCGGCGGGCCTCTTAACACTTGGCCTATCTACCTTGGTCGCTGCAATAGCAGGCAGCGATTGGACACTGTTTGAATCCTTTGGGGCTTCACAGGGCATGGTCAGTTTTATCGCGATCGTGCTGAGTGCGCTGGCGGGCCTTCACCCGATTATTGGGGTTTCGGTACTGGCTTCCATGGTGAGCTTGCAAGGCGGAGAACACACCCTGTTTGCCTTTGTGGGACTATGTTCATGGGCAGTGGGCACCAGCGTCGGGCCATTGTCGGGGATTAATTTATCCCTGCAGGGACGCTACGGCGTTAGCGGTTATCGCATGATGAAGAACAATCTGTTTTATGCGGGAGTGATGAGCCTGCTTTCGCTGGGCTCGATTGCCGGGTTGAGCTATTTAGTCAGTTAGCTGAATAGGCGTAGGCAGCCCTGTAAAGGGCTGCCACGTCTACGTATTTATCCCAGACAGCAACGCTTACGTTTCGATGATTTTATTGGGGAATCGGTAGAAATAGCGGTGCCCACACTGATGGCAAGGTTCCAGGCGAGCCACCTGCGGCAGCATCACCTGGGCATCGCAATGCACACAAGCCATCAAGCCAGGGGCGGCTATTTCACCTTCACAGTAATCAGCCCGAGCTGCCTCCAGGTCTTCGGCAAAGCGTTCACGCTCAACCACACTGCGGTCGGCGATAGACAGTAGCGACTCCGCTACCCGCCGCGACAGGCCGCTGATATCAATGCCCAGCCACGTGGCGACCTGCATACCGGTATCGGCCAGGTAGTACCGCATATCTTTTAGATCACGCTCCACCCATGCGCGCAGCAACGCCAGCTCATCTTTGGTGTACTCTTCAAGCTCTGCCTCAAAAGCGACTGCGTCGTCTAGATCCTTTTGCAAGTTGTCCCACGTCAGCTCATTGGCGCCATCCTGCATGCGTTCCAGCAGGCGTTCATAGCCCTCACGCAGGCGATGGTCATTGTGTTGTTCACTCATGGTACCTCTCCTTTTATCGACGCAGTTATTTCCTATCATCAGCTTGCCGTTCAAGGATACTCCTTCATAGGATACAATCGACATTACTTATCTGACAGTCGTCATCTACCATTCACTTTGCGCCCAAATTGGGCGGATACGCCAAGGCATTAAAAAAACCGATGGACGCACACTATAGCCCTCGTGAAATCGAACGTGACGCCCAGCAGTACTGGGACAAACATCAGTGCTTCAAAGCAGTAGAAGACGCTAATCGCGAGAAGTTTTACTGCCTATCCATGTTCCCCTACCCCAGCGGTAAGCTGCACATGGGCCATGTGCGTAACTATACTATCGGCGACGTTGTCTCACGTTTCCAGCGCATGCAGGGTAAAAATGTGATGCAGCCCATGGGCTGGGACGCCTTCGGCATGCCTGCGGAAAATGCCGCTATTCAAAACCAGGTACCGCCTGCCAAGTGGACCTACCAGAATATTGATTACATGCGTAACCAGTTAAAGGCGTTGGGTTTTGCCTACGACTGGAGCCGTGAATTCGCTACTTGCGATACCAGTTACTACCGCTGGGAGCAGTGGTTCTTCACCAAGCTGATTGAAAAAGGCCTGGTATATAAGAAGATGTCCACGGTGAACTGGGACCCGGTCGATCAGACCGTACTCGCCAATGAACAGGTCATTGATGGCTGTGGCTGGCGCTCTGGCGCCCCGGTTGAGCGCAAAGAAATTCCGCTGTGGTTCTTGAAAATCACCGACTATGCCGACGAGCTGCTGACTGATCTGGATAAAGTGGAGTGGCCTGAGCAGGTCAAAACCATGCAGCGCAACTGGATTGGCAAATCTCGTGGCGTTGAGCTGACCTTTGATATTGAAGCGTCCGATGGCAGCGCAGTTGAGCCGCTGGCGGTTTACACCACCCGCCCGGATACACTGTTGGGCGTTACCTATGTGGCAGTTGCCGCAGGCCACCCGCTTGCAAAACAGGCGGCGGAGCATAATAGCGAGCTTGCCACGTTCTGTGCCGAGTGCGCCAAAGGCGGTACGTCTGAAGCGGAAATGGCCACCAAAGAAAAGCTTGGCATGGCGACCGGCCATTTGGCGGTTCATCCATTGACCGGTGATAAAGTCCCGGTTTTTGTGGCTAACTTCGTACTTATGGAATTTGGCACCGGCGCAGTCATGGCGGTACCTGCTCACGATCAGCGCGACTGGGAATTCGCCACCAAGTATGGCGTCGAGATTAAACCGGTTATCGCTGATGAAAACGGCCAAACGCCAAATCTTTCCGAAGCCGCGTTTATCGAGCACGGCAAGCTAATCAATTCCGGTGAGTTCGATGGCCTCGAGTTCGAGCAGGCGTTCGATGCGATTGCCGCCAAGCTTGCGGAAATGGGCCGGGGTGAAACCAAAACCAACTTCCGCCTGCGCGATTGGGGCGTTGCCCGCCAGCGCTACTGGGGCGCGCCGATTCCGGTTAAATACGGCCCGGAAGGTCAAACCGTTCCGCTAACTGACGATGAGCTTCCGGTGGCGCTGCCTATGGAAGTAACCGTGGACGCCTCCGGTTCACCACTTAAGAAAATGCCCGAGTTTTCTGATCTAGGCGATGGCTGGGTACGTGAAACCGATACCTTCGACACCTTTATGGAGTCCTCGTGGTACTTTGCACGCTTCTGCTGTGCCGATAACCACGACGCCATGCTGGATGATCGCGCCAACTACTGGCTGCCGGTTGATCTTTATATTGGCGGTATCGAGCACGCTATCCTGCACCTGCTGTATGCCCGCTTCTTCCACAAGCTGATGCGTGATTTTGGTCTGGTGGATTCTGACGAGCCGTTCCAACAGCTGTTAACGCAGGGCATGGTGATCGCGGAAACCTTCTATCGCACCACCGATAACGGCGGCAAGCAGTGGTTCAATCCAGCCGATGTTGAAGTTCAGCGTGATGATAAAGGTCGCCCGTTGAGCGCAGTGCTTATGAGTGACGGCCAGCCGGTTGAGATGGGCGGCATTGAGAAAATGTCCAAATCGAAGAACAATGGCGTTGACCCACAGTCGATGATCGACAGGTTCGGGGCTGATACGGTTCGCCTGTTCATGATGTTTGCCGCTCCGCCCGAACAGTCGCTGGAATGGTCTGATTCAGGCGTTGAAGGCTCGCACCGTTTCCTCAAGCGGATATGGCGTCAGGTCAACGAGCACATCGAAGCGGGTACACCGGGTGAATTAACCCTGGATACGCTTAACGATGATCAGAAAGCGCTGCGTCGTAAAACCCATGAAACGATTAAGAAAGCCAGCGATGATATTGGTCGCCGTACCACGTTCAATACGGCGATTGCGGCAGTCATGGAGCTTTCCAACGCGATTGGCAAGTTCGATGATACTTCCGAGCTGGGTCTGGCGGTTAGCCGTGAAGCGCTTGAAGCCTGCGTGCTGCTGCTTGCGCCAATTACGCCGCACCTTTGTCACAGCCTGTGGCAGAGCCTGGGGTACACAGAGCCTGCGATTGAAGCACAATGGCCGGTTATTGATGAAGCAGCACTTACGCGTGACAACATCGAACTCGTTGTTCAGGTGAACGGTAAATTACGTGCTCGCCTGGAAGCTCCGGCGAGTGCGGACAAAGCAGCCATCGAGAAGCTCGCGATGGAAAACGAAAACGTCCAGCGCCACTTGGAAGGCAAAACGGTCCGTAAAGTGATTGTCGTGCCGGGTAAGCTGGTAAACATCGTGGTAAGCGGATGAACCGACGTACCTTTCTGACTACCAGCATTGCCGCCTCGGCGGCAGTGCTACTTAGCGGCTGTGGCTTTCATCTACGCGGCAGCGGCTCCATGCCCACTCTGCCTGCGCTTGCCCTTGAAGGCGATGTGACCAGTGCTACGGCACAACAGCTACGCGCACGCCTGCAGCAGCTGGGCACTGAGGTTGATCCCTCTGCGCCTTGGCGCGTTACATTAGGGCCGCCTTCTCGTTTAGAGCGGCGTATAGGCAGTGACAGTCGTGCCAGTCGTGAACATGAGCTGACACTTAGCACGACGCTATCCGTGCAACAGCGCGACACCAATGCCTATGCGCTTAATAACGCAACCGTGGCTGTCAGTAGCCGCATCCGGGTCAATGATGACGACTTGCTTAACCGCGAGACGCTCTTTAGGGAAGCTCAGGACACGCTTGCCCGTCAGCTAGCGCAGCGGATTGTCGAACGCCTGGCGAACGTTAAGGGTTTTGAGTGAAGGTTTTTGCTGACCAGCTACCTGCAGCGCTTGCCAAAAAACTGCCCAAGGTAGTCATTGTGGCCGGTGAAGAACCGCTTCAGCATCGTGATGCCTGCGATGCCGTGCGTACGGCTGCTCGTCAGGCGGGTATTGAAGAACGCGAAGTGCTGGATGTAGATGCCAACTTTGCCTGGGGGCGTTTATTGGAAGCCTCGAGCAATTTGTCGTTGTTTGCTACTCAAAAACTAATGGAAGTGCGGCTAGGCACCCATAAGCTTGGCCAGGAAGGTAGCAAGGCCTTGGTTCAGTACGCTGAAATGATGGAAGGTAGCGACGATATACTGCTTATCAGCATGGGCAAGCTAGACGCCAAGCAGCAAAAAAGTGCTTGGTTTAAAGCCCTCGACAAGCACGGTGTGTTCGTACCCGTATGGCCGGTGGACAACTCACGTCTTGGTTACTGGCTTCGCGATCGCGCATCACTCCATGGTCTGCAAATTGATCTTGAGGCGGCACGCCTCTTAGGCGAACGTACCGAGGGCAACCTGCTGGCGGCTGATCAGGAGCTTCAAAAACTCTCGCTGATTCACCCTCAAGGCACGCGATTAAACGTGGAAAGCATTGCTCAGGGCGTTGAAGACAGCTCGCGCTTTGACGTTTTCAACCTGGCGGATGCCTGTTTAAAAGGCGAAACCAGCCGCGCTTCGCGTATTGTGCAGGGCCTGCGTAGTGAAGGCATCGAAGCACCTATCGTGCTATGGGCATTAAGTCGCGAACTGCGCACCCTGCTCTCGCTGCATCAGCATTTGGATCAAGGACAGAGCTTTGAACATGCCTGCAAAACCCAAAAGCCGATGATTTTTGACAAGCGCCGTCCCGCCTATCAAAAAGCCATTAAACGCCTTCCCATGAAACGTTTGCATAAACTCCTGTTGATGGCCCAGCGACTTGATCTTGCCGTGAAAGGTGCATCGGTGGTGCCGTTATGGCCCGGTCTGCATGATTTGGCGATGACCATGGCCGGTGGTAAAGGCATACTTTCTGAAATGGCCTCGACCTACCGCATTAGTGCAAATAATTAGCATCTTGCACAATTGACTTAAAACTCACGCGTTTTATTTCTATACTCTTGATTCCAGCAGTAAAGTACCTCTCCCCTCTGAACAGTCTATAAGGAAGAAGACGATGAAAACATTGCGCGCTTACCTCTCTACGCTCTTAATCGCGGCGCTCGTGATCACCAGTTTGCCCGTTGCTGCTGCACCTGCCGCTCCGCAATCTATGGATCTCGTTTCAACTCAGTCTGTTTTAGCAGGTGATCGTGCCGGTGCTGACCGTGAGAAAATCAATGAAATTCTGGCCCGTGCCGATGTACAGGACCAGCTGCTAAAGCAGGGTGTGGATCTTGATGAAGTAGACGCTCGTGTGGCCGCGCTGAGCGATGCCGAAGCACAGCAAATGGCTCAGCAGCTTGATCAGCTACCTGCCGGCGCTGGTGGCGGTGTTATCGGCGCTCTGTTTGCCGTTTTCATCATTTTGCTGATTACTGATATTCTCGGCTTGACCGACGTTTATCCGTTTACCCGCTAAGCCCAGTTACTATGAAAACGTTGTTACCCTACGCCCGCTTTGCGGGCGTTTTTACGCTCGCTCTACTGCTTTCTGCCTGTGCACGTAGTCCGGTGTTACTCGACAGCACCTACGAAGCTTTAACCCCTCAAATAGAAAATCGTAACGTACCGTTTTTTGCTCAAACCGAGTACCAGTGCGGCCCGGCAACGCTTGCCATGGTGTTGAACTATCAGGGTGTTGAGGTGAGCGTTGACCAGCTGATTCCGCAAGTATTCTTGCCAGGGCGCGACGGCAGTGTTCAACCTGAAATGCTGGCCACCGTTCGTCGCCACCAGCAGCTTGCCTACCCCATTCGCGGCACTATGGATGCGCTATTAAACCATTTGGCTAACGGCGACCCGGTCGTGGTGATGCAGAACCTGTCGCTGCCTATTTATCCAATGTGGCACTATGCGGTCGCTATCGGGTTTGATTTACCCGAAGAAACGCTGATCCTGCGCAGTGGCGAACGCGAGCGACACACTCTTTCGTTTAGCCGGTTTGATGCCACCTGGGCACGCAGCGACCGCTGGGGGTTTGTTGTTGCCGACCCAGGAACACTGCCGGAAGGCATTAACGCGCGTAATGCTCTGGAAGCTATTAGCGCTTATGAAGAAACCCACGGGCCAAAACAAGCCTTAAGCAGCTGGCAAGCCCTTGTTGCCCGCTACCCGAGCAATCCGCTAGCTCAGTTTGCGCTGGGCAACGCCCTGCATGCCAATGGGCAACCAGAGAAAGCCATGGCAGCTTTTGACGCGGCGACCCAATACGATGCCCAAATGGGGGCAGCCTGGCTAAATTTAGGGATACTGCGACGACAGCAGAACAAACCCGATGAAGCCCGTAACGCGTTGATTCAGGCGGCGTCTATTGAAGGCAGTTGGCAGGAACGCGCCCAGCAGCTTTTGGGCGAGTATTAAACATACGCAAAAGGGGCCGCTCGGCCATTGCTGTCCCATAGTTTTTGATCATAAAGGGATTCTCATCTGAGGATCCCTTTTTTGTGGCTCTGGCGATGGCGG
>NZ_JABUZA010000065.1 GCF_014897985.1 Halomonas colorata
ATAACTTGTCACCGGTTGAGTATGAAAGGCGTTACTTTAAGAGCCTAACGGGTGTCTAGAATATCCGGGGCGATTCAGTTTCCTTTACCACTAGCCCTCTCCCTTTAACAACTTCATTAAGAGCTAAGTCTAGATGCCGCTTAACACAGTGCAAGTTTCGCTCTTAAAAGCTAACAACTTGCCAATATTTGTTAAGAGATTGAGCTATGTAAAAAAAATCGTTGGAAGAATTAAAAATTTTAGATTTTTTTTCAAAGTGAAATGAACTAAAAAAACCGGCATTTCTGCCGGCTAATAATCGGATCTATAACGTTAATTTTTACAATAAAGCAGAATAACTAATCATGGCCGCCGTATCGGAAGGAGCACCGGCAATGTGATCTGGCTCTAGGGTATGGAGTAAGTTGAATTGCCATTGTTTGTTGGGCTGGGGAGAAAACGAGTAGCCAAACTCAATGTCCACCTGACGACCCGATGGCGAAAGTGAGGCTTCTCGGTCTTCACGAATAACGCTGCCATCAAGCGTGCGTCCTACGGGCACATCCAGGGTGGCAATACCGCTTTCGATACGCAGCGGTTGATGCAGTGAAAACGCTGCCCGCTCGTTTTCGTTCTGCCATTGCAATCCTAGCGCTGCCTTTTGCGTATGAACGTCGCGGATGTGGGTCAATAGTCCGCTGCCCTGGGCATTTCCTCGACCTTGTTCAAATTCAGCAAACGTACTAAACCCGTTACCCAGTGCCGCTTGGACGGCTACACCGGCAAAGGTCATTTCGTTATGATCGCCCAAACCCAATGCACCCGACCCACTGGCGCCCAACAGGCCATTGGACTCTTCTAAGCGGCCTACCTGAGTCGTCATGCTTAACGCAGGCGCTAGCTGCCACTCAAAGCCAACGTCAGAGCGGTTAGCTCGATAATCGCTATCGATCCCCGCGTCCAACTCATTGCCCGTCCAGTGCGTGGCAATAAGGCTCACGCTATCGCCTAACCCGTAATGGGCTTTTACGCCATTGACGCTTTCAAGCGACTGAGTCAATGCAGACCCACCTTGAAAAGAGATCATCGGCATAATTCCCGATTCGGCGTAAGCACTCATTGGGCTTGCCTGGGCACCCGAAAAGTTGAAAGCGCTTAAGTAGGCGTTGCCTATAGCGCCATCGAACCGGCTGCTGAGCAAATCACCGGCTCCATTAACACTGGAGGTAAAGCGATAAGGCCCCATGCTCACCGACTCCGTTTGCAGCGACGCAGCCGAATACGTGGAGAGCTGCTCCATCTGCCCACGAAGCTGGGTTGCCCGGCGGGTTCGTGGCTGGGCACGCGCGCCCAAATCAATCTGATAATCCCGGCCCAAACTATCAAACGCGGTAACGTTATCCAACGTACCCGCTTCAATGAAGGAGTTACCAAAAGCGCTAGATAAGAGAATATCAGAACGCTCAGCTAGCTCACCGCCTGCGGCCACCTGCTCACTTTGGGCAACCACCAACTTACCTTCCGGCGCTAACGCCGCATCGATATTGGCGATACCTTGGCCAAGATAATAAGTGCCACAGTTAGTAGTAGCGTTGCTGCCACAATCACTTTTCCCGAACAGCATACTTTCCTTGCTTGCCGTTTCAAGTAGCCGCTGACTAGCCTGCTGAGCATTCATGTGCGGCCAGCGCGCTAAGATACCTGCTGCATATTCAGAAATGCGCGCAGCAGAAAACGACGTACCCTGGGCACCTACCTGCCGATACACATAATCGGTGGCGATAGCCCGCTCCTGCAGCCGCTGATCATCACCGGGGAATGAGCTAGATGGATGAATATTGCCATCTTTGGTGGTGCCAACGGCAATCAGCGTCATGTCATAAAGTGCTGGCTGGCTATCGTAAAGAGGACGGCCTGCTGTATTGATAGCCAAACCTTCATTACCCGCACTGACGACATAGACAGCCCCCTTGCCTTCATTGGCATTAACGACTTGAGCAAAAGATTGCTGAGTGGTGACACCATTAAAGGAAAGGCGCGGGTCACTGGCCTGTAAGCGCTGAGAAAAACTGGCGTTAATGACGCGGGCACCACGCAAAGCGGCCTCACCAATGGCGTAGTTAATCGCACTGCTACGGTTTACACCATCTTGCTCAATCTTAATCAGATCAAGTCGAGCACTACCTAACGCGCCGCTTGTAATCGTCGAAGCCACCGCGTTGCCATGCCATTCATTACCACCACTTACGTCACGAGTATTGGTATGAATATTAAGCGTATCAATCACCAGGTGGTTATTAGGTATGCTATTGATATCAAAAGCGCTATCAACTACCGCCAAGCGTATTTCTGCTGGTGATGTAGAGCTTTCCTCATTAAAGGAAATAGTACCGGAAGATAAGTTGCTGGGAGCAAGGCTGGGAGTTGCGTTATGAACACCTTGTGTAGGGTCTACGCCACTATCGCTACTACCACCGCCGGAGCTACAACCTGTTAAAGAAATGGTTCCTAGCGCCATTCCAATGGCCAGCACAAGAGGATTTCGGTTACCCATGAGTAGGTACCCGAAAGAAGTCTTTCAGAGTCATTTTAATTAACACTCGCTAATATGTTAGGACATCGGGGAGAATGCGCAAGCATTAAACAATAACTTCTTACAGTCAGCAACCTAAGTTTACATTTAACAAAATTTAACGTTTAAAGCAAATTATTAGAGTTCAACCCTATCGTTGGAATTGATAATACTTTTCACTAGCAACATACCTTTTACTACAAACGCAAAGGCATTAGTTATTTATGACATATAACTATAAATAACAATATTTTAAGAGCATTTTTTATATTAGCACATACAAAATAATGCTTTACTTTTCGTTACACTTACAACGTATCATACGATTTATATGGCTTATTTCACAAATAAATGAATATATAGTTACCCAAGTATCTGAATAAAAATATTCTTAACAATTCTGTAATACCAAAAAGTAGCTATGAAATTTAAAAGAAGTCCATCACTTGCCTGGCAACATGCATCACACTCCCGAGCTCTCATGCCCTTTAGCAGGCAGACATTCCCTCCTTTTTCGGTTACGGTGGCAGGCTTCTCTTACCTGATATCAACGGCTATAAATGCAAGATTTACTCAACGAGATCGCTGAGGCGATGGCTGCCGAAACAGAACGGGGTAAGGTTGCAGACTATATTCCCGAGCTTGCTCACGTAGACCCCAAACAATTTGCCATTTCGCTTGCTACCGTAAAAGGCGAGCGTTACTCAGCCGGTTGCGCCACTACCCCCTTCTCAATTCAGAGTATCTCGAAGGTGTTTACGCTGACGATTGCACTGGGGAAAATGGGTGATGCGCTCTGGTCCAATGTAGGTCGTGAGCCATCTGGTGATCCGTTTAACTCTATCGTGCAGCTTGAGCATGAAGGCGGCAAACCACGCAATCCGTTTATCAATGCCGGCGCCATTGCCGTGGTCGATGCCATTATGATGGGCCATGAGCCCAAAGAGACGCTTGCCGAGCTGCTAAGCTTCGTACGCTATATTGCTGACGATGAAAGCATTTGCTTTGACCATGTGGTTGCCGCTTCTGAAATGGCCCATCGCGATCGCAATGCCTCTCTTGCTCACTTCATGAAAGCCTTTGGTCGCCTGCGCCATGACGTTGATAAAATCCTGGGCACCTATTTCCACCAATGCGCCATCGCCATGAGCTGTGAACAGCTTGCTCATGCAGGGCTTTTCCTGGCCTCCGATGGCGTCAACCAGCCCAGCACTATTCGTGTGGTTTCTCCGCAACGGGCACGGCGTATCAATTCGCTGATGATGATGTGCGGGCATTACGATGCATCCGGCGAATTCGCTTTCCGCGTCGGGCTGCCGGGTAAAAGTGGCGTTGGCGGCGGCATTCTGGCGATCGCCCCAGGCCAAGGCTCAATTGCCGTCTGGTCACCGGGCCTGGACGACTACGGCAATAGCCTGCTGGGCACCAAAGCGCTTGAAATGTTTGTTCAGCGTACCGGTTGGTCGGTGTTTGGCCATTGAGCCTAGCCTATTGGGGTTTTAATTGGCTAAGACACGCTTCATACACGGCTAAATCTTTGGCAGAAAAGCAGCAGAACGTAACCGCCTCACCGGTCGAACCCTGTTGTAGTGCCTCGCCCACAGTAGAGACAGCAATCCGTGCAGCTTCTTCAATAGGATAACGGTATACACCTGTGCTGATACTTGGAAATGCTACCGAGCGCGCACTGACCGATTCAGCTAGTGCCAAGGAGCGTTGATAGCACGATGCCAACAGCTCAGCTTCACCGCGCGTTCCACCATGCCATACCGGGCCAACAGTATGAATTACGTAGCGCGCCGGTAGCTTAAAGCCCTTGGTCAGCTTTGCATCGCCGGTTGGGCATCCACCCAGCGTTCGGCAAACTTTCAGTAGTTCAGGCCCTGCGGCACGGTGAATGGCGCCATCCACGCCACCACCGCCCAAAAGCGAGGTATTGGCAGCGTTGACGATGGCATCAACATCTAGCGTGGTGATATCAGCTTGAATAACGGTGATGTTCATTTACAACCTCCATGTTAACGATTAGGTGGAAAGTTAGTAGATAGCGACAGGTTCTGCTTCAGATGTTTGAGCCGTTAGCTGTGCAAGCTCCCAGGCTTGCACCATTTGCTTTTTAGCGATGCCCCAACGATAGCCTCCCAACGCCCCGCTTTGTTGAATCACCCGGTGGCAGGGAATCCACAGCGCAATCGGGTTGGCCCCCACCGCATTGCCCACAGCTCGCGACGATTTAGGCATGCCCAGCGCCTGAGCAATATGCGTATAGCTTGCCAGCTGGCCTTCCGGAATAGTAAGTAACGCTCGCCATACGGCCACCTGGAAATTGGTGCCGGTCACGTGAAGCGATAGCGTACCGGGCTTAGCTTTAGACGTTGCAAACAATGCTTCAACCACATACGCCGTCGCCTCAGGACGATGATCGAGCGTGCTTCGCGGCCACTCCTTGGCAAGCCGCGCCAGCAGTTCATCGGCACTGGTGGCATCCACAAAACCCATGCGGCAAATGCCGCGTGGGGTGACTGCTACCAGCACGCTACCCAGAGGCGTTGCATGCACGCCGTACTCGATATGCACGCCCTCCCCCTGGCGTTTATGCTCCCCAGGCGTCACCGCTTCCAGCTGCACAAAGTGATCGTACAGCCGCGAACCCCCGCTTAGGCCAAGCTCGTGAGCCACATCAAGTAACGCGCGGGGTTCTTTTAATAGCTGCTTACCTCGCTCCAAGGTTAGGGCCTGCAAAAAGCGCTTGGGCGAAATACCGGCATAGCGGCAGAACAGACGCTGAAAATGATAGGCGCTTAAATGGACATGGGCGGCAACCTCATCCAGGCTGGGCTGCAGTTTGGCTCGCTCCACCATGTAGGCCATCGCCTTTTCGATACGCGCGTAATCATCCATTGCCGGTTCCTCAGATTGATACCCATGTACTTTTATCTAAATACTTAGATAAAAGTACGTTCTAGCGTAAGCGCTTTATGCCCGCCTGCCGACCCGAATCTTGCGCATATCAATTTTATACAATACGCCGCCCTCACGTTATCGCACACTCCTCTTACTGTTTTGGAGGATCATCATGAGCGCTTCACTATTACTACCCATGTCAGCCTTTGCCCTTGCCGCGTCTATTTCTCCTGGCCCGGTGAATCTGGTATGCCTAAGTAGCGGTACGCACTACCCTATCGCTAAAGGGTTAATCTTTGTGACCGGCGCCACGCTGGGCTTTATAGCGTTGTTTATAGGCGTTGGCGCTGGTCTTTACTCTTTGCTTACCACAGTGCCTTTACTTGAAGAGCTACTCCGGTGGGCAGGGATAGCATTTTTGCTTTATCTAAGTATTAAGTTAGCAATGGATGACGGCATGCTGCCTGAGCAAACAACGCCCAAACCGCCTGGATTTATGACGGGCGCGCTTATGCAGTGGCTAAACCCTAAAGCATGGATTGCCTCTGTCTCAGGTATTGGCGCTTATACAAGCGGTAATGACCTGACACAAATTTCTATGTTCGCCGCGCTGTACCTACCCATTTGTTGGCTATCGCTTGCAAGCTGGGTTTATGCGGGTGCTTTTTTAAAGCGCTATATTCAAACGCCCCGGCTACTAGTCGCCATTAATCGGCTGCTCGCAGTGTTATTGGCGATAAGCTGCCTATATTTATTATTCACTTAGCGAGTGTCGATACTGGTTGGGAGTAGCTGCAACCAACTGCTTGAAGGTTCTTTGAAAATGGGGCTGGTCGTTAAAGCCTACCTTCAAGGCGGTTTCAACGATGGGCTTGCCGAGCTTGAGCTCACGCTGGCCTAGCTGGATTCGCCGGTTAACCAGATACGCATGGGGCGTTAAACCAAAGTGTTGCTTAAACGTACGAATAAGATGCCCAGCGCTATACCCAGAGAAGTTGCAAAGATCCATTAGAGATAACTCTTCTGTTGCATGTGCATTCAGATACGCGGCTACTGCCAAAAGCTCATTTGGCGCTTTTTGGAGGGGCTGATGGGGCTTTCGGGAAAGCCACTGCAATACTTCCAGCAAATAATCGACTACTACCGTTTGCTTCTCAAGCGAGCTGCGCTGATTATCCAGCAGACAAGCGGCCATCGCCCGGTAAGCGTGATAGAACCTTGGCTGCGATATCACCGCCGTTTCAATATCCTCCCAGTGGGATGAAGCCAGCAGCCCTGCCTGATAACGCAAGTCGGTAAGCCAGAGGGTATCCACATACAGCATCAGATAAGCCCAAGGCTCATTTTCAATTGGATTACATGCATGCACCCAATGTGGGTTCATTAACACTAAATCGCCCGCGCTAATTTGATAAAACGAATCGCGATAGCGAAAAGTACTTTTACCGGCGGTGACTGCCCCAAACGACCAATGAGTATGGCTATGCGGCGCATAACATACCTGGCGGGCATCGCTGATTTTGCGAAGCTCAATATGCGGCATCCCAGGGTCACGCCAAAAAACAGGGGCCGCTAATGAAGAAGAGCGCGGGGGCATAGGTTATATCCAAGCCAATAAGTGAAATGATGAATAACAAATGGCCGTTAACACCTAGATATCAGCTACCTCATTACTCACGCTAGACAATAACATGCGATCGGCCCAGTATGGACAGCCGCATTAATACGGATATTGAATTAAGCCATTCAGTCAGGAGGACACCATGGCCAAGCGAACACCTGTACGTGATCATCGGGATGCTATTACTCTGTTTGCCCGTATGGGTTACGCGGCTCGCGGCGTTGTCTATTTGCTGGTCGGCGGCCTTGCCGCGCTTGCAGCACTGGGCGAAGGTGGCCAGACCGAAGGCAGCCGGGGCGCTCTGGAAAGCGTATTAACCGCGCCTTTTGGCAAGATTATGCTGGCGATCATAGCCCTGGGCCTTATTGGCTACGCGATGTGGCGCACCATCCAGGCGGTTAAAGATGCTGATCATCACGGCACAAATGCGAAAGGGCTCGCCATTCGAACAGGCTTAATGGTCAGTGCCGTCACTCATACACTGCTGGCCTTCTACGCTGCTAGCCTGATCTTTCGCCTGGGTGGCTCTTCTGGTGATTCAGGTGGATCTGAGGGCATCGTCAGTTGGTTGCTGCAACAGCCTTTTGGACGCTGGCTGGTAGGTGCTGTAGGGCTCGTCATTATTGGTGCGGGCATAGCCCATGGCCTCAAGGGCTTAAAAGCTAAATTCGACAAAAACTTCGACATGCCGCATCAAACCCAGCGCTGGGCTTACCCGGTTTGCCGTTTTGGCCTAGCGATTCGTGGTCTGGTATTTATTATTGTCGGCAGCTTCTTTCTTATCGCTGCCTATCAGATAAGCCCTAGCGAAGCAGGCGGCACAGAAGAGGTATTCAGTACGCTGCGAAGCCAGGCCTATGGCCAGTGGTTATTGGTTTTTGTCGCTATAGGGCTATTCGCGTTTGGCGCCTATAGTGTATTGGCGTCTATTTATCGCCGCATCAACCCGGCGATGTAGACCTGAGCCATGATAGCTATTATCTCAAAAAGCACTAAAGCGTGGTTCGAGCGCATTAACGGCTCAAAGAATATGCTATGGCTACTCGGCACGCTTTCCTTTCTAGAAACCATCATCCTGCCCATTCCCCTTGAGCTAATACTCATCCCTCTGATGGCGGCTAACAGGCAGCGTATTTGGCTGCTGGCGACGGTTACCACAGCGGGTTGTCTGATCGCCTCGCTGGTGGGTTATGGCGTAGGCATGTTGCTATTCCAATCAATAGGCAACTGGTTTATCGAATTCATGGGCATGCAGGAGAGCTACCAAGCCTTCCAAACGTTTTTCAATCAGTACGGCTTTGCGGCAATTTTAGTTATCGGTATTGTGCCGATTCCCTTTCAAGTGGCCATGATCACCGCTGGGCTTTCAGGCTATCCGATATTGCTGTTCGTGCTGGCCGCATTCATTGCCCGCGGTCTTCGTTACTATGGGCTAGCCTGGCTGGTTTATCGCTTTGGCCATAGTGTGCTGGTGCTTTGGAAGCGCCACGCGTTACTAACCAGCCTGGTAGGCGGTGTGATAGTGCTGTTGTTTGTACTGGGCCTACAAGCATTAGCCAGCTTGGTGATGTAGATAGGCGGGAATAGGGAGATTAAATAAGCGGCATATTGCTATATGCCGTAATCCCGCTCCACTTTGGCAATCCGGGTTTTAAAATGCTGATACCACTGCTGATGGCCAAGCCGTTGCGCTTCTTTATGCTCGGCATGTGCCTTCCACGCTTTTATCGAGTCCAGATCCGCCCAATAGGAAACGGTGACTCCCACCTCATTGCGTGCCGATTCCACGCCTAGAAACCCTGGCTGCTGGGCGGCCAGCTCCACCATGCGTACCGCCATGTCATCGTAGCCATCTTCGATATCCGTACGCACAGAGGTAAAAATCACTGCGTAGTAAGGCGGCTCAGGGGTAGTAGCGATAAGGGGCATGGAATCTCTCTTGGGCTAAAGCTATATCGGTACACGTATCTTAATGGCTTGATGAGCCTTGTCTAGCGCAATAATCTAGTTTGCATCAATGTCCGATATTGTCCGCTTCATGACCGCTGAGCGTATCGTTAGCACTACCTGAACCCTCTACGCTATGGCCTCACTTTCATGCAACTGAGGCCTACCATGTCACTCTTAAACACCGCGCTACTCATGATCGACGTGCAATCTTCCTTTCCCGCGCGTGAGTATTGGGTAGAATCGCTAGCTGAAGCGTGGCGGCCAAACCAGCGCGCCCTATTAAACGCAGCCAAGGCCCATCAGATCCCCGTGGTGCGAATACTGCATGAAGCGCCCGGCAGCCAAGGCGCATTTGACCCGGAACAGGGCCTGGTTTGTCCGCTTGAAGATTTTAACGATGCGGTGGCGATCACGTTTAACAAACGTGTCCATAACGCCTTTAGCGATACGTCACTTGAAAGCTGGCTGCGTGAACGCGGGATTACCCATCTCGTGATTAGCGGCATTCGAACCGAACAGTGCTGTGAAACAACGGCGCGGGTTGGGTCAGACCTGGGCTTTAGCGTCGATTTCGTCAGCGATGCAACGCTGACCTTCCCCATGACGCGCCAAGGCATCACCTGGTCGGCGGAAGATATCAAGGCACGCACGGAGCTGGTACTTGAAGAGCGCTTTGCGCGTATCGTCAGCACCTTGGATTTAATCAATGAGTGGCAAACCCAGCGTGAGTGAACCGTTACGAATTGCAGTATTGATGATGCCAGGGCAAGTGCCGCTCGATTTGATTGGTCCGCTTCAGGTACTGCAATGCGCATGCCGCCTGTCAATCGAGATTGACGTACGCTATATCGGCCCGCAGGACGCCTTGCAATGGCTCGGGCCGCTATCGCTTAGTGGCATAGACCCACTGCCAGAGCAGCTACCCCATCAGCATTTGCTTCTAATCCCAGGGCAGTATCGCAACAGCATTGAGCCATTGGTACAGCAAACCTGTGTCGGCTGGCTCAAAGCGAATGCCCAGCATGCCGATACGCTGATGACAGTTTGTTCAGGCACCCTGCTGCTTGCTGAAACGGGCCTGTTGAACGGGCGATGCTGCACCACGCACCACACGCTGCTTGACCAGCTACGTGCTAACGCGCCTCTGGCCAAGGTACAGCGCGACTGCATCTTTATCGAAGACGGGCACTATTTAACCAGTGCGGGTATCTCGACCGGCGTGGATACCATGCTCTACTGGCTTACCCGCACATGCGGCCATCAGTTGGCCCTGAGCGTTGCCCGGGAGATGGTGCTTTACCTTCGCCGCAGCGGGCAGGAACCCCAACTGGGCGCCTGGCTTGAGGGGCGCAACCACGTGGATGAACGAATTCACCGGGTGCAAGACTCTCTTTGTGCGGCCCCCTCACAACCCTGGCGGATGGAAACGCTCGCCGCACAAGCCGCCATGAGCGAACGTCACTTTCGACGACGGTTTAAACATCTCACCGGCATGCTGGTAGGCGATTACATCGTGGGTTTAAGACTTCAGCGCGCCAAAGCGTTAATGACCGAAACCACCTGGACACTCGCCCGTATTGCCGCTGAATCCGGGTTTGGTGACGAGCGCCAGCTGCGCAGAACCTGGTCGCGCCAGGAAAGTATGCCGCCAAGCGCATGGCGCCGCTCCCAGCGATCCCTACCGATTTAATTCGCCTATAGCAGCAGCGCCAATGGCTAGAACAGCGTAACCAGGATTTGAATGCACATGACGATCATGCACAGGATCCCCACACCATAGGAAATCGTTCGCCAAGGCTGTAGCGAGTTCAGATAACACAGCGTATGGCAGTAGCGCGAAGCGGTAAATAGCATGAAGAGCCACATGGTAAGCCCTGAAGAGGCGCCCACCAGAACGTAAGCTGCGCCCAGCCCCAGAAAAATGGGAATGTTCTCAAGATCATTCGACCAGGCTTTGCTGGCCTTTTGTACCTGCGGCAACTCCTCTTGCGCAGGCGACTTGCCCGCCATTGCCGCATCCTCCGGCGTTTTAAAGGTCATTTTCGTGATGCGGTGAAAGCCTTGATATAACGACGTGGCAAACATCTTCGCAAACAGCAGCACCGTCGCTAGCGCATACCAATAAACGGCCTCATCCATAATGCCTCCGGTAATATTCAATCCAGGTTAACGCATGATTGCGTAGTGAAAGCCTCACTGCTCAAGCATAGCCACTTTCCGAGCCCATGTGTTTGCGGTTTAATACTGGTCATGCGATGAGGCCCGTTCATCAACGACAAAGGGGTGACGCCATGGCCCTATTTATATTGCCCAGCAACGCCACCTGTTTGAATTTACAACAGCGCCTGCCTGACCTGCGTCTTCGCCCATGGGTACAATGTCTTTGGTCAATGGCCGGGCAAGGCAGTGTTGTTCCACCTAGAACCGAAAAACTTTACCCTGATGCCGGTTCCAGCCTTACGATCAGACTTGCCAGTTCCCAGCCAACCATCACGTTTTGCTTTAATAAAAGCACCCTGCTTGAAACGTTTAATCCGTCAGAAACTCGCTTAAGCATTCGATTCAAGGCGGCAGGCGCCTACGCTCTATTGGGCCTGGAGCCACAGCAGTTTTCAGATATCCATCATTCACTAGGCATTGATGATAAACCGCCATGGCTGGATAGCCTGATGCCGGTTGTCGAACGCCTGTACCAGGTTAATACAGTAGAAGGGCTTGCCCTGTTAGAGGCTTGGCTGATGAGCCGGCTGGAATGCCAATCGCCCAGCAATAGCCGCACTCAAAACCTGGCTTACGAAATTAGCCGGCTGCAACTGCCTTTGCAGCAGCTAATGGCCAACCTGGGATTTACTCGGCGCACGCTGGAGCGCAAATTAAAGCAGGAAGTAGGCGTTTCACCCGGCCATTTAGTGAGCTATGCACGGATGTATAATGCCCGACAGCTGTTAACCACTAGCCACCTTCCCCTTGCGGAGATAGCCCTACAGTGCGGCTACTTCGACCAAGCGCATTTTTCTCATGCCTTTCATAAATTCACCTATGAAACCCCAGCGGCCTATCGAAAGCGTAAATTGTCGCAAATTTACAAGGCGTAGAAGTCTTCCGGTTTTAAGCTCGTATTTCAACTTATTAACCGGAGCATTTCCATGCTGCAACGCCTATCACCTGAAGCCGTTTATAGTCTATGCCCTCGCCTGCCGAAGCATCTTATTGCCTTGGGCAAGGTCGAGGCTGATTCAGTCATTAATCAAACGATAATTCATTTGGTTCACCTACGCGTCTCACAAATTAATCACTGCTGTTACTGTCAGCATATGCACAGCCAAGAGGCGCGCGATGATGGCGAGCGCCAGGCGCGTCTGGATGTATTGCCCGCCTGGCGAGAAGCGCCCTGCTTTTCTGCTGAAGAGCGTGCTGCGCTTGCCTGGGCAGAAGCTCTTACCCTCATCAGCCAGGCAATGGTCAGCGATGATGATTATCAAAACGCCGTCACCGCGTTTGGCGAACAAGGCCTGATGGAACTCACCAGCGTTATTCTGGAGATCAACAGCTGGAACCGCATAGCAGTGAGCTTTCAGTTCACACCGGAGATAAGCTGATGGTAATGACGCTGCGTCAACAGCTGCCTAACCTACTGGGCATTTTCTCCAGCCTGTGCTTTTTCTTTGGCAGCTTTATGTTTCTACCCACCTTTGCAACCTACGCAACCATCGGTGTCTGGTGCTTTGTGGTGGGGTCACTAATTATGTTTATTATCTATTTCATAAACATAAAAAGCGGGCAGTAACCTCGCTCACATATAACGCGCCTAGCCAATAGGGCGCGTTACTTCTCAAACCCACCCCACTCGTTTACTATGCGCCACCCTCAATTCCAAGCTACCCAGGCCGCCATGTCCTTTAATGCACTCTATACCGATCTTTCTGGCTATTACGATTTAATGTGCGAGGACATCGACTACCCGGCGCAAAGTGACGCGGTTCGCAGGCTTCATCAAATTTTCGGTAACGGCGGCAATGCTCATCTTGATCTTGCCTGCGGCACCGGCCCCCACGTTCGTCATTTTATTGATCATGGCTACCTGAGTAGCGGCCTGGATATCAACCAGCCCATGCTGGATATCGCCACCACGCGCTGCCCCGAAGCCCAGTTTACATGCCAGGATATGGGTAGCTTTCAGGTAAACGAGCCGCAGGATCTGATTACCTGCTTCCTGTATTCGATTCACTACAGCGACGGGATTGAAAAGCTCAAGGCGTGTATTTCAAGTGCGCATAGCGCCTTAAAACGCGGCGGGGTTTTCTGCTTTAACGCAGTCGATAAACATAAAATCGATAACGATCTGTTTGTGAAACACACCGCTAAAAAAGCCGACGATGCATTCACATTTCGCTCGGGGTGGTATTACAGCGGTAGCGGCGAAAAACAGGCTCTCAAGCTCAGCATTGAAAAAACCAATGCACGCGACACCCAAATATGGAATGACGAACATCCCATGGTCGCGGTTAGCTTTGCCGAGTTAATCAGCCTGCTTGAGCCTTACTTTGAAGTTCATGTGTTCGAGCACAACTTTGAAGCTATCACGCCGTGGAGCACGTAAGCGCGCCACTAACCACATCTAGTCAAGCATTTCTCAGGTAGGTAAGGTTTCTTTCCAGTGCCAGGGCAACAGTGCACTGAGATCGTCTTCGTTCAGCGTCG
>NZ_JABUZA010000066.1 GCF_014897985.1 Halomonas colorata
CAAGCAGCTTTAGGGCGATGATATGCGTGGCGTGCATAGGCCGCTGCTTGCGAGCCGACTTTTCGTACAGAACCTAATACGCAAGCCTGACGATAGCCGTTGCATGGAGGTCTGTATCGCCTGCTGACTGTTGCGCAAATTATTTTGCACCAGCAGCGAGGTTAGATTGGTATTCAGGCTAAACAATATAAACCCTCACAGGGGAGAAGCTCGGCGCTTGCTGACTAGCGACCATAGAGTTATCGGCCTGAGCGGATAAATCGTTAACCTTTTTTTGTCATTAAAGAACGTCCGCTGACGGTAAGCACCTCATCAACAGGGAGCCGGACGTAGTCGTATTCAAGGTATCCCTGGTCGAGCAGTTCACCATTCCACGCCACAATATCCAGATCCATGGTGCGAGGGCCTGATTTGTTCGGGCCATGCACGCGCCCCAAGCGGTTTTCTACCGTCTTTAAATAGAGGCGAAACGCTTCATAGGTCAGCGCCGTACGAATCAATAGTGCGGCATTGAGAAAATCAGGTTGATCTAAAAAGCCCACCGGCGGCGTGCGAATGGCCTGAGAGTGTGCCACTAGATCGCATTCGGTGCGTAAAAGGCTTAACGCTTGAGTAAAGTTTAATTCGGGCTCGATATTTGAACCGATAGAAATCAAACACTCATGAAGTGCGGTGCCCTGCCCTGCGCGTAACGCCGTTGTTGGCATAGCGATAACCCCATTGGAGGTAGGCGAAATAATCTTAAGATCGGCTAATGACCAACTCTCAGACTAGCGCTACGCTCTTAGTGTGCAAGCCATAAATCGACTAACAATAAACGCACGGTACACGCAGTCATTACATAACGATAAAGTACAGGGACACTCAATGACTTCTAAAGCTGCATTAGTAACCGGGGGCGCGACGCGCTTAGGGCGGCATTTTTCTGAAGCATTAGCGGATGCGGGGTATGACATTGCCTTACACGTTAATAGCTCGCGAGAAGAAGCCGAAGAAGTGGCGGAACGTATTCGTGGAAAGGGCCGTGAATGTGAAATATTGCCGTGCAACTTCCTGCACGAGCCTCTTGATACGCTAGTTGAGTCTGCAAAAGAACGCTTCCCCCATTTAAGCGTGCTGCTTAACAGTGCCTCAACTTATCAGGCAGCGCCTATCGCGGAAACCGATCTAGCCATGCTGGAAACGCAGTTTCGCATTAACCTGTTTACTCCTCTGCTATTAACTCGTCATTTTGCCCAAATAGTTCGCACAGGCTGTGTGATTAATATCATCGATAATAAAATAGCTTATCACCAGTATCCGTATGCGGCGTATTTGCTGTCTAAAAAGGGGTTGTCGGACATGACCCAAATGGCAGCGCTTGAATTTGCTCCGCATATTCGGGTTAACGGCATTGCACCAGGCGTCGTGTTACCTACCACACAGCGTAGCCGCGACTATATCGCATGGCGTTTGGAGGGCATTCCGATTCACCGGCAGGGAACGCCGGAGCACCTAATGCAGGCAATGCATTACCTGCTGGATAACGACTTTGTCACAGGCCAAATACTATGTGTCGATGGAGGCGAGTCGGTCTACCTAGAAGGCAGGCACTCGGAAAACTATCCAACCTAATGTGCCCACGCTATTGCTGAGGACTTCTATCCAGCGCGTATACCAAGGGCCTCTACTGCCCAAACGTAAACGCAGTGGGGCCGCCCAAAGGCGGCCCCACTACTTGCTTAGCTGATTATCGACTAGTTGCTAACATCATCAACGTCGTCGTGATCAGGTTTTTGATGCTCTTGCTCACTGTGGCTCTGATGACGGGTAGTCTCAGAGGTGATGATCGGCGGATGCTCCGCTTTTTTCTCTTGGGCGGTGGATTCCAATACCCGAACATTAGCAGGCGGTGTTTTGCCCGCTTTATTTTCACCAAAGTACAGTGTGGTATGTGGGAAGGGGATCTCGATACCGGCCTCATCGAAGCGCATTTTCACTAAGCGGTTAAAGGCACGACCGACGCCCCACTGATCGCCCGGTGTGGTTTTAATCACGACACGGATGTTGACCGAGCTATCCGCCAACGCTGTTACGCCCGCCACCGTCATATCAGCTAAGAGCTTGAAGCCATGCTCTTCGCTGGCCTTAAGATCTTCGAAGGCCAGTTTAAGCTGCTCAATGGCTTCATCAATACTTTCGTTGTAACCAATGCCGTATTCCCCAACATGGTTACCGTACTCACGCATGTAGTTGGATACCGTATCGACGCTTGAGAACGGCACGATATGGTAGGTGCCGGAAAGATCACGAATCCCTACAGAGCGAATACTCAATCGTTCAGCAGTACCGGTAACGCCGCCTACCGTAACGACATCGCCGGTATTCATGGCGTTTTCAATCTGGATAAATACGCCGGTGATAACATCCTGCACCAGCTTTTGGGCACCAAAACCAATTGCCAAACCCAGCACACCAGCACCGGCAATTAGCGGCCCGATGTTGATGCCAATTTCCGAAAGAACGATCATGCCCGTAATGGTCACCATGGCAATCGCCAGGGCGTTACGAAACAGGCTCAGCAGCGTTTTAGCTCGCGCGGAGGGTTCGCCGGTACCCGTTTCCGGGTTGAGCTTATGCTCAATCAAGCTTGCCAAACCGAGCCAGATACCCAGCGCAACAATGAGAATGATCGCCACGCTGATCAGGTTACCTACCAGATGCGCGCCACGCTCAGAAGCGTACCAACCGGCCAGATTAAACGCGCCCCAGGCATCCAGAACTACCATGATGACGGCGACCAAAATCACCGTTCTTAGCACGCGTAACGCATTGGGTACGTAGCTATTCAGGCGATGTTCGAGCATCGGCAGCTTGCGGCGTAAATCATCGGATAGCTGAATACGCCGACCAATAGTTTGGGTCAGGAACGTCGATGCCAGCAAGCCAATGACTACGGCCGCTAAGGTTTTCAGGGTTGCAAATAGCACAAAGGGTAACGCATCGCCCGGGCGCGTTAAGGTCAGTACAAACACAATCAGGAAATACAGCAGCGCAAACAGGTGCCAGGTACGCGCAAATAGCTGTAACGACACGCGGCTTGCGGTCATGGTGGTATTGGCAGCGATCGTATTCATATTGCCACGCAGGCGTACGCGGTTTTTAAGCACCACGCTAACCGCATAGATAAAGGCGATTATCATGATCAGCGTACCCACCGCTTGCCCCAACGATACGCCCAGATAGAAATTGACCAGCGGCACAGCCACCATCAAGCCATACCCCACCATACCGATCAGACGCGCCAGCCAACGGTTCCAATAGGATGCTTCATGGGCAGAAATAGGCAGCAGGCGTAGCCCCTCGTAATGGGAGGAGAAGAGCATACGCATTACGGCCTTAAACAGCTCAATAATCAAGAAAGCGTTAAGAAACAGCGATGCGCGCGTGGAAAGCTCACCCGTTTCACCCACGGCAAAGGTGGCGATAAGATTGCCCCCGACGTACGCCAGACCTACGAGCAAAAAGTCGACAACCGCCGCGATAGCGACACATAAAATAAGCCGTAGCACCGGCGTTAAACCGGTGCCGTTTAATGACCAGCGGCTTACCTTGGCAAACGCAGGTTTGCCGAGCCTGCGTAACACAAAAAACAGCGCAAACGTGGCACCAATCACGATACCTAGATTAATCGCTGCCTGAATAAACGCCGCCGAGTCGAATGTGCTTGAATCACCGCTACCGGTGAACAGGTCGCCGACCACGGTGGCAGCCTGCTCAATCTGGCCGCCAATATCGGTGACTACTCGACTAGTAAGTTCGGCCAGCTGGCGGGGCAGCGACACATCTTCAGGAGCCACATTGCCACCTGCGGCGGCCGCTTCAGGCGATAACTCCGCTTCCAGACCAGCCGGCAGCGCCGACGCCTGACTGCGCAGCACGTCAATCAGCTCCTGGCGCGACTGTTCATTTTCGAGCAGGTCCGCAAGCGCCTCGTAAGACGCCTGCTCCTCTGCCGGTGGCTGTGCAGGATCGTCGGCAGCCGACGTTGTCGTTTGGGCTAATGCTGGCGTTGCCAACAACGCAAATAGCGTCATCAGCCAGATGCCTAGCCAGGGTAATAAGCGTAATGGCGTCACACCTCAACCTCCCTTAGGGTAAATGCTTACTTAAATCTAACGGTTGGCCCACTTTATGCAAACCATAATGCACACGCACCGCATGTCGATAGCGTATAAAAGCGCACAGGGTAACATGAGAACATGGACAAGGTATGGACGCAGATTGAAACGTTGTTGTGCCGCTGGGCGTGTTAGTCAGGCCTTGCAGAGCGGTAACAGCCACTGATTCGCAAGGCCAAGCACTATCGCATAGCGAGCCCCTTTTGCCACCACAATCCATAGAAAAGCACGCCACCATGGCAGTCGAAATAAGCCCGCAAGCACCGTCAGCGGGTCGCCGATCACCGGCACCCAGGAAAGCAGCAGGCTCGCCTCCCCCAGCTTGTGATACCAGCGCTCGGCCCGCGCCAGACTTTTGGGCGATGCGGGAAACCAGCGCCGATGCTGAAACTGACGCGCGTAGCGGCCCATGGCCACGTTGACTAAACTTCCCAGCGTATTGCCTGCGGTAGCGACAACCCACAGCAGCACGGCAGGCTCGCCCAGACACCAAAGCCGAGCAAGCCACACCTCGGAGCCGCCCGGCAAGAGCGTCGCGCTTGCCAGGGCCACCAGGAAAAGACTCAGCATATTAACAGGCGCTTACAATGAACGCGGCACCTGGCCGCCTAGCTGATTGGTGATCTCGTCAGCCACCTGGCGCACCAGTGCGCCTAGCGCCAGCAGGCGCGATTCGGGAATGCGCGCCACAGGGCCCGAAACGGAAATGGCCGCCAGCGGCGTGGCATGCTCGTCGTAGACGCAGGCCGCCACACAGTGCAGGCCAATGGCATGCTCTTCACGGTCGCAGGCGAAACCTTGCTGGCCAATCTGCTGCATCTCCGCCAGCAGAGCATCGGGGCTACATAGCGTGTTTTCAGTAACACGGGCAAGCTCGCGGCTATCCAGAAAACGGGCACGCTCATCGGCGGGCATCCACGCTAGAAGCGCTTTACCCACGCCGGAAGCATGCAAAGGCGCGCGCGACCCTAAACGGGTAATCATGCGCATCATCTGAGGAGATTCGTGCTGGGCAAGAAACACCGCCGTGTCACCGTCACGAATACCCAGGTTGGCGGTTTCACCAGTCTCGGCAGTTAAACGGCGCAGGAAAGGTCGGCTGGATGCCACCACATCGCGGGCTTCTAGAAAGCTGTTACCGATGCGAAAGGTTTTGACGTCAATGCGCCACAGCCCCTGCTCGTTCTCCTGGGTCACAAAGCCCTGACTCTGTAAGGCCTGGAGCAGGCGGTGGGTGGTAGAAGGAGCTAAATCGGCTTTTTCGGCCACGTCCGACAGCGCAAGCCCAAGGGGGCTTGCCGCTAAATACTCCAATAACGTTAAGCCTCGTACCAGAGACTGGCTATGCCCGCCGCTCGTTTTGGCGGCGCTTGCCGGACGCCCAACCGTCCTACGCTTGGCTTCACTCACCCTGCTCTCTCCTGAAGGCGCAAAGAACAACAGGATAACGCGCTGTCATAGCCGCTGTCGCGTTTACGGAAACGCATTCCACTAATAGCGGAGATGCCCTAGCGATGAGTAGAGGCTAGCAATGGGCAGACGCTAGCGGTGCTGCCAGCGTGGCGGGCGCTTGTCGATAAACGCATCAATGCCTTCTATGGCGTCAAGCGTTTGCATATTGCAGGCCATGGTTTCTCCGGCAAAGGCGTAAGCTTCATCCAGCGGCATGGCCAGCTGGCGCGCAAACATGGCCTTTCCCGTTCTCACCGCCACGGCACTTTTAGCGCAAATACTCTCGGTCAGCGCCTGAACAGCGTCGTCGAGTGCCGCATCCTCGGCAACCCGGTTGATCAAGCCCCATTCAGCCGCCTGGGTAGCACTGATAAATTCGCCGGTCAGGAGCATTTCCATCGCCCGCTTGCGGGGCACGTTACGCGACAGCGCCACGGCTGGAGTCGAACAGAAAAGACCGACATTAATTCCTGACACCGCAAACCGGGCACTCTGCGCGGCAACGGCTAAATCACAGCTGGCAACGAGCTGACAGCCAGCGGCGGTGGCAACGCCCTGCACCTTGGCAATCACCGGAACCGGGCAATGGACGATAGCTTGCATCACCTGGCTACAGCGGGCAAAAAGCGCCTGGTGGTAGGCTTTATCAGGATTGGTGCGCATCTGCTTTAAATCGTGCCCGGCGCAGAAGGCCTTGCCGTTGGCTGCCAGCACCACGCAGCGCACCTGCTCATCGTGGGCAATATCTGCAAGCGCCGCCTCTAGCGCCTCAAGCATCTGCTCGGAAAGCGCGTTGAATCGCTTAGGAGTGTTGAGCGTGAGCGTGGTCACACCCTGCTGGTCATCGCGAAGCAGTCGCTCGGTCACCGAAGTATCACAAGAAACAGGCATGGGAGGCCCCTAGATAAGCTGAATAAGCTTCAGTCTAGTGCCTCACACGCCAAAAACGGGATGTTTACGACCAAAGGCGACCACGGGCGTGGCCGCCGGCTTAACATTAAGCCTTAGATTAGGCGTTAAGCTTTTCGCGATGGTTGTAGCCTAACGGGTGGGGCTGGCCGCGCTCCTTGGCAAGCTCGATCTGACGCTGGCGTTCGCGGGCGGCGGCGCGGGTTTTCTCAGGCAGCGAGTCGATGCAGTGCGGGCAACTGATGCCCGGCTCATAAGCGGAAGACTGCATGTCGTCGGCGGAAATCGGCATGCGGCAGGCGTGGCACTGTTCAAAGGAGCCTTCGCTCAGGTCATGGCGGACTGCCACCCGGTTATCAAACACAAAGCACTCGCCGCGCCACAGCGACTTCTCTTCAGGGACTTTTTCCAGGTAGTTCAGCACGCCGCCCTTGAGGTGGTAAACCTCGTCAAAGCCCTCTTTGAGCATAAAGCTGGAGGCCTTTTCACAGCGTATGCCACCAGTGCAAAACATGGCGACTTTCTTGTGCTTCTCCGGGTTGTAGTGCTCGCGCACGTACTCGGGAAACTCACGGAACGTGGTGGTCTTGGGGTCCACCGCGCCCTCAAAGCTGCCAATCGCCACTTCGTAATCGTTGCGGGTATCAATCACCAGCACTTCCGGGTCGGAAATGATGTCGTTCCAGTTTTCAGGCTCAACGTAGGTGCCTACGGTATCGTTAGGGTCGATGCCCGGCACGCCAAGCGTCACGATCTCTCGCTTGAGCTTGACCTTGGTGCGGTAGAACGGGTGCTCGTCGCAGTAAGACTCTTTATGGTCAATATCGGTCAGGCGCGGGTCGGCAGTCAGCCAGGCAAGCAGGGCATCAATGCCTTCGCGGGTGCCTGCTACGGTGCCGTTAATACCTTCTTTGGCGAGCAGCAGCGTGCCTTTGACATCGTTATCGACCATGGTCTGGCGCAGCGGCTCACGCAACGCCTCAAAGTCATTCAGGGTGACGAACTTATACAGCGCCGCCACGACAATACGCGGCGTATCGCCAGATTCAGAGATCGTTTGAGAGATCGTTTGAGAGATCGTTTTTGAGACAGCTTCAGAAACAGGGGTAGACATAACAAGCTCCAGGTAGTCGCCCTCGCAAAGGGCGGACCGGGTTAATAAACGCGCATAGTCTAACGCAAACGGTGTAATGCTTGAATCCTGCCAGATTGACGCAGGTCATCCCCCTATAAAATTCGTCGATTTAATCGACGTTATCATGCAGAAACCTTCGCCCGACGCGGCGCGATTACAGGCGTATATTGAGTTCATTCCTCAACAGCTATTCCTTCAGCAGCTTTTTATTAAACAGCTATTCATTAAACATGGCTGGGAGCACAACAATGAAAATTCGTCGCGCGGATGAAAGAGGTTATGCAGACCACGGCTGGCTGCGCTCTTATCACACGTTCTCGTTTGCCAACTATCATGATCCCAAGCATATGGGCTTTCGCGCCCTGCGGGTGATTAATGAAGACCGCGTGGCTGGCGGTCATGGCTTTGGCGCCCATCCGCATCGGGATATGGAGATTATCTCCTATGTGCTGGAAGGCGAAATGGAGCACAAAGACAATATGGGCAACGGAGAGGTAATGCGCCCAGGTGACGTACAGCGCATGTCCACGGGTACCGGCGTGCTGCACAGTGAGTTCAATCACTCCAAAGAGAACGGGCTGCACTTTCTGCAGATCTGGATTGAGCCCAAAGAACTGGGTATTACGCCAAGCTACGAGCAGAAGCCCTTCCCGGCGGCGGAAAGGCAGGGCCAGTGGCGCCTGGTGGCCTCGGAAGAGGGTCGTGAAGGCTCGGTCAGCCTCAACCAGGACATTAACCTTTACGCTGGCTCCTTTGACGCAGACCAAAGCGTGGAGACGCCTGCCACACGCTACGCCTGGCTGCACGTGGTCAAAGGCGCGGTAATGATCAATGGCGAACAGCTCAGTACCGGCGATGCTGCCGCGTTCCAGCCTGGCGACGCCATCAGCGTGACCGGCAAGAATAAAAGTGAAGTACTGCTGTTTGATCTTGCCTGACCGTCAGCCCGACCAACCAAAACGGCCCCATTCAGGAGCCGTTTTTTTATGCCATCAACCAAGTATTTTACGTTGTTGGCAAGTTTCGTTGCTGCCGAGCCTAGCTGTTATGCGCTGAGAAAAGCGTGCGGATTTTTAGCGTATGCTCTACCTGCTTTAACGCTTCCAACGCCTGTGGGCCATAAGCTTTGTCGACATCAATGACCACATAGCCGACCTTATCGTTAGTCTGCAGATACTGGCCGGAAATATTGATGTCGTTTTCCGAAAGCACGCGGTTAATCTGCGACAGCACGCCAGGCACGTTGTCATGAATATGCAGCAAACGGTGCTTATCGGGGTGCGCAGGCAGCGCTACTTCGGGGAAGTTGACCGAGGTAATCGTGGTGCCGTTATCCGAGTAAGTCGTAAGCTTGTCCGCCACTTCGATGCCGATATTTTCCTGGGCTTCGAGTGTAGAACCACCGATATGCGGCGTCAGAATCACGTTCTCAAGACCGCGCAGCGGGCTTTCAAACTCTTCGTTGTTGCCCTTGGGCTCAACCGGGAATACATCCACGGCGGCACCGTTCAGATGGCCTGACTTGATGGCATCGGCCAGCGGCTCGATTTCGACTACGCTACCGCGCGAGGCATTGATGAAGATAGCGCCCGGCTTCATGGCGGCGATCTCTTTGGCGCCAATCATCCAGCGGGTAGAGGGCAAATCCGGCACGTGCAGGCTAACCACATCCGAGCGGCTTAATAGCTCATCAAGGTTGGCGACCTGGCTTGCGTTACCCATACCCAGCTTGGTGATGATGTCGTAATAGATAACGTTAAAGCCCAGCGCTTCGGCGAGCACGGAAAGCTGCGCGCCGATGCTGCCGTAACCCACAATACCCAGGGTTTTGCCGCGAGCTTCGTGCGAATTTTTAGCCGACTTCAGCCAGCCGCCCTGATGGGCACGAGCATTTTTCTCAGGAATACCACGCAGCAGCATAATCGCTTCTGCCAGCACCAGCTCCGCCACGGAACGAGTGTTAGAGTACGGTGCATTAAATACGGCAATACCGCGTTTTAGCGCCGCATCAAGATCTACCTGATTGGTACCGATACAGAAACAGCCAACGCCGACCAGTTTCTCTGCCGCTGCAAATACCCGCTCATTAAGTTGGGTACGCGAGCGAATGCCGATAAAGTGTACATCATGAATTTTCTCGATCAGCGACGCTTCATCTAGCGATGTCGGTAGATGCTCGATATTTTCATATCCGGCGTTGTGAAAATTGTCCACCGCACTCTGGTGGACGCCCTCGAGTAGCAGGATTTTGATCTTGCTCTTTTCCAGGGACGTTTTGGCCATGGCTGAATCAACCTCTATGGTCGGCGGCGTGCGCCGTGTATCGGTTAACGGAAGGCCGTATAGTATCACACTGCATACCTTTCAGGCCTTTGTGAACTAATGAAATGTGTGCGTTTTCAAGATGAAAACAGTGCAAGTCACACGTAGAAAGCCGGCTGGGGAAGACGCCACCCCCTGGCCTCGGTGTATACTGTGCGTTTACATTGCAGGCCCGCGCGCTGCCTTTTGACGGGGCGCCAGAAAACAGTAGGCATTGACCAATGAGCGATACCACACCCTCGCAGCAGGATTTTGCGGCCACGGTTGAACAGCTGGAAACCATCGTAGAACGCTTGGAATCAGGCGAGCTCTCATTGGAAGATGCGCTGGGCGCCTTCGAGCAGGGCGTGCGGCTAACCCGCGACGCGCAGCAGCGCCTGGATACCGCCGAGCTGAAAGTACGTGCGCTGAGCGAAGACAGCGAAGGCCGCTTGAATGTCACTCCTTTTGCTGGCGCTGAATCTCCCCAGGACGACACTGAAGAGGGTAAGGAGACACCCCCATGGTAGCGACTCACGCCGCCTCACTGACGGACTTGCGCGCGATCAGCAACACGCGGGTTGATGCCACGCTTAACGCCCTGTTTCACGAGCGCGCCGTGGTAACCCGGCTGGATGACGCCATGCGCCACGGGCTTTTGGTGGGCGGCAAGCGCCTGCGCCCGCTACTTGTCTACCTTGCCGGGCAGGCGCTCGGCGCAAGCGATGAAGAGCTTGACGCTCCGGCTGCTGCCATTGAGCTGATTCACGCCTACTCGCTCATTCATGATGATTTACCCGCCATGGATGACGACGACCTGCGCCGCGGCCAGCCCACAGTACATATCGCCTTTGACGAAGCCACCGCGATTCTGGCGGGGGATGCACTGCAAACCCTGGCCTTTGACGTGCTGGCGCGTACCGCCCATCCACGGCTTGGCAGCCTGATCACCACGCTCGCCACGGCGTCTGGCCGTGAGGGCATGGTGGCAGGCCAGGCGCTGGATCTCGCCGCTGTAGGCGGCCACCCCGATGTGGACGCTCTGGCGCATATGCACGCCCATAAAACCGGCGCGCTGATTGTTGCGGCGGTACGCATGGGCGGGCTTATTGCCGTTGATGAAAACGACCCGCGTTTAAACGCCCTGACTCGCTACGCACGCGCCATTGGTCTAGCCTTCCAGATTCATGATGATGTGCTTGATGTGACAGGCGATACCCTTACGCTCGGTAAAACATCCGGCGCCGATGCTGCCCGCGCCAAGCCGACCTACCCCAGCCTACTGGGGCTTGATGGTGCGCAGCAAAAAGCGCGTACCCTGATTGACGAGGCCATTGCCGCCCTCGCCCCGTTAGGCGAGCAAGCCGCGCCTTTGGCCGAATTAGCCCACTATATGATCGAGCGCGACCACTAGATGCCCATGAAGCTGTTCGACGACATTCCCCGCGAGCGCCCGGCAACGCCGCTGCTCGACTCCTTTGATCATCCCGCTGCGCTGCGGGCCATGAATACCCAGCAGCTTGCCCAACTGGCCGATGAGCTGCGTGCCTACCTGCTTTATAGCGTGGGCGTTTCCGGCGGCCACTTTGGCGCAGGGCTGGGTGTGGTAGAGCTAAGCGTGGCCTTGCACCACGCGTTTCATACCCCCAATGATCGTTTGGTATGGGATGTGGGCCATCAGGCTTACCCGCACAAGATTCTCACCGGCCGCCGCGAAGCGATGCTCAGCATTCGCCAGCACGGCGGCCTGGCAGCCTTTCCGCGCCGCGCTGAATCCGAATACGACACCTTTGGTGTGGGCCATTCGAGCACTTCGATTTCGGCGGCACTCGGCATGGCGCTGGCCGCCCAGGCCAAAGGCGAGAAGCGCCGCGTCTGCGCGATTATTGGTGACGGCGCGCTCACGGCGGGCATGGCCTTTGAAGCACTGGCCCACGCAGGCCACGTCAATGCCAATATGCTGGTCGTGCTCAACGACAACGAGATGTCGATCTCGGAAAACGTCGGCGGCTTAGCGACTTACCTCGCCCGAATGATGTCGAGCAAGCCCTATCTGAAAATGCGCGAAGAGGGCAAAAAAGTACTCTCTCACCTGCCCGGCGCGCTAGAAATTGCCAAGCGCACCGAAGAGCATATGAAAGGCATGGTCAGCCCCGCCACGCTATTCGAGGAAATGGGCTTTCACTACATCGGCCCGATTGACGGTCACGACCTTGAGGCGCTGACCGAAACGCTGCGCAACTTGCGCGAGCTGGATGGCCCGCAGTTTCTGCATATAAAAACCTGCAAGGGCAAAGGCTTTCTACCCGCCGAGGCGGATCAGATTGGCTACCACGCCATCACCAAACTTGAAAAAACCAGCGTGGCGCCTACGCCGCCGCCCAAAGCGCCGTCCGCCCCCAAGAAAAAGTACTGCAACGTGTTCAGCGACTGGCTGTGCGATATGGCCGCAAGCGATTCACGCCTGATGGGGATTACCCCGGCCATGCGCGAAGGCTCCGATCTAATTCGTTTCTCGAAAGAGTACCCGGCACGCTACTTTGACGTGGCAATTGCCGAACAGCACGCTGTAACGCTGGCGGCGGGCATGGCGTGTGAAGGCATGAAGCCGGTGGTGGCCATCTACTCGACATTCTTGCAGCGCGGCTATGATCAGCTGATTCATGACGTAGCGGTGCAGAACCTGGACGTCACTTTTGCCATCGACCGGGCGGGCCTTGTCGGCGAAGACGGCCCCACTCACCACGGCAGCATGGATCTGTCCTTTTTACGCTGCGTGCCCGGTATGGTCATTTTAGCCCCTGCCGATGAAGCTGAGTGTCGCGCCATGCTGAGCGCGGCCTACCACCATCCTGGCCCTGCGGCAGTTCGCTACCCACGCGGCACCGGCCCAGGCGTGGAAATTCCTGAACACCTTGAGTCGCTCCCGATTGGTCAGGCAGACGTACGCCGCCAGTCACAAGGCGACGGCGTGCGCATTGCGCTACTCGCGTTTGGAAGCCTAAACACCGCAGCCGCTGAAGTGGCCGAAAAGCTCAACGCCACGCATATCAATATGCGCTCCATCAAGCCGCTGGACCGCGACGCGGTACTCCACGCCGCCGACGAGCATGAGCTTCTGATAACGCTTGAAGAGAATGTCCTTGCCGGTGGCGCGGGAAGCGCTGTTAACGAGTTGCTCAATGCCGAAGGTGTACAGGTAGAAGTACTCAATCTCGGCTTGCCCGACACCTTTGTAGAGCACGGCACGCCCGATGAACTGCTGCGTGACTGCGGCCTGGATGCCGCGGGCATTGAGGCTGCCATTCGTCAGCGGTTGCCTTAGGTATGTCTTGTGCTTGTGGGCGGCTTTTTGCCTGTAAGCGCAGGCTTAATAGTTCTTTTCTATATCACTGATATTTTACAAAGACGCCTTGCCGATGGTTTTGCGGCGATTCTTAGCCCGGATTTCTCACAGGGTATAAAAGAAAGCGGCTGAAAGTGTTAACGTTTCAGGGCCTTACACCAAAAACCAA
>NZ_JABUZA010000067.1 GCF_014897985.1 Halomonas colorata
TTCTGTATAGTACATAGAACTGTGTAATTTTGATAAAAACCCCCTTAATGGGGGTTTCTTTTTTCTGAAGACTACGCTATATGTATAGTAAATACTGTGTAAGATGTGTAGGATTCAAGAATGTTTGCAACGAAGGTTACAGCCAAGGTAGTTCAGGACAAAAGTGGAGTGGCCACAGAGATCCCGGTCATTCTGACCGACCAAGGGGTTTTGGGGTCAGTCACAGATTATGTGCTTAGCCTTCACCTAAATGGCACCTCACTTTCAACAATCACTAACCATATTCAGTCGATTAGGCTCCTCATCGAGTTCATGGATGCCAACGAAGGCATGTTCGATGAACCCGAAGCGTTGTTCGCGGGCTTTGTCCGACGGCTCTACAGCGGCACCATCGGTGAAGATGGATTGGATCCCTCTGGCCTTTATTGGATACCGGCCAGTAATGGCACGATACATCGACACATCAACAATCTGACGAATTTCACCAATTGGCTCTCGGACAAAGGTCTGGGCAAGCCTCTTAATACCTTGCGGACAGCCACTCGACATGAGGAGCGCATCCAGTATGCCGCTTGGTTTAGGCGCAACCAGAACGATTTCCTCGGACACATCAAAGACAAGTCGATCAACAATACTGTCAAGAGAGCCCGCAGCATCAAGGGCAGAACGCCTCTGGCAAGAACCAATGACGATGCGATTGCCTTCCCTACGGGAAAGTTTGAAGACTTCTACATGAAGGGCTTGGGAGGAGCCAAAGACCCGCGAGTTGCGCTGCGGGACAAGCTTATTTTGCTCCTGATGCACGCGGCCGGTTTGAGGCGTAGCGAAGCACTGTTGCTTTGGGTCACAGATGTCTTCGAGGCTCCCTCCGATCCGGATCGGGCAATCGTGAGGATCTACAACGAGATAGAAGGCAAGGCACCTGAAGGATGGAAGTCCCGAAAAGGGATAAAAAACCGCAAGGCGTACCTACAAGAAAAGTATTCACGCATACCGCGTCAGGAGATGCAAAACACCCAGCATCTTGGCTGGAAATCCAAAACCCTGGATCACAAGGATGGTTACCTGGAGGCGTATTTCTTCCCGCAGGAGTTTGCTCGGATATTCATGTTGCTGTGGCGACAGTATTTGGTTTTCCGTGCATCGTTGGAGTGCCATCACCCCTATGCGTTTATCAGCTTCGACTCTCGCTATCTGGGCAATCCCTATACCTACAACGCCTTCACCCAAAGCTATGCCGCAGGATTAAGACGAATTGGCCTCGAACCCAACAAGAGCGTAGGGCTCGATCCTCATGGCCATCGCCACAATTATGGCCGCCGATTGACGGATGCCGGGGTCGATCCACTCATTCGCAAAAAGTGCCTGCATCACGCAAGCCTGGAGTCTCAGGTTCCTTACACCATGCCCCCCAGTGTGAAAGTCTCAGAAGCGCTGTCCCAGGCAACACAACAGCTTCAGTTGGGATCGGATAAGGAAAAGACCCCCGTGTCTTTCGACTGGAAGACGTTGGCAGAACACGGCTTTGAAGACCTCGATCCAAACGGCCACTTCACCGGCAAGAATCCACGGTTAGGGAAGCGATAACATGACCCAAAAACTAAAAGGGAAAGGCTACACCACGGATCTGACGCTGGGGTGGGTGACTGAGGAACTGGGGCACGACTGGCTGCAATGGCAGCAGTACGCCGCCGAATGGCTAAAAACGCAAGACAAAGGCGTTGGTCAGCGTTTGGCGGGTATAAGAAAATTTCTTCTTTATTTGAACGCGAAAGCCTCGTATGCCACTGATGTGGCCACAATGTTCAAGGGCCATCCGAGCGGCCATAAAGTGTCCAGTGAAGAGTTTGAGGCCTTTCTGGTTAATAGTGGAGCGAGTTCTGAGAACTCTAAACACGTTTCGCACACGGTCGAATTATGCGACCACATCCTCAAGCACCATCTAAGCGCCGAGTGCGATGACGGCGTCGAACGACCTCTATTCTCTAATCCGTTCGATAAAATCAAGGGAAACACATCAAACACCGAAACCGTCCACAGCCCGTTACCCTATCGCTATATTCAGCAAGCTAGGCACATTCTCTGCCCCTATCCAACCGATGATCCCGGCAATAAAACGCCATGGGTCGGGTTTCATTTCCGGGACTGGCAGTGGGCCCTCAACCATCTTCAATGTGGCAATCAGGCGTGGATGGAAGTGCCTCTGGAAGTCATTGATCCCGATGATCCGGACTGCGTCGCCCGTACACGGATTGTGACCAGGAACGGCAGGAAAGTTGATATCCATGAGGTCTGGTCGCCTGTGATGGCGATGTTTCTATTTACCAAACTCCATCTGCCTCTTCGCTCTCTACAGGTGCGGTTTCTGGACTCCGGCGAAGGCGATACCTGGCGTTACGAGCGCGGTCATTGGGTCGAGAACATCCAGCACCCATTCAGGTACGGGACCCCGAAGCGGCCCTACCAGAAAGGGGTCTTCCGGCGCATTTATGACTCGATGACGGAGAGTTATGCCACCGGACTCTATGTCTCGACCAACAAAACCGCCGATCAAAACAAAGACGAAATTCAGCGAGGGTATACCATACCGTGGCAGCACGAAGAACTGCTGTATTGGCTGGAAAAGCTCCGCAACTGGCAGGAAAAATACAACCCGATTAACCGACTGATCAGTGGCGCAGAGCTTTCGGCTACCTATATTGGCAAGACCAAATCCAAGAAGCAATTAGCCGAAATGGGCGAGTTTGCCTTTTTGTTTCGAGACCGAAATTCCGCCTTCCCGATCAGCACAAACTCTTTCATGAGTCCTTGGTATCGCTTGTTGTCGAAACTGGAAGAAGATTTGTTCCAGTCGGGCCTGAGGATGAGAGACGGGCACCGTCTACGGTTTGTGAAAGACTACGGTGATGACTACGAGGGGCAGGAGTCAGAAAAGAAGGCAACGGAATACCCCCTGCACAGCCTCCGCGTGTCGTTGATCACCTGCTACACCATGGACACCGATCTGCCGTTGCCGGTGATCTCCAAGCTTCTGGCCGGTCATACCCGGCTGTTAATGACGATCTATTACAACAAGATCACGCCCTCAGTGATGGCCGAGAAAATGAATGAGGCGTACTCCGCTTTGGTTGAGCGCGGGGAAGCGTCCCTGAAGAACTTTCTTCAGGACGCAGAGATGAGGCAGATCCAACTCCGCGCTGCCTTCCACGGTGATCAGTACAATTCTGTCGAAGCTACACTGGCGAACCGAAATCCGATTGGCTGGGAAGAGCGGGCCACCGGACTGTGCCTGGTCGGCGGCAACTCCGTGTGTTCGGATGAACTGTCCACCGTTGGTGGCTGCTGGAATGGTGGCCCGTTAATCAGGGATTCAACAATAGCTAATACCAGGGTTTATAGCCCGGTACCCCATGGCCCTGAAAACTGCCCCCGCTGTCGCTTTCACATCACCGATGCAACCTACTTGCCAGCGCTGAATTCCAAGTTCAATCAGGTCAGCTACAAGGCGCATCAGGCGGCTGAACTGGCCGTCGAGATTGAAGGCCAATTAGAGGCCCTGAAGGATGAGCTGTTCATCGCCGAGGAAACCGGTAAGCCGTTTCTCAAGCATGGCGAACTTCAGGCTCTGGAGCGCCGGTACGAAAAGCAGCGCGTGGAGGCAGATGAGTACGCCAAGGACTACATCGCGATCTTCAATCTGATCAACAAAGTGATCCAGATCGAGAATGGGCGAACTGAGGACGATGACCGTCAAAAGCTGGTCGCTGTGGGGTCTGCGGAAGACCTCAATGTCAGCATGAAATTCATCGAAACCGACTCGGAATTGCTGCACCTGTCCTTGCTCTGCGAGGACGCTGAGTTCTATCCCGATCTACACGATGATCTGCGCAAGACGCCTGCGATTGCCAAGCGTACCAACGCCTTGAGTCGCATGATGGCCCGCTCCGGGTACAAGCCCGTCTTTTTGGAAATGGACGAAAACACGCAGTTGATCGTGGGTAATGCTCTCATTCGAAAGATGGCTAAGATCGCGGAACCAGACGACAAAATGGAAGGCTACCGAATCGCAACAAATTACATCGAAGCGCAAGAGTACCTGGAGAACGATGGACTGCTGAAATCCGGATTTGAGGCAGTCAAACAAATCACCCCGATCACGCTGTCGTCGGGCGCTCTCAAACGGATTCCGGCCTTGGAGGTGTCCGATGAACATTGATGTTGATGCGATTCTGGACACCCTTAAAGACGGCAAGACCGCCAAGACGAAGGCCTCTCTGGTTAAGCTCCACGAAACGTTGAGTGCCTACTTCGACTCCGGTGCTCGGGACTTTTCCATCACCACCATTGGGCGCGTATCCGAGGAAGATGGCGGTGTTGGCTACCAGTCGATCCGTGCCACCGCAAACAAGCATTATCGGGATCTGGTCGAAGCGTGGGCTGCCAAAGCGAAGACCACCACGAAGAAACCACCGGTAGGGCCACCCAAGAGAATGAGCCAGGATCACCAACTTCTGGAGCGCATTGAGGACGCGGCGGTGCGTGCCCTCTTTGGACAAATCATTCGTGAGCGGGATCGCTACAGAAGCGAAGCCAACATGCTCAAGAGCACAACCGAGATCGTGATTGATAAGCGACCGACGACCTATGTGGAGCCCCAGTCTGAAGCCAGTGTGGAGCTGCTGCCCTCGTTAAAGGGGATCTGTTCGGAGAACGAGATCAAGGCGTTGCAAACCGTCTGCACCGAGGAATGGCTGGAGAAACTCGGATTCAAAGCGAACGCATTGGGCCAAGTGAAAGATGAGCTGGGTACGGAAATCCTACCTCGCGGATTTCTAACAGCGATCAAAAAGCTCTTGGGGGAAATGGATGAGTAATGGTCAGGAAAGAGCACGTCAGAACCTGAGTGCCTTCCAGAGCTGGGTGGCCACCCAAACGGATGACGATTTTAAGCAGATCATCTTTCGGGGCCAGTTAAACCGTGGCGAAGTGGCCAAAGCCATAGGCATCGGAAAGAGCGCGTTGCGCCAGAATCCGGCCATTAAATCGGCACTGGAGAATCTGGAGCAGAGCCTGCGTGATCGGGGTGTTCTGCCAGAACTGACCGAAACCGCCCAGGCCCAGCGGTCAGAACCGAAGCGCTACGACCCTAGTGTCAACCAAAGAGCCATGGAATCGAGAAGGCTCTCAGTGCTGGAGCAGGAAAACATTGAGCTGAAGGCCCGGGTGGCAACCCTCGAAGCCAAGCTAAAACGTTACGGTGAACTGTCTGAAGTCCTCACAGAGTTCGGAGTCGCGCCCGATGCATGAAGAGTATTTCCGTGTCACCAGCTGCCAACACAACGGCTATAAATACGCGATCTTCACGGGCATTCCCCTTAAAGCCGACAGTTACAAAATCAACTCGGGCAAATACATCGTTAGCATCCGATGCGAAAACCAGTCCCTGCCTATCAAGCCGTCTGTTGGTCAGCAATGGCGGGTGCGTGGCGTAAGGACGCTGGAGACCGTTCAAGCAGGCGATTATAAGCTTCAGCAGCATTTGTATGATGCCCCAGCTGAGATGGAGTGCATGCTGCCGGAAACGGGCGAGGCGCTGATCCGCTTCATTGCCAATGAAAAGGAGTTCACCGGTATCGGTGAGGCTAAAGCACGAGCCCTCTGGGACGCTTTTGGCAGTGAACTGCACCCCATGCTCCAGTTCGAGACCTCAGAGCACAGAGGCCGCCTCAGGGAGGTTCTCAGCGAGGTTTCGGTAACCGCGCTATACAACGGGTACGCCAAGTACAAAAACCTCGCGCATGCCAACTGGTTGGCCTCTCTGGGAGTGCCGCTGCGCATTCAGCAACGCATCCTGAAATACCACGATAATCGTACCGTTGAGATACTCAAGAGCAATCCTTACGCATTGCTCGGATTCGGGATGTCTTTTGCCGATATCGATACCATTGCTGAACAGATGGGTATGGAGAAATCGGCACCGATGCGGCTCGCAGCTGCTTTAGAAAGCGCGATACGAAAAGAGGTAGAAAAGGGGCACACCTACGCCACTCATCAGGCGCTCAGGCCCGAGATGATCAAACTGCTAGGCGATAAAACTCTGGTTGCAGAGGCATTCGCCAGCGGTTATCGCAACGGCCAGTTCATTCTCAGGCCAGAGACCGGCACCTACCATCCCACCGCCCAAATCATGATGGAGTCGGTCGTTGCCAAGCGGCTCAAGGCCCTGGCCGCCAACAAGGATGAAGATGAATCCGTTTTCAAGGCGCTCACCGAGGCCGTTCAGGAGTTGCCCTACGACCTGACCGAGCAGCAGTTCCGAGCGGTTGAGTCGAGCCTGACGAATTCGGTGTCCTGCATCACGGGTGGTGCCGGTACGGGCAAGACCACGGTCCTTAGTACCGTGCTCAAAGCCTATGCCGCACTAGGCTATAAGGTTCATGCCGTCGCACTGTCGGGGCGAGCAGCCATGCGACTGCACGAGAGCATCGGATTCTTCACCATGACGATTGCTCGCCTGTTACGGGAAGAGCCGATCTCGCCGTCATTAGATGAGCCGAAGCATCTTCTGGTCATCGACGAAGCCAGTATGATCGACCTCCCGACCATGTATCGGATCGTTACGCACCTCGATCCTTCAGTACGTATCATCCTGACAGGCGATCCGAACCAGCTGCCAGCCATCGGATGTGGCAAAGTCCTCTCAGACATCGTTGAATCCGGCGCAATCGCTACGGTTGAGTTGAACATCGTCAAACGCCAAGAAGGCTCAACGAGCATCCCGGAATACTCGACTACCATCAATCGGGGCGAGGTGCCTCCATCGTTATCGGTTGGCGCAATCACGTTCCACGAGACGCCTCCGCAGCAGGTGGTCGATAAGTGCAAATCCTTGTACGCGGAGTCACCCTATAACACCCAGATCATCGGAGCCACCAAGGCTCTCGTTGGCGAGGTGAACCGTGAATGCCAAAAGCTGATCAACCCCGATGGGGAGCGCTTGCAGTTTAGGCTGCATGGCGATGAATTCTTCCTCGATATGAGAGTGGGCGACCCGATCCTCTTCACCAGGAACAACTACAACATCGGCATTCAGAATGGGTCACTTGGCATCTTATCCTCAACAGAGCGCGACACTCAGGATGGCCAAGAAACATTTGGTATCGTGACCCTGGATACCGGAGAGGCCATTTCAATTACGGATGAAGTCTTCGATTGCATGGAGCTTGGTTACGGAATCACGCTCCACAAAGCTCAAGGAAGCCAGTTCCCGAGAATCATCGTGGCAGTCCAGAAGGGTCGCATCTCAGACCGTGCGTGGCTTTACACGGCGATTACCCGTGCCGAGGCAGAGATACACATTGTCGCGCAGGCTAGTGATTTTGCGTCCATCGTGAAATCGGTAAGCAATGCCACCAAGCGGGCGAGCTTCTTGAGGGAGTTGCTGGAAGAGAGGGATTCGGGGGTTAGCCATTAACGGCACGCCCCTCATCGCCGGTCGCGGCCATCGGGACCTCTCCCTGTACCGCAACTTCATCTTAAACGATCATCGCCGGTCGTCAAATACCTCGAAATCAGCTCATTAAAAAAGCGAACATTCTAGTCACGCCTTCCCTCCGCCTCCGAAAGCACCACTGCCAAATCCTCGGGCACCGGCATGGGTGCAAACGCGCTGACGTTTGCACGACCGGTGTTTCCGACCGGAACCCAAATTCGGGAAAAGACCAGGGCGGCAATGGTTCGGGTCAACTGCCCCAGCACCTCACGAACGTCTCTTGTTCGCCAACCCAGTCTGAGCATCCGTAAGTGGGTTGCAGCGTGCGCCAGAGCATATTTCTGGCTGAGGATATGGGCACGTTCCAGATGGGTGAAGGCTGTCTGGAAATCGCCTGCGCCTTCCGCCCTGCCTGTCGCCTCAAGCTCCGCAATATAGGATGGCTTCAGTTCACTGTGCATTGATGTTTACTCCCCGTAGATTGGCAACGGCAAGCCGATAATCGACCGCCTGCCCCCGAAAGGTTCAGCCTTTCAGTGCCAGTATGCGTTTGGCACCCATCAAGACGATGCCACCGACAATTCCGCCAATAATCAGATCTGGGTAGTTGGACCCGGTCCAGGCAACGAGCAGCCCCGCAAGTATTACCCCCAGGTTGATGACCACGTCGTTGGCTGAAAATATCCAGCTGGCTTTCATGTGAGCACCGCCTTCACGGTGTTTTGCGATCAGGAGCAGGCAACTGATATTCGCAATGAGAGCAACAGAGGCGACGGCCATCATCATTAACGACTGAGGATCACTGCCGAACAGAAAACGTCTGCTAACTTCAACCAATACCCCAGCGGCAAGGATAAGCTGGAGGATGCCTGCCACATGGGCCGCTCTGACCTGCATTTTGATGCCGTGCCCAACGGCGTAAAGTGCGAGACCGTAGACGGCGGCATCGGCAAGCATGTCTAGCGAGTCTGCAATCAGGCCAGCGGACTGGGCGATCAGGCCCATCGTCATCTCGACCAGAAACATCAGGCCGTTGATTGCCAGCAGTATCCATAAAGTGCCGGATTCTTCGCTTTCGTTGGCCTTAGAAGATTCAGCCGCTCTGACGGATTCAGCGCTGGCGTCTTCTGTCCGCTGCAAGGAAGCACCCAGGCCCAGGTTTTCCAGTTTGCTGGTAATAGGACCGGTTTCTCCATGGTGGATAATTTCCAATGTACGACCCGATAAATCGAATGACAGCGACTGAATGTTTTCAACGCCAGTCAGTGCCATTCGAATCATTCGCTCTTCCGAGGGACAATCCATTTTTGGTATTTTGTAGGTGCTTAGCTGGCTACCTGTTTCGTCGGTGGCGCGTCCCTGAAACTTGTCATCTACGACAGAGTCTTCACTACCACACTGCCCATTGCAGGGTTTGCTCATTTTCTCGGCTCCGGTTTTCGTACAAATGATGCAATTTAAAACCCTGTAGCCACTACAGGGTCAATAACTAATCTACACTAGTAGTCGTCAAAATCGGCGTTTGTCTGGATAAAGATCTACAATGATAAGTGCGATGGTGTGGACGTCTAATTTTATTTCGAGGGTAAACTTTATGATTTCATTTAAAGGACTTACAGCAACCGCTGCGTTGTTGGTTTTTCCTGCATTCGTGCTAGCGCATGGTGATCAAGGCTCATGGCAAGGGCATGGTCCTGGCATGATGATGGATCAGGAGCAAATGCAACAGATGCACCAGAACTGGTCTCACATGAACCAGCTGATGCAACGCATTCCTGATGAAGCTTCACCGCAAGAACGGCAACGATTGATGCGAGAACACAGGGAGGCGATGCAAGAGCAAATGGGTTTTATGCATCACGGTATGATGGGCCCCGGCATGATGCGTGGACAAAACGGCATGATGGGAGGTCAGCACATGATGAACGGCGGCGGTAAATCAAAGAATGGTGGTAGTCTGTCTAACGAGCAACAAATTCAGATGATGCAGGAGCGCATGGATCAAATGCAGCTGATGATGGAGCAAATGCTGCAATACCAGCAAAATCTAAAGGTAGAGTGATCGAGAAGCCTTCAAATACTTTTACTTAACAGACGCGTAGTAACTGGCGAGTTTGATAGGCTGAAGTTTGTGAAAACGGCGCAGTAGCTGGGTTTCGGTCTCAACGAAATCCCTGGCCTTTTACGGCTGGAAGATGGCGCTCTGGGCACCACTTCGAATGTTCGCTTTGCGACCAGAGCCACGGGCGGCCAATTTGTTGTGGCAACCTCCAGCTACAGTATGGGTATGGTGGTACGACCACTGCTAACTTTGGGTAAGCGGATTAAATGGTTGATCTTACCTTTGCATGAGAGTGAGACAGACCGGCATCTCATCGGATTATCTGGTTGATGCTTCACCTACTGCTGGTGCATGTTTCCTTCGCTAATTCCAGCAAGAACCCCACACGCCTCAACTTCCCGGTCATCGTTGCAACTCGCTCTCAGTGAAACGAGTTGTTTCTCAAGCGCTTGCAGAGCGGTTATCTGCGACCGCACATGAGAGATGTGATCATCGAGCAAGGCGTTGACGGCGGTACAAGGCTGATGAGGGTCGTCCTGATAGCTCTGTAGTTCGTGAATCTCAGCCAGTGACAGGCCCAGGATTCTGCAGCGACGGATGAAGGCCAGCCCCTCACCATGCTTCTCGGTATAGACACGGTAACCGTTGTCCTGCCGATCAGGCGGCGGCAACAAGCCCTGCTGTTCATAGAAGCGGATCGTCTGTGTTTCGACCCCTACCAACTGCGCCAACTGACCAATGCGCATCAGCCTCCTCCCCAACGGATTCTTTACTCTATTGACCTTATAGTAGCTTTATAGTTTTAAATGGTACCACAACATTGTTCAAGTGGAGTCGTATCATGAGCAAATCCTGTGGTGGCGCCTGTGGCGGTGATGCAACGTCCGCAGCGGATACCGATATACAGGCCTCCTCCGAGGCGCCAGGGAGATGGGTCAGTGTTTATGCCGTGCCGAAGATGGACTGTCCATCAGAAGAACGAATGATTCGCCTAGCCCTGAACGGCTTTGAGGAGATTCGGGCGCTGTCCTTCGACTTGTCGAACCGCCGGCTGAAGGTCGTGCATGACGGCGAGGTCGAGCCCGTCACCTCGAAACTGAAGACCTTGGGGCTAGGCGCCTCGCTTCAGGAAACCGTCGCTGCAAATCCGGAGACCATCAAGGCCGCCGAGTTTTCGGCAGCTTCTGCTAAGCAAGAATCCGGGACCCTGCGCTGGTTGCTCGGCATCAATGCACTTCTGTTCGTGGTGGAAATGACTGCCGGTCTGATCGCCCAGTCCACCGGCCTGATTGGAGAATCCCTGGACAATTTTGCCGATGCGGCGGTGTACGGGCTTGCCCTTTATGCGGTTGGACATAGCGTGAAAATGCAGGTACGTGCCGCGCATCTTGCTGGTGTACTGCAACTGATCTTGGCTGTGGGCGTGCTCGTAGAGGTGGTGAGACGCTTTGTATTCGGTAGTGAGCCTGAATCGCTGGTGATGATGGCTATCGCATTCGTCGCATTGATTGCCAATACCAGTTGTCTGCTGCTCATATCCAAACATCGGGAAGGCGGGGCGCACATGAAGGCAAGCTGGATATTCTCGGCCAACGACGTGGTGATCAACCTGGGGGTCATCACCGCCGGCGCCCTGGTCGCGTGGACCGGTTCCAATTATCCGGATCTGATTATCGGCACCATCGCGGGGGGCATTGTACTTAACGGTGCCAGACGCATTTTGGCGTTGAAGGGTTAAATAATGCTCATTATTGGCAAAAAGCTCTCGCCGTATGCCCTATTGTCCATATCGGGCCTGCTGGCAGCGTCTGATCAGGCTGTAAAGTGGCTGGTGCAGCAATCAATGGCCTATGGCGAGTATGTTTCGGTGACCCCGTTCTTTAACTGGGTGCACCTATGGAACACCGGTGCCGCATTCAGTCTTTTTGCGAATGGTGGAGGCTGGCAGCGCTACTTATTTATCGGAATCGCGGTAGTGGTCTCGATTTTTCTGATCAAGCTGATCCTTGAAAATCGTCATAAAGGAGAAGCCATCGCTTACAGTCTTATCCTCGGTGGCGCCATGGGCAACCTGATTGACCGGGTCTTTCGCGGCTATGTTGTGGATTCCTTTGATTTCTATTGGCGAGACTGGCATTGGCCGGCCTTCAACCTGGCTGATATTGCAATTGTCCTCGGTGCCTTACTTTTCGTTTCCAGCAGCTTGTTGGGTAAAAAAGCAAACACCAATGCCGAGCCGGATGGATCTGACTGACACCTACGCCTATACAACACCATGACCGAACTTCCCGACAACATCCTTCACCTGCCGCAATACCAAGTACTGGGCTGCAAATCAACCGACGACGAAATGCACTTCCAGGTGGACGTGCCCGATCCCATCGCCTGCGAGGAATGCGGCGTGCAGGGTGAGTTCGTACGGTTCGGCAAGCGTGACGTTCCCTATCGTGATCTGCCCATCCACGGCAAGCGGGTTACTCTCTGGGTGGTCCGCCGCCGATACACCTGCCGGGCCTGCAAGACAACATTCAGGCCCCAGCTACCGGAGATGGTGGACGGATTCCGTATGACACTGCGGCTGCATGAGTACGTGGAGAAGGAATCCTTCAACCACCCCTACACCTTTGTGGCGGCACAGACCGGCCTGGACGAGAAGACGGTGCGCGACATCTTCAACGCCCGCGCCGAGTTCCTGGGGCGCTGGCACCGCTTCGAGACGCCCCGCATCCTGGGCATTGACGAGCTATACCTGAACAAGCGCTACCGCTGCATTCTGACCAACATTGAGGAGCGAACCCTGCTCGACCTGCTGGCCACCCGCCGCCAGGACGTGGTGACCAACTACCTGATGAAGCTGAAAGACCGGCAGAAGGTCGAGATCGTCAGCATGGACATGTGGAACCCCTACCGGGCAGCGGTCAAGGCTGTGCTGCCCCAGGCCCGTATCGTGGTCGATAAGTTCCATGTGGTGCGCATGGCCAACGATGCCCTAGAGAGAGTGCGCAAGGGCCTCAGAAAGGAGCTGAAACCGTCCCAGAGCCGGACTCTCAAGGGAGACCGGAAAATCCTGCTGAAACGCGCTCACGAAGTCTCAGACCGGGAGCGCCTCATCATGGAGACCTGGACAGGCGCGTTCCCGCAACTGCTGGCCGCCTACGAGCACAAGGAGCGCTTCTACGGCATCTGGGACGCCACCACACGGCTCCAGGCAGAAGCCGCCCTGGACGAGTGGATAGCCACCATCCCGAAGGGCCAAAAGGAAGTCTGGAGCGATCTGGTCAGGGCAGTGGGAAACTGGCGCGAAGAGACCATGACCTACTTCGAGACGGACATGCCCGTCACCAACGCTTACACGGAGTCCATCAACCGACTGGCCAAGGACAAGAACCGTGAAGGGCGCGGTTACTCCTTCGAGGTGATGCGGGCACGAATGCTCTACACCACGAAGCACAAGAAGAAGGCACCGACTGCGAAGGTCTCTCCTTTCTACAAGAAAACCATCGGTTACGGACTGCCGGACTTCGCAGAGAAACTCAACTACGGAGTCGATCTATCAACCATCTGAGGGTGGTATCAGATTGATGGGGTGAAGGTGCCCCATCAACCATTAAATCCGTATACCCCTAACTTTTAAGCACCCCCGAGGAAGTTGTCTTCATCTGTGCTCTCACTCGATCACATCGCTGGTCGTGAAATACCTCGGGTGAATCGTCGCTTGCGGCGAGAGGGCAGAGCCCTTGGAACAAGCGCTTCTATTTTTACACATGGAATTACACACTGTGTAGAAATAAAGAATGCCCCAAAAGGCGCTGCTCATGGGGCACTCACTCACTCACTCAGTGAAGTACATAAAGTTCACTATATACTCCTTCGTGGGG
>NZ_JABUZA010000068.1 GCF_014897985.1 Halomonas colorata
GAGTGTTTGGTCGCACTCTCATTTTACTCACTTGGATCCAGGCTTTTTCATTTATTAATGTTTATGGGACAGCAGTGACCGCGCGGTGGCCTTTTTACTGGGCGAGAAACCTGTCTTGCGTGCGTAGTTTAGCCCAGAATCTTGCCGGGGTTAAGCAGCCCTTTAGGGTCCAACGCCAGCTTCATGCGCTTCATCAGGGCGATCTCTTCGGGTGTGCGCGAGATATGCAGGTAATCGCGTTTTTCCATACCCACACCGTGTTCAGCAGAGATCGAGCCGTTATAGGCGGCAAGCGACCCATACACCACGTCTTCTACCTGATGGCGGCTGTGCGGGTTGGCGTCACGCACGGTGATCATGATGTGCAGGTTGCCATCGCCCAGGTGGCCAAACACCACTAGCGCGCCGGTTTCTGGCCACTGCTCCTTCAACTTGCTCTCAAGCGCGGTCACGTACTCATCCATATGGACGATCGGCAGGCTGACATCGTACGAGAACATCGGGTTGAGTTCGTGTACCAGGGTTTCGATATCCTCGCGGACTTCCCAGATACCCTGGCGCTGGGTATTGGAGTTGGCAAGCACCGCATCGGTGATCAGCTCGGCTTCCAGCGCCTGTTCCAGCACGCGGGCGAATGCCTCGGCTTCCTGCTTTTCATCTGAACCCAGCGTTTCGATGATGGCGTAGAACGGTGAGTCGGTAGCCAGCAGCGCGGTGTGCTTGGTGGTTTCAGACGTCATCAGGGCGTAGTGGTTGTTCCACAACGCTTCAAAGGCGCTCAGGCTGTTGGCGAGCTCTTTTGAAACCAGTTTGAGCAGCGTGGTCAGCGCATTAAAGGACGGCACAGCGACCAGCGCGGTCTGCTCACTGGGCATATTGGGATGCAGGCGCAGTACGGCGCGGGTGACGATCCCCAGGGTGCCTTCGCTGCCAATAAACATCTGCTTCAGATCGTAACCGGCGTTGTTCTTCAGCATGGTGTTCATCGAGCTGACCACGGTGCCGTCGCTCAAGACGACCTCTAGCCCCAGCACCTGCTGGCGCATCATGCCGTAGCGGATAACCCGAATGCCGCCGGCGTTAGTGGCGATGTTACCGCCGATGGTGCAGGAACCGCGGGCACCCAGATCGAGCGCGAACTGCATGTCGATCTCCTGGGCCGCTTCCTGAACGCGCTGAAGTGTGACACCCGCCTGTACCTGCATGGTCGAGCCGACCGCATCGATGTTTTCGATCTGGTTCATCAGCTCAAGGGACACCACTAGCTCATTGGGGCTGGCAACGGCGCCGTGTACTACACCGGTTAGCCCGCCATGCGTCACCACGGCCTGCTTGGCGGCATGGCACTTGGCCATCACCTGACTAAGCTGCTCGGTGGATTGCGGCCGAATGATCGCTTTGGCTTCGCAGGGCGCTTTGGTGAACCAGTCGACGCTGCGCTGCGCGACATCGTCACCCAGCAGCACACCCGTTTTGCCTACGATGTTTTCAAGCTCTTTAATCAGCGTGTCCATTGTCTGTTCCTGTCTTGGCCGGTCGGTGCGATGAGAAGATTCGTTATTTTACGTAAGCGATGGGAATGCATCATCGGGAAGATAGCTTTAGCGTTCCGGATTTGCCTGGGCGATGAGGCTATCCTCAACCGGGCATTTGCTCAAGTCTTGGCCCTGAAACGCTTTTTTTATTGCCAGCGCGAATCGCCAGTAGGCTCTAAGACGAATGGCAGGGTTACAATCAATTATTTGTTCGCTAAAACCAATATGGTATAGATGACGCGCCTATTAAGGACACCCCCTTTTCACACTATAAAAAAATCGATCACTTCAAGGAGATCACGTGGACACCTCTGCACTTTCCAGCATGCCCCGCACCCTGTTTAAACACGCAACCCTGGCCTTAGCCTGCGCTAGCCTTCTGGGGCTTTCGCTTGCAAGCCACGCCGACGTGCCCGAGACCAACCTGCGTTTGGCCCACGTGGTGAATAGCGATGATACCTACCATATTGCCGCCACGCGCTTTCAGGAACTGCTGAGCGAAAAAAGCGACGGCGCGATTAGCGTCGAGATTTTCCCTAATGCCTCGCTTGGCGATGAGCGCACCTTGCTTGAAGGCATGCAGATCGGCACGGTAGATATGGGCGTGATTACCAACGGCCCGGTGGCGAACTTTGTCGATGAGTTTTCGGTGTTCGAGCTGCCGTTCCTGTTCCCCACGCAAGAAGCTGCCTATGAAGTGCTGGATGGCGAGATAGGTCAGGAGATTCTCGATAAGCTAGAAGGCGTTAACCTGAAAGGGCTGGCTTTTGCTGAGCGCGGCTTTCGGAACATCACCAATAGCCGCAACGCGATCAATGCCCCGGACGATCTTGATGGGCTGCGCCTGCGCGTAATCGAAAACGAAGTGTATGTGGATACCTTCCGCACGCTGGGCGCCAATGCCGTGCCCATGGCCTGGACCGAAGCGCTGACCGCCTTACAGCAAGGCACCATTGATGGCCAGGAAAACCCGATCAACGCCATCTACGCCTTTAACCTGGCCGAAACTCAGAACTACCTGACCATGACGCGCCACATCTACGCGCCGGCGCTTTTCGTGATAAGCCTGCCCAAGTGGAACGCCATGCCCGAAGAGGTCCAGACGCTATTGCTTGACGCCGCACGCGAGGCTTCAACCTACGCCCGCGAGCAGAATGCCGAGATGGAAGCCGAGCAGCTGGCGGCGCTGGAAGCCGCAGGCATGGAAATCAACGACTCGCCGGATATCGAAGCGTTCCAGACGGCCGTTGCCCCAGTGTATGAAAAATACGGTCAGCAGTTCGGTGACTACCTTCCCCGTATCCAGGAGGCTTTGCAGTAAGTGGCCACTTTGTCTCAAACGTTGTTAACACCGCTGCGGCTGATCGAGCGCGGGCTGGATGGCATCATCCAGCCTGTCGTGTTTATCGGCATGGCGGCTCTGATCGGAGTGATCACGCTGCAGATCGTCTCGCGGGTGCTGTTTACCGCGGTCGGCTGGACCGAAGAGGTCGCCCGTTTCCTGCTCATCTGGATTACCTTTCTGGCCGGTACGCTGGCCTTTCAGCGCGGGCATCATATTGCCGTTACCTTTGCCGTCGACGCGCTTCCCGCTCGTTTACGTCAGGTAGCGCGGATCCTGGCCGTAATGGCGGTTATCGCCTTTATGATCACGCTGGTGGTGATCGGTTATCGCTATATGCAGGTGCAGAGCTTCCAGAAATCCGCCTCGCTGCGCGTGCCGATGTCGTACGTGTATGCCGTGATGCCTATCAGTGCGGCCATCATGGCCTGGTATGCTCTAATCGATCTGCTTGAGCTAGTACTTGAAGGCAAGCCCTCGCAGCCCATGGGAGAACAGACACCATGACCATGCTGCTATTTGGCCTGTTCTTCCTGTTTATGCTGATGGGCGTGCCGATTGCCTTTGCGATTGGCGCAAGCACCCTGTATGCCCTGTACCAGTCGGGCGTGCCGCTGATGGTGGTGACCCAGCAGATGTTCCAGGGCATCAACTCGTTCGCGCTGGTGGCGATTCCCATGTTCATTCTTGCCGGTGACTTAATGGCTCAGGGCAAGGTGAGCGAGCGGTTGGTGAGTTTTGCCGATTCGCTGGTGGGCTTTATGCGCGGCGGGCTTTCGATTGTGTCGGTCATGGCGGGCATGTTCTTTGCCGCTATTTCGGGCTCGGGGGCGGCCACCACAGCGGCGGTCGGTTCAAGCCTGGTGCCGGAGCTCAAGCGTAAAGGTTATGACCCCGCCTCGGCGGCCAGCCTGATCGCCGCTAGCGGCACCATCGGCGTGGTTATCCCGCCATCAGTACCCATGATTATCTACGCAGTCATCGCCCAGCAGTCGGTGTCCAAGCTGTTTTTAAGCGGTTTTTTACCCGGCTTGGCCATGGGCTTGGGGCTGATGGCCATTGCTATCACGCAGGCCTATAAACGCCAGTACCCCAAGGGTACGCCGCTTTCCATCACCACTATCTTGCGCACCTTCAAGGCGGCAAGCTGGGGATTGATGACACCGGTGATTATTCTGGGCGGTATCTTCACAGGGATCTTTACGCCGTCTGAAGCGGCGGTAGTAGCAGTGAACTATGCGCTGCTGGTCTCGCTGTTCGTCTATCGCGATTTAACCCTGCCCCAGGTATATCGTCTGCTGATCCGTTCAGCCATGACCACCGCGGTGATCATGCTAGTGATTGCTATGTCGGCAGTGCTGAGCTGGACACTGTCTAGCTGGCAGGTGCCCGGCGCTATCGCCCAATCGGTGCTTTCGCTCTCAACCAACCCGCTGATTATCATGCTGCTAGTGGTCGCCGTCATTCTGCTGACCGGCGTGTTCATCGAAACGGCAAGCGCGCTGATTATCCTAACGCCGGTGCTACTCCCGCTGGTGCTGCAGTTGGGCATCGACCCGATCCACTTCGGTCTGATTATCGTGGTAGGGCTCTCGATAGGCATGATCACCCCGCCGGTGGCGATCAACCTGTACGTTGCTTCTTCGGTCACGCAGTTGCCGCTTGAGCGTATTACACGGGCCATCGTACCGTATATGCTGGGCTTGATCGGGGTGCTGCTGCTAGTCGTTTACGTACCCATCTTTATGGGCTGGTCGGGTCATTAACCGCGCTTTTTTGAGGGTGGCTAACTGCAATGGGGCTTGCCACTTGGTAAGCCCCGTTTTTATCGATAGCTAAACAAAACATCAGAACGCTTCCTACTCATCTCTTGTATGAGGGCCCAATGAAAGTTTGGCGGAGAGCGCCAGAACATTAGTTTGGAAGGCGATGGAATCAATCATGCTGGGGGAAATCGCATATCATGCTTTCCGCCTGTCTTATCGCATACTCCCTCTCGCTGGCGACTTTAGCGGTGGATTACAGATTGCCGATATCGTCACGTTGGGCTGGATGCCGGGCGATAACGCGGCGAACGTACTGAGTAAACGACATAGACACGTTGATTATTTCTACTAGCTTAGGTGGCAGTCGGGTTAGCCGGAGTACCTACCATTCCTAACATACCCGCCGTCGCAAACTCCACAATTTCGTCAAGTTCGATGTCGATATGGTTGTGAATAAGTGATTGAGGAACAAGCTCATCCATGCGGTTAGTATCCGAAAAAGAGTAGAGATATGCCCCAATGATGAATGACATACGTTTCACCACGACAATTTCGTCCAACTCAGGCTGGGCTTGCTGAAACGCCCTTGCATAAGCGCGAGTTGATTCATCATACACCTTACGGCGCAGTTCAAATGACAGCGCTTCTGGTTCCATATGTAAACGTGAATGTAGCCGCAAGAAAGCACGTCCTTGCTTGGTATGGCGAAGCTGAATTGAGGGAGCCAAAAAGGCTCTCACCAACTCATCTACGCTTGGCTGCCTGCTTGATGCCATCAAGGAGTTAAGTGTTTCCATACGTGTTTTGGCAACTTCACAGCCTTTGCGCATAAACACTTCACGGAAAAGATTTTCTTTTGAATTGAAATAGTAAGTAATCAATGCTGTTGTTGCATCAACAGCCTGTGCAACATGGCGCAGAGAAGCCCCGGCATAACCTTGCTCGGCAAACAACACCTCAGCGGCATCCAGAATGCGCTCACGAACATCACTCTGGCCTGCTGGCCTGCCAGGACGTTTTCTTTTACTAGTAACTTGATTAGCCATAATATGACCCAAAACATTTAATTATTCAGTTTAATAATTATATGCTATTTGAGTCATTTCTAGCTAACGTCAGCAACCAAGTATAAATATCGTCGGCATCCGTCACATCGGCATATTTCTGGTGCATATCATAGAGACTGGCGTCATGCGGTGCCGACGTGCGGTCAGCGCAGCAATCACGCGGCACCAACACGTTGAAGCCCGATTGCACCGCATCCACCACAGTGGCACGCACACAGCCCGAAGTGGTGGCACCGGTCACAACCAAGGTATCCACTTGAGCGCCGCTCAACATTGCAGCCAATGATGTACCAAAAAATGCCGAAGCCCCTTTCTTGGTGACGATAGTATCGTTCGGCTGGATGCTGGTCGCGGCGTCGATCTCGACTAGCCGCGATCCTTCCAGCAGCGCCGCCATTCCGCTAGCTTTCTTCAGCCATGGCAGCATATCCAGCTCGCCGGAATGATAAGCGATAGTAGTGTAAATCACCGGGAAGCCCATCGCGCGGGCAATATCAGTTAAACGTCGAGTTGCCGCTATTTGCTTGCGCATATCAGCAGCGGTGGGATACTGGGTATCAGTGAAACCGTAGCTGAAATCGACCACGACAATGGCCGGGCAACTGCCACGCGGTACCGCACAGCCAAAGCCTGCCTGATGATATATAGCCGCTTGAGACATTGTCATTTTCCTATGAAAGGGCAGCCCTGCTAGGGCGCCAGGGTCAGTCACGCTGCATTTGAATTTCTTTCACAACAATATCGCCATCTACCACAATCGGGTCGTCATCAAGGAAGAGCGAGCAGCCGCGCATAGGAATATCGAGGTGGCAAGCGGTATCGTTGGAGCCGCCGAGTTCATTGTTCGGCCCAGTTGAGAACATTACATTGCCATAGAAACTGCGTGTCTCCATACCCATTCCACCAGGAAACGCACCCGGCGTCATGTTGTGCCACTTGGCCTGCGGGTTCATGCCCCAGCCAACATGGCTCATACCCATGCCGCGTGGGTCGTTAAAGGCCGCCATGTAGGACTTCACTAGTTCGGCATCAAGCCCACCGCGGATGTCAGTGATCCAGCCTTTTTCGATGGTATAAGTGATTGGTTCTCGCACGTACATATTTTGTGGCAGCAAAATATCGCCTGGAGCCACCACAATTTGGCCATCCACGCCATCATCATCGCCGCCAGTAAACACAAAACCTGAAGGCCAATGGTCCCAGCGGCCAGGCGTGTCGTTACAAGCGTATTCGGCAATAGTGGGATAGGTGTTGAGCTGATAGGTTACATCGGTGCCGTGTGGCGAAGTAATCTGCATTACCTTGGCTTTCGACAATATCTCGGCGGCAATTTCGACCTTCTCACGCAATTCAGGAGACGGCAACATACGTGCTAATAACTCGGGCGGTTCTACCGCGGTCAGAATTCGCGTACCTGCCGCCTGGATCGCAAATTGTTCCGGGGAGAACAGTAAGAAAACACAGTCAATCAGCATATCACACTGCTTTAATGCTTCCACTGCTTCTGGGAGGGCCGCCAGCCCCGTCAAGCCCACATCCCAGCTTCCAGTCGGCAGCGGCGGTGGTAAACGCATATGGTACATATTGGCACCCAAACGCTGGCCTGCCGCCATGAAAGCATCAGCATAATTGAGCCGTTCGTTGCCTTGCGTCAGCACCACGAGCTTTTCACCTTCGTGAACGCCGGACATTTTTAATTGATGCAGGCAGATTTCAGTAAAGTTTTCTTGATCCATCAGTCTATCCTCATGGTTGCGCGTTCAATGCACGTCTAAATCCATAACTGCCCTTAGGAAACCTTCAAGATCATCCCAAGGGATCATATGGCCTGCGCCTTCAACAGTGCGCACCTCCGTTTGCGGTGCCAACGCCTGAATTTCCGCGACATCGTCGGCTTCAATCACCGGCGCACCACCGGCCACCACCAAACGAATCGGCAGCGTAAGCTTGGCCAAATCGGAGTGAATATCGTCGCTATGAAAACCCTCATAAGCGGTACGAATCGCGTCAAGCTGGCAGGTGTGCAGCCACTCGGCGCGCAGGGCGTTTTGCTCATCTGTCCACGTCGGGCAGAACTGGCGCATCTGTTCACCCGAACAGCCCTTTTCGGCCAGCCGGATCGAGTCCTCGTACCAGTTCCAGGCCGAGGGGTAGGCACGCCGCCCCGGCCCCGATACCGGCGGGTCCACCAATATCAACTGCCCAATCGGTGCCGGGTTCATCCGCGCTGCGCGGATGGCAGTGCGTGCGCCCATCGAATGCCCCAGCACCACGGGGGATTCAAGCCTCGCTGCCTTGATGACCTCCAACGCATCGGCAGCCATCGCATCGAGTGAGTAGTCCAGCTCCCCCGCTTGGCTCAAGCCTCGGCCACGCACGTCAAGCACATGAACATCGAAACGCTCGGCCAAACGTTCGGCAACGAAGCCCCAGGTGATGGCGGGCGAGGTGATGCCAGGGATCAATAACATCTGCGGCCCCGTACCGGGGTAGTGAATGAGGTGCTGACGAATGCCATTGGCATGAACATGGTAGCCACGGCACTGTTCTGCTGGATGGTTGCCTGCTGTATTATCGGTTGACATGCTGCCCCCTTAGTAGGCGCCAGATAGTAGGGTTCCACCGCCGGGCACTCGCGTTTCGATGTCGAGCGCCTTAAGCATCTGCCACGTGGTGGCGATAGCCGCCGTTACTACGGGCTTGCCAGTACGCGCTTCCACCATCGGCACGGCGGGCAAGGATGGCATCTGCACACATGCCGATAGCACCACGGCATCCACATCATCGGTATTCATCCCGGCGACAATATCCGGTAGGTTCATGGGGTCGTGAGCGGCCACGGCGAGGTTGTCTTGAATCTCCAATGCGCGGTAATCGGAAACCTCAAAGCCTTCGTGGCGAATGTAATCGACGACCATCTCGGTCAACGGCTTCATATAGGGCGCCACCACCGCTACCTTCTTGGCACCCATCGCTCGTAAGCCTTCGATCAGCGCACCCGCCGACGTCACCACTGGTGCGGGCGCGCCATTATCTACCGTCACCTGCTGCAAACGCGCGCCCGAAACGCTGTGGTAGCCATGCCCCATCGACATAATCGCCACCAGACAGGCGTAGCCCATCACATCAACACGGGCATCGGAAAGCTCCAATGTGCAGCGGTCGCTGTCGGCATCCATCGCCGCCAGCTCCTCTTTTGTGACGTGCTTCATACGCATACGCGACGAATGGAAGGTAAAGCGCTCTGATCCTACGCTTTCCCTGGCTCGCAGCAGGGCAGGAATTTCGGTTTCCATCGTGACATTGGAACTGGGCACAATCTGCCCAATCCGATATGGTTTATTGTTTTGTTGCATAACACTTCTCTCTCATCAGCAAATTGATAGTAAGGTAGTTAAAGGATTAAAACCGCTCTCTACACGTGGTCGCGTCATACTCATAAATCCACTCTGCCCGAATACCCACCGCAGCAGGGTTCTCTTCTTGGGCTTTTTGATACGCAAGATCCCTTGCGCGAATTTCATCAGGAGAGGATAAATGGAAGGTTTTGCCACGTTCACGAGCTTGGAGTTGTACATTGGAAGTACGCTCGCGCCGCTCTTTTTCATAGACAGCCAAGGCACCTTTAACATCCCCATCAAAATGCACAATCGCCTGCGCTAATACATAGCTATCTTCAATGGCCATTGCCGCGCCTTGAGAAAGGAAAGGCAGCATTGGGTGGGCGGCATCCCCTAGCAGGGTCGCATTACCGACTGACCACTGCTCCATTGGATCATGGTCAAAAAGGCCCCACTTAAATGTCTGGGAAGGATCCGTTAGTTTAAACAGCTCCGTAATATTGGCGTGCCAACCAGAATACGCGGCTAATAGCTCCTCTTTAGAGCTAGGTATTGTCCAAGACTCTTCAACCCACTCATCCGTTTCAATTACCGCAACAATATTGACCGCCTTGCCACCTTTCACATAGTAAGTCACCACATGGGCATCCGGCCCCATCCAGAAAGAGGCATCCGGCCCCACAAACGATAGCGGATGCTCTTCAACAGGTACCAAGGCACGCCAGCACATATGGCCGGTAAACTTCGGCTTTCTTTCACCCCAAAGCGAATTACGCACCGCCGAGTGAATACCATCTGCACCAACAATCAAATCTGCTTCAAAACGTGAGCCATCGCTAAATAAAACGACAGACGTTCCATTCTCTTGCTCTACGCCCGTACACTGCATCCCAAAGGTGACACGATCTTTTGGAACATCCTGGCTCAAGATAGTGTGCAAATCGGCACGATGGACATGGAAAAACTCAGCGCCGTACGCCTCTTGAGAACTCTCCTTTAGTGGTGTTCTAAATAGCTCTTCAGAGGTTTCCCAGTTTCTTCCCACCATCGCTTCTGGAAGAAAACCAATATTGTACAGGTCATCTTTTAACCCAAGTGCTTTAAGGGCTTTAACGGCGTTCGGCGTCATTTGGACGCCCGCCCCCACTTCACCAAATGCCGGTGCTTTTTCAAACAAGTGGTAATCCACCCCCAACCTTTGCAGCGAGCGCGCCAACGCCACGCCACCGATACCACCACCAATGATGGCTATTCGAAAGTTTTTGTTCATAAGACACCTCTATTAATTAAACGAACAATTAATTAATGCGTTTTAAAAAAACTACATCGTTTGTGAGTTACTTGTAGCAGAGCATCGCCTCTTATGAAGAATGCTCGCCACACTTGCCAATCTTAGTTTGGCACCCCCTAAATGATGATAAACGTAACTATGGATGGGAAAACCAACAACAATGCCAACCTAATAAAGTCAGAAATGATAAATGGCGTTACTCCCTTAAAGATTGTTCCCAAACCAACATGTGGTGCCATCGCTTTTATCATAAAGACGTTAAGGCCCACAGGTGGAGTAATTAACCCCAGCTCCACTGTCAGTACCGTAATAATCCCAAACCAAATAGGATCAACCCCTAAGGAACTTATAATAGGATACACCACAGGTACCGTGAGCAATAACATTGCTATGGCGTCCATAAAACAACCAAGAACAAAATATAGCAAAATAATGCATAACAACACGGCAAAGGTGGAAAGCTCCAAGCTCATCACATAGTTGGCCACCTCAAAGGAGATACGAGATACTGAAATAAAATATCCTAGCGCTTCCGCACCGACGATCATAAAAAACACGACGGAAGACAACGCAACGGTTTCAAACACAGCTTTGTATATGTCCTGCCTGCCAACACCTTTAAAGAGGGCATACAACATTGTCACAAAAGCACCCACCGAAGCAGCCTCTGTCGGAGTAAATAGACCTCCATATATACCCACTACGATGACTAGAAAAATACCAAGAAATGGAACCAGCCCCAAAGCAGCAACGGCTTTGTCTTTAAGACTATTTTTCTCTCCAAACGGGGCAATGGATGGATTCAACTTCACCACAATAGCCACGGTTAACGAGTAGAATAGCAGCCCTAAAAGTCCCGGAACCAAGCCAGCAAGAAACATATCCCCAACCGGCAGCTCGGTTAATATGGCATATAGCAGTAAGGCAATGCTTGGGGGAATCATAATGCCCAGTGTTCCTCCCGCTGCTAACACACCGGTTGCTAGCGAACTTGCATAACCATTTTTTTCCATCTCTGGCAATGCCACACGGCTCATCGTACTTGCGGTTGCTAGTGATGAACCGGATATCGAGGCAAAAGCACCACATGAGCTTACCGCAGCAAGTGCCATACCCCCTTTCCAGCCACCAAACATCGCTTTAGCAGAGGTGAACAACTTACTCGCCATTCCAGAGTAAGAAGCCAATACCCCCATAAATATAAACATCGGGATAGCGCTAAAGTTATAGTTTGATAAAACCTCTACCGGCACAGACTTCATCATCGCCAACGCGGCGTCCCAACTTGTGACGGTGAAAAATCCAAGCACACCGACAGCCAACATACTCAAGGCAATGGGAACGCGCAGCACCATGAGAACCAAAAGACATATAAGGCCTAACCCACCTATGAGTTCAGAACTCATTTTGCTCTCCCCCATCATGGCTATACACCATGCCAAGCACCGACTGTATTAGGCACCGAATTGAGAAAAAAGCACTCAATATAGCAGATGTTTTATAGATTAGTCCCATAGGTATCGCCAAATCTTGGGAGACTTCTCCGAATTGAGCGGCACGAACGCCCTCTTCCCATAACCCCCAGGAAAGAAAAAAACCTACCAGGAAAAAGCCTAGCAAATAGAACCCCGCTATTCTCTTTTTTAAGGAGTCTGCAAGCTTATGCGTAAATGCTTCAACAACCACTTGGCTTATCTCTTTATTGGCAGCCATGGCTGCCAATAAAGAGATAAGCATTACGAAACTTACAATCTCCACACTCCCTGATACGGTTAACTTTACAGCACCGGACGTTAGCTTAAACAAATACCTAGTCACAACGTCTGTTACTGTGACAAGCATAACGGAGAAGAACCCAATCCCAGCAATATACCGGCACACGATTTCAATAGCGTTCTTTATTAGAACTAGCGCTGTCATACACCTTACCTCACAGGGAAGCACATTTTCCTTTCGCTTCCAGAACATCGCTATAGGCGCTATCAACATTCTCTACACCTATTTCTTTTAGATGAGCTAGGTAACTAGCAACGCCACTCTCCATGAAATCAGACCATTCAGGGTCATTCTGGGGATCGCTTACCACATTAATTTGATGCCCTAATTCTGTTGCGTCCTCTTTACCTGCTTGATCAATTTGATCAAACACATTGCCAGCAACATCTGCCCACATCATCCCACTATTATTATCAATCGCTGCACGCGCTTCCGGAGATAGCCGTTCATAGGTTCTCTTGTTCATCGTGGCAACAAATGTGAGCGTATAGAGAGGAACCTGTGTATGGCTCGTCACTACATCATTTAAACCGAATACTTTAACTCCTTCCCAAGAGGTTGTTAGGCCATCCATAACGCCACGTTGAAGAGCGGTATAAACCTCTGGCATTGGCATACCAATCGGCTGCGCGCCCATTTCTTCTAGCATTCCACCAACGACAGACGTTGGCCGACGCACACGCAACCCTCCAAGATCGTTTGGCGTGACAACGCTGGAATCTTTCATATGAAGAATGCCGGGGCCATGCGTAAACAGGAAAAGAACGTGTGAATCACCATACTCGTCAGCAATCGTTCCCTGATCGTATAGCGTTTGCACCATGCATGAACCTTGCTCTGCGCTATTCACCATGCCAGGCAGCTCGACTAACTGGGTTAACGGGAACCTGCCAGCCGTATATCCCTGTGCGGTAATCGCAATATCGGAAACCCCTTGAACAGCACCTTGATATGCCTTGTTGGATTTCGTTAAGGTATCTGACGGAAAGTTATGAACGTCAATCTCCCCGCCAGACTCCTCTTCTACTGCTTTTGCCCATGCTTCAAATATTTCCTGATTAATCATGGATTCAGTGGGCCAGAAATGCGCCAAGCGCAAATTGGTAGATGCCTGGGAGCTAGCAGCCCCGCCAGCAATCATGATTGCTAGGTTTTGTACGAAAAGTCATTTCTGCTAAATTTGTCTATGCAATAGCTGCATAGGAGAACAGTCATGGTCGGGCG
>NZ_JABUZA010000069.1 GCF_014897985.1 Halomonas colorata
GCGGAGAGGGTACCGCTGCTGGCCCTCCTGCCTCTACCGTATGATCCAAAGTGCTGCAGTTATTCTATGAATTCAGGCATAAAAGTAAATAAAGACAAGGCCAACTAGAGCGAGAGCCAAGAAGGCACCCATGCGAAACAGAATTCCGGAATAAAGCGGAAGTTCAGCGATATTCTGGGCAATAGCCGTGAAAAATGGATTGGTCATTCCGGCACCCAGACCCGCACATGCACCAACCAATACGACGGCAGTGCCGACTATCACGTCATATCCGAAGCGCAGATACAACGGAACGATGAGAGGCACAAGTACAATGCTCAGTTCATACATGCCAGTTAATGATACCAGCGTACCGAAAGATAGGATCAGGGTTAGTGTCATCGGCAGGAAGTGTAAATGTTGCAGCTTTCCAGCCAATGAGTTAATCGATGCTTCCAGCAAGCCGATATGTTTGACAACGCCGAAGGCTCCACCAACAAACAGCACCATGGCCATCAAACCGCTTGCCTGCTTGAAGCCTTCAAAGAATGAAAGAAAGAAGTCAGTAAATCCTATATAAGACTTTTCGACAATCTGGAATGATTCAGGATCGATAAGCGTTCTTCCGTCTACGACGGTTCTTTCAAACACTCCACTGGGTATTAAATTAGCGGCAATACATACCAAGACCAGAATAACGGACAGCATTAAAAATGGGTGCTGTTCCTTGTATTCAGTGTCTTGGCAAGAAGTTGGTGCAGAGGTCTGCTCCTGTCTCTCGAGAGGTTTGTCTATATCCCCTGGGTTCATTTTATAACTCATTGATTTTTATCCCTATTCGCATTTAGCGTGATTGTGGTTGGAGTGCAGGGAAACCCCTTCTCATCTATGGCAATCTCATTTGGGGTTAACTCAGGCCGACATTGTTGGCACGGCTGTATAGTAGATACGTTGGCCGTCTATCTGGGCTGGCCTCGATGGCAGCCCAGCGCGCTTGCCGTGTCGGACTCCATGTTAGTTCAGGTTTATACACACTATAAGAAAAATGGAAATATCTTATCGTTAGTATTAAAATAAGTGATAATAGTCTGTGACAGGCCACTCCCATGCGCTACCAACTGCCATTCGATGCCAAAGCCTTGGCGATCTTCGTTGCTGTCGTCGAAACCCGTAGCATGTCGGATGCTGCTAAGAAGTTAGCGATGACCCAGTCCGCCATTTCACAGGCGGTCAAGATGATCGAGACCGAGCTTGGAGTGACGCTTCTGGACCGGAGCATGAGGCCCATGCAAGTCACGGTCGCCGGTAACGCCGTCTATAGCAGCGCCAGTCGCTGGTTATCGGAGATGACTGCACTGAGAAACCAGCTATCGACTGCCAACACCACGCGCTTGCCTCTGCTACGCTGCGGTCTGGTGGACTCCTTCGCGTCGACCGGGGGGCCCTCTCTGATCAAGAATATCGTGGACCGTGCCGAGAACCTTAGCGTGATTTCAGGCGTATCGCCGATCATGTGGGAGGGAATCAGGAATCGAGACCTAGATCTCGCCATCACTATGCCGCCACCTGCGCCAATCCCTGGAGTATCTCAGTTTCCGTTGCTGCAGGAAGCCTACGTCCTGGCCTTGCCGAAGAGCTTTGACACGGAATACAAGGAGCTGAAGACGCTGGTACAGACGCTGGCCTTTATACGCTATTCTGGGCGCACGCCCAGCGGCACCGAAGCGGGGAATTACCTAAAGTGGTTGCGGCTGCAGCCTGGTCCTGGACTCGAGTTTGATACAGCCGATGCAGTCCTGTCGATGGTAGCCTCGGGATTAGGCTGGACCATGACGACCCCCTTGTGCCTTTTGCAGGCCAAGAGCCATCTTGCCAACGTGAAATGCGAGCCGTTACCGGGCCCTGCTGTATATCGACAACTGGTCATCATGTGCCGCACGGCTGAGCTGGGGAAACTGCCGGAGGAGATAGCAGCCATTGCCAAACGCATCCTCAGGGAGGAAGCTTTTCAGGAGGTTTCGCGATACGCGACCTGGTTTCGGGAAGAGCATTTCCGTTCTCAATAGAGAGAATAATCATTTACCCAAGCTCATGTGATCGTCTACATGAACTGGTTTCTACGTGTTTTGCAGCGACGGCTTCACGGTAACGAGTATCAATCACTAGGCTCGTTAATGGGTAATGCCCAACCAGAGGCATATTGGGTGAGAATGAGGGCCATCGACCAGACAATCCGAAGAGGCCGCCTCTTTGCTCCATCCGTTGGCAAGGTGGTATCAAACAGCCACTCTGGATACCCGCTTTGTTTTGAACTGTTCCTGAAATACCTTAGCGAGCTTCCTCCATTCCTTTAGAGCTGATGGTTTTGAACGCAAGTGAAGACTTAAAGCTCATTTAGGTCGACGAGGATACTAGGCTCTGAAAGTCGCTCTTTTACAATTGCTACCATCTCTTGGTCGTCAAGTCGCTCAAGCATAGCTTCGTAGATTTCAGCCGGGACACAATAGAATGCAGGTTTGTTTCGGTTTAGAACGGCGATAGGGAATCCTTCCCCAGAATACACGATCGCCATCGGACTCTTTTTGAGCTCTGAGATGCTTGCGGTTACTTCAGAATAGATTTGGTTAGTCATAAGTATCTCCCCGAGGCCTGTTAATAGATCGTATACCAATAGCAAGGGAGCTCGCCTGCAAGGTAAAGGGCCTCTGAATAGGTTGTAAGAAACAAGCGCTTGGTTTTCGGTCGTTCTTAGTCGAAATAGTCAGCCAAAGGCTGTGTAGCTACCTGGGCAAGTAGCCATACACTCCCAGCCTGAAGGGTGTACCGCACAATTAAACGCTCCTCTGCCTCGTCTAGCGACATCAATAGGTCTTTATTAGGTGGGCTATGATAGGTTGGGGAAAACTGCTCGCGGGCCAAAAACGCATCAATTGCTTGGTCAACAGCCTCTTCATCGATGGAGGTTGTGATCGTCAGCTCAAAATTGACAAGATCTTCAGAGAGAGCGTTGCGGTTATCGATTGTCAGTGTGTCGATACTAACTAGGTGGTTAGATCGAAGTTGAGTATCCAGCCACTCTTGTAGGTCAAGTTTAACCTTCTCCTTCGATGGCCCCACCTCCTCATTGCCACATGCAGCAAGGAGGATGGTCATCACGATAAAGAAAGCCCATACAGATTGTCTGATAGTCGCATCCATGCTATTTCACCTGAGAATGAATAGAACTAGTTCACAGCATCCTTCAATGCCTTTCCGGCTTTAAATACAGGCACATTAGCGGCTGGAATATTGATCACTTGTCCTGTCTGCGGGTTACGACCAATACGCGAATCACGTTTACGAGTTTCGAATGTGCCAAAGCCAATTAATGAAAGCTTGTCACCATTGGCCATCGTGGTTGCTACAGCCTCGGTGAACGCGTCCAAGATCCTGGTTGCTTTAGCTTTAGAAACATCTGCTGAAACAGCAATGCGGTCTACAAGCTCTTTTTTGTTCATGAGTCTAGTCCTTAATTTGACTTAATTTTCGAGCCACCCAGTGAACAATATAGCGGTGGGTACGAGGTGGGACAACGATCTGTAACCGTGTTTAATTTTCAGAGAATCGCCACGGTTGTCGATCTAACTCTGGATCGAGCCACTGCAGAAGAAGGCCAACTGTGCAGAACGTAGATGTTGAAACCAAATAGTTTATGAAATCGTGTTTTACTCAAGCATATGCATTGCATATGCTTGAGTGTGTTGCTATATTACATATGTAATGCATATGCAGGAGGTTTTATGCGCACAGTATCCATTTTCAAGAACGGTAAAAACCAAGCTGTTCGGTTGCCCGCTGATATGTCTTATGAAGGTATCGGGGAGCTTGAGATCACCCGAGAAGGGGACGTAATTACATTGCGTCCGGTACGACCCTCCTGGACGTCTTTTGCTGAGCTGCCGAAAGCGGATGACAACTTTCTTATTGATCGTCCAGACGTTGTAAGCGATGAAGGCAGGTTTAATCTGTGACGACCTACATGCTTGATACGTGTATCTGTTCATTCATCATGCGGGAACATCCGCCATCGGTTATTAGTCGCCTTGCCGCCGAAGTTGAGCGGGGCAATCGCATTGTCGCTTCGGCTATTACATATGCAGAAATGCGCTATGGCCAAATCGGCAAAAAAGCATCTGCTAAGCACAAGCCTCTAGTCGATGAATTTGTGAAGCGGCTGGATGCAGTTTTGTCCTGGGATCAGCCAGCCGTTGATGCGACCGTAGAGCTAATGCAGGCCTTAGCCAAGGCAGGCACCCCGATTGGCGCTAATGATTCAGCAATTGCAGGGCATGCCATCGCTTCAGCCAGCACCTTGGTGACAAATAATGTTCGCGAGTTTAGTCGTGTTCCTGGGCTTGTTTACGAAGATTGGGTTCATTAACAAGTGAAAAGTAGGGAGAGCACAATGGGACCTATGTCAGTAAAGCTAAGAGAACGGTACCAGAAGTACAGCCATGTAGTAGCAGTACCCCACGAGGCGAATTGGGCCATAGAGATCGGCACGGGTCGCCGGGGAGTGGAATTACTGAGTGATGATACAGGCAAAATACTAGAATTTTTGAGTGAGCAATCCGCATGTGGATATATTGCGGAAGCACTGGAAGGTCTGTAAGCCTCACGGAACATATAAGGCTGTCGCAGGCGTACTAAAGTGTCTGGTTACAAAGTGAAGAAATGTAATAACCATATCATTCCCCAGGCCAACCTTATGCTGGACTCCCTTGACGCCAACATCGGCTTTGTGAGATTTAATGGCTGGTCGGCAACATGTAGGAGGGGACTGAGTGCTACAAAAAGCTGAGTTCTCAGTTGATCTACTTTGATAAGAGAGCTTATTGCGGTAATCGTGTTAGTTTTGGAGACGATAGAAGACCGCTCGGTAATAGGTATTCGCCCTCTGCTAGTGGTATTGCCAACCTGGAAAACGTCGGCTCCAAATTAATTCCTGCCATTTGCCAAGCTTTCCAGACCAAAGTCGTGCAATAAATTGCATCAACGCCAAATACTCTGAATGGTGTTCCTTCCTTTGCTATCGCCCAATCTACCGCGCTTTGCCTCTCAGCATCAGTGGCATCAACTTGATAGACAGAAAAGTAACGAGACTGTTCTGGCGCGATAAAGAAGCTCAGTGGGTCGATAACCACTCCATCGATACGACCTGGGATTTCAGCAGGAGAAGAGTGGATCACAACCCATTGGTCATCCTGCTTCGCAAGCATGCCGACATGGCTAAAGCTTCCATTATCAATTGCTAATACTGCATTGCTTACGAACTCAGTGCCTTCCCGAAAAATAAGGTCTCCCGGGCGAGCATCGCCCAATTCATCTGCTGTTGATAGGGGGGCGAGAGTATACAGCGAGATGAAAGCTATTGTAGTGCGTACCCAGGAGAACTTGGTCATCAATCTAAGCTTATCTTCCAATCGCCATCAATTTTGACTAGCCGTGTATTTTCAGTAGTACTTTTGCCATTTCCATAGTTGATTTGGCTCTGGATCGTCGCCTGACTACCGTCGTCTGAGATAACAGAATTGAGGGTTTCCACAGAGTCGAAACCGTCGTTAGCATTTATGCGGTTCTGAACTTCACCGACAATCATTTGCACTTTGCCTCTGGCTTGAACCATGTCGTTTGCGCTGACACTTGCAAATGATATTTGGTCAATAGCTTTATCAGTGTCACCTTGTGCGGCAGCTTTGAAGAACGCCTCAACGGTATCTTCTGGCTTCCCACCGGAGCAAGCGGTAAGTGTGAGCACAGCCAAAAGCAATAGTAATGGATAAAACAAGTAGTTTTTCATGTTAGTCCCTTTGATAAATCCTTCCCCCGTCTGATGATAATAACAAAGTTTTATGAGGTTGTTTTATGCATTTTGGGAAAGATGGCATGGGCTGAATGAGTACTAATACCTCTCAAGTACTGACTAAGATATTTAAGGAGTATTCGATGGTTCACTTGGTAACCGTTTTTCATCATCTATCACCCGAACTTTGGTAGGCACTTTTTGTGACCACTTCCAGAACACGATGTTAATGTCACGATGGGTTGCTCCATTTGCTTGAGATGGCACGCGAATGCCAGTGAAACCCTCTTCAATCAGCTGCGCTGCGATCTCCCAAGCAATGACTGGCTCGCGTCGAAGCTTCTTGTTCAGCCAAGCTTCGTGCATCCACTCCTTCGGATTAGGGCGCACTCGCTCTTGAATTGCTGGGTCACAAAGGTTTAATAGGGGGCCGCAATCAACATGGTAGGTACAAAGCGTCAGCGGCTGGGTCTTGAATGGGAAGCCTTGCTGGGCCTCAAGCCAAGCGGTTTCAAAGCGCTCACTGGTGTACAACGCTTGGAGACCTACTGGGTTCCAACGCCCCCCATTCCTAGCTGCACCCTCCCCGGATTCAGGCGCATGTTGCCACCTAAGATTGTGGCCACGATAGACGACCCCTTTGTACTGAAACCCTAGTTTCAGCAGGCTCATGCATAGCCTCCCTCAGCAATGTGAGAGATATAAGCTCGTACATCATCAGCACGACCATGACTGACCAACTCTTCTGCTGTGAGGTCTCCAAGAGGGGGAATCGGGTACGTGCGGTACCATGACCACGCCCCGCTGATCGAGCCAGCCCATGGTTCGATCCGCTTAAGGATCTCCATAGTTTGGCGTAGGCGCTGCTGTGTGGAGACTGCATGGAGACGGTCCTTGCGGATTATCGCACTATGACTCAGCCCGATCGCATGAGCGAACTCACGCTTAGTGATATGCAGCTCATTCAAGAGAGCTTCTGCCATGATAAAGCCCTCATGGTCCACGACGTCTTTAATTTTGATGCTCATTTTTGTCACCTAAATTGACGTATATATATGTCATTCTATGTGTCAGATTAGGTTTCGTCAAAGCTAGTGAAGAGCATGTGTTGCATCGCCAGTCGCTGCTACACAACCTTTCCCGCTACAGCTAAAACTATGGGGTGAGGAAGGCTATTGAATCCCCGACTAGCTGTGTTGAGGAAAAGGAACAGACCTAAAAGGCCAAACGGAACCGACTAATGGAATGGTTTTTTAATGGAATGGTTTTGAAGGGGAAGGGGCTTATCCATGAAAGAATAGTTGATTGAAAATCCCAAAAGGCGGAAAGGGTCAAAAGGCTGCCCCAGCCACTCAAGTATCTGCAACATAGACATGCTTCTGTTCCATCTGACAATCTTATCTCACTGCGTCTAACGCACATCTAAATGCTACTTTGTTGCCTCATTTAACAAGATTTCATCAATTCACTAGTTAACACTCTTCGATTGTTTCAATCGCGAAATATTCTATAGCGCGATTTTATTTATCTATAGGTCTATTCGACCGCATTGTTCAGTGTCTCGTGCTGTTAGTCCTGATTGAGCATTTGCGCCAAGTCCGCCAAGCACTCATCTCAAAAAGTACGGGATACGGGAGCATGCCGTAATGAATAAAGTGTTTCGTTTGATTTGGAGTCGCACGCTTGGCAGATTGGTTGTGGCGTCTGAAGCAGCACGCAGTCACGATAAATCGGCCACTCAGTCTACACGAATGAGTCAATCGGTCATTACCACGCAGTCTTCAAGTCTTTATAAGTTGTCGTCATTAGCTGCAGTTGTCGCAATTGTGAGTTTAACGGCTTCTCACCAGGCACTCGCAGTTAGGTTTTCGGATGGTGCGGCAAGTGATACAACGTATTTAGGATTTATGTCTGGTGATTCAGCCCCATTAGCGGGTGACTCCAGCGTCAACAATTGTTTTACGACTGACGCAGACAACGATCTTTGGTCATGTCTCGGTCAAACGTCAGGGGGCGGGATTTTCTTCCTCTCTGGGTTTGATGATCCACAAGAGACTAGGTTTGATAACGCCCCTGCTCAAGGGGCCATTGCAATCGGATCAGGCGCATCAGCACACAATACTAATGCTATGATATGGGCACTGAGGCAACTGCTTCTGGCCAGAAGAACATTAGCATTGGCTATGCTAATACTGTTTCAGATAACCGCTCGGGCGCTTTTGGTAGTGACAATACGCTAAATGCTACTGGTGCCTTTGTGATCGGTAATAGTTCAAGCTTTACCCAGGCCGGTGCCGAATACACTTCTAGAACTACTCCTTCGGAAGTCATAAAAACACCTAATTCAGAAAATGCCTTTGCAATTCGACATGGCGCAAAATCGTTCTCTATTACCCGCTGATATGTCATCAGGAGGCTATGTCCCACGAACAGCTCAATATTTGCTATTGGCACTGGTGCCTCTGTAAAGAACTCCCCACACGCATATACCATCTGAAAAGCTGCCTTTGTAAATAGCTCACCCAGCGCCTACTTTCCTCATGACAAGCGTTCAACACTTGTCATTACATTTTGGGCACCGATATGGATGTCTTGGACGATTTTTTCGATGTCCAGTATATGCTGTTGGATCTGTCCGCTTTTTGCAGTCGCGCTCTCCATGCTGGCACTGGTCTCCATGACCATTGCGCGGTGCTCTGCTAACACAGCAGCAATGCGTGTGGCGGCTTCCCCCGAGCGATATGCTAACTGACGCACCTCGTGAGCGACCACAGCAAAGCCCTTGCCTTGCTCTCCTGCGTGAGCTGCCTCGATGGATGCATTTAAAGAAAGCAGTTTGGTATGTTCGGCAATTTGCGAAATGTCTTGAGAAAGTGATCCGATATTTTTTGCATGGTTGACTAAATCGGCAGAGTACTCGCGCGCCTGCACCATCTCAGCGACTGAGTCCTGGCACTCCTTTATAATGTCGTGAAGTTGCTCTAAGCCGACTGTCGCGATCTGCTTTGTCTGAACGGCGGTTGCTTGGGCCGAGACTACCGCTTGGTGGGTAGCCTTCGCGATTTCCTCATCGCGGGTCACGTCTGTAGCGAACTTAACCACGCGGATAACGTGCCCTTCGGGGTCGAGAACGGGGTTGTATGTAGCTTCAAGCCACAAGGTATTCCTGTAGGCGTCGATCCTCTCATACTTTCCTTGCCGGTATTCTCCAGCAGATAGGCTGTTCCAGAAGTCATGATATTCGGTGCTGCTGGCGTAATCAGCGTGACAGAAGATTCGGTGGTGCTGCCCCTTTATCTGGTCGTGATCATATCCAGTAGCGGCCAGAAAGTTACTGTTGGCCTGGATGATAGTTCCATCTGGTTTGAATTCAATGATCGCCATCGACCTGCTCAGAGCATTGACGGTGGCCTGCGCCGCCAGATGAGCTGTCTGCTTCTTTGTCACATCATTGGCGATTTTAACTATTTTAGTGACCCGCCCATCGCGGGGATGAATGACTGGCATGTAGGTGGCTTCAATCCACACATCTTCACCATAACGATTGATGCGGCGAAAGGTGCCTGACTGATGCTCTCCCCGTATTAGCGCATCCCAGAAATATCGGTATTGTTTGGTTTCAGAGACGCCTGGTGGACAGAAAATCTGGTGATGACTGCCAACCACATCGGACAGACTGTATCCCATAATATCTAGAAAAATCGGACTTGCATCGATGACAGTGCCATTGGGCTTGAATGAGATGCAGGCCATATTCTGAGAAAGTGCTTGTTCCAAAGGAGTCCTTGCGACCGTTGATGCGCTCGTTAGTAACAACGTCAGGAGGTTTTTCATAGGAATCTCATGCTGTTATCAGTGGAGTATGGTTGCGCAGTTTATAATATTACTGCTGAAAATTATTCTAAAAGCCCACTATCGAGGGAGCCTAGAGCTGGGTGCCTGCCAGTTTCAGTGAGCAAACGGAAAGTGCGTGTGATTACTCGGTACGAACAGGTTATAGTTGAAAGCTTCAGGCAATCAGGAAAAAGCTGGTAAACGCAGAAAAATCAACAATATTCCACTAGTATCTTAAAAATTAACGCCCACTTTATTCATGAATAAATAAACCCAATGTCGCTATCACCACAAAATAAACGCTATATCTACTCGCGCTTCGGGAGTTTTTTAAAGAAGTTTGTAATGTTCTCTTTTACTACTCTCCGGGGGCGCTTGCTGCTAGGAGCCGCTGCGTTATGGGGTTTATTGTGCGTAATACTGCTAACATCCGGTTGGCAAGCGGGACGGCTTCTAGTTAATGAGACTAATCACCAGCATCTGCGTTACGAAGCCGAACTCATTAGTAATACCATCACTTTACAAGTTAATGAGAGATTGACTGAGCTTGGCCGTTTAGCTCAGGGCATTTCTATGCCTATAGAGGGTGCCCTAAACGCGCAGCATGCACATATCTGGGGAAATCTTTTCGAAGCGTTGATTTTATTCGACCTTCAGAGCCAAATCGTTGATGAGTGGCCTGTCGATGGCGGACGCAAGGGAGCTGTTCTTGCCGACCGTGACTATGCGCGCTTTATGCAGGCTTTCAAGACGCCACATATTAGTGAACCCCTCATCGGCCGCATCACTGGATCCCCTCTGATTTTGATGTTAACTCCTTTATATGATGCAGAGGGCAGCTACACCGGATTTTTAGGTGGTTTGGTCAATATCAAGGAAAGTCGACTTTTCAAAAACTTCGATAGCCTGCGTCTAGGCGATGATGGTTATGTCACTATTACTGCTGCTTCCAGACAGCGGATTTATGCACCTCATCAACAGGAAGCCATTGTTACTCTTCCTAAAAATATTTCGCCAATCCTTGAGCAGGCTCTCATTGGCTGGGAAGGAGAAAGTGTCGAGAATTCGCTATCTGGAGAGCGTCAGCTAGTCGCATATCGCCAAGTCTGGCCAGCCAACTGGATCGTGGGTGTACACCTACCACAAGCCCAGGCTGAGGCTCCGCTTATTGCCGGGATGGAGAAAATTTCTTCCTATGCCTGGGGAGGGCTGATACTTATCTTTCCCCACGAAGGAGTATATAGTGAACTTTATGTACTTCACTGAGTGAGTGAGTGAGTGCCCCATGAGCAGCGCCTTTT
>NZ_JABUZA010000006.1 GCF_014897985.1 Halomonas colorata
GCCTGGGTTTCCCCAGGTTATCCCCCACTATCGGGCAGATTCCTATGCATTACTCACCCGTCCGCCGCTCGTCAGCGTCTAGCAAGCTAGACCTGTTACCGCTCGACTTGCATGTGTTAAGCCTGCCGCCAGCGTTCAATCTGAGCCATGATCAAACTCTTCAGTTTAAAATCATTGTGATTCTTACTCGCTACCCGAAGATAACAAAAGCGAATCAAACTTGGCTCAAGGTTCAAACGAATAGTACTGCAATATTCCGAAGAATATTACGGTGTTCGCTTGCCTTGATATTTGGTGACTTGTCACCCTCATCGGCAAACGCCCACATGAATTACCTGATCAAATTGTTAAAGAGCGGTTTCGCTTGAGGTTAATGTTACCAACATTCGACTCGATGACCGGAGCCGCTTGCCTCAGCGAGGAAGGCGTATTCTACGCATTTCCTGGTGTTTGTCAACCGCTGTTTTTAGCGAGTGAAGTGAGCGACGTAAATCTCGCTAACCTCCTGACAAACCGAAGGTTTTCACCTTCATTCACCGCTGGTAACGCTTGGCGTCCCCGGCAGCGGATGCGTACTTTACGGATTCGCCGGGCGTTTGGCAAGGGGCTTTTTGAAATAAGTCTGAAAAACATCAGCGGCCTCTTTTATAAGACCTTGAAAGCACTTCGGCGAACAACGTATTGGCGGTTACACTACCCTCTGCCACTTCATCTACCCACTTATATGTATGAGGTCTGTGATGAGCCCCCATCTGCTATCCGTTGACTCCTTAAACCGCGACAGCGTTAATCACCTTTTGCGCGTTGCGGCGCAAATGGAGCCAATAGCCCAACGCCGCCAGATTACGCGTGTTCTTGAAGGAGCCGTACTGGGCAATCTGTTTTTCGAAGCCAGTACGCGTACGCGAGTGAGTTTTCATACGGCGTTCTGTCGGCTGGGCGGTAGCGTGTGCGATACCACTGGCTTTACCTTCTCATCCATGGCTAAAGGCGAGTCGCTTTACGATACCAGCCGGGTAATGAGCGGCTACTGCGATGCGATCGTTATGCGTCACCCGGATCAGGGCTCTGTTGCGGAGTTTGCGGCGGCGACGAATGTACCGGTGATTAACGGCGGCGACGGCCCTGGTGAACACCCAAGCCAAGCCCTGCTGGATATTTATACGATCGACAAGGAGTTTCAGCGGTTAGGCAAATCGTTTGGCGGGGCACATATTCTGCTGACCGGCGATCTCAAATACGGACGTACGGTGCACTCGCTGATCAAGCTGCTGTCTCTTTATGATCCGCTACGTATTACGCTGGTATCGCCGCCGGGGCTTGAAATGCCTACTTCACTGATTGACCTGGTAACGTCTCGCGGGCATCAGGTAGAGGTACGCGATCATTTAGCCACCGACTTCAGCGATTTGGATGTGGTGTACACCACGCGGATCCAGAAAGAGCGTTTCACCGAGGAAATGAACGAGAACTTCCAGGGTATCTCGGATGATTTTATGGTCAATAAAGCGTTTTTGGATCAGCGTTGCACTGATTCCACCATCATTATGCATCCGCTGCCCCGTGATAGCCGCGCCGGCGCGAATGATTTGAACGTCGATCTTAACGGCGACCCGAGACTTGCGATCTTCCGTCAAACAGATAACGGTATTTCCATGCGGATGGCTATCTTTGCCACGCTGCTACAGGTCGATACGCTGATCGAAAAAGATCTTCGCCCGGTGCGCTGGTTTGTGCCCAGCCAGATCGGCACGCTGGACCGCTAAAATTGCGTTCAGGTTAGTAAGCAGAGCGCCCATCGGGAAGGCCTTCCTGGTGGGCGAACCAGCCTTCCAGGATCAATACCGCCGCAATGCCATCCACGCTCTCTTCGCGGTAGTTACCCCGATGCCCGGCATCGCGTGCGATCTGCTTGGCTTCGCGGGTAGAGCCGCGCTCATCGACCATCACACACGGTTTGCCGTAGCGCCCGTGCAGCCGATTGCCAAACTTGCGCGCACGCTTGCTCATGTCCGACTCGCTACCATCCATATTAAGCGGCAGACCAACGACCAATAGGTCCGGCTGCCACTCTTTCAGCAGCTGCTCGACCTTATTCCAGTCAGGGATCCCGTCACGCGCGGTGAGCGGGGCAAGCTCACGAGCACTTCGCAGCAGCTCATTACCCACCGCCACACCAACTCGCCGCGTGCCATAGTCGAAAGCAAGAATTAAACGCTGGCCAATATCCGCCATTACGCGTGCCCTGCGTCTCGGGTCATCAAGTTAAGGTCAACGCCAAGCAAGCCTGCCGCGGCGGTTAACCGCTCCACGGGTGGCGTGTTGAACAATACCTCAGGCTGCCCTTCAACCGTCAGCCAGCTATTTTCCTTAAGTTCATCTTCCAACTGGCCGACTTCCCAACCAGCGCAGCCCAGGCAAATCAGAAAGTGCTCGGGCCCTTCGCCGTTGGCCAACGCCTGAAGAATATCCATGGAGGTTGTCAGCGCAATATCATCCTCAACCTGCACGCTGGAATCCCACTCCTGACTGTCCCCCAGATGCAGAATAAAGCCGCGATCCTTGTGCATTGGGCCACCGTAATAAACTGGCGCGTTACGGTGAGGGCTATCTTCACCGCCCAGCTCTAACTGCTCAAACAATGCATCCAGGGTGATCTCAAGCGGCCGATTGGTAATAACGCCCATACAGCCGTTGTGGTCATGCTCGCACAGGTAGATCAGGCTACCCTCAAAATTGGGATCATCCAGATGGGGCATTGCCATCAAAAAGTGTTGCTTCAAACTTTGCATGCGTCTCCTACGGTCTGCTGGCATTACCAGCAGACCTCAATCATCAAATGTGAATCGGCTTCTCAAGCAGCACTCAGCCGGCGCTCAATGGCATCCAGCAGCAGACCGGCGATATTCGTGCCGCGCTGGTCATCAATTTCACGCACACAGGTCGGGCTAGTGACGTTAATTTCAGTGATGTAGTCGCCAATCACGTCCAGCCCCACAAACATAAGACCTTTCTCACGAATCATGGGCTGTACTTGCTTAATGAGCCAGTAATCGCGATCGGTAAGCTCACGTGTGACGCCACGGCCGCCCGCTGCCAGGTTACCGCGCGTTTCGCCTGCCGACGGGATACGCGCCAGCCCAAACGGCACCGGCTCGCCATCGACCAGCAGAATGCGGGTATCACCGTCTTTAATTTCAGATAGATAACGCTGAGCCATGATCTGGCGCTGGCCGCGTAGCGTTAGCTGCTCAATCACTGCGCCAATATTGCGGCCTTCAGGGCCGATATGAAAGATACCGGTGCCGCCCATACCGTCCAGCGGCTTAAAGATCACATCGCCATGCTCGGCATGAAAAGCCCGCAGCACGTCATCCCGGCTGGCAACCATGGTGGGCGTACAACACTCGGGGAACTGCTGGGCAAACAGCTTTTCGTTACACTGCAAAAGTGCGGCGGTCGGATTGACGATCAACACGCCTTCACGCTCGGCAAAGCCTAGAAGATGAACCGCATTGGTGAAGTCAGCGTCCACCGGCGGGTCTTTACGCATTAATACCACATCCAGCTCAGCCAGTGGCCGAGCGGCTGCTTCACCAAGGTCGTACCAATGGTTAGCGTCGCGATGCACCGTGAGTGGACGCATGCGTGCATAGGCCTGCCCCGCCTGTAAGAAAAGATCTTCCTGCTCCATGTAGTGCAGAGTATAGCCACGTTCCTGGGCCGCCCATAGCATGGCTATAGTGGTATCTTTCTTGTAGGCGATGTCGCTGATGGGGTCCATCACGACGCCGAGATGCAGATTTGATTGACTCATCGGGGCACAATCCATACTTAAACAATAGATAGGCAGTATGCCGTACTGCCTGTCCAGCTCCAACTGCTGACGCCGTTACGGGGCAAGCGCACCCGGCACCAAGCGTATCGCGTCAGGCGCAAGAGTAATCAGCTGCTGCTTATAGAGTCGCCCAATGGCTTGTTTAAACGCACTTTTACTTACGCCTAGGCGCGCCTTAATCGCGTGGGCGTCACTTTTATCGCCCAGCGGCAGGTAGCCGCCACTTTCACGCAGCGCTTTGAGTATTTTCTCACCCACCACGTCCAGGCGTGCGGCTCCTGGCGGTAATAGTGAGATATCCAGGCGCCCGTCTTCACGGCGCTGCTTCACGTAACCCGACAGCGCCTGCCCACGGCGCAGCGGCTGGGTAATATCATCCTGGTAAATTAGCCCCCAATAGCGGTGGTCGACCACGACTTTCATGCCTAGATCGGTGCGATCAGCAACCATCACGGCGACTTCAGCGCCTTTTTCCAAGGCCCAGGCGTCATCGGTCAAAAAACGATCCAGCTTCATCGTGGCAACAGGGCGCCCCTGGTCATCGCTATACAGCATTACCAGTACGCGTTTGCCAACGTCCGGCCGGAAATGTTGCTCACTAAAAGGTAGCAGCACATCTTTAGGCTGCCCCCAGCGCAAGAAGGCACCGGTGTTATTGACGGCCACAACGGTTAAATACGCCACTTCGCCTATTTGGGCAGATGCATCGCTGGCAGCGCGAGGAGGAGTTGTTGATTCACGGGCCATGGGTGCCGTCCTTAAAAAGTGAACCTGCATTATGGCGCCTGAGGATCATTGGGCAAAGTGGCAGCGCACTTTATTAACCCGCAGGGCCTCTTTCAAAATGACCGTAAAGCCAGGCGAAGCATGGAAGGCATCAAGCATACTGCGCAGACTATCTGTCAAGCCGCGGGTATTCAGCGGGCTTAAACAGGCATAAAGCGAACATTCAGACAGCCCCAAAAGCCAGGTCATCTGAACGTGGGAGCTAGGCAGGATAGTTAGTAAGTGCTTACAAATCGCCGAAGTAGTGCTGTAACAACGTTAAAGCAACCACCGGAGCGGTTTCAGTGCGCAGTACGCGCGGACCCAAGGTTAACGGCGTAAAGTCAGCCGCCTGGGCAGCTGCAATATCGGTGTCCGTCAAACCACCCTCAGGGCCAATTAAAAGCGCGGCGGTTTCGGGGCGTTCTGGCTGGTTAAACGCATTGCCGGTGGCTAAATGCAGCATCAGACGAAGCGGCTCCTGGCGAGCACTCAACCATTCATCAAGGCTCAGTGGAGAATGCACCGTGGGCACTACCGCTCGGCCGCTTTGCTCGCAGGCACTGGCAGCCACCGCCTGCCAATGGGCCAGCTTTTTAGCTTCGCGATCTCCCTTCAAGCGTACATCGCCCCGCTCGGTATACAGCGGGGTAATGGCGGCAACCCCCAGTTCAACAGCCTTCTGGATTGCATAATCCATCCGGTCGCCTTTGGAGATCGCCTGGCCAAGATGAACGGCAAAGGGTGATTCACTTTTACACCGCCACACGGCGTCCACCACGGCAAAGGTGTGCTTTCGCCCCACCTCTGCCAAGCGAACGCCCGCTTCTTGGCCCTGACCATCAAACAGCACCAACGGCGCGCCTTCACCCATGCGTAATACACGGGTCACATGGCGCGCCGGGCCTTCCGGCAGCTCTACCGTCTCGCCCACATTAAAAAACGCTGGTACATAGAGACGGGGCATTTTGCCATGCAAGGCATACCAGTCGGCTGCTTGCATGCTTAGTGAGTACTTGCTTCGGCTTGACTAGCCTGCTGCGCTTCACGCTGCTTGCGCTGGGCATACATGGCTTCGAAGTTGACCGGCGCCAGCATCAGCGGCGGGAAGCCACCACGGTTGACCAGGTTATCCACGCACTCGCGGGCGTAAGGGAATAGCAGGTTGGGGCAGAACGCACCCAGCGTCTGCTCCAGCTGCGCACCTTCAATGCCGGAAATGCGGAACAGGCCCGCCTGCTGGACTTCAGCCAAAAACGACGTGGTGCCGGTTTCGTTATCGTTCACCTGAGCCGTCACTTTTATAACCACTTCGTATTGGTCGTCAGCGATTTTTGTGCTGCTGGTATTGAGATCCAGATTCACCTTGGGCTTGAAGGCCTGTTTGAAAACAGAGGGCGAATTCGGCGCCTCAAAGGAGATATCTTTTACATAAATACGCTGCAAAGAGAACTTCAGCTGCGGCTTATCGCCTGACGCTGCTGCGCCAGCTTGCGGCGTGTTGTTATCTTCCGCCATGGGGAAACTCCTCGTTGTTCATTTAATCAATATAAAAGGTGCGACGTTACTTACTTCTTAACCACAGGAAGGCTATCAGCCTGCCACTGCGCCATACCGCCTTTCAGCTTAAACACGCGCTCAAAGCCCGCCTTGGCAAGCTTGGTCTGAGCCACACCTGAGCTCTGCCCCTGCTTGCACACCACAATGATCGGCTGATTTTTTACTTTATTCAGTTCGCTCATGCGGCTGTCGATATTGCTTTGCGGGATGTTACGTGCGCCAGCGATATGCCCAGCTTTAAAGTCTTTCGTTTCGCGAATATCCAGCACAACCGCGTCTTCACGGTTAATAAGCTGGGTTGCCTGCGTTGAGGTCACCGCGTTGGTTGAGGCACTGCGTGTTTCATAAATAAGCCACGCTACCAGCACCAGTAAAAACGCCCCGACGAGCAGGGGGTGGTTCTGTACGAATTCGAGCAGCTGATCGATCATCGCGAACACAATCTCTTAGTCTATGCGGAAAAAAGCGGCTGAACCGCTGACAAAACGCGACAAGTATACACGTCACAAGGCACCCCGCGCAGGCCTTGGTCATGACGCCCGGCAGTTGCCTACGTTATGATGCCCCAAGCGTGCGTCAGTCGCGACCCTGATCACAAGGCATTGTCTGAAAATAACCGGTGTGGCACGTTTATTTTCAAATAATTCTTTAGCGTCAAATCATCTTTTCGCTTTGCGCCGCTTTTTAAGCCGCTTCGATTATTCAACCTAACGAGGTTTTTATGGCTACTTCTACCCCGCACCCCGTCGCGCTGATCATCCTCGACGGTTATGGCCACAATCCTGATAACGCGCACAACGCCGTGGCATCCGCCAACACGCCGGTAATGGACGATCTGTGGGCCAATCGTCCACACGCCTTTGTACATACCGATGGCCGCCACGTGGGCCTGCCCGATGGCCAGATGGGCAACTCTGAAGTCGGCCATATGAATCTAGGGGCGGGCCGCATCGTTTACCAGGACTTCACCCGCATTACCAAAGCGATTGAAGACGGCGACCTGGATATTAACGAAAACCTGACCCTGCCAATTGATGACGCGGTGGCCAATGGGCGCGCCGTTCATCTACTGGGCCTGCTTTCCCCGGGTGGCGTGCACAGCCATGAAGATCACTTTATCGCCATGGCAGAACTGGCGGCTCGGCGCGGCGCGCAGCGCATCTTCATTCATGCGTTTCTGGATGGCAGAGACATGCCGCCGCAAAGCGCCCTGTCTTCCATCGAGCGCTCTAACGCCCGCCTGGCCGAGCTGGTAGGCGCTGACAATGGCTTTGTGGCCTCGATTATTGGCCGCTTTTACGCCATGGACCGTGACAACCGCTGGGAGCGGGTCGAAAAAGCCTACCACTTGCTAACGGAAGGCCAGGCGGACATCTATGCGACCAGCGCCGAAACCGCGCTGCGCGACGCCTATGAGCGTGGTGAAACCGACGAGTTTGTATTGCCAAGCTGCGTATTGCTCAATGATAAGTGCGTTACTTTACAAGACGGTGACGCCGCTCTGTTCCTCAACTTCCGCTCTGACCGAGCCCGCGAGCTTACCCGCGCGTTTGTAGAGCCCGAGTTCAGCGGATTTTCACGCAAAGCCCGCCCGTCACTGGCCGGTAAAGGGCTGGTCATGCTGACCCAATATGCAGCGGACATTCCCGCGCCGGCCGCGTTCCCGCCATTTGATCTCAACGACACCTTAGGCGAAGTCGTCGCCAAACGCGGTTTAACCCAGCTGCGTATTGCCGAAACCGAAAAATACCCGCACGTGACGTTTTTCTTTTCAGGCGGACAGGAAACGGAGTTTGACGGCGAAACGCGTATTTTGCTGCCCTCCCCTCAGGATGTGCGTACCTACGATGAAAAGCCTGAGATGAGCGCCTATGAAATTACCGACAAGCTGGTTGAGGCGATTGATGCCAGGCAGTTTGATCTGATTGTGTGTAACTACGCTAACGGCGATATGGTTGGCCATACCGGCGACTTTAACGCCGCGGTAAAAGCCATTGAAACGGTCGATATCTGTGTAGGTCGCGTTGTAGAAGCCATTGAGCGGGCAGGCGGCGCGTGCCTGATTACTGCCGATCACGGCAACGCCGAGCAGATGGTTCACCCAGAGACCGGCGCCCCGCAAACCGCACATACAACGTTCGTCGTGCCGCTGGTCTACGTTGGCGAACGCGCCGGCGCGTTAAGCGATGGTCGTCTATGCGATTTAGCGCCCACGCTATTGACCATGATGAATCAATCCGTTCCCCAGGCGATGACCGGGAAGCCATTGATCGATTTCAGTTGATTATACGTCCGCTAATATCCATGCGTGCGGCATTAGCGCTTAGTGCGCTTTTGATAGCCATGTATTCACCGGCGGGCTTGGCCCGGCCGGATGAAAATGCGGCACGCCAGCAGCTAGACGCGCTAGGCCAGGAAATCGAGTCGCTCTCGCAGCGACTGAGTGCCACCGGCCAAGCGCGCGACAGCGCCGAACGTGACTTACGCGAAGTCGAGACGGAACTGGCCGAGACTCACCAGCGTCTTGATGCCCTGCAGGCCGAGCGGCGTCAGCTAGACGACGAAATGGCGCAGTTAAATCAACATCGCGAGCGCCTGGAAGGAGAGCGAACCCGTCAGTATGCGGCGCTTAGCCAGCAGTTGGCCGCCCTGTATCGATTAGGCCCTACGCCGCAGCTTAAGCTACTGCTTAATCAGGGCGACCCGGCCGAGCTGGACCGCATGCAGGCTTATCTCAACCGGTTTACCCAAGCGCGTAACCAGCGGCTTGCCGATATCGCCCGCCTGGACGCCGCGCTTGCCGATACCCAGCACGCGCTGAATGAACGCCAAACGCGCCTGCTGAGCCTGGAAGACGAGCTGGACTCACAGCGCGCTCGACTGGTCGAGCGCACTAACGAGCGGAGTAGCGTGGTGGCAACGCTGGATGACCGCTACGGCAGCGAAGCCGACCGGCTAGCGGACCTGAACGACAACCGAGAACAGGCGGAGCGCAAGCTGCGTGAAATACAGGCAGAACTCGCTCGCCTCGATGCCCCCACGCCTACGACCAATATCACCCGCACCCAGGGAGATTTGCCGTGGCCGGTACAAGGTGACATTACCACGGCATATAACCGTCGTGACGGGGTTCACTATAATGGTATTGTCATTCAGGCCAGTGCCGGTACCCAGGTGGGTGCAGTGCACACCGGGCGGGTGGTATTTGCCGAATGGATGCGCGGGTTTGGCAATCTGGTGATTATCGACCATGGTGATCAGGTAATGACGCTTTACGCTCACCTGCAGCAGTTTAGCGTTCGCCCCGGCCAGCAGGTCAGCCGTGGCGATGAGATCGGTCGTGTAGGCGACAGTGGCGGGCAACCCCGCGCCGCGCTCTACTTTGAAGTACGTCAACGTGGCGAACCAATTAACCCTCAGCGTTGGATTGCGCGCCGCTGACGGGATAAGCTGAAACGCATTAATGTCAACTAAGGTGGCGCTTTGTAACGCTGCCTATCGCCTTGCGGAGTCTGCATGACGCCATTTGTTACCGACGTATCGGCCCCTGCCAAGCGACTCTTGGCTACCCTGCTTCCCCTTGCGCTACTGTCGGCCCCGCTACCGCTGCTTGCTCAGCCAGCCAACCAATCGGTAGCCGATGACCTGCCGCTTGAAGAGATCCAGACCTTCGCCGAGGTATTCGAGCGCATCAAGCGTGGCTACGTTGAAGAGGTCGATGACCGCACTCTCTTGCGTAACGCCATGCGCGGCATGCTGAGCGAGCTGGATCCGCACTCGGCGTATCTCGATGAAGAGGAATACCAAAGCCTGCGTGAAACCACCCAGGGCGAGTTTGGCGGTATCGGTATCGAAGTGGGCATGGAGAACGGGCAGCTGGTGGTGGTAACACCCATCGACGATACCCCAGCCTCACGGGCAGGGCTGCTGTCACGCGATGTGATCATTGCCATCAACGGTACGCCTACCGAAAGCATGTCGCTGCAGGAAGCGGTGACCATGATGCGCGGCGAACCGGGCAGCGAGCTGCGTATTTCCGTGCTGCGCACGGGCGAAGAGACGCCGCGCACCTTTACGCTGAACCGCGAAGTGATTCGCAGTGAAAGCGTCAAGCACGAGCTGCTTGAGCCAGGCTATGGTTATTTACGCATCAGCCAGTTCCAGGCGCGCACTACGGAGCAGGCACGCCAGGCGATTGAGCGCATGATGCGCGAGCAGCCGCTGGAAGGCCTGATCCTTGATCTGCGTAACAACCCCGGCGGTATCCTGCAGGCCGCGGCTGGCGTGGCGGATCTCTTTTTAGATGACGGTTTGATCGTGTACACCGAAGGACGCCTTTCTGACACTGAGCTTTCGTTCTCAGCCTCGCCAGATACCCCCGCAGGCGATATTCCCCTGGTGGTGCTGATTAATAGCGGCAGCGCATCGGCCGCAGAAATTGTTGCCGGCGCCCTGCAGGATCAGCGGCGCGGCGTGATTATGGGCACCGATAGCTTCGGCAAGGGCTCGGTTCAGCAAATTATGCCGCTGGGTAATGGCGAAGGCCTGAAGCTCACCACGGCGCTCTACTACACGCCGAACGGGCGCTCCATTCAGGCCCAGGGCATTGTTCCAGATGTAGAGGTGGTGCGCGGCCGCCTCGAAGTGGCCGAAAGCCGCCTGGAACTTCGCGAGTCGGATTTAGGCGGCCACCTGGACGCCCAGCAGCCAGCAACACAGGCACGCATGTCAGCGACTGAACGGCTGCGCGACGACTACCAGATGAGCGAAGCGCTTAACTTGCTTAAAGCACTCAACGTGGTGGATCGCCGCCGCCGTTAACGACAGCTAAGCGGCAGGCGCCCGCGCTCTCCGGTGGCCTGCCGCATTACCATCCGCTTTAAAGGACTGAGTCGATTCATACCGCTCATGCCCAGGTTGCGCACTAACGTCAACACCGGCATTTGGGTACCAAATAGCTCTCTAAAACCCTTCATCAGGCCTAGCATGGCGCTATTGTCCAGACGCCGCCGACGCTCATAGCGGCGTAGCGTACTTAGCTCGCCCCAGGGGGCACCGCGTCGCCAGGCACTAATCACTTCTTCGGCAAGTACCGCTGCATCCATCAGGCCCAGATTAACGCCCTGCCCTGCCAGTGGGTGAATACTGTGTGCGGCATCGCCCACCAGCGCAAAGTGCGCCAGCACATACTGCTTTGCATGGCGCTGCACCAGCGGAAAACGGTATGTCTGATCACAGGCGACAACGTCGCCCAAACGATGGCCAAATGCCTCGTCTAGCGCCTGGCCCAAAGCTTCGCGCGATAACTGGCCAAGCGTTGAGGCGTGCTCAGGCGTGGTCGACCAGACAATTGAGCAATAACGCGCGTCGCCGTCCACGGTAAGCGGTAAAAAAGCCAGCGGCCCGCCCGCCAGAAACGCTTGGCGCGCAGTGCTGCCATGGGTTTGCGTGCACTTGATGGTAGTGACCACGGCTTCCTGGCCCATGTCATCACTGACAACGTCTATCTCGGCCATTTCGCGCAGCGTTGAGCGCGCGCCGTCCGCCGCCACCAGCAACGGCGCATGCAGTGTGCGCCCGTCAGCCAGCTTCAACCAGCGCCCGGTGACCGAGGTTTGCAGCGCCCGTAACGTCGCCCCAAAAAAGCACGTTACGTTGGGGTGACCAAGCACCTGATCGTTTAGCGCTGCTTGGGTGACCGCGTTTTCAACGATATGTCCAAGCACGGACACCCCGGCTTCATCGGCAGAAAAGTTGATCTCCCCACTGCCATCGGCGTCCCAGACCTGCATATAGCGGTAAGGCGTTACACGACACTCGGCCATCGCGGGCCATACGCCCAAATGGGTGAGCAAGCGCTGGGATACCGGCGTTAATGCGCTTACCCGAGGGCCTGGCAGCGCCTTGTCGATCGACTCCCAGCCAAGCGGCTCGTTACGTGTCTCAACTAATCCAACGCGTATGCCCGCCTGCGCCAGCAAGGCAACCAGCGCCGTCCCGACTACGCCCGCACCAACGACGACAACGTCAAAGCATTGGGTAGGGTCAGTTTGTGTCGCATGCGTATCCATAGCGTTCCTTGGGTCTGATCTTGATTATCCTGCGGTTGGTTCGCGCTTTACTTAAGCCCGGGCGAGCGGTTGATAATTAACGCTCCAAACCCATCGCCCGGCGTGCTAAGCCGCGACGCAACGGCCCAATTAGATTAAGGCCAATCAGTCCCGCGGCTCTGGCATGCGGCAGTAACGGCAATGATTGACCAAACAGGCGCACCAGGCCATCGCTAAAGTGAATCACATTGCTGCGATCACGCGCCCGCTTTTGCTCAAAAGCCAGCAGCGTGGCCATATCGCCCAGTGACCGCTTGGCCTGTTCGCCCTGCTCAAGTGCTTCGACTAAATCCATGATACCGCGCAGCGCCAGATTAAAGCCCTGCCCGGCGACCGGATGCAGTGCATGGGCGGCGTTGCCCAGAACCGCAAGCCCTGGGCGAACCGGTTCTTCTGCCGTCACCAGCGAAAGCGGATAGCTATAGCGCTTGCCTGCCCGGATAAAGCGTCCTACACGATCGCCAAAAGCGGCCTGTAACTGAGAGAGGAATTCGCGATCCGGCAACGCCATTCGCGCCTGCTCCTGTCCCGAAGGGTGTGTCCATATCAATTCCATTGCCTGTCCGGGAAGAGGCAGAAGAGCCATCGGCCCTTCCTGGGTAAAACGCTCATAAGCCACCCCTTGGTGGGGCTGGCTGATACCTACATGAGCAATCAGTGCGGTCTGCTCATAGGAGTTACGCCGGCTGCTGATGCCCAACTGCTCTTTAAGGCCCGAACGGCCACCGTCGGCAAGTACGGTTAATGCTGCACGCAGTTCGCTACCGTCAGAAAGGCGCAAGTAGTGGCCGTTTGCTTCAGGTGAGAGCTTGTCTACCTTGGCCGGGCAATACCACTCGACCGGCAGGGTTCTTAAGTGGCGATGAAGCACCCGTCCCATCCAGGCATTGGGAATAACATGCCCCAACGCATCGACACCCAGTTCCTGAGCGCTGAGGCGCGTAGCACCCAATCGCCCGCGCTCGCTGATATGAATATTTCGAATAGGTGTCGATTCCGCCTGCATGGCCTCCCAGACGCCCAACTGGCGAAAGCGCTGCGCAGAGCCCTCGGCAATAGCGCTTGCCCGGGCGTCAAAGCTTGGCTGCCAACTCTCGTCAAGCGGCGCGTCATTAAGCGGGGCCGCTTCGATAATTGCGACTTTCCAACCATAGCGCTCGATCAGTGGAGCCAGTGCGCAGCCTAAGCTGGCGCCCACTAGCCCACCCCCGACGATGACAATATCGTGGGTGGTCGTCTGTGCTGGCGTATGCCCCGACTGCGCCATTGGCGTCTCCTGTTCACTAACTCACCACCACCCTGTAATGGTGTAATGTAATTTACATAATGCCAACTCAAGCCGTATGAAACTGCTTATTATTTAACCATCAGCGCTTCAATGTCAGCTACTTGCTTTGGCACACCCGACGTCAGGTTTTCATGACCATGAGCAGTCACGACCAAATTATCCTCGATGCGAATACCTACGCCCCGATAAGGCTCTGGGATATCATCTTCATCAGGAATATAAAGACCCGGCTCAACGGTCAAAACCATTCCAGCGGCAAGCGGGCGCGGTGTCTGCTCATCCAGCCGGTAGGTGCCCACATCATGAACATCCAGGCCCAGCCAGTGAGAGGTGGAATGCAGGTAAAAGCGTCGATAGCTTTCATCATCGATTCGCGCCTGTACATCGCCTTCCAGCAGGCCCAACGTCATCAGTCCCGCGGTTAGATCCTTCACCACAGTCTGATGGATATCGATAAGCGTGGCGCCAGGTTTTACCGCCTCGACTGCCCGCTCCTGGGCATCAAGCACGACCTGATAGAGGGCTCGCTGCGCATCACTAAACCGGCCGCCCACCGGAAAGGTGCGCGTAATATCGCCTGCATAGAGATCAAACTCTACACCCGCATCAATCAACACCAGTGTGTCATCGACTAACCGCGCATCGTTCTCAATATAGTGCAATACACAGGCATTGGCGCCGCCGCCCACAATGGTGCTGTAGGCGGGCGCACTGCCGCCCTGCCAGACAAACTCATGCTCAAGCTCGGCCTGCAGCTGGTACTCGAAAAGCCCGGGGCGAGATACCTGCATAGCGCGCACATGGGCCTTGGCCGACACCGCGGCGGCGTGACGCAACAGGTCAATTTCCGCTGCGCTTTTAATCAGACGCATCTCATGAATCAATCCACTAACGTCAAGCCAGCCCTTTAACGGCGCCTGCCCACGACGAAGCCCGGCCAGCGCGGCAGAAAAAGCTTCTTCGGCAATGCCTAGCGCGTCGGGATTATCCAGCGGCATATAAAGCAGTTCGCGCCCTTCAAGCAGAGCGGGTAACAGCGTTTCACGATCAGCATTTTCAAATGCCTGATCAATACCATGCTCGCGCTCAACGCCTCGGGCACCCAGACGACGGCCGGTCCATGCTTCCTTCGTCGGGTCGCGGTCCTGGCAGAACACAATACTTTCTCCCGCCTCACGCCCCGGCAGCAGAACCAACAGCGCATCAGGTTCGATAATCCCGGTCAGATAGTAAAAATCGCTGTTTTGACGAAACGCGTATTCGCTATCGTGAGAACGGGTAACCAGTGAGGCGCCGGGCAGTACAACCGCTGCATTGGCAGGCAACTGCGCCATCAAAGCGTCACGGCGCGTGCGATACTCACTCACGGTGATCGCGGGCGGCCGGGGAAGTAGCTCAGGCAACATACAGACTCCGAAAGATTAGTGAACGGGCGCGTCGGCTTGCTCGACCTGGGGTTTACCCGGGTGCTGCTCGGTATACAGCAGCATGGCTGCCATACGTACATGCTCAGTCAGGGCAAATAGATCGTTTTCATTTTCAGGACTGTCGTCGATATCTGTTTCGATATGGCCGATGCCCGCCAAGTCGTCAATGGCTTCACACAGGGTTTGCGACCAGCGCTCGCGAAGCTCCCCATCCACTACGTCCTCGACCACTTCCATAAAGCCCAGCGTCCACTCTTTTAGCCCCTGGGCCTGCTCACCTAACGAGAACAGCTCATCAGGCAGTAGCGGGGCGAAGTTCAGGTCGCTGGCGCTAAGTGCTTCCAGCGTTTGCCGACGCCAGCCCAACAGACGCTCCGCGCTGGCCTGATCGCGAGGCTGCTCAACCCCCAGGCTGATGCACACTTCTTCAAGCCAGGCTTCTGCGCTGACATCACGCAGCGCCAAAAGCGCACTTAAGCGACCATCCAAAAAAGCCGGTGACTGCATGCTTCCATGCAACAGAAAAACATCGGCAACGTCAGAAAAATCCTGGCGTTCATCGATCAGTGACATAGTAATAACTCGCTGTGTAAATGGATCATACGTTAAGACATCCCGGCATCTTGCGCGTTGACCCCGCGCAAGCGCCTCTCTTATAGTGAGCGACGTCTGTTTTTCCTATGCCATGATGTTAACGCATTGGGCCCCTCGCTGGCCCGCGCCGGAGCTTTAAATGAGTAACGCCAAGCGGCCAACGAAAGAAATTACCCTTCTCGGGCGCAGCTATATGATTGCCTGCGATACAGGAGAAGAAGCCAAGCTTGATCGCGCAGCTCGCTACCTGGACCGTGCCATGAATGGCATTAATGCACAAAGTGGCACCCTGGGCAGTGAACGGGTCACGCTGATAGCAGCGCTTAATATCACCCATGAGCTACTGGAAGCCCTGGATGAGCATCGCGCAAGCGAAGCCAACTTAAACCGGTTGAACGATCGCCTTGAGCGGGCATTGGCTAAAACCCGCCAACCTTAGTTAACCTTTCACTCAACACTTTGGCATCGCCGCTGGCTCTGTTAGGATAGCGGGGTTCCCTGGGGTGTACGCCAGTCGTTATAGTCCCTCGAGCCTATGCGCAGTACCCAGGGGGCCAAATGCTAGCCAGCCCCGTGTGCATGTCCGTGCGTCGGAAAGCCTGACGGTCTGGCTGCGGCCACCCACTCTGAACCAGTAGGTTCAGGGCCAGAATGACAGCGGCACTCTGGGGAACACTTATTTTATGGATAGCCTGCATCATCCTGAGGCCAAGCGCGCCTTGCGCCTTAAGCTGCGGCGTAAACGCTTTGAATTATCAAAGCAAGAGCAGCGCCAAGCCGCTCGCCGCCTTTGTCAGCAACTTAAACACCTGCCTGAAATTCAACGTGCTCGGCGTATCAGCTTATATCTGCCGGTAAACGGTGAAATTGATCCAACCCCTCTGTTGTCCTGGTTTCGTCAGCGAAATGTCGACGTCTATCTGCCCGTACTGCGTCCGCTCAGCGATAACTCACTCTGGTTTGTGGCTTACCACGCCAACACGCCCATGGTAAAAAACCGCTTTGGCATACCAGAACCGGATACACGCTTTGCCGCTCAACGCCGCAACCGGTTACCCGCCTGGGCCTTAGATACGCTTATCGTGCCGCTGGTGGGCTTTGATGCCCAGGCTAACCGCATGGGCATGGGCGGCGGCTTTTATGACCGAAGCCTAGCCTTTATGCGTCGCCCAGGCCCTGCGCCTGCGTTAGTCGGTGTTGCCCATGCCTTCCAGCAGGTTGAATCGCTACCCGTGGAACCTTGGGACGTACCCTTAAGCGCCGTCGTCAGCGACCTTGGCGTGGTGCGGGCAGGCAAAAAAAAGAGCTGACCCTGTAGGGGTCAGCTCGTATCGCCTTATAGTGACGGGCGGTGATGCCCTGACGTTACGGTTAACTTCCCGATAACGCTTGCGCATAGCCAGTGGCCAATACGCCTAATAAAAACACCACCGTTAATGCCATCACCATATCAGGCTTCTTACGCCGCATGCCGCTTCTCCACCACTTACGCCATTGCACTAGTGCATCATCCCAACTCATTGAGAGGGGATGAGGCTTCTCATAAATTCGCTGATGACTATAGGACTATAAGGGCCTCAATGACAACGGCAAAACAGACTATTTTTTAGCTTATTTAGACGTTTTGATAATTTATCAGCCCTTGGCAGCCCTGGACTAAGCGGTTAGTAACTACTTACCTACACAAAGCAGCTTATTACGCCATAAACAGTCGGTAAGCCGGATTGTCACTTTCATTCCAATAGCGATAGCCAATCGCATCCAAATAATCAGCAACATGCGTCTGGTCGCTGCTGGGCACCTGCATACCGACCAATACGCGTCCGTAGGCAGCCCCGTGATTGCGGTAATGGAACAGTGAGATGTTCCAGTCATGGGGCAGCTGGGTCAGGAAGTTCATCAGCGCACCCGGGCGCTCAGGGAACTCAAAGCGGTAAAGCTCTTCTTCAAAATGCACGCTTGGGCGACCACCGCTTAAATGCCGAATATGCAGCTTGGCCAGTTCATTATCGGTTAAGTCTTCTACCTGATAACCGCCCTCACGCAGCCTTTCGATGACCGCCTGACGGTCTTCACCGCCGGGCTTTACCTGAACGCCGACAAAAATATGCGCTTCTGTGGCATCCGCGTAGCGGTAACTGAACTCGGTAACCATACGTTTACCCAGCGTGCGGCAAAACTTTTTAAAGCTGCCGGGTTTTTCGGCAATGGTGACCGCCAAAATGGCTTCACGCTGCTCGCCAAGTTCCGTGCGCTCGGCAATATGCTGCAGACGATCAAAGTTGGTGTTAGCGCCCGAATTGATGCATAAAAGCGTTTCACCCTCAGCGCCGGTTTGCTGCACGTATTTTTTCAGACCGGCCAGCGACAGCGCGCCAGAGGTCTCAGCAACCGCCCGGGTATCCTCAAAAATATCTTTAACGGCGGCACACATCTCATCGGTATTGACCGTGATCACATCATCGACCAGGTCTTTCACCAGCGAGAACGGTACTTCGCCAATTTGCGCGACCGCCACGCCTTCAGCAAATACGCCCACCTGATCGAGTATTACGCGCTTGTTGGCTTTTAGCGCGGCTTTCAGGCAAGCGCTGTCTTCGGCTTCAACGCCAATGATTTTAATGTCCGGGCGCAGATACTTGATATAGGCCGCCACACCGGCGATCAGCCCGCCGCCGCCCACGGGCACGAAAATAGCGTCCAGGCGTCCGCTATGCTGACGCAGGATTTCTACCCCAATCGTGCCTTGGCCCGCGATCACGTCAATATCATCAAAGGGCGGAATATAGGTGTAGCCATGCTCTTTGATCAGTTCTTGGGCATGCTCGGCAGCAGCGGCAAATGCATCGCCTTTAAGCACGACCTTGGCTCCCCGGGCACGCACGGCCTGGACCTTGATTTCCGGCGTAATGCGCGGCATCACGATCACCGCCTTAACACCCATCAATTTTGCTGCCATGGCAAGGCCTTGCGCGTGGTTACCTGCCGAAGCGGCAATCACCCCCTTAGCTTTTTGCTCATCAGAAAGCTGGGCCATTTTGTTATAGGCGCCGCGGATCTTGAACGAAAATACCGGCTGGAGATCTTCGCGCTTAATCAAAATCTGATTGTTAAAACGACGCGACAAAAAGGGAGCAGGCGAAATCGGGGTCTCACAAGCGGCTTCGTAAACGTTGGCCTGGAGAATCTTTTTGACGGTAGCTTCAAGCATGCAGGTATCCAAAGGGAAAAAGCGTGATAGTGATGGCGGTCATTTCAAGCGTCTTTACAACAAGTGTTAAGACGCAAACAAAGCCTGTATTGGTAGCAGATTACGCCTGCCGACGTCTACTGTGTTTCCATCGGCAGCCAGCGATTTGGTCGGTATACTAGCGCAATAACTTCATTTCCCCGATCTACTAAGGCCCACTATGACACAAGATGAACTCAAAGCCGCCGTCGCGGACGCAGCTATTCACGAAATCACACCAGGGCTTGAAAAAGACACCGTGCTGGGCATCGGTACAGGCTCCACGGCGAACCTGTTTATTGATCGCCTGGGGCCGCTGCGCGACCGCTTTAAGGGCGCAGTCGCAAGCTCGGAAGCCAGCGCCAAACGTTTGCAGAGCTTGGGTATTGAAGTGTTTGAGCTTAACAATGTCGGTACAGTACCTTTCTATATCGACGGCGCCGACGAAGTGAATGCTCACTTACATATGATCAAAGGCGGCGGCGCCGCACTTACCCGCGAAAAAATCGTCGCGGCGTGTGCCGAACGTTTTATCTGCATTGCCGATGGTTCAAAACGTGTGGATACCCTGGGTGACTTCCCTCTGCCCGTCGAGGTAATTCCCATGGCGCGCTCCTACGTTGCGCGTGAGTTGGTTAAGCTGGGCGCCGACCCGGTGTATCGCCCGGGTGTGGTCACCGATAACGGCAACCAGATCATCGACTGCTACGATTTTATGATTGAAGATCCGATCACCATGGAAGCCAAAATCAACGCCATTGTGGGCGTGGTGACCAATGGCCTGTTTGCCGCTCGTGGGGCTGACGTACTGCTGCTGGGTAAAGAAGGCGGCGTCGAGCGCAGCGTGCGCTAAGGGCTAGGGCGATAAGGGCTAAGCAACGCCTCGAGGCCATTCAGAGTGCGTGCAAGCGCGCCTTGGCTGGCCTTGATAGCGGATTGACCAGCCTGGCCTTCTTGTAGACAACGCGCTGGATCAGCGAAGCGGCTGCGTAACGCCTTTACTAAAGCGCCCACATCTTCCACCAGCGTGAGTGCCCCCGCGGTTTGCAGGGGCTCGGCCACATCGACAAAATTTTCCATATAGAGGCCGCTGAGGACGGGTTTGCCTAGCGCTGCCGGCTCAAGCACGTTATGCCCGCCAAGCGGCACTAAACTACCGCCCACAAACGCTACCTGACCCGCGCCGTAGAGGATGGCAAGCTCACCCAGCGTATCGCCGATATAAACTTGCGTCGCCTGGGTAACAGGTTCGCCCTGGCTGCGTCGGCTCATCTTCCATCCTTCCGCCTTACACAGTGCCGCGACTTCATCAAAGCGCTGCGGGTGGCGCGGAGCGAGCACCAGCAGCGCATCAGGATACTGGGGTAGCAACTGGCGATGCGCTTCAAGCAGCAGCGCTTCTTCGCCGTCGCGAGTAGAACCGGCGACCCAAACAGGCCGCCTGCCCCACTGGGTAAGTAAACGCTCACTTTCAGCTAAAGCGCTGTCCGGCAGATCCATCTCAAACTTTAACGACCCCACTACCGCCGTTTTTGAGATCGTCGCGCCGAGGGTTTTAAACCGCTCGGCATCGGCATCGGACTTGGCTGCCAGCCAATCGACATCGGCCAGCGTGTGGGCCATTAATGAAGCGATTTTCTGATAGCGTTTAAATGCTCGAAGCGAGAGCCTGCCGTTGACCACGGCGACCGGCACTTTGCGTTGCTGGCAGGCGGAAAGCAGGTTGGGCCACAGTTCGGTTTCAAACATGATGGCCAGCTCCGGATTTACCTGGCGCACAAAGCGTTTGGCCGCGCCGGGGAAATCCAGGGGTAAAAAGCAGTGTGTGAGCCGGTTGCGATCAGATTGCGGCTCATCCATCAACGCCTGCACCTGTTGGGCACCCGTCGCGGTCATGGTGGTCAACAGCAGGCTATGGCGCGGGTAGCGGGCAAGCAGGCCATCAATAAGCGGGCGGGCAGCGCGTACCTCACCGACCGACGCACAATGCAGCCAGATGCGCGGCGACGCTGGTAGCGCGCCAAGGCACAAGCCTAGCCGCTGCCAGCGTGAGTAAGTGGGCACTTGCTCGCGCCAGATGCGCCAGCCAATCAGCGGAGCAAGCGCATAGAGCACCGCAGAATAGCCAAGCCGCGGCCAGCTGATTCGACCCATTAGCCTTCGCGGTCCAGAATGGAGCTAATCATCGCGGTCGTCGATACGCCATCTTCAAACCCGAGGACCTTCACCTCTCCCCCGTTGGCTCGAACGGCTTCTCCTCCCGCGATATCATCAGGATGGTAATCACCGCCCTTGACCAGAATATCGGGCAGAACGGCTTCAATCAGCGCTTGCGGCGTGTCATCACTAAACGGCACGACCCAATCGACCGCACCAAGACCTGCCAGCACCTGCATACGCCGATTAAGCGGGTTGATGGGCCGCTTGGGGCCTTTCAAACGGCCAATGGACGCATCATCGTTGACCGCGACAATCAAGCGATCCCCCAGGCGCTTGGCCTGCTCCAGGTATGCAACATGACCCGCATGGAGAATATCAAAGCAGCCGTTGGTCATAACGACCCGCTCGCCGCGCAGTTGAGCGGCACGTACTGCGTCAATCAGCGACGCCTGCTCAATCACGCCGAACTCGGCGAGCTTATCGCCATGCAGCGCGGTATATAGCTCGGCTACGGATAGCGTCGCGGTGCCGGGCTTGGCGACCACCAAACCGGCTCCCAGATTCGCCAGCATCATGGCTTCCGGCAGGCCGTGACCAGCGGCAAGCGCCAGACCCATTAACCCAATCACCGTGTCGCCTGCGCCGGTAACATCAAAGACTTCCTGGGCACGCGTAGGCAGATGAATAGGCGCCAGCCCTTCACGAATCAGGGTCATGCCTTTTTCACTCCGGGTGATTAAAAGCGCCTCCAGCTCAAGTTCGGCACGTAGCGCTTCCCCACGCTTGGCAAGCTCGGCATCGCTTGCGCATGGACCTACGACGGCTTCAAATTCCGTCAGGTTGGGGGTAATCAAGCTCGCCCCGCGATATTTGCTGAAGTCCTGCCCCTTGGGGTCAATCAGCACGCGTTTGCCGTGGGCGCGCGACTGGGCAATCAGCCGTTCGACCTGATTGAGGGTGCCTTTACCGTAGTCAGACAGAATCACTACATCGCAGTCAGGCAGAGCCTGCTCTACCTGAGACAGCAGGTCATTGGTATCGACGTTATCCAGACGCTGCTCAAAATCCAGGCGCAGCAACTGCTGGTTACGGCTCATCACACGCAGCTTGGTAATCGTCGGTATATCGGCACTGCGCTGAAAGTAAGTACTTACATTGGATGTATGCAGCTGGGCTTCCAGCAGGTTGGCGTTGTCGTCATCTCCCACCACACCCGCCAGTGCCACATGTCCCCCCAGCGAGGCCACGTTGAGGGCCACGTTGGCGGCACCACCAGGTCGATCATCCGCATCTTCAACGCGAACCACCGGCACCGGCGCTTCTGGTGAAATGCGCGAGGTGCCGCCGTGCCAGTAGCGGTCGAGCATGACATCGCCAACGACCAGTATATGAGCGTGTTCCAGGGCGGTTAAATCAACTTTCATGGATAGATCCTGCGGCGGTGTCTGGTGCTGTATGGGCTAATAGCGCATCCAGATGGGCAATAACGGTATCGGTTTTAATAAGCTGCATCGCATCCTGATGGCGTACCCGCTGTCCCCAGGTCACTTCATCTACCGATTTATGCAGATAGGCGCTTACGGCGTCGGGGTAGGCATTGACGGCAAAGTCGCGCCAGCAATAGGGCGCTGCTCGCTGAGGATTGGTGGTGGCATAGAGACCCAACGTAGGAGTGCCCATAGCATTGGCCATATGTGCCGGGCCGGTATCCGGGGCAATTACTGCTCGCGCCTGACCAATTAGCGCCAGTACGCCTTTCAGCGAGGTGCCACCAATGGCGTTGATTACGCTATCTGGCTGGCACAGCTTTTCTATCTGCTCGCCTATCTCGCGTTCAAGCGAGCTGCTTCCCCCGGTCAAAACGCTTTTTAGACCGTGGTGGACCCAGGCATGTTCAATGACGCTGGCGTAGCCCTCAACCGACCAGTTACGAAAGTTACGCAGACGTGCGTTGCTGCACGGGTTGATGACCAAATAGGGTGACTCGCCGCTGATGACCCGCGCCTCATCAAGGGCTGTGACCGGCACCGGCATGTTCCACTCCAGGCGATCATCGGTCACGCCCAGCAGCCGGGCAAAATCCATAAAGGATTCCAGCACGTGTGCCTGGGCGTGGGGCTTCAACTGGTGCTGGGTAAACCAGTGTTGGGCATCCTTGGCGCGGGCTTTGTCATAGCCCACGCGAACGTTGGCCTTGAGCCCCAACGACAGAATACTGGCGCGGATCGCCTGCTGCATATGCAACAGCACGTCAAAGCGCGTATCAGCAAGCTCACGCCACAAGGTACGCATGCCGGCAAGCCCGGTCGACTTGTCGTAAACGACAAACTCGACCCCGGAAAGTCCCGCCAGTAGACTGTGCTCCCCCTTGCCGATAATCCAGGTAATACGCGCACGGGGCCACTGGCGTTGCAATGCGCGTACCGTTGGCACGAGATTGCACACATCTCCCAGAGCGGAGAGGCGCAAAATGGCAATGTGGTTGGGTTCAGCAGGCAACGAGGGCTTCATGCGCTTAACGGCACTCCGGCAAAAAAATAGTCTGATGTTACATGATGCAGACAGTTTAAGTGACGCACCGGGATCACACAAAATCCAGCCGCGTCTATTTACGGCCGATTACTGGCGCCAGCAAGCCTTGGTGGTAGGCGAAGCGCCTGGCCGGGGAAGCAGCCTTTTTCTACAGGCAACGCCTAGCCAACAGTGGGTACTGCGCCCCTACCGGCGCGGCGGCATGGTAGCCAAGCTCAGTGAAAAGCGTTACCTATGGACAGGTGCCGAGCGTACCCGTGCGTTTCAGGAGCTAAGATTAACCGCGTCGCTTTTTGAGCAGGGCCTGCCAGTGCCCGCACCGATTGCCTGCTGCGTAACGCGCCACGCTCTTACTTACGAGGCGGCGCTGATAACGGTGAGAATCCCAGGGGCCCAAGCATTTGCCGCTCTACTCGCTGACGATAAAGCCGATAACGCACTGCTTACGCGAGTAGGCGCAATGATTAAGCGCTTTCACGCTGCAGGGCTTGATCATGTCGATCTTAACGCACGTAACATACTGGTTGACCCAGGCAACACGCCCTGGCTAATTGATCTAGACCGCTGCCGCCTGCGCCCGCCGGGCAAGTGGCAAGCCGCTAACCTGGCACGCCTTTCCCGCTCGGTGGCTAAATTCAGCCACCCGTCCCAAGTAGCTGACGTGATGGCCTGCATTCATGAAGGCTATGTTAATAGTTAATAAAAACGGTGCTAATAAAAACGACGTTCATACAAACGATGTTCCTAAAAACAATGCTCATAAAAACTAGGCAGAAGCACTGTAAGCCTCAATTAAGCGCTTCACATGCTGTTTGTTGCTGAAGTGCTGCTCGACGCGCTGCCGGGCGGCTTTGCCCATACTTTGACGCGTGGCGTCATTACGCACCATGGCATCCATCGCAGCGCACCATGCGCTAATGTCGTGAGGACCTACTAAGACGCCTGAGGCGCTATCGACCAACTCTGGCAGCGAGCCGGTATTTGACCCAATAATCGGCATGCCACATGCCATTGACTCAATAATCGTCAGGCCAAAGGCTTCGTTTTCTGAGGGAATACACACTAGATCGAGCACCGGCAGTATGTCGGTTAAATCGTTACGGTGACCCAGGAACGTAATCTTGTCTTCCAGCGCGGTATCCACAATCAGCGCCTGTAAACCCTGATAAAAGCTTTCCACACCGCCTGAATCGTAATCGGTGCCACCGATAGAGAGCGCATAGAAATTCAGCTCAGGATCAAGCTCAAGCAGCGCTTTCACCCAGATATCCTGGCCCTTCCCCGGCGTTACGCGCCCAGGCAACCCAATCACGACCGCGTCACGAGGAATGCCCAGCGCATCGCGCTTGATGCGAATGGCGTCCAGATCATAACAAGGCCGGTACTTATTGGTATCGACACCATGGGGCAGGCAGATAACCTGTTCACGATTGACGGGCAGATTGCTGACATTACGCTGGTAAGTCGCCTGGCTAATGGATAAAACACGATCCACTTTGCCGTAAGCAAACCGGTGATAAGGGTTCTTCTTGGGCCGCTGCCCACCGACATGATCGGTATAAAGCACTCTCAAGCCAGGCATCAAACACTTTAATAACGAGCTTAATCTTAAGTCACTCGACTTATGGCAATGAACAATGCGGACGCCTTCCTGTATTAGCCAACGACGAAGGCTGATGACACGCGCCAGCGCGCTTGCATTACTTTTAAAGGCTTTATATGGCACGTTATTCTGCTGCATATACGCTTCCACCTTAGTGTTTTCAAGGCAGATGGCGATGACCTCCCAGCCCTCGTCTTTCAGGTCACCCATTACGCGATCGACATATAGCTCCATCCCGCCTTTGCCGTCGGACATACATAGTTGCAGCACTTTATTTGCCATCACCTCACCTACCCAGCTACGCACCGTTAAACAATGAATACAATCTCTTGTAGTATACAGGCTGCAATTAACGGGGCTTAAACCATGGCGAAGAAATTGCTCGTTGTTCGCAACGACAAAATCGGTGACTTTATGCTGGCATGGCCGGCGCTGGCATGCTTAAAAAGTGCATCGCCTACCCCGCATATCACGGTATTGGTGCCCGCTTACACTGCGCCATTGGCCAGCGCGTGCCCGTGGGTCGACGAGGTCATTATTGACCCTGGCCGCCAGGCTGACGCTGCGGCTCAAAAAGCCTTGCTTGCCGAGGTCAAAGCCGCCCAATTTGATGCTCTGCTAACGCTTTTCTCAACCCCGCGTATTGGCCTGTTGGGCTGGCGAGCGGGAATACCGCTGCGCGTCGCACCGGCGACCAAGTGGGCACAGCTGTTTTATAACGCTCGAATACGCCAGCGCCGCTCTCAATCGGCAAAGCCTGAGTACCAGTACAACGTGGATCTGGCCTGCGAGCTGTTGGCAAGGCTTTCGCTTAAGCTTACAGCACTCCCTTCGCCGCCCTTCTGGCCGCTAAGCGATACGCAGCGCCAACGGCAAGTGTTGCTCGAGACTACTCGGGAAACTAACCCAGAAGCTGACAGCCCCATCGTTGTCGTGCATCCGGGTAGCGGTGGCTCGGCGGTTAATCTCTCACTTGATCAGTACGCGGCGCTTATTGCGCTCATCAATCAGACGACCGACAACGTTAGCTGGCTAATCAGCGCAGGGCCTAGTGAAGACGCCCATGCCGAGGCGCTGGTCGATCAGCTGGCCCAGACAGGCATTACTGCCAGACGCCTGCCCGCTAGCCAAAATGTGGCTGATTTTGCTCTTCAGCTTGCCGGCGCCGATATGTTGATCGCGGGCTCAACCGGCCCGCTGCATATTGCTGGCTGCCTGAATATTGCCACTGCAGGATTTTACCCCGCCAAACGCTCGGCCACGCCGCTGCGCTGGCAAACCTGCAATAGCGCCGAAAAACGCCTGGCGTTCAGCCCTCCGGCCGTGGCCAACCAGCAGGATATGGCGGCGATTGATATAGCAACCGCCGCCCAAGAGATATCAGCGCTTCTCAGGCGCGGACGTGCGGGTGCGAATCCATAGGTCGGCATATTTATTAAACGTTGAGTGCGCTGAGAGTAGTGCCAGTAAAAAGCCCTGCTTACCGTCTTTAAAGCCGGCCTTTAGCAGATACATTTTGATAAAGCAGGCAAGCCCATGGATGAAACCGCTACCCAGCGTCGCGGTTTTGCCCTGCGCGGCACGCTGCTCTGACCACGCTTGGGCATAGTGGGCAGATTTTTCTAAGTAGTGGCGCAAATCACGATAGGTGTAGTGAAGCAGATCCCCCGTAAGTCGCTGAACGCTCAGGTTCTCCGGCACTACGAGTTTTTCATGCACAAGCGCTGCGTTATAGGAAGCCTGTGCTTTGGGGTAGAGGCGCAGCACGCGATCAGGATACCAGCCGGAATGGCGGATAAAGCGTCCAAAGCACCATGAGAGGCGGCAAGCACTGTAAACGGCGGGCGGCTGTTGAACTGCGTTGAGAATGCTGTCGCGCAGTTGTGGCGTCACACGCTCATCGGCATCGACCATCAATATCCACTCATGGCGGGCCAACGCCTCTGCCCGTTGACGCTGTATGCCAAACCCCTGCCAGTCAGTGTTAACGCTGACGTTATCCGTATACTCACGCGCAATCGCACAGGTTTCATCCTGGCTGCCCGCGTCCAGCACGACGATCTCATCGGCCCAGGTCAGCGTATCCAGACACTCACGTAAATGATGTGCTTCATTTTTAACAATTAAAACGGCAGAAATTGGCACAGATCACCTTCGCCAGTCAGGGTTAGTAAGCGCGTAGAGCCGCGCATTTTGCCAGGGTGCCTCAATATAAATGCTAGCACGCCCATAACAATATGAATTGCGCATTACGATAACAACATTTGGTAAGCTTAGAGGCTTACTTTGGGATATCGAAGGGATACGGCATGCCCACCTTGACATCATTTAAGCTTACCCCTTGGCTGCCATTGGCTATGATTGGCCTCAGCCTGGGTTATGCCGCAACCGTATTAACCCGCCTACCTTGGTGGACACTGCTTCTGATCGCGGCGGTCTGGATTGGCATTGGCCTCAAGCTTGCCTGGGGCAAGCCGCTAAATGCCCGTTATCGCAGAATATGGCCGTGGTCATTGGTACCGCTCAGCTTGATGGGCGTGTATGTCTATTTAGCCGACAGCTTTGGCAGTGTTGATTTAGGCGCGGTGTTCTTCCATTTGCAGGCTGGTATCGCCGAACACGGTGGCGCTGGCAAAATGATCTCCGCCATTATGTATATTGTCGTTATGGCGGGTGTCTTATGGTCGGTGACCTGGCTTGCACGCCACGACCAGCGTTGGCGCCTTGCCGAGCGGTACTTTGCTATTGTTTTGTTGGCCGCCAACCCGCTGCTATATGGCTTGGGTCAACGCAGCGTAGCGATTGTGGCAGATGACGGTGAGTGGCTTAATCGACGCTATATGCCGCCGCCCACGGACGAACAGCAGCATAAGCCGAACCTGCTAATTATGTACCTGGAAAGCCTTGAGCGTACTTACGGCAACGATATTTTTAATGACGCCTATGCGGATCTAAACACTTTGGGTGAACAAGGGCTGGTATTTGAAGGCATCCGCCAGATGGAAAACACCGGTTGGACCATGGCAGGCATGATTGCCAGCCAGTGTGGCGTGCCGCTAATGCCCGCAGGGCTTTTACACGATACCCAGTTTGAACCGCTCACGCACGTGGTACCCGGCGTTGACTGCCTAGGCGATATTTTAGCCGCCCACGGCTACCGGCTGAGCTATTTAGGCGGTGCTAGCACTCAGTTCGCAGGTAAAGGGCTTTTCTATCGCGGCCATCAGTTTAATACCGTCAAAGGTAAAGAGGAGTTCGCGCCTAAGCTTGAAGACCCTGAGTATATAAATAGCTGGGGTATTTATGACGATACCCTTTACGATTTCACCGCTGATGAAATACGCCGTTTGGATGAAGAGGATAGCGGGCCCTGGGCAGTGGTTAATCTTAACCTTGCCGGCCATGCGCCAAGCGGCTTCCCGTCCCAAACATGCCTTGACCGGCAGGGCGAGTTTGACGGCCAGGATATCCTTTATTCGGTAGAGTGCTCGGCTTATGAGGCGCGGGTATTCATTGAAGAGCTACAGCAGGAAGGCTTATTGGATAATACGCTGGTCGTCGTTCTTAGCGACCACCTCACCATGCGGGTTTCCGTCTGGGATCAACTGACGGCACTCGATCGTGACAATACGCTGATTATGCTGGGCGATCATATCGAGCCTCAGCGCATTCGCCGTGACGCCACCATGCTGGATGTTTTCCCCACTATATTGGAGAAAATGGGCTTTGAGCTTAACGAACACCGGGCCGGGCTTGGGGCCTCACTAATCAGTGAAAAGCCGACGCTGGTTGAAGTGCACGGTATTGAAATACTCAACGAACGTCTGCGCCAGGAAACGGCCCTGCAGCACCGCTTATGGGAAGGGCTGGCCCCTCAGCGCCGCGAGGAAGAGCCGCAACCGACAGTGCAGGTCACCGAAACGCCAGCCGATCAGGCCGGCGAGATCGAAATTATTTATTAATGATGCCGTTTTTGCGCTGCTGGTCAGCGTGCATTGCCTGATACACCTGCTCCACCGTCAGCTGGTTCAAGCAGTTGGTATGCCCCAAGGGGCAGGTGCGCTCAAAACACGGTGAGCAATAAAGCCCCAGATAATGAATTACCGCATTATCGGTAAGCGGCGGCGTATAGGCCGGTGATGAGGAGCCGTAAAGCGCATGAATACGCACGCCTACCGCCGCCGCCACATGCATTAGCCCCGAATCATTGGTCACCACCTGCGAGCAGTCAGCCAGCAGATCGACGGCGTCGGCCAGCTGGGTTTTGCCACACAGGTTATGTGCGTGGGAGAGCCCGGCAACGATCATCTCACCGGCATCATGATCTTTCGGCCCACCCAGCACCCGCACTTCAAAACCGTCGCCAATAAGCCGCTTGGCCAGGTCATGAAAATAGGCCAACGGCCACTGTTTGGCAGGGCCGTACTCGGCCCCTGGCATCATGCCAATGGCCGGGCGCGACGACAATGTATGCGCCAAGCGCAGATTAACCAGGTTATCCCGGTCAATGTTCAAGCGCGGTCTGGGAATAACGAAGTCGCCGTTGAGCGTTTCTTCAAGGGGTAAGCCCAGCGATACAAACCGCTTCACGGTCTGATCCAACACCTGCTTATCGAGCTTGCGGCGCTCCTTTAAAAGCCCATAGCGGTGCTCGCCTAGAAACCCCACCCGCTCTGGAATCCGCGCCATAAACGGCACCAGCGCGGCCTTCCAGGAACGTGGCAGCACAATGGCGCGATCAAACCCCCCGCGCAACTGATTCGCCAATTCGCGCCGGTTGGCCAGGCCGAACTCGCCATGGCCCACGCTCAACGGCAAGACTTTATCGACCTCGGGCATGCGCTCTAAAATGGGCTGCGACCACGCTGGCGCAACAACGCCTAGCATGGCCCCAGGATGGCGTGCCTTAAGCGTCATAAACAGGCTTTGCGCCATGACCATATCGCCCACCCACGAGGGGCCGACCACCAGCAGACGCTTGGCGGAATTAGCCATTCAGCCACTCCAGGTAGGCTTTAACACCCTGGGCGACGGTTTTGAACTCCACATCGCAGCCTGAATCACGCAGATGGCTAATATCAGCGCGGGTATAGCTCTGGTAGCGGCCTTTCAGCTCTTCAGGGAAGTCGACGTAATCAATCTGGCCCTTGCCATAAAAGTCGATGACCGCTTCACCAATTGCTTTAAACGGCTCTGCCCGGCCGGTACCCAGGTTAAAAATACCCGATGCCTGGGGGTTATCCAGAAACCATAAGTTTACGTCTACCACATCGCCCACGTAGACGAAATCACGGCTCTGCATACCCGCATCAAAGCCGCCGTAAGCGCCAAACAGCTTCAGATTCTCGCCGTTACCGATTTGCAGGTGGTTGTGGTAGGCAACGCTTGCCATCTTACCCTTGTGCTGTTCACGCGGGCCGTACACGTTGAAATAACGAAACCCAACAACTTGTGTCGTCAGCTCGTTCCACCGCGAACGCACATGCTGATCAAACAGCAGTTTGGAGTAACCGTACACGTTGAGCGGTTTTTCATGCTCGGGGGCTTCTTTAAATATTTCGCTCCCGCCATAGGTGGCCGCCGACGACGCGTATAGAAAAGGGATGCCGAACTTCTCGCAGTAGTTGAGCAGTACCTTGGAATACTCGAAGTTGTTTTCCATCATGTAGTGGCCATCCCACTCTGTGGTATCAGAGCAGGCGCCTTCATGGAAAATTGCATCAATCCTAGGTAGGTCAGTTAACTCACCGCGTAATGCCGTCTTAACCCTGGCAAGAAAGTCGTCTTTATCCAAATAGTCGGCTAGCGTACAGTCGGCCAGATTGACAAATTTAGTGCCGTCACGCAGGTCATCCACCACCATGACATCGTCACGGCCGCGCGCATTCAGTGCTTTGACAATGTTGGCACCGATAAAACCGGCTCCGCCTGTTACAACGATCATCTCGCTCTCCTTACCTAAAGCGGTTGTGTTGGCTTACGTGCCTATTAGCATACGTGCCTATAACCCATCTGCTTGGGATTGTATACTTGACGGCTTATGAATTCATGGCCAACGGTGCTTTCTGCGATGAGTGTCTCGACAAACCAATCGACGCCTGATGTGTCGACCTTCCAAGGCTTGATCCTTGCTCTGCAACAGTACTGGGCAGAACAGGGCTGCGTCATCCTCCAACCCCTCGATATGGAAGTTGGCGCGGGTACGTTCCACCCTGCCACATTCCTGCGAGCCATTGGTCCGGAATCCTGGAATGCGGCTTATGTTCAGCCTTCCCGCCGCCCGACTGACGGCCGTTACGGGGAAAACCCCAACCGCCTGCAGCACTACTACCAGTTTCAGGTGGTAATGAAACCCTCGCCGAGCAACCTGCAGGACCTGTACCTTGGCTCGCTCAAGCGTTTAGGCCTGGACCCGCTGATCCACGATGTGCGGTTTGTGGAAGATAACTGGGAGTCCCCTACTTTGGGCGCCTGGGGTCTTGGTTGGGAAGTATGGCTCAACGGCATGGAAGTTACCCAGTTCACCTACTTCCAACAGGCGGGCGGCATCGAGTGCTACCCCGTGACCGGCGAGCTCACCTATGGCCTTGAGCGCATTGCCATGTACCTGCAAAACGTCGACAGCGTCTACGACCTTGTTTGGGCCATTGCCCCAGACGGCAGCCAAGTGACTTACGGCGATGTGTATCTGCAAAACGAGCGTGAGCAGTCCGCCTACAACTTTGAACACGCTGACGTTGACCATCTTTTTGCCGCCTTCGATCATCAGGAAGGTGAGTGCAGCAAACTGCTGGATGCCCGCCTACCGCTGCCTGCCTATGAGCAGGTATTGAAAGCCTCGCATACGTTTAACCTGCTGGACGCCCGCCACGCGATTTCCGTGACCGAACGCCAGCGTTTTATCTTACGCGTGCGCACCATGGCGCGAGACGTCGCCGCTGCTTACTTTGAGTCGCGCAAAGCCGAAGGCTTCCCCATGGCCCCGGAGGCCCTTCGCCGCGAACTACTCGCCGACCAGGGAGACGTATAAATGGCTGTTGATACGCTTTTATTAGAACTAGGTGCCGAAGAATTACCGCCAACGGCGTTGGATGCGCTCTCCGATGCGTTTGCCGCAGGGATTGAAAAAGGCCTTCAGGAAGCTGAAATTCCTTTTCAGAGCGTTAAAGCCTATGCAACCCCCCGCCGTCTGGCAGTACAGGTCAGCGAGCTTGCCGACAAGCAGCCCGACCGTGAAGTAGAGCGCCGTGGCCCGGCACTGGCTGCCGCCGTTAAAGACGGCGTACCTACCAAAGCCGCCGAAGGTTTCGCGCGCTCATGTGGCGTTAGCGTGGACGAACTGATCCATCTGGAAACCGACAAGGGCACCTGGCTTGGCTTCCGTGAACAGCAGCAAGGCGAAAGCATTCAGACGCTTTTACCCGAAATTCTGCGTAAAGCCATTCAGGGCCTGCCGGTGCCCAAAAACATGCGTTGGGGTGCGTCTCGTATTGAGTTCTCCCGCCCGGTGCATTGGCTGGTTGCCGTGTATGGCAGCGACGTCATCGCCGCCGAAGCGTTAGGCCTTCAGGCGAGCTGCACGACTTACGGTCACCGCTTCCATGCCCCGAACGCGATTCAGCTCAAGCATGCCGATGAGTACCTTGCCACGCTAGAGAATGCCTATGTACTGGCAGATCGTGAGCAGCGTCGTGAGCGTATTCGCGAACAGGTGCTGTCCGAAGCCGAAGTGCAGGAAGCCAATGCGGTAATCGACGAAGCCCTGCTGATTGAAGTCAGCGGCTTGGTGGAGTGGCCGGTAGCGCTTACCGGTAGCTTTGATGAGCGCTTTTTGGACGTGCCGGCGGAGTGTCTGATCTCCTCCATGAAGGCCAACCAGAAGTACTTCCACCTGCTGGATGATCAGGGCAAGCTCAAGCCGCTGTTTATCACTATCTCCAACATTGATAGTGCCGACCCGCAGCAGGTGATTTCGGGTAACGAGAAAGTCATTCGCCCACGCTTGGCCGACGCCGCCTTCTTCTACGATACCGATCGCAAACAGAGCCTTGCCTCGCGTATTCCACAGCTTGAAAGCGTAGTGTTCCAGCAGCAGTTAGGCACTCTGGCCGACAAGGCGCGCCGCACCACCGCGATTGCTACCTTTATCGCACAAAAGATTAATGGCGATGTGGCTAACGCTCAGCGTGCTGTGGCGCTTGCCAAGTGTGACCTGGTCACTGAGATGGTGCTCGAATTTCCTGAGCTGCAGGGCATTATGGGTCGCTACTACGCCGAGCAGGACGGTGAGCCTGCCGAAGTCGCTCAAGCCATTGAAGAGCAATACCTGCCGCGCTTTGCCACCGACGCCATCCCGCAAAGCCTTACCGGGCAGACGCTGGCGCTGGCGGACCGCCTAGATACGCTGGTGGGCATCTTCGGTATTGGCCAGCGCCCAACCGGTGCCAAAGACCCCTTCGCACTGCGTCGCGCCGCCATTGGCGTACTCAATATTCTGATTAAAGGCGAACTGGCTCTTGATCTGCGTGAGCTGTTAGACGCGGCTGTTCAGCAGCACCAGGCCCTGCCCAAGGCTGAAGGCCTGGTTGATGACGTGCTGACCTACATGCTTGACCGCTTCCGCGCCTGGGGGCAGGAAGAAGGCATTAGCGCAGAGATGTATCTGGCCGTACGTGCGCGCCCGGTTACCAACCCGCTCGACTTCGCCCGCCGCCTGCGTGCCGTGAAAGCCTTCGCTCAGCGTGATGAGGCCGCTGCATTAGCCGCCGCCAATAAGCGCGTGTCTAATATTTTGAGTAAACAGGAACACAACGGCAGCTTAGAGGTTGATGCAAGACTTCTGCAGGAAGACGCCGAGCAGGTGCTGTTTAAAGCCGTTACCAGCCGTCAGGAGCAGGTAGCACCACTGTTTGGTACAGGCGATTACCAGCAGGCGCTGGACGTTCTAGCAACCCTACGTGAGCCTGTAGATGCCTTCTTTGATCAGGTAATGGTCATGGCAGACGATGAGGCCGTGCGCAACAATCGTTTAGCACTCCTGGCTAGCCTTCAAGCGCTCTTCCTGGCCGTTGCTGATATCTCCTTACTCCCTCAATAATCTCCTTCCCTTCTACCTTTTGCCGGTGGCTTTAAGCCGCCGGTAAAAGGCATTTCTTATTTACCTCTCTATTTATCTTGTCAGCGTTTATAGCGGTGGCATTGATTTCGCTGTAAGCACACCTGCATCAGCGTGAAACTAGCAGGATGGCTATTCACATAGACAGTCACCGCTGAGTGGGCTGACTGTATTTTCGAAAAATCTATCGTATTGCCTCACTTTGTTTCACGTGAAACATCGTGAAAAATAATCGATTTTTGGTAAAATAAAATACTTAATATATTAAAGTCGTCTTTTTGCTTAGTAGATAAGCCTAGTAAGGCTGGAGCCTAAGCTCCTTGGAGATGCCCTGTGTACGATCTCTTTTTATTGGACTCGCTTCCCCAGCAGCAAGCGAACATGGCGTCCCATACGCTTAACGGCCAAAAAGTATGGCTAAAACGTGCCGCCAAGCGTAATTCGAAGCTTGCTTATGCGCCGCTAAAGCTGTTGGCTGCCTGGTGTAATATTGACGTGTTAAAACCAGTGCCTAATTTAGGTGGCGAGCAAAGCATTCTGGTGGAGTCGGCGCGGATCAAAACGTTAAGTAGCGCAGGTATTGCGGTTCCCACGATACTGGCAGAGCACCCTCGCGCCCTTCTGTTGGCGGATGCTGGGTCTTCAGATCAGCCTGCCATAACACTGCTCGATAAGCTTAAAAAAGCACGCAGTGTCGATGAAGTCGACAGTACACTCACGCAAAGCATTCAGGCGTTGAACGCCGTGCATGCGCGTGGCTGTTATCTTAGCGAAGCATTTGCCCGCAATATTTTGGTTACCCAGGATAAGACGGTTTTTATCGACTTTGAGACTGACCCCGGGAAGGTACATAGTCCAGTCAACTGTATGGTGCGTGATTGGTTTTGCTTTATTTTTTCTCTGTATGGCAAACTACACAAATCGCCCATGCAGGTTGAACGCTTGTCGCCTGCATTAATTGATGGGTTACATAACGCCCGCCAGGAAGTCCAAGACCAGTTTAAAAACACGCTGTCTAGACTTCTTCGTCTGCAAAAAAATCCCCTTTAAGTACCTGGGTAGCGATGGGCGTAAAATTAGCGCTACTTTGCAGGCGCTGGCGGTGCTTAATCAGCGTCTCTAGTTGGAAACATAATGCCTACTTCCCCTCAGCAGCTGGTTATTCTTGATCGCGATGGCGTCATCAATCAGGATTCAGATGCGTATATTAAGTCGCTTGAAGAGTGGCTGCCCTACCCTTCAGCGATCAGCGCTATCGGCAAACTGTCCCAAGCTGGATTTACTGTGGCGGTGGCAACCAATCAATCTGGTATTGCCCGAGGCTACTATGATGAAAGCGTGCTCTCGGCAATGCATGCTCGGTTGAATCAGCTCGTCGAAGCCGCCGGTGGACACATTGCGCATATTGCTTACTGCCCACACGGGCCCGAGGATGACTGCCAATGCCGCAAACCCCTGCCCGGCTTACTGCATGATATTCAGCGCGAACTTGATCTTCAAAGCTTGGCGGGTAGCTGGATGGTGGGTGATAGCCTGCGTGATTTACAGGCGGGCAAGGCATGCGGCTGTCGGCCGGTATTGGTAAAAACGGGTAAGGGTGAGAAAACGTTAGCCAAGGCGATTGGCCTGGAAGGCGCACGAATTCATGCTGATCTTGCAGAGTTTGTCGATTGGCTTTTAGTTAACCATTCTCCGCTGCAGAAGTAATCATTTTATCAACAGCCTAGTTATCAGCAGCTTACTTATCCCCAACCTGTTTTTATAAAGCTTCTATTTATACTATAAAAATTTTTTCATAAAAAAATGCCGCAGGTTTAAAACCGGCGGCATTTTCATTTTTAGCTATATTTTCAGTACTGCGCTAACTTTTTCGTACTGTCATACAATCCGCAGATAAAGGCCTGCAAGTTAAAAGCATGTTTCACGTGAAACATTTAAACCGAGGCCCACATCCTATTTCCAGCACCGTGACTTATACGTCAAGGTTAGCAACCAGCGCGTTAGTCTCGATAAAGTCACGGCGTGGCTCTACGTCATCGCCCATCAATGTATTAAACATCTTATCGGCCGCGACAGCATCTTCAATCGTAACGCGTAGCATGCGGCGGCTATCTGGATCCATGGTGGTTTCCCACAGCTGGTCGGGGTTCATTTCCCCTAGCCCTTTGTAGCGCTGTACTGACAAGCCACGCTGGCCTTCCTGCATTAGCCATTCAAGCACTTCGGAGAAATGCGCAACCGGCTTCTGGCGCTCGCCACGCGAAATAAACGCGCCCTCTTCAAGCAACCCGTCAAGCGTGTCGCCCAGCGCTGAAATCGCCCGATAATCGGCGCTCTCAAAGAAATCTAGGCCCCAGTCGTACTCGGTCGTTACGCCGTGGGCAACCAATGATACAGTGGGTAGCAGTAAGCCGCGCTCTTCATCCTGTTTCAGGTAGAAGGTATAGCGCGGGCCACCTTCATAGGCCACCATGTCATCCATGGTTTTCTGCAGCTCGGCAATCCAGTTTTCCATCGTCACGCGGTCTTTCAGGCTTGTTTCACCCTGTAAGCCGGTGGCATGGATAATCTGTTTTAGCACTTCGATCGGATATACCCGCGCCAAGCGATCAATCCGCTTCATAACATTGCGGTATTGATTAACCAGTGTTTCCAGCTGCGACCCGGCGATTCCCGGTGCCTCGGCATTGACGTATAAACCTGCGCCATCCAATGCTGTGGTGGTCAGGTAATCAATCATGGCCTGCTCATCTTTCAAGTAAAGCTCTTGCTTACCCCGCTTGATCTTGTAAAGCGGCGGCTGAGCAATAAAGATGTGGCCACGCTCAATCAGCTCCGGCATCTGACGGAAGAAGAACGTCAGCAGCAGTGTACGGATGTGCGAACCATCCACATCCGCATCGGTCATGATGATGACAGAGTGGTAACGCAGTTTGTCTGGGTTAAATTCTTCTCGACCGATGCCACAGCCTAAGGCTGTGATTAGCGTGCCTACCTCTGCAGATGAAAGCATCTTGTCAAAGCGTGCTTTCTCGACGTTAAGAATTTTACCTTTCAGCGGCAAAATGGCCTGCGTACGCCGATCGCGGCCTTGCTTGGCACTGCCGCCGGCCGAGTCACCCTCCACCAGGTAAAGCTCAGATTGACTGGGATCTTTTTCCTGGCAATCGGCAAGCTTACCCGGCAGCCCTGCGATATCCAACGCGCCTTTACGCCGCGTCATATCCCGCGCTTTACGCGCTGCTTCACGCGCACGCGCCGCATCCAGCATTTTATTAACGATGGCTTTGGCTTCGCTGGGCTTCTCGATCAGGTACTCAGAAAACAGGCGACCCATTTCCTGCTCAACCGCCGTTTTCACTTCACTGGAGACCAGCTTGTCTTTGGTCTGCGAAGAGAATTTCGGATCCGGCACTTTAACCGAAATAATTGCCGTCAGGCCTTCACGTGCATCGTCGCCTGCAGTATTAACCTTGGCTTTTTTGAGCAGGCCTTCCGCTTCGATGTAGTTATTCATCGTACGCGTCAGTGCCGCCCGGAAGCCGGCCAAGTGAGTACCGCCATCCCGCTGAGGAATATTATTGGTATAGCAGAAAATGCTTTCGGTGAAGACGTCGCTCCACTGCATGGCCACTTCGACTTCTACGCCATCTTCTCGCGAGGCGTTGAAATGAAAAACAGGGTTCAGCACCGTCTTATTGGAATTCAGGTGATCAACAAATGCTTTCAAGCCGCCTTCATAATGAAACAGCTCTTCTTTTCCGCTGCGGTCATCCAGCAAGCGGATGGCAACACCTGAATTCAAAAACGACAGCTCGCGCAGACGTTTAGCCAGAATATCGTAATGGAATTCGATATTGGCAAAGGTGTTAGGCGAAGGACGGAAATGAACACGTGAGCCGGTTTTTTCCGTTTTACCTACGACGCTAAGCGGTGCCTGAGGCACGCCGTGGTGATAAATCTGCTCAAATACTTCGCCCTGGCGCCAAATCGTCAGGCGCAGCTCTTCAGACAGCGCGTTAACGACGGAAACACCTACGCCGTGAAGGCCGCCGGATACTTTATAAGAGTTATCATCAAATTTGCCGCCAGCGTGTAGCACGGTCATGATAACTTCAGCGGCAGAAACCCCCTCGCCTTCATGCAGTTCGGTGGGTATACCGCGTCCATTATCACTAACGGTTACCGACTCATCGGCATGAATGACCACGCGAATTTCACTACAGTGGCCTGCCAACGCTTCGTCGATGGAGTTATCCACCAACTCGAAGACCATATGGTGCAATCCGGTGCCGTCATCGGTATCGCCGATGTACATACCTGGACGTTTGCGTACTGCATCCAGCCCTTTGAGCACCTTGATGCTTGATGAATCGTAAGCCTGCTCGCTCATTGACCACTCCGTCGTGAAGTCTGTCTCGTTCCGTGTCGTTTACCCGCCCTGCAACTGGCTAAGCCCCTGTTCATTATGTTTCACGTGAAACATGCTAACCGGGGTTTCTAATTGCCACATATTCTGCAATGCGGCGGGGTCAACGCTGGTAATAAAAGCCTGACACTGCATCTCTTCAAGCAACTGACAGAAACGCTGTCGGTGTTGCTCATCCAGCTCTGCTGGCAAATCATCAATTAAATAGATGCAGTGCCGCTGTGCTGTTCTTTCCAGAAACCGCCCTTGGGCAAGCTTGAGTGCGCTTACCACCAGCTTTTGCTGGCCTCTGGAAAGTACTTCTACAGCGGGCTGTTTGTTAAGCCTGATACGTAAATCGGCGCGCTGAGGGCCCTGCTGGGTAAACCCCATCTGCTGGTCGGTTAACCGATTATCCTGAAGCACTTCAGCAAGCGTTTTTTGCTTATCCCATCCACGAGCGTAATTAAGCTTTAAGCCAGGTAACGGAAGCAGTACATTAAGCGTCTCTTCAAAGACTGGAAGAAACTCGCTAAACCACTCAAATCGTAACCTATCAACTACCTCGCCCCATAGCGCCAGTTCCTGTTCCCAGGCCGTCATTTCCTGAGGATCTATTCTACCACGCCTGAGTAGCGCGTTCCGATGTTTCACTGCTCGACGCGTGCGCTTCCACGCTTCAAGAAAGTGTTGTTTCACGTGAAACACTCCCCAGTCGAAAAACTCCCTGCGTCCGGCGGGCGACCCTTCCAGCAGCCTGAAGGCATCAGGGTTAATTAACTGAAGCGGCATGGCCTCCACTAACTCAGCTAAACGCACCCCTTTATCGCCCCTTAGGCGCAGCTCAAGCTCTCTCTGAGCCCTTAACCGACGAACCCCTACCGAAACCTCAGGCTCACCTTGAAGGCGCCCGTAGAGCGTCATATGCGGCTGATCCGCCTGAATGGCATTTTTTAACTGCCGGGTACGAAAAGACCGTCCCATACCTAGAATATGAATGCCTTCCAATAGGCTGGTTTTACCACTGCCGTTTGGACCGCTAATGATATTAATTCTGGATGAGGGACGCATCTCAAGCGGGATCAAATTCCGCAGGCCCTGGAAGTTAAGCTGTATCAGGCTCATTCAAGCTCGCTGGTTAAAGTCCCACAACAATGAGTAGCCAGGCAAAAAAGTGAAAACGGCGCTTCTGCTGTCAGAAGCGCCGCTCTCCCTGCATAGGCTACTTTACACCCCTTACTCGGCATTAAGGCAGCCTGGCGGTTATTTACAGCCGCATGGGCATAACGACGTAAAGCGCGTCGCCACCACCCGGCTCTTCAAGCAATGCACTGCTATTAGGATCCGCCAGCGTCACCTGGACTCTGTCTACGCTCAATACAGACAGTACATCCACTAGATAGCCTACGTTGAAGCCAACTTCCATTGCCGTGCCGTTATATTCAACCGCCACGTTCTCTTCGGCTTCTTCCTGCTCAGGGTTATTGGCCATTACCTTGAGATTGTTCTCCTCAAGATACAGACGCACACCGCGATACTTTTCATTGGAGAGAATCGCGGTACGCGACAACACCTGACGCAGCTCGGCTCGCTCGGCGATCAGTACTTTATCACCATTGCGTGGTACAACTCGTTCGTAATCGGGGAACTTGCCATCGATCAGTTTCGAGGTGAACGTAAAGTCACCGGTATGGGCACGCACATGGGTTGAGCCCAGCGTTAAGCTGACCGGCTCGTCACTGTCATCAAGTAGGCGCGAAAGCTCAAGAATACCCTTGCGCGGTACAATCAGTTTTTGCGACTGGCTAACGGCAACCTCAACCGGGCGTGAGCACATCGCCAGGCGGTGGCCATCGGTTGCAACCGTACGTAATAGATTACTCTGAATCTCAATCAGCATACCGTTGAGGTAGTAGCGAACATCCTGCTGAGCCATGGCAAACGATGTGGCTTCGATAAGATGTTTTAACGTGCCCCGCGGAACGCTCAGCTCTTGGCTACCGTCGGCATCTTCAATATTGGGGAATTCGGCGACCGGCAGTGTCGAGAGCGTAAAACGTGAACGACCGCTGCGCAGTACCGCACGGCCATCCTCTACCGCCAGATGAATCTCTGATTGATCAGGCAGCGATTTACAAATATCCATCAGCTTGCGAGCTGGCACTGTGGCAGCGCCAGGCTGGTCTACCTGGCTTGCTACCGTACGCCCGATAAGCTCGACTTCTAAATCCGTACCGGTCAAGGAGACCTGGTCGCCTTCGACCTGAATCAATACGTTAGAGAGTACAGGCAGCGTTTGACGACGTTCTACCACGCCTGCCACCAGCGTCAGCGGACGCAGCAATGCCTCTCGGGAAATGGAAAATTTCATCAACACTCCGGTTTATATCCTGAAAACCTGCAGACGACAGGCTGATTAGCTGGTTAATAGGCGCAGCAGATTTTTATAATCCTCGCGAATATCCGCGCTTTCCTCTTGCAAGGATTTCACCTTGCGGCAGGCGTGAAGCACCGTTGTATGATCACGGCCTCCAAACGCATCGCCAATTTCCGGCAGACTATGATTGGTAAGCTCTTTGGCTAACGCCATGGCTACCTGCCGGGGGCGAGCCACCGAACGCGAGCGTCGCTTGGATAATAAATCCGCCACCTTAATCTTGTAGTACTCGGCTACCGTGCGCTGGATGTTATCCACACCCACCTGCTTATCCTGAAGCGCGAGCAAATCTTTTAACGACTCACGAATAAAGTCCTGGGTAATCGGTTTACCCATAAAGTGTGAGTCAGCAATGACTTTTTTCAGCGCGCCTTCCAGCTCACGAACGTTAGAGCGGATTTTTTGAGCAATAAAGAAAGCGGCATCATGGGGTAAATCGACCTTAGCCTGGTCGGCTTTTTTCATCAAGATAGCGACTCGGGTCTCAAGTTCAGGCGGCTCAATTGCCACCGTCAAGCCCCAGCCAAACCGGGATTTCAAGCGCTCTTCCACGCCGCTTATCTCTTTGGGATAGCGGTCAGAGGTAAGAATCATTTGCTGGCCACCTTCTAATAGTGCATTAAAGGTGTGGAAAAACTCTTCCTGAGAGCGCTCTTTGCCAGCGAAAAACTGAATATCGTCAATTAACAGCGCATCAACGCTGCGGTAAAACCGCTTGAAGTCGTTAATCGCATTAAGCTGAAGCGCTTTAACCATGTCCGCGACAAAACGCTCTGAATGCAGGTAAACCACTCGGGCATTATCCCGACGGCCGGCTAATGCGTTACCTACAGCATGCATCAAGTGCGTTTTACCTAAGCCTACCCCGCCGTATAGAAATAGTGGGTTATAGGCACCGCCCGGATTTTCCGACACTTGTCGGGAGGCGGCTCGGGCCAGCTGGTTCGACTTACCTTCAACAAAGGTATCAAAAGTAAAATTAGGATTAAGTCCACTGCCGTGCTTAAGGCTTCCCTCCACCTGAACCTGGCGCTCGTTGTTGCGCCGACGCGGCGCTTCTTCGCGTTCGCGCATCTGGTCGATTTCACGCTCATCGGCAATATCTCCGCGCGGCGGCGTATGTACAGCAGGCGCCGACGAACGGTCAGTGGCCGCTGAAACAGGGTTGCCCAAATCGCGAGGTTGAGGAGCCGGGGCCGCTGGGCGGCGGCTACCCACCGTAAGGCTTACCTTAGGCGGTTTAGAGGGCGCAAGCTCACGAATCAGCTCGCTGATCCGCTTAGCATACTTGTCACTCACCCAATCGCGCACAAAGCGATTAGGCGCCAGTAAGCGCAGCTCGTTGGACTCTCCTTCTTCTGCCTGGAGTGGACGTATCCAGGTATTGAATTGCTGTGAATTCAATTCGTCCTGCAGGTAGTCCAGGCACTGCTGCCAAAGCGCGAGTGACACTCATCTCACCATCGGTTGAAAACGGCCGACCATTGTAGCGCCCAAAGGCGCGGTTATCCACACGGGTTTAGCCTTCAATTTCGCCTGTGGACAACTTTCTTTAAGGTCTCGGGACAACCCCCCTAACGGCGTGGGGATAGATTGGATTTTCCGGTTTTCCAAAGGGTTTAATCACACCAAGCCAACAGCTTATTTGCCGGTTATACGATACTTATGCACATTGTTTTTATGATTTTAAAATAATGATAAATAGAAAGATTAATCACTTATCCACAAATTGTATCCCCACTATTAATAACAATAGGTTTTAAAATACTTAACTAGTAATAGTAGTTGCCAAGGTAATGGGTGAAGATAACCCACAGAGCAAATGCCCATTGCCTTTTTGTCGCTTTTTGTGCAAGGAAAAATTGCACCCGGCGCGGGAAGTCTCTACAATTTCCGGTCTTGATTTGAAACTCCCCGGCTAGTTTCCTCACTGGACCGGGTCTTTTGGATTCACATCCGTCCTAAACCACGTGGGAATAACGAGTTATGAAACGCACTTTTCAACCCAGCGTTCTCAAGCGCAAGCGCGCGCATGGCTTCCGTGCTCGTATGGCAACCAAAAACGGCCGTGCCGTACTCGCACGCCGCCGCGCCAAAGGCCGCAAGCGTCTGAGCGCCTGATCTCGGATTGCGTGTGCCGCATCAAGGCTATCCCCGGTGTTTACGTCTGCTAAATGCCGGGGATTTTAGTCACGTGTTTGAACAGGCCGACCTCAAAGTTCATGGCAAAGGTATGATGGCGTTAGCGCGCATGAGTACCCGGGGACATCCCCGCGTCGGACTGGTGGTCAGCAAAAAAAATGTAAAACGTGCTGTCGATCGCAACCGCTTTAAGCGTCTTGTTCGAGAATCCGCCCGCCTTCGCCAGGATCACCTACCCTCAATGGATATCGTGATACTTGCTAAGCGCGGCGTACAGGACATCGATAACGAAACGCTTTTTCGCCAGTTACATGGCATGTGGAAACGGCTTCAGCGTGACGCCCAAACGGTATCAGTAGCACCACCGTCTGATGGCGTAACACGTGACTCTTGACGACGCATCTCGCCGCTCGACCTTGGCCTGCCGCTTGGCAGGCTTTCGTGTGTCATGGGTCGAGTAAATGATACTGCGCCATTAGCATGTTCATCACCCAGCGGGCAGAACCCTCATGGACGTAAAAAGACTTCTATTACTGATTCCACTGGCAGTACTTGCCTATCTACTGGTCATTCAGTGGAATCAGGATTATGGGCCGACAGATTACGACTCGACGCCTGAGATTACACAAAGCACGAGCAATGCGCCCTTAAGCAATAGCGAAGACGAAAACGGTTTAGCCGTTCCATCTACGTCGGCGCCCAATACGGCGATTGACGAAGGCATGCCTGGCGACGCGGAAAGCGAAACGTCCAGCCGTGACCTGATCGCAGTGGCCACCGACGTACTCGACGTGCGTATTGATCCGCATGGCGGCGATATCGTGTACGCCGCACTGCCGCAACACAAGATGACGTTGGATACTGAGCGCAACTACGTGTTGCTTTCAGACAATGCAACGCGCAGCTACGTTGCGCGCTCAGGCTTGCAGCTGGACGGTCAGGCAAGCCGTATTGCCTTTACCCCGGAAAGCAGCGCCTATCGCATGAGCGATGACGAAGACCAGCTGAATGTCGATCTACGCGCTGAGATTAATGGCGTTGAGATCATCAAGCGGCTTACCTTCGAACGCGGAAATTATGCGGTTAACGTCAATTACTATGTTGCCAATAATACCGATGCGCCGGTTAGCGCTCGCTTTATCGGCCAACTGGCACGTGATAACAGCCCGGACCCGTCAAGCGGCGTTGCCTTGGGCATGAAGTCCTATATTGGTGCAGCCTACTCCACGCCTGATGCGCGGTATGAAAAGGTTGATTTCGAAGATATTCGAAACCGCAACTTTGAGAACCGTGAAGCACAAGGCGGCTGGATCGCGATTATTCAGCACTACTTCGTGTCCGCCTGGGCGCCGGCACAAGATCAGCAAAACCTTTACTACGTTACGACCGATTCAAGCGATCGCAATGTAGTTGCCTTTGCAGGCCCGACCAGCAATGTCGCGGCTAATAGCGAAGCAACACTCGGCGCAACGCTGTATATGGGTCCTAAGGTTCAGGATTATCTTGAGCAAGTGGCACCTAATCTGCGCTTAACCGTCGACTACGGCTGGCTGTGGTTTATTGCCAACCCGCTGTTCTGGCTGCTGGACAAGATCCACGACATCGTGGGCAACTGGGGCTGGTCGATTGTTCTGCTGACGGTTGTGGTTAAGCTGGTGCTCTTCCCGCTGTCTGCCAAGGCTTACAAGTCCATGGCACGCATGCGTAAGCTGGGCCCGGAAATGCAGCGTCTTAAAGAGATGTATGGCGATGATCGCCAGAAAATGTCTCAAGAGATGATGAAGTTCTACCAAAAGGAGAAGATCAATCCTTTAGGTGGCTGTTTACCCATCGTGATCCAGATGCCGGTATTTATCGCGCTTTACTGGATGTTGCTGGAATCCGTTGAGCTGCGTCACGCGCCGTTTATCTTCTGGATTCAGGATCTGTCGATTAAGGATCCGTACTTCATTCTGCCGATCTTGATGGGTGCGTCTATGTTTGTTCAGCAGATGCTGAACCCGACACCGCCGGATCCGATGCAGGCGAAGATCATGAAGATGCTGCCGATTATCTTCACCTTCTTCTTCCTGTGGTTCCCGGCTGGCCTGGTAATTTACTGGGTAGTCAACAACATCATTTCGGTCGCGCAGCAGTACTTCATAACGCGCAGCATCGAGAAAGACCCAAGCGTGGGTAAAGGGATGCGAACCAAGTAATCCCCCAACGCTTTGCTAACAGACCCCCGCCCTAGTGCGGGGGTCTGGCGTTTTAAAGACGACAAATTCACAATGTAGGCATCTATTAAAGAGGCGCGCCATGGTTGAACGACTTTACACCCAGGATACGATTACTGCGCTGGCCACTCCGCCTGGCCGCGGTGGTGTAGGCATTATCCGCGTCTCCGGGCCTGCCTGCCGGGATATCGCCAAGGCCATACTCGGTGATTGCCCCACGCCCCGAAACGCTTACTTCGGCCCATTTAAAGGCCCTGAAAGCGTTATTGACGAAGGCATCGCGCTACTGTTTAACGGCCCGCACTCGTTTACCGGTGAAGACGTGCTGGAGCTGCAGGGGCACGGTGGCCCGATCATCATGGACATGCTGCTAGAACGCTGTGTGGCCTTGGGTGCGCGGTTAGCCCGGCCCGGCGAATTTTCCGAGCGCGCTTTTCTAAACGATAAGCTCGACCTCGCCCAGGCCGAAGCCATCGCCGATCTAATTGACGCGACGTCACGCTCGGCCGCAGAGAATGCTGTGCGCTCGCTGCAAGGGGAGTTCTCAAAGCGGGTTGGCGATCTAGTGGGGCAGCTTATCGAGCTGCGTGTCTATGTAGAAGCCGCCATCGACTTCCCTGAAGAAGAGATCGACTTCCTGGCTGACGGACATGTCGCCAAGCGTCTGGAAGGCGTCCAGCAAGCGCTCAGCGATGTACGCAAGGCAGCCGGGCAAGGCGCGCTCTTGCGCGAAGGAATGAGCGTGGTGATTGCCGGGCGCCCTAATGCTGGCAAATCCAGCCTGCTTAACGCGTTGACTGAGCAAGACACCGCCATTGTTACCGATATTGCCGGCACCACGCGGGATGTTCTACGCGAATATATTCATATCGATGGCATGCCGCTGCACATCATTGATACCGCCGGTTTGCGCGATACACCGGATGCCGTCGAAAAAATCGGCGTTGCCCGCGCCTGGACCGAAATTGAAAAAGCCGACCGCGTACTGCTACTGGTAGATGCGTCCACTACCGCGGCAACGGATCCCATGACTATCTGGCCGGAGTTTGTGGCAAGGCTGCCTGACCAGAGCCGCCTGACCCTGGTGCGTAACAAAATCGATACCAGTGCCGAACCAGCAGGCATTGATTTATCCACAGCCACACCGACGTTACGCCTATCGGCCAAAACCGGTGCCGGTGTGGATAACTTAAAAACCCACCTCAAGGACGTGATGGGCTTCGCGGCCACCACCGAAGGACGCTTCTCCGCACGCCGGCGCCACCTGGACGCTCTCGACCGGGCAATGGCAGCACTCTACACAGGGCGTGCTCAGCTAGACGGCTACGGGGCAGGCGAACTGCTTGCCGAAGACCTGCGCGACGCGCAGCAGGCACTCGGTGAAATTACCGGCGACTTTAGCGCTGATGATTTGCTGGGCGAGATTTTCGGCAGCTTCTGTATCGGCAAGTAAAACCAAAAGCGCCCATCAGGTCGTCCTGATGGGCGCAAAGCGCTATCACCGGTCGGCTCAAGCCGATCCGGTGGCGCCACTCGGATAGGCAGCGCCCTGAGTTTTAAGCCTTGCCATCCAGCACAGCACCAACGCCAACACCCCACATACAGCGATGGTGGCCGGCAGCTGAGAAGGGCTGACGGTGGTCAGGCTGACCGCAAAGCCGACCACGGCGGAGAGCAGGTACTGAAGTACGCCCATCAGCGCCGAAGCCACGCCGGCGGGGGAATCCGCCGCGTTCATGATCAACGCCATCACGTTACCGAACACCATGCCGAGCGAGGCGATCGCGAGCCCCAGAATGAGGCCGTAGGTCAGAAGCGTCGGCGCGCCGAGGACGTTGACGCACCAGAGCGCCGCGCCGGCCAGGGTGTAAATCGCCGTACCCGCCATCATGACGCGAAACGTCGACCACTCGCGCTTGATGAGCGCGTTGCTAACCGCCCCGCCGACCACCAGACCCACGGAGTTGGCGGCGAAGAGCTGGCTGTACTGGGTCGAATTCAGTCCGAAGTGCTCCATGAACACGAACGACGAGCCGCTGATATAAGAGAAAAACGCCCCAAGCACCAACCCGCTTGCCACGCTGTAGAGCATGAACACCGGCTGTACAAAAAGCCGCGCGTAGCCTTTCACAATGCTCGCCCCGCTGAGTGCCACGCGCTGCTCAATTGCCAGCGTATCCGGCACGCTAACGAGTCCCCACACCAGCGTGATCAGAGCCAGCGCCGCCATGACCCAGAAGATCATGTGCCACTCGGCATAGAGCAGCACCAGTCCGCCCAGTACCGGGGCCACGATCGGGGCCACCATCATCACCTGCATGAGAATGGAGAGCTTCTGCGCCGATTCCTTGAGCTCGTAGACGTCGTCGATGATCGCGCGCGGCGCCACCAGCCCCGCCGATGCGCCGAGCGCCTGCAGAAAGCGGGCGGCCATCAGCATCTCGAAGGAGTGGGCCAGGGCAGCGAGAATCGAGCCCCCGATAAACACCAAAAGCCCGGCCAAAAGCGGCCAGCGGCGGCCAAAGCGGTCCAGCAGCGGTCCGTAGATGGCCTGCCCGACTGCCAGGCCGATTAGAAAGACCGCCAGGGTCTGCTGAATATGGCCGGCAGACACCCCGAGATCCTCGGCAATGTTCGGCATGCCCGGCAGGTACATGTCGATGGCCATGGCGTCCAGCGCGGTGATCAGCGCCAGTAGAATGAGAAGCCCGGTCCCGATGGACTGGATGCGATGTGTCGCTTGCTGGGTCATGACGTTTTACCCGTATCGAGATGGTGGATCAGTGAGTCTTCAAACACGCTCAAAAGCGCCGCTAAGCGGCGTTCGCCGAGCTCGGCAGTGGTGTAGATCAACTTAACCTGGAGGCTGTCGACGATGCCGAGGTAGGCTTCGCCAAATCGCGATACCTGGGTCGATGTCGGCGTGATGGTCGCCTTTTCCCAGCGCGACAGCTTGTCCAGAAAATGCGCCTTCAACTGCGCAAGATACGTTTCGTGCAGTGCGTCGATCGGCTCGGTGAGCGTGACCGGCGATATGTAGCTTGCGCGCAGGAAAAAGCGCAGATGCGCGACCTCACCGAAGCGGCGCACCAGCGCCTGGCAGTAGTGAGAGCCGGGGAACGCCTCACTGCCTTCGTCGGCAAAGCAGTCGTCGGCGAAGGCGCGCTCTTTGGTGAGAGCCTCCTCGAAGGCCGCCATGAAGAGCGCCTCCTTGGACGCAAAGTGAGCGTAGAGCGACGCCTTGCGGATTCCCACTGCCTCGGCGATAGCGGATAGCGAGGCGCCGTCGTAACTCGCCGCGGCAAAGTGCGTCACCGCCGCCTCGACGATACGCTGGGTCGCCTTTGAACGTGCCATTTGCACATACCTCGTAAAGCGCTGATGAAAGGAGCTGCGCAATATAATACCTACCGATAGGTAGGTAAATACTTTCACGCCATTTAAATCAAAAAACCCCGCCAACGCATCGGCGTCAGCGGGGTTTGAAAGGTGCGAATGTGAACGTGTTCGGCGCTACTCGCCCCAGACCTCACTGGCGACCTGCACGACCAGCGCGAGCTTGGCCTGCTGCTCGGCCTCGGTGATCGTGTTGCCCTCTTCCGTGGAGGCGAAACCACACTGGGTGCTCAGACAAAGCTGCTCGAGCGGTACGAAATGCGCCGCTTCATGAATGCGCGCCTTGATCGTTTCCGGGTCTTCGAGTTCGCCGGTTTTGGTAGTAACGAGCCCCAGCACCACTTTCTGATGGCCAGGCTTGATGAAACGCAGGGGTTCGAAGTCACCGGCGCGGTCGGAGTCGTACTCCAGGAAGAAAGCGTCAATATTGACCGAGCCAAACAGCAGCTCGGCAACCGGCTCGTAGCCGCCTTCGGATATCCAGGTAGAGCGGAAGTTGCCGCGGCACACGTGCATGCCCACCACCAGATCATGCGGCTTGTCCTCAAGCGCTTGGTTGATAACCTCGGCATACACTTGGGCCAGATGGTCCGGATCCTCTCCGCGCTCGATCACCAAGGCGCGCTGCTCTTGCGAGCACAGGTACGCCCAGACGGTATCGTCAAGCTGAAGGTAGCGACAGCCAGCGGCATAAAACGCGCTGATCGCATCTTTATAGACGTTCGCCAAGTCGATGAAGAAGTCGTCGATATTCGGATAAGCCTCTTCACTGACCACGCCACGTCCACCCCGAAAATGCAGTACGCTGGGGCTCGGAATGGTCATCTTGGGCACCGCGCCCTCAGCAATGCTGGCAAGAAATGTAAAGTCTTCAAGCATTGGATGACGACCAAATCCCAATTTGCTCGTCACGCGCACGTTGCGCGACTTGGTCTGCACACCGGCAAATTGGATACCCTGCTCGGCATCGTAGCCTTCAATGCCTTCAAGACCTTCAAAAAAATCGAAATGCCACCAGGCGCGACGAAACTCACCATCGGTCACCACTTTCAAGCCACACTGGCACTGGCTTTTCACCGCATGGGCAATGGCCTCATCCTCGACGCGACGCAGATCACGGGCATCCAGTTCACCGGCTTGATGCGCCTGGCGAGCATTTTTAATAGCGGTGGGTCGCAGAAGACTGCCGACCACATCGGCGGGAAAAGGGGCGGGGTTAAGGCTCATTTAGCATCTCCACCGGTAGATTGGACGTATCGTGTATCGCCCTATCCTCCCCCATCCTCAAGACGCATTAAAATGATCATTTCTTGAGTATGCATGAACGACTTTAATGCAGAGTAGCCACTTGATATTGCTAGTGATTAACAATTTATTGCTGGGCACGCTTGTTTAAACGGTGGGTAATATCGCCCTCGATTTTTTGAAATGCTGCCAACCTTCTAGTGCAAGTACCATCACGGCTAACCAAATCGCGATATACGTTGGCCACTCGTGAGGAACAATCACCTCGCCTAAAAGCAGCGCCACGCCCAACAGCAGTATGGGTTCAACATATACCAAAAGGCCAAACAGGCTCAGATTGAGCAGCGGAGCAGAAAGCGCCTGAAAACCCAGAGCGAGCGCACTGAGCAAACCCAGCCCAGCTACCAACCCCAACGCTTCGATACTAAACGCGGGCGTCGCCGCTATGTGGCCGCCATCAAGAATAAAGTAAACACATACCGGCAGGCTGAGCAGCATATCCCACCAGAGCCCGCCAATATGATTGGTATCGGTTTTACGCCTAAGCCAGAAGTAGCCCGGATAGCCGAAACACACCGCCAGGGTAGTCCAGGCCAGCGTTTGTGATATGACTAACTGATTAGCGATGCCCGCCACCGCCAGCAGACAAGCAATCTTCTGAAAGCCTGACAGCCGATCGCCGAACGCGATACGTCCGATAATCACCATGGTGATCGGCATTATAAAATAGCCCAACGAGACCGCCAGCCCGTGGCCATTGCCCGGCGCCCACATGAATAGCCACAGCTGAATGCCCAGCATAAACGCTGATATCAGTCGTGTAGCCCAGAAGTAACGCTCTGTGAGCAGGCGCCGGCCAATGGCGACTATTTGCGTTCCATAGCCCCGCCATAGAATAAACAGGCTCAAGCAGGGAAATGTCAGCAGAATACGCCATCCGTACAGTTCGCCCCCCTCCATGGAAGGAAGCAAAGCGGTATAGGCAAACAGTAAAGCAAACAAGGCCGAGGCTATCACATTCAGCGTGACGCCCAGCGGCGTATTGGGGTTAGCGTGCATAAGCCATTTCTGGTTAGTTAAATTTGGCGTTATTTTATTGCAACACACTTGATAAAGGCGCTTGTATTACCTACTGTCAGCGAGAAAATTTCTCACTTGGCTGGCTTTATTATGCTTGATGACTTTGACCGAACCCTGCTAGAACTTTTACAGAAGGATTGCCAGACGCCGCTTCGCGAGCTGGCTGAAACCGTCCATCTCTCCACGGCTTCCGTCCAGCGACGTATACAAAAGCTTAAAAACGGTGGCTTTATCCAGGCGAGCGTGGCGGTGCTTGACCCCGATAGGTTGGGCCAGGTCATTACCTTACTGGTCGAAGTACAGGCGGTTAAAACGCATGCTGCTGACTTGGCGCTGCTCAAGGCCCAATTTTCCGGGCCTGAGATTCAGCAGTGTTACTACGTTACCGGTGAGGCGGACTTCATGCTGGTATTACTGGTGCCCAGCATGAGCCGGTTTCAGGAGCTCTGCGACACCCTGTTTCACAACAACCCCAACGTCAAATGGTTTAAAACCACCGTGGTGCTGGACCGGGTCAAAACTACGCTGGAAGTTATATAACCCTAGCTACTCCTCGACCCACCACTGTGCTTCATAGCGGCTTTCATCCCCAAGGTAGGGAGTAAGCTGGGCCATTGCTGCTTCCAGGCGCTCATCCAGCCCCCAAGGCGGGTTAACTACCAGCATACCGCTGCCGTACATGCCATGGGTCTGTTCGCCCAGCTCACGCAGCAAAAGCTCGCTACGCCATATCTTACGCACGCCACTCGTCTTCAGCGCGTCTAGCAGTACGTGATGGTGACCCGCTGGCAGCAACGGATACCAGACTAACACTACGCCATGGCGCGCCTTTTCAAACGTATAAGCGACGGCATCGGCTACCTCCTGATACTCCGCTTTACGCTCAAAACTTGGGTCAATTAATACGCAAAGTCGTGGCGTGGCTACCGGTAGCATAGTGCTTAACCCATCAAGCCCATCGCCATAAATGCGTCGCGCCTGGGTAGCTAGCTCTTGAGCGGCCAAGTGCTGGTGCTCGCCGGGATGCAGCTCAAAAAGGCGCAGTTGATCCTGAGTGCGTAACGACTTTCCAAACCACCAAGGCGATCCCGGATAGTGGGTAAGCTCGCTAGGCGCTGGCTGTGCGCCTGTTAATACATTCATCCAATCCGTTAACAGAGGGTCTGTTAGCTGATCGCGCTTCTGCCATAAAGGCCAAATGCCCTCGCGGTACTCTTGGAGCCGCTGTGTCTCTTTAGTGGCAAGTGGATAAAGTCCACGCCCCGCGTGCGTATCCACATATGTAATGGCTGTTTTTTTACGTAATAAATAATTATTAACGCTGTAAAGGGTTAGATGCTTGTGTACATCGGCAAAGTTACCGGCATGATAAGCGTGTTGATAAGACAGCATGGTCGCTCGACATCAAGTGAACAAAAAAGCCCGCTATGGGAGCATAGCGGGCTTTGAAGGACAATGCGCGGGTTACACGGGTCGCTTATCTTTGGCCGTTGCCCGTTGGCGTCAAGGTAATTTCTACCCGACGGTTTTGCGCTCGGCCCTGATCGGTATTATTGCTGGCAACGGGCTGGTTAGCCCCGTATCCCATAGTGTTAAGACGTGAAGACGAAACGCCATTTTGACTCAGGTAATTGCCGACGGCTTGAGCACGACGCTCAGACAGACGCTGATTGTAACTGGCGTCGCCCGTGCTATCAGTATGCCCGGCAATATTCACGCGGGTATCGGTGTATTGAGAAACCACGTTTGCGACTTCATTGAGTGCGCTGCGCGCATCGCTGGTCAGGTCAGAAGAATCAAAACCGAACGTAACGCTGCTGGGCATATTCAGCACGATATCGTCGCCACGACGGTCGATTTCGATGCGCGAACCCTGCAGATTCTGACGTAATTGCTGCTCCTGGCGGTCCATATAAGCACCTACACCCGCGCCCGCAGCGGCACCAACGGCTGCACCAATCAAGGCACGGTCGCGGCGGCTGGTGCTGCCATCGCCAGAAAGGGCGCCCGCTGCTGCGCCTACCGCAGCGCCAATCCCGGTACCGATACCAGTAGAAGAACGTTGTGTCTGGCCACCGTAAGGATCAGACGTTGCACAGCCCGCCACTAAAATTGCGGCAGCCAATGGGGTCAGTAGTCGAGAAATACGCATCGCTCACTCCTTGTTTGTCTTTGCGCTTAAGTCATTCGTCGCTGATACACTCCAGCAACTCATTCAAGAATAATAGACCTTGAGGCGATGCACGCAGCTTTTCAGGCATTTCCATCAAAAGTCCTTTTTTGTGGGCCCTTTGTAAACGTGTCAGGAGCACCGCATCGACCTGCCCGGTATGCCGTGACCAGGCTTGCATGCTAACGCCTTCGGTTAAACGCAGCGCATTCATGGCGAATTCCAGCGGCAGCTCGTCAATGGTAATCGGCTGTTTGCCCGCTAAAAAGCCCCGAGGATCGCTAGCCCGCCGTAAATAAGCCTCGGGCTGACGCGTTTTCCAGCGTCGCTCAATATGCCACTGCCCATCTGTATCGATAGTTGTCAGCTTGCCGTGGGCACCGGCGCCAATACCCAGGTAATCACCAAACTGCCAATAGTTGAGATTATGCCTGCTCTGCCTTCTAGGCTGGGAATAGGCTGAAATTTCGTAGCGCGCAAAACCTGCCTGCTCTAACCGCTGGTGGCCTAGCTCCTGAATATCCCAAAGTGCTTCTTCTTCAGGCAGCACGGGGGGCTGTGAATGAAACGCCGTATTGGGTTCAAGCGTGAGCTGATACCAGGAGAGATGATCCGGCGACAGGTCTAGCGCCTGATCAATATCCGCAAGTGCCAAGGAAGGCGTCTGGCCGGGCAATCCATGCATTAAATCGATATTGATATTATCAAAGCCCGCCGCGCGCGCCTGCCCTACCGCGCGGATAGCTTCTTCGCCACCATGAATACGCCCCAGCGCCTTGAGCTGGGCTGGCTGAAAGCTTTGCGTACCCAGCGAGAGGCGGTTAATACCGGCCTCGCGATAGCCAATAAAGCGCGTCTGCTCGGTGGTGCCGGGATTCGCCTCCATGGTGATTTCAATACCCGGCGCAAATGCTAGACGCGCGCGTATTTCACTGAAAAGACGTTCATAAAACGCAGGTGACATAAGGCTTGGCGTACCGCCACCGATAAAAATGGTGTGGATCTGTCGCTCAGCGGCCAACGCTAAATCGCCGTCCAAATCGCTTAGTAGCGCTTTCAAATAATCGGCTTCAGGCAACTCACCGTTAGGCTCATGAGAGTTAAAATCGCAATACGGACACTTACGCACACACCAGGGCGTATGGATATAGAGCGATAGCGGTGGCAGTGGATTAGCCATGCGCCACCTTAAGCATATCGACCAACCCTGTGAGCGCCCGTCCTCGATGGCTCAAACGATTTTTCATTTCGCTGGGTAGTTCAGCCACACTCATGGCCTGATCAGGAAGCCAGAACAGCGGGTCATAGCCAAAGCCGCCTTCCCCGCGAGGGTGGGCAAGCAACTCTCCTTCCCAGCTACGTTGGACAATTACCGGCACCGGGTCCAACGGGTGACGTAAATACACCAGTACGCACCAGTAGCGTCCCGTACGCTGACCCTCAGCATAGTCACTTAATGCTGCTAAGAGCTTTTCATTATTACGCTGGTCACTTTTAGGCTCGCCGGCATAGCGCGCGGAATAAATTCCCGGCTCGCCGGAAAGGGCATCGACTTCTAATCCAGAATCATCGGCGAGTGCCGGAAAGCCGCTGATACGGCTCGCTTCACGGGCTTTCAGCAGTGCATTTTCGACAAAAGTCAGCCCCGTTTCTTCAACATCATGTACGCCAAAGTCTGCTTGGGGGCGTACATCAAACCCCAATGGTGCAAGTAACTGATTGAATTCTTTTAATTTTCCTGCATTACCGCTGGCTAGAACAAGGGTATTTACCGTGGCCATTACTTTTCTCCAAACGTCAGTAGGTCAGTGTACGCCTAACAAAATCGTTCTATATCTAACAAAATGTTACCAAATGTACATAATAATTTAGTTAAAAATATCCTAAATATTAATAAAAGATATTTATTAACAATAAGTTACTAAAAATAATTCGATTTATAGCTTGGTTGACATAGGTTATTTTTAAAATAACCTAGTAACAAAACTTTACGAAAACATACTTATAGTCGACACTGATTTTGTTGCCAGCTCACTCCTTCTTACCAGAGGCGTTATCATGAAAAAGGAACAGTCACCCGACTCGGTATATATCCTTACAGAGCAAAGCCCTCAATCTCAGCTATTTGCAGAATATCTAAATAAGCATACCGGCTACCAAGTAAGTGTTTACTCACGTCATTCTTCGCTTCCTGCAGGTACATCAGAAAAGCTTCTACTGCTTATTGATAGCGATCATATCAGTATCGATGCCTTACCCGAATGGCAAGATCAGTTACCTGAAGCATTATCAAAAGCAACGCTTGCCGCGTTTAATATCCGCAATATGAATCATGCTTTAGAAGCGCTTTCCTGTGCCCATTTAACAGGTGTTTTTTATCGCGAACAGAGTTTGGATATTATTTGTAAAGGCGTTCATGCCTTATTAGATGGTGAGCTTTGGATGTCGCGCGAGTTAATGGCTCGGCTAATCCTTTTTTATCGCAAATCACAAAACAATGCGTTTAGACCAACCTGCGGCCTAACCAACCGTGAAATTGAAATTATTTCGTTGCTAAAAGCAGGCTCTTCTAATCAACAAATTGCTGAGCGGTTATTTGTTAGCGAGCATACGGTTAAGTCACATCTTTATAATATATTCCGAAAAATAAATGTACATAACCGTATACAAGCTTTGAACTGGATCCATCAAAATCTCGGGCCTATTCTTCCGGCTATCGATAAACCCCGTGGACTAAAAAACTAATAACAACACTGGCGTGAGGTTATATCGTGATGTCTTTTCTTCGTTATTTAACTCCACACTGTGTGCTTTTCCTATTCCTATTATCACCATTAATGGCCAGTGAGACGCAATCACCGATTGATGTATCACCCTCAAGTGAACAAGAGGAAATCGATTCTATTAATCAGCTATCAAGTCCCGATGGCCCTGAAGTGGAAAGTGTTAAAAGGGCTAGTAGCGAACTGACCGGGGTAATGGTAGATCGCACCATTACCATGGCGGGTAAGACATTTTATCGCGCGTTTAGTCAACGTGCCATGGACAACCTGATTATTGGTAATGCCACCATCACGATACAAGAACGCCCCGATGCTCGCTGGGGCAGCCAAATATGGGTGATGGATGGAAACCGTATGTATTTTCGCACACAGCTTTCTCCAAGGATTAGTGAAGCTGATCGCGCCGCAGGAGAAGCGGTACAAATCGTCGAAGAAGCGCTGCTACGCCAACAAATAGCCTCGGCGCTGACCTCCGACAAAGACTTGGGAAGAGAGGAGATACGTTAATGAATGCTATAAAAAGGTCCGCCCGATACACACTGCTAGCCATAACGCTGGGCACATTGATAGCGTCAACCGCATCCGCCGGCGAGTTGATTTATCGTCCCCTAAACCCCTCTTTTGGTGGCGACCCTTTTATGGGTACCTACCTATTGGGTAAAGCGCAATCGCAAGATACCAATACAGACCCTAATTCGAGAGGTATTGAGACAATATCCTCCACTGAAAGGCTAGTTCAAAGTCTGGAAAGCCGCTTGATTTCCCAACTTATTTCAGATGTTGGCGCAGGTAATGTCGGCCAGGGTTCCTTTGATAGCGGTGACTTTAGTGTGGTGGTCCGCGACGAAGGCGGGCAATTGATTGTACGTGTCATCGATAAAGTAACCGGCGATGTAACGAATATCAGCGTTGGCGGATTATTTAATCCTTAGCAATCGAGCCTGACTTTCAATCCTGAAAGATTAATAACGAAAAACCAATAAGGCTTAAAAAGCCTCGCCACTATCCTAGATGCTGTCAGGGGAACATCATGAAATTCATTGCTTCTCTTATAATGCTCGCGCTGCTTAGCGGTTGTGCGGGTATTGTTGCGAACTCTGAAAATTTAGAAGGCGCTCAAGCAACGCTTACGCCGCGTGGGGCAACTTACCAGGACCTTGTTTCATTGCCGCCGCCTGCCGGAAAAATTTTTGTATCGGTTTATGATTTTAGAGATCAAACCGGCCAATATCGACCCGCGCCGGCCAGTACATTTTCAACCGCCGTTACCCAGGGGGCGGCGGCAATGCTAACCGGTGCATTAGCCGACTCGGGCTGGTTTATTCCTCTTGAACGGGTGGGATTACAAAACCTGCTTACGGAGCGACGCATTATACGCGCAGAGTTTGAGCGCTTTGGCCAGCCAGATACGCTTCCTTCACTACGCGCGGCCTCGGTAATGTTAGAAGGCGGCATTATTGCGTATGAATCCAATGTACGTACTGGGGGGGCGGGTGCTGAGTATTTCGGTATTGGAGCCTCAGGGCAGTATCAGGTCGACCAAGTAACGGTTAACTTACGCGCCGTTGAGATATCCACAGGTGAAGTACTGGCTAACGTCACCACAACGAAAACTATCTACTCTAAAGAAGTAAGAGCAGGCGTCTATCGCTTTATTGATTTCCGGCGCTTATTGGAAGCCGAAGTGGGAATTACCACTAATGAGCCTGTTCAAATGGCGGTTATGTCGGCCATTGAATCCGCCGTTATTCATTTAGTAGCTCGTGGCGTTGAAAACAATCTTTGGAATCTTTCCAATGGCGTTAACTTTCAAGAGACTATTTTGTCAGAATATTTAAGCGCGCCTACGCCCATGCTATAAACACCATCCCTTTTATAACCATTATTCTCTATCAAGTAATTTTTTTAAAATCAAGCGGCTTTGCCTTAGGCTAAGCCGCTTTTTTTAATATTAGTCATACTTATTATTTATAAAGTATGAAATAGCTCATCAATAAGGCGTATAAAAACATTAGAAAATGCGCCATTAAAATAACAAAATTACTGATAGCGTAAAACTTTAAATAGTCCACACTCAACACATGAATTAAATTTACATTAGCATCTAAGAGTAAAGAAAATGAATCGTAAATTAGCAGACGTTCAGCACTCAACAGTGCTACTCAAACAAAAATCAATGAACACTTTGCTATTAATGGCGGTACTCTTAGCGTTTACCAGTAATGCCAATGCAGATAAAAATCGTATTGAGCAGTACTTTAATCAGGTTGACACACAAACCTATCAAGGAAATTACAGCGTTATTTCTCAAATAGGTAATAACAATCAGGCAACCGTTAAGCAGTCTTATTCTGCCGCTTATCAAATAGGTAATTTTTCACACATCGGTCAACGCGGTAATGAGAATACTGCTTCAATTACTCAGGTTGGCGGTAAGAATTATGGCGTCATTCTTCAAGCTGGCAATCATCATAATGCAATTATTAATCAGTCTGGAAACCAGCAAGAATTAGCAACCTATGTTTCTCAGACTGGCTTAAGAAGCGACATACAAGTTTCACAATCGGGGAGTGGCTATCGCAACATAGGCATAGAGCAACAAGCATCCTCTGGCTATACACGACCAGTCACCGTCGAAACCTACTGAGCAAACCTTCTTTTGTCTCAGTAACAACCAAAGCAAGCATAAAAGGATGGGGAAACAACATGAAAACACAAATCACCGCTATCGCCGCTGCTGTTACTTTCGCTATGAGCACTGGTGCTTTCGCACAGTTCGCAGGAAGTGACTCGACTATCTATCAAAGTGGCAATAACAATACTAACGATGTAACTCAGTGGGGAACACAAACGTCGCGTGTTTATCAAGAAGGCGGCTTTAACTCCACTACCGTATCACAGGATGATATTGCAGGTGTTGCAACAACCCTGCCTGGCCGTAACAACTCAGGTATCGACCAAATTGGTCAAGGGAACTCAGCGGAGGTAACTCAGTTAGGCGCATGGAACAGCTCTACTGTGTATCAGGAAGGTAGTAACAATGATGCTAGCGTTGATCAAGACGGTTCAAAAAACCTGTCTGTAGCAACGCAAGTGGGTAGCTTCAATAACGCCAACGTGACTCAGGATGGCCGGTTCAACGACAGCTATACCTACCAGGAAGGCGGCAATAATACTGCGACCGTTAATCAGGAAGGCTTTGCCAACAAATCTGTCGTTGAAGAAATCGGCACCTTCAATAATGCCGCTATTACCCAGAACGGTTCTTACAACGATAGCTATGCATACCTGGATGGAAACAATAACGTTGCCACCGTTAACCAAGATGGTTATTCGCTGGAAAGCACTATTTTAGCCAGTGGCAACCACAATACTCATAACGTTATGCAGTCTGGCTATGGCCATGACTCCTATATCAATACTGTTGGCAGCTTTAACGAGCATAACGTTTCTCAAAGCGGTTCTTTCTGGGGCGGTCAGCATACCTCCAGCATCGTGACTTATGGCAATGGCAACATCAACACAGTAAGCCAAGGCCAATAAGCAGACGGCTTAAGGTTTATTCAAACCGCCCCTCTCGGGGCGGTTTTTTGCTTGCGACAATTTATATCTACAATAAAAAGCGCCCTAACGAATCCCCACGGTTAACGTTCCACCAGCGCCCTGGGTGGATGAACGCGAACGATTACCCCCTTTTTGAATATCTACTTCCAGGCGCTGATTCTCGCTTAACAGTTTAACCGTGCCCTCAAGTGCTGACCCGGTAAACGAATACTCAGTGGGAACCGTACCACGCTCCTCGATATGCTCGATGGTTTGGCCGTTCTGGGTGATACGCCAGTGGGCAGAAAATACCGCACCCGGGGTGCCTTCCATCATGATATGAATGTTATCCATTTCCTGCTCCTCGAACGCGTGGGCGCTAAAAGGGAAGCCAATGGCAAGTGCGGCAATCAAGGCCATCGGAATAGGCGTTATTATCGACATAGTGGCGACCTCGCTAACCACAAAAGCCGCTCGGTATGAGCGGCTTTTTGAAGTTTAGCAGGCGTTACGTTCGGTTACATTATGTTAAAGGCTTTTTCGGCGGCATTCAGCGTGTACTGAATATCTTCTGGCGTATGGGCACTCGACATAAATCCGGCTTCAAACGCGGAAGGGGCCAGATACACGCCGTGATCCAGCATCGCACCGAAGAAACGGCGGAAAGCTTCAGGGTCACAGGCGGTTGCCTGGGCAAAGTTATCTACTCGGCTTTGTGATGTGAAGAAAATGCCGAACATCCCACCGGCCGACTGCGTCATCATGGGTACGCCAGCCGCGTTGGCACGCTCCTGCAAACCGTTGCACAGCGTTTCCACTCGCTGAGTGAGCGCATCATGAAAGCCGGGTACCTGAAGCTTGGTCAGAAGCGCAACCCCTGCCGCCATGGCTAGTGGGTTTCCTGACAGTGTACCCGCCTGGTAGATCGGTCCCATCGGCGAGATGTTTTGCATGATGTCGCGCTTGCCGCCAAAGGCGCCTACCGGCATACCGCCACCCACGATTTTACCCAGGCAGGTTAAATCGGGAACAATTGAGTAATGTGCCTGCGCGCCACCCAAGGCAACTCGAAACCCGGTCATCACTTCGTCAAAAATCAGGATGCTGCCGTGCTCGTTACACACCCGACGCAGGGTTTCCAGAAAGCCCGGCTGGGGGGGAATACAGTTCATGTTGCCGGCGACAGGCTCAACGATGATGCAGGCAATCTGATCACCGATTTCTGCAAAGCACTCTTCAACGCCTTCAATATCGTTATAAGACAGCGTAATGGTATGTTCGGCAAGCGATGCCGGAACGCCTGGCGAACTGGGTTCACCGTGGGTAAGCGCGCCTGAACCGGCTTTCACCAGCAGCGAATCTGAATGGCCGTGATAATTGCCTTCAAACTTGACGATTTTATCGCGCCCGGTAGTGCCACGCGCCAGCCGAATGGCCGACATGGTCGCCTCGGTACCAGAACTCGTCATACGCACCATTTCCATGGAGGGGATCATCTCGCAGATCAGATCCGCCATGGTGGTTTCAACCGCCGTGGGCGTACCAAACGAAAGACCGTTATCCAGGCGGGCGCGTACGGCAGCCAAAACGTCCTGATCAGCGTGACCGGTAATCATTGGCCCCCAGGAACCCACGTAATCCACGTAGCGATTACCTTCCACATCAAACAGGTAGGCGCCTTGAGCGCGCTCCATAAACACCGGCGGACGATGCAGGCCTTTAAAAGCGCGTACCGGTGAATTTACGCCACCTGGAATATGGCGGCTAGCAAGCTCAAACAATTCAGCAGATGTGGTCATGACGTCCTCAATATTCGTGGCTTTGCGCTAATGAGATCAAAAGCGAACCGGTCGTGGCAAGCGGTTAGGCAAACACTGGCCACTGGGTGGCTGGTACCCATGAGACAAACTCTCCCAGGTAAAGTGCTGGGCCTGCTCACAGGCAGTCGGTAAGCGCTCACCAACTGCCAGGCGTGCCGCAATCGCCGATGCCAACGTGCAGCCTGAGCCGTGAAACTGTTCGGGTAAACGCGGCCACTGCCATTGACGTGTGGTATCGGGTGAATGCAGCGTATGTACCACCTGCTGCTCGTTACCTGGAATAGGCGCGTCGGTGGCGGTAACTAATACCGCCTGGCAGCCTTGCGATAAAAGCGCAACGGCGCGCGCCGTATCATCTAATGGGTCAGTAATTTCTGGTGCTAACTGCGCCAGCTCATAACGATTGGGCGTTAAAATATCCACAAGTGGTAGTAAGCGCTCACTATAGAGCTTTACCAATTGGGGTGTGGATAACTCAGTTCCGCCCCCCGCTTTAAGCACCGGGTCGGCGACCACTGGAATACCCGGAAAACGGCGAATAATCTGCTCGGCTGCTCTCAGCGTCGCTTCATCCGCCAATAAGCCTAGCTTAATAGCAGCTATTTGCATGCCGCTTAACGCTTCCGCCATGTGCCGCATCAATGCAGGGTCGGTGGGTACAACCTGGATAACGTTGTGACAGTTTTGCACCGTTAAGGCTGTTGGAATGGTAACGGCCCAACCGCCGCAGGCGGCAATGGTTTCACTGTCTGCCACTAGGCCCGCCCCTCCCGTGGGATCATGACCTGCCAGCACTAAAACAACTGGAGAAAGAGGCTGGCGCATCAAAAAGGTTTCACAACGGCGAGTAAAATAATCGCGACTAACGCAATCACTGGCGCTTCATTAAACCAGCGAAAGAACGTGTGGCTTTTCGTGCAACGATCCTGGGCGAACTGCTTTAAATAAATCAAGCAGACATGGTGATAAGCAATCAACAGGACAATAAACGTAAGCTTGACATGCATCCATCCCTGGCTCATCCAGAAGGGGTTTAGATAGAGCATCCATCCGCCAAAAATCAGGACCATTATCATCGAAGGCGTCATGATGCCGCGATACAGCTTGCGCTCCATGGTCTTGAAATACGCCATGGACTGCTCATCGCCTTTATCGCGTGCCGTTGCGTGATAGACATAAAGCCGCGGTAAATAAAATAGTGCGGCAAACCAGGTCACCATGGCCATCAAGTGCAAGGCCTTTACCCATAGGTACATTGTCTCTCCTTATACGGGTGAATCATTATCTTTCGGGTCGGCGTAGTAATAGTAACGCTCAATGGCGCCGCGGGTGATGATACCTGAAATCCGTTGCTGCTTTGGTCGATAACCATGCACAACATAAAGTGCTCCCAAGGCATCATCCTGAAGTTTTAAAAACGCCTCAGAAAGCGTCGCCTGCAGGCCAATCGGCGCAAGCTCCAATCGCTGACCAGGGATTTCCAGCAAATCTACCAGCTCATCATCAGGGGGCGCTTTACCGTCTAACGCTTCATCGTGTTCCAGCAGCCAGCGCGCCAATGTGGCGGCTTTTAAGGCGAGCACGGTTTTTTCGTCACTTGAGCGCTCAATGATAAGCCAGACAGGATTGTTTTCCAGAAGCTTTCGCGCCTGGTCGGGCGTTATCATACGTTCTGTGCGCACCAGGCTGCGCTCCATCACTGCCGGTACCGATACGCGTGACAGCGCTTGCATCAGAGGCTGTTGAAGTGGGTGTAATCCATAGCGCACGGCGCTGATAAAAAAGCCTTCGCAGCCAGTAAGCTGGCGCGACGTCAAGCAGGCAACGACAACCACCAGCATGCCCGGCAGTATAATATTGGAAGTATGGGTAAGCTCTAGCAGGGCCATTAGCGCAGCCAACGGCGCTTGCAAAACGGCCCCCATCATAGCGGCCATTCCTAACATGGCGTAAATGCCCGGGTCCGCCGCTTTGTCGGGCCAGAGAAATCCTCCTAGCATGCCGCCCAAGGCACCGGTCGCGGCCCCTATCACCAGCGTAGGCCCAATAATCCCGATGGGTACCCCGCCAGCGACAGTGAGTGCCGTAATCAATAGCTTGGCAATTATGAGCGCTATCAGTACGTTGATTTCCAACTGGTTATTCAGGGCAGCAGCCACGCTGTCATAGCCGATTCCCTGAATTTGCGGAAACCACCACGCCACTACCGCAGTCGACACCCCAACGGCGCCCAGACGCAGCCATAAAGGCAACGCTTGTATGCGCTGATTACGTGCAATATGAATAAACAGCCCGGCCAGCAGGCCCACGACCAGCCCGAGGATGATCACCCAGGGCAAATTCATCAATGAACCTAGCGCCATTTCAGGAATACGGAAAGCCGGTTCATTGCCGTAAACCACTTGAGCAACCAGCGCGCCCATGGTGGAGGCTAGTATCACCGGCATAAAGCTCATCAAGGTGTATTCCATCATCACCACTTCCATGGCAAAGATGACACCGGCAATCGGCGTATTGAATGAGGCAGATATCCCCGCGGCGGTACCACAGGCGACCAGTACACGCAGGCTGTTATTGGGTAAGCGAAGCTTGACCCCTAACCCGCTTGAGGCCGCTGCCCCCAGATGAATGGCCGGGCCCTCCCGACCTGCTGAAAGCCCCCCCAGGACCGATACCACGCCCACCCACCACTGATTTAACCAGTTGCGAAGCGGAAAACGCCCCTGATGGTAAGAAAGGCGTTCAATAACGTGGCCTACCCCCATTTTCTGGGCGGTAGCTTTTTGTCGGTAAAGCAGCACGCCAATCAAGCCGACTGCCACAAGCGGCAGCAGGGAACGTAACCAGGGGGGCAGTCCCTCGAACGCTTCTGGATTGCCTCCCGGCATATAAAGTACGGCGCCCGCTTCGAGCAACAGTCGAAAGGCAACCATCACGGCGCCCGTAATCACCCCGGATGCTAACCCCAGTACGCACAGCTGCGGCAACGCATCGACATTGGCCAACTGGCGGCGAAAACTCTCTAGGGTAAAATCAGACCGGGAAAAACGCGCCACGACGACCTTCCTTTGCTCTTGTGTTGTAGTCCTCTTGTGTATCATAGCCGGATACACTTCGACAGCCTGCAGCAATCTGTTTAGGCTGTTAATTATTAACATGTCCCAAATGCGAAACTCGCAAGGAGCGATTTGTGATTAAGGTCGGCATTGTCGGCGGTACGGGTTACACCGGCGTTGAACTACTGCGGTTACTCGCCCAGCACCCTAACGTCAGCGTTGAAGCAATTACCTCGCGCTCAGAAGCAGGGGTAAAAGTGTGCGATATGTACCCCAACCTGCGCGGCCACTACGACACGTTGGCCTTTAGTGAGCCGGATGCTAAGCAACTGGGCGCTCTGGATGCGGTATTTTTCGCTACTCCTCACGGCGTTGCCCACGCGTTAGCCGGTGAGCTTTTAGAAAAAGGCACGCGGATTATCGATTTATCCGCCGATTTCCGGCTGCGCGATGCTGACGTATGGAGCCAGTGGTACGGCCAGCCCCACGGCGCGCCTTCACTGCTTGAAGAGGCGGTTTACGGCTTGCCTGAAATGCACCGTGAACAAATCAAGACGGCGCGCTTGATTGCCGTTCCCGGCTGCTATCCAACCGCCGTACAGCTGGGCTATCTGCCACTGCTGGAAGCGGGCCTGATTGATTCTCAGCAGTTGATTGCCGACTGTAAATCCGGGGTTACAGGTGCAGGACGCGGAGCCAAAGTGCCTTCGCTACTTGCGGAAGCCAGCGAGTCATTCAAGGCTTACGGCGCTTCAGGGCATCGTCACTTGCCTGAGATTCGCCAGGGCCTTAGTGATATGCAGGCAAACCCAGTGGGCTTGACCTTCGTGCCGCATCTAACCCCCATGATTCGGGGCATTCATGCCACGCTTTATAGCCAGCTTACGACCACGACTGACGATCTTCAGGCGCTTTTTGAGCAGCGCTATGCAAACGAGCCCTTCGTTGACGTGATGCCTGCGGGTAGCCACCCCGAAACGCGCAGCGTAAAAGGCATCAATACCTGTCGCTTAGCCGTCCATCGCCCTGAAAACAGCAATACGGTGGTGGTACTGTCGGTTATCGATAACCTGGTGAAAGGCGCCTCAGGTCAGGCTATTCAAAACCTCAACCTGATGTTTGGTTTCGATGAAACCATGGGCCTCACGGCCCCAGCGCTGATGCCTTAAACGCAAGAGCTCATATGTTATGAGCTAGCGACCCTTGCAGAGGGCAACATCTGGTTGTCCTCTGTTGATATGCCAACACAATAGTTGACCATTTTGCTGGGAATTACCCATAATTACCCCCCAATGCCGATTATTCGTTCTTTAAGCTCGCGGGAGGTACCCATGAGCGGTGCAGAAGCTTTTGTTCCAACCCCTTTAATGCTGTCCGATAGTGCACGTAAGCGTATTAGTGCTCTGATGGATGAAGAAAAAAATCCCGCCCTGAAACTGCGTGTCTACGTAACTGGCGGCGGCTGCTCAGGTTTTCAGTACGGATTCGATTTCGCTGATAATGTCGCCGAAGACGACACGCTCATCGAGTTTGGTAAGGCCACCCTGGTGGTTGACCCCCTGTCTTACCAGTATCTGGTGGGCTCCACGGTGGATTACGAAGAAGGCCTCGCTGGCGCACGTTTTCGTATTCAAAATCCCAATGCCACGACAACTTGCGGGTGCGGCGCTTCGTTTATGGTCTAGCTATCGCCTGCTTGCGTTGGTAGTAAGGACTCCTCGTGACTTGACGCCTTGCCGGTTTCTCGCCAAGGTTGATAGGTCAATAACCGCTCATATGGCGCTATAAAGAGAGCTCAGCTTCTTTAAAACGCCTCACAAGAGCTATAAAACACGGGGAAACAAATGAAATCCATACTAACGAAAACAGCGATTGCTTCGGCCATAGCCTTGGGTTTAGGCAGCACTACTGTCGCCATGGCCCAAACGCCATCCGTCAATGTAGCCACCGATCCAAGCTTCGTTCCGTTTGAAATGATGGACCCCGAAACCGGTGAAATGGTCGGTTTCGATATGGATATCATCAACGAAATCGCCGACCGGGCCGGTTTTGAAGTTAATCTGACCACGATGGAATTCTCCGGCATTATTCCGGCTGTACAGACTGGCAGCCAGGAAGTCGCTATTGCCGGTATTACAATTACCGATGAACGCGCTCAAATTGTCGATTTTACCGATCCCTACTATGACTCCGGCCTGCAGATCATTGTCCGCGCTGATAACGAAGAGGTCTCTTCACTTGAAGACCTTCAAGATCTGACCATTGGCACTAAGATCGGCTCCACCAGTTATGACTTCCTGCAGCAGGAACTGGGTGAAGACGCCGATATTACGCCTTACCCTGGCACTGCCGACATGTACATGGCGCTACTGGGTCGCAACGTCGACGCCGTGCTCTATGACTCCCCCAACGTTGCTTACTTCTCGCAAACCCGTGGTGAAGGCCGCACCAAAGTGGTTGGCCCGCTTTACGAAGGCCAGCAGTACGGCATTGTTTTCCATAAGGGTAGCGAATGGGTAGCGCCGGCTAACGAAGCGCTTGCTGCCATGCGCGAAGACGGTACTTACGACGAAATCTACGCCAAGTGGTTCGGTGAAGCGCCCAGTGAAGACGATGCGCCCAGCGAAGACTAAGTGAGTCGCTAATCTCACTTTGCTATCCCTCATCACAGGGCCGGGCGGCCATTCCCCCGGCCCTGTGCCGTTGTAATGTCGCTTTTTCCTTTTTGGAGATAACGCGTGGACTTCGATTTTCAGTTTGACTGGTCGGCAGCGTTTGCGTCGATCCCCTACCTGTTACCCGGCATCCCCTGGACGCTGCTGATTTCCTTTGGTGGCCTGGCGTTTGGCTTTTTTATCGGCATCTTTTTTGGCTTGCTGAGGATCAGCCCTATCCGCTGGTTACGCTGGCTTGCGATTTGCTATATAGAAATATTTCGCGGCACGCCGATCCTTGTGCAGGTGCTGTTTATCTTTTATGGCCTGCCCCAGCTGCTGGGTAGTCCCATCAATGCGCTGGTCGCAGGTATCGCGGCCATTGCGGTGAACTCAGGCGCGTATATTTCCGAAATCGTGCGCGGCGGCGTGCAGTCAATTGAGCGCGGCCAGCGTGAAGCCTCGCTGTCGCTCGGGCTTTCCCGCACCCAGGCGTTTCGCTACGTAATCTGGCCGCAGGCGTTTCGGCGCATGATTCCACCGCTGGGTAATCAGGGCATCATCAGTATCAAGGACACATCGCTATTCTCGGTGATAGGGGTAGGTGAGCTGGTGCGTCAAGGGCAGATCTATATTGCCACGACGTTTACCGCCCTCGAGGTCTATTTTATGGTCGCGCTGATGTATCTGGCGATCACCTGGACCCTTTCCATTATTCTGCGCCAGCTTGAGAGCCGCGGCATTGCCGGCCAATAAGGACACGTACAATGACCGATACAATGTCACCTACAGTGCAACCAATTGTGCGTATGCAGAAGCTGAACAAACACTTTGGCAGCCTGCATGTACTCAATGATATTGACCTTGAGATTGTTCCTGGCGAAGTCGTTGTGGTGATTGGCGCCAGCGGGTCAGGTAAATCAACACTGATTCGCTGTATTAACGGTCTGGAAGAGTTTCAATCAGGCACCTTAAGCGTTGATGGCAATACGCTAAAACCCGACGGTAAAAGCAGTAAAGCACTGCAAACCATCCGTACGGAAGTCGGCATGGTGTTCCAGCAGTTCAATCTGTTTCCTCATCTAAGCGTTATCGACAATATCACTTTGGCGCCGATGAAAGTGCGTGGCTGGAGCCGAAGCGATGCGGTGGCTACCGCAAAACGCCTGCTTGATCGGGTGGGTATTGCCGATCAGGCCGATAAGTATCCCAGCCAGCTCTCAGGCGGCCAGCAACAGCGCGTTGCGCTTGCCCGAGCCTTGGCCATGGAACCCCGGCTAATGCTGTTTGACGAGCCTACCTCGGCGCTTGACCCCGAGATGATAGGGGAAGTACTCGATGCCATGCGCGAGCTTGCCAAAGAAGGTATGACCATGGTGATTGTTACCCATGAAATGGGCTTCGCACGCGAAGTGGCCGACCGGATTATCTTTATTCATAAAGGCGTTATTGCTGAGCAGGGAACGCCGGAACAGCTCTTTGATGCCCCTCAACATGAACGCACCCAATCGTTTCTAGCCCGGGTGCTCAAGCACTAAATCTGAATAAATTATCGACTCAAACGTACTTTTTAATGGCCTGTCATTGCGACAGGCCATTTTTTTGCCCTGTGGATAAACTTTTTATTTTAATTGTCTCTTTGACGCTGAAACGCTGATAAACAGCGTTTCTCATCGCTTTGCCATGTGGTTAAGTGACATGTTCACAGGTGCGGTAACAAGCCCGGTATGGGGAGGTGGATAACCCGTGTTTTTGGCAGGCTGTGGGTAAGTAGCTATTTCATCCACAGGTGAGACACCGCTTCTACGCAGGCAATACGCTGCTTAACCACGTAAAGGTCAACATTTTAAGTGAATGATATTAATAAATATAAGTAAGTTATGCACAGAAACTGTCCACACCAGTAGTAACAACATTAACAGAACTTCTCTTATTTTATTTTTATGTTGTTATTAATAGAGGTCCGTTAATGAATCGAGGTGTGGAAAAACCTGACGGTTACCCACAGGGGGTTTATACTGCCCGGCTTATTGAACTACCGTGGCTATGTCGGAAAAACTGACGACATTGGTCACATCATTCGTGCCAACAGGCGCAAGACGAGGTGTCTCTTGAATTACCCCGACCGCTTTGACGTGATTGTCATCGGCGGTGGCCATGCGGGAACCGAAGCCGCATTGGCCTCTGCTCGTATGGGCTGTCAGACCCTACTGCTCACTCACAACATCGAGACCTTGGGTCAGATGTCGTGTAACCCTGCCATTGGCGGCATTGGCAAAAGCCATTTGGTTAAAGAAATCGATGCGCTAGGCGGGGCGATGGGGCTTGCCACGGATTTGGGCGGTATTCAGTTTCGGGTGCTTAACGCTCGAAAAGGGCCTGCAGTGCGTGCCACACGTGCTCAAGCGGATCGTGTACGCTACAAAGCAGCGATCCGCGGTATGTTGGAAAACCAGCCAAACTTAACGATTTTTCAGCAAGCGGCTGGCGACCTGGTTGTGGATAACGACACGGTACGTGGTGTGGTTACTGAAACCGGCATTCGTTTTTATGCCGAATCGGTAGTGCTATCCACGGGGACGTTTTTAGGCGGTGTGATTCATATTGGTTTGGATCAAAGCCGCGGTGGCCGGGCAGGTGATCCGCCCTCGAATGCTCTGGCCGAGCGTCTACGTGCTTTACCGTTTCGCGTTGACCGGTTGAAAACCGGCACGCCACCGCGAATTGACGCCAAGAGCGTGGATTTTGCCCAGCTTGAAGAGCAGCCAGGCGATACGCCAACGCCGATAATGTCGTATCTTGGCTCGCGGGACATGCATCCTCAGCAGGTCAGTTGCCATATTGCGCACACCAATGAGCGCACTCATGAAATCATTTTGGCGAACCTTGACCGCTCACCCATGTATTCCGGCGTGATCGCAGGGGTTGGCCCGCGCTACTGCCCGTCGATTGAAGACAAAGTTCATCGGTTTGCCGATAAATCGAGCCATCAGGTATTTATTGAACCGGAAGGCCTGGACACTCACGAGCTCTATCCCAACGGTATCTCGACCTCGCTGCCGTTTGATATACAGCTGCAGGTGGTTCGCTCGATCAAAGGCTTGGAAAACGCGCACATTACGCGCCCTGGCTACGCCATTGAGTACGATTTCTTTGATCCGCGGGACTTAAAACACTCGCTGGAAACCAAATTTATCCACAACCTGTTTTTTGCCGGCCAGATTAACGGCACGACGGGTTACGAAGAAGCGGGCGCGCAAGGGCTTCTTGCCGGGCTAAACGCCGCACGCCGGGCCAAGCAGCTGGAAACCTGGTACCCACGCCGCGACGAAGCGTACCTTGGCGTGCTGGTGGATGATTTGATCACCATGGGTACCAAAGAGCCCTATCGCATGTTTACATCGCGGGCGGAATATCGCTTGTTGCTACGTGAAGATAACGCCGATTTACGTCTGACGGAAAAAGGCCGCGAACTCGGCTTGGTCGATGACCTGCGCTGGAGCGCGTTTAGTCAAAAGCGTGAAGCGATTGCGTTGGAAACGGCTCGTTTAGCCAGTACTTGGGTACAGCCAAGTAGCCCGGCCGCGGCAAAAATAGCCGAAAAAACCGGCAAGCCGCTTTCGCGGGAATACCGTTTGAGTGACCTTCTCAAACGCCCGGAGCTAAATTACGCGGATCTGGCCGATCTGCCGGGCCTGGAAAATGCGCTTATTCATGATGAAGCTGTGGCCGAGCAGGTGCAGATTCAGGCGAAGTACGACGGCTATATCGGACGCCAGCAGGATGAGATTGATAAGCTTAAGCGCCATGAAGCAATGCCGCTGCCAGCCGATCTGGATTATCAGCGGGTGGAAGGGCTTTCCAACGAGATTCGTCAGAAGCTGACCGATGTTCGGCCCGAGACGCTTGCCCAGGCGGCGCGTATTTCCGGCGTAACGCCGGCTGCCGTCTCTATCCTGCTGGTGCATCTTAAAAAGCGTCGCCTCATAGCATCACCCGAGGTAGCTAACGGATGAGTGGGATAACGGGACTGCTGAATAGCCTGCCAGCAAGCGCTGCCAAGCGGTTAGACGATGGGTTAGCGCAGCTTGGTTTAACCGTTACGACGCACCAGCGCGAGCAGCTGTTGGGGTTTGTCGCGCTATTGCACAAGTGGAACAAGGCTTATAACCTCACGGCAGTCCGTGAGGTTGACGAGATGGTTTCACGTCACGTGCTGGATAGCGCCGCCGTAGCACCCTATGTACAGGGCCCGACGCTGCTTGATGTTGGTGCTGGACCTGGCCTTCCGGGTATCGTATTGGCCATTCTTAACCCGGCCTTAGCGGTTACCCTGGTGGACAGCAATGGCAAAAAAGTCCGTTTTCAGCGTCAAGCCATAATGGAGCTTGGCCTGGAAAACGTGACCGCGAGCCAGGCACGCGTGGAGCAGTTTAAAGACCAAGCGTTTGATCAAGTGATTTCCCGGGCGTTTGCAAGCTTAGTAGACTTTGTAACGTTGACCCGCGAGTTGCCTGCCGCCAATGGGCAATGGCTGGCCATGAAAGGCCCCGGCGCCGACGACGAACTGCGAGAACTACCCAGCGGGATTCGGTTGCAAACGCGCCATCTGCTGAAAGTCCCATTTGAAACGGCCGAGCGACAGCTGTTGATTCTGAACGTTGATTCTGAACCCCAGGAAGGAGTTGAGTAAGTGAGCCAGATCATTGCCCTGACCAACCAAAAAGGCGGCGTGGGCAAGACCACCTCGGCCGTTAACCTGGCTGCCAGTCTTGCCGCGCTTGACCGTCGGGTACTGCTGGTGGATCTTGATCCGCAAGGTCACGCCAGTATGGGCAGTGGGATCGACAAGCACGAACTCGATAAAAGCGTCCTGGATGTCCTGCTGGGTGAAGCGACGGCTACCGATACTATCGTGCGGCAACTGCCGGTTCACTATGATGTTCTACCCGGAAACGGTGATCTGACCGCGGCTGAAGTCGAACTGCTGGATCTGGATAAGCGCGAAAGCTGCCTTACCACGGCTCTGGCTTCAGTGGCCGATAATTACGATGTGGTGCTGATCGACTGCCCACCTTCGCTGAACATGCTCACCGTCAATGCACTCACGGCGGCGGACAGCGTGCTTATTCCGCTCCAGTGCGAGTTCTATGCGTTGGAAGGCCTCTCGGCGCTGCTGGATACCGTTGAGCAGATTAAGCAAAGCGTGAACCCTGACTTGGCGGTCGCTGGCATATTGCGCACCATGTACGATAAGCGCACAAGCCTGACGCGGGAAGTGGATAAACAGCTGCGCGACTTTTTTGGCGATGCGCTGCTTAAAACGACGATCCCGCGCAATGTGAAGGTGGCAGAAGCGCCAAGTCACGGGGTGCCCGTCACGCAATATGCCCGCTTTTCACGAGGCAGCCAGGCGTACCGTGTACTGGCAAAAGAAATGATTCGTCGGTTATCGCTATAACGTATTGATAAGTACGAGGGAAAGCGAATGACGCGTAAACGCGCGCTAGGACGTGGCCTGGATGCCCTAATTGGTGCGGGTGCCCGTCGCCGTGACAGTTTAGAACTTACCGGAGGCTCCGCTTTAGAGGCTCACGACGATGTTACTGTTGTGGCTGCAGCCACAGAGGTGGCACCTGAGCGTTTGGAGCGGCTGCCGCTTGGCCAGCTAACGCGCGGCAAATACCAGCCGCGGCGGGATATTCAGCCAGAAGCGCTTGAAGAGCTCGCCGATTCTATTCGTGCCCAGGGCGTAATGCAGCCTATTGTGGTGCGTCCGATCGGCGAAAACCGCTATGAGATTATTGCCGGTGAACGGCGTTGGCGCGCCGCCCAGCTAGCCGAACTTGATGTGATCCCTGCGGTTATTCGTGAGGTGAGCGATGAAGTTGCCCTGGCGTTGGCGCTTATTGAAAACATTCAGCGCGAAAACCTTAATGCGATTGAGGAAGCGCTGGCGCTTAAACGCCTGGGTGATGAGTTCGAGCTAACGCAACAGCAAATCGCGGACGCGGTAGGCAAGTCACGCACGCAGGTCGCGAACCTGTTACGTCTACTGGCGCTGGATGGCGAGGTGCAAACCCTGCTCGAGCGCGGCGATCTGGATATGGGCCATGCCCGTGCGCTGCTTTCCTTGACCAGTGCGCAGCAGCGTCAAGTCGCTCACGAAGTGGTGAATAACGACCTGACGGTAAGGGCGACCGAAGCGCTGGTTAAAAAAGTCCAAACCAGCCAAAGCGTTCCTAAAACGCCCAGCCGAGCCAACAAAACGTCTGACGTGGCGCGCCTGGAGACTCAGCTAGGCGAATTGCTCGGTGCGCCGGTTTCCATTGATCACGGCAACAAAGGCAAAGGCAAGGTGACCATTCGCTATACGAGCCTTGATGAGCTGGATGGAATTTTAGCCCATATTAAGTAGCAGGATAAATAGCAGGCTTATTAAAGAAAGCGTCTAAAATCGGCTATTTTTCACCCTTTGGTAGCAAGACTGTACCTAAACGCGTTAAATACGCGCAACTTCGGTTGAAGGTGTGATAGCGCTTCCCTATAATCGCGCAAGATTTGTGCAGGTTGCTTAGAACATTCTGGGCAATCGTTCGCTAGCAGGGTGCTGGGCAATGGTACAACGTGTTGAAACCCAGCGACGGAAGGCTTACGTCATTCGGCTTACTACCGCACAGCTTGTGGTAGCGCTTGCCGGAATATTGATGGCTTATCCAGTAGCGCGCATGCCGGGCGTCTTCTCCGTAGCAACAGGCGCTTTGGTGGCCTTGCTACCCCAGGCTTTTTTTATACAGCGAATGGGCATACTGAGCAGCAAGCGGACATCACGAAGCGGTGTTCATTTATTTCGTGCCGAAGCAGGCAAGTTCGGTTTGACGGTGGCACTGTTTAGCGCAGTGTTTGTGGTAGTGCCCCCCTCAAACCCCGCTTTCTTCTTTAGTGCTTATGTGGCGATTGTTCTGATGCACGGCCTTGCTCCATGGCTTATGCGACGACATCGCACAATTTGATTGAGGTGACATCTCTATGGCCGCAGGAAACGAAGTCTCGACGACTTATTATATCCAGCACCACTTGCAGAACCTGACGTTTGGGCATCACCCGGTGAATGGCTGGTCGTTGGCACATTCAGCAGAAGAAGCAAGCGATATGGGGTTCTGGGCGATTCACCTGGATACCATGGGCTGGTCAATTGCCATGGGGCTGCTGTTTATCTGGCTGTTTCGTAAAGCAGGTAAAGCCGCGACAACCGGCGTACCGGGCGGCCTGCAAAATGCGGTTGAAATGGTGTTCGAGTTTGTTGAAGACATGGTAAAAGGGGCCTTTAAAGGACACAACCCGATTATTGCACCGCTGGCATTAACGCTGTTCGTGTGGATTCTGTTCATGAACACGCTCAAGATATTACCTGTCGACTATGGCCCGGTGCTGTTTAGCAAGCTTGGTGTGGATTACATGAAAATTGTACCGACCACCGACGTTAACGCCACGCTGGGTCTGGCATTGGGCGTATTCTGTCTAATCCTTTACTACAGCTTTAAGGTGAAGGGCGTTGGCGGTTTTGCCAAAGAGCTGTCTCTGACACCGTTTAATCACTGGGCTTTGATTCCCTTCAATCTACTGTTGGAAATTGTCGCCTTGCTGGTGAAGCCATTCAGTCTAGCAATGCGTCTTTTCGGTAACATGTTTGCCGGTGAAGTTATCTTTATCCTTATCGCCATGCTGCCGTTCTGGGCGATCTGGGTGCTGGATGTGCCGTGGGCGATTTTCCACATTCTGATCGTTACGCTGCAGGCATTCATCTTTACTGTGCTGTCCGTTGTGTACCTGAGTTCTGCGCACGAGCATCACTAAAGTAAGCCCTGTTTGTAAGACAACAACCCTTAACCCTCAACCTTAAACTTAAACTTGAAAAACTAGGAGCATTACCATGGAACTTATCTACATCGCTGCTTCGATCATGATCGGCATGGGTGCCTTGGGTACCGGCATCGGCTTTGCCATCCTGGGCGGCAAACTGATCGAATCTACCGCGCGTCAGCCGGAAATGAGCGATCAATTGCAAACCAAAACCTTCCTGATGGCAGGTCTGCTGGATGCTGTACCGATGATCGGTGTTGGTATTGCGATGTACCTGATTTTCGTTGTTGCCGGTTAATGACAGCACCACCGAGCGGGAATAAGCCGCTCGGTTTTGTTTGACTCCGGTCGCCACGAACTTGTCAGAGGTACATCCCTGTGAATATCAACATGACGCTTATCGGGCAGACGATCGCCTTCGCGATCTTTGTCTGGTTTTGCATAAAGTACGTGTGGCCTCCGATCAGCAACGCGCTCCACGAGCGTCAGAAAAAAATTGCTGATGGTTTAGATGCAGCCAGCCGTGCTACCCGTGATCTTGAGCTTGCTCAAGAACGGGCAGAACAAACGCTGCGTGAGAGCAAGGAGCAAGCTTCTCAGATTCTTGAACAGGCCAACAAACGTTCTGCTCAGATGATTGAAGAAGCCCGCGAGCAGGCCCGCGCTGAAGGCGAACGCCTAATGGCGAGCGCACGTTCTGAGATTGAGCTAGAAGTGAACCGCGCGAAAGAAGAGCTGCGTGCCCAGGTATCCCACCTGGCAATCGTAGGCGCTGAGCGTGTTCTAGAAGCCTCTGTCGACGAGAAAGCGCATCGCGAGCTGCTTGATAAGCTAGCCGCTGAACTGTAAGGAGGTGAATCATGGCGGAACTACATACCGTCGCTCGTCCTTACGCTAAGGCGGCGTTTGAACACGCACGTGATAATGACGCGCTTGATAGCTGGTCGCAGGCGCTGGGTTTTCTAGGCGCCGCCGTGACTGATAGCGACGTTCGTCGTCTGCTGAACAGTCCGAAAATTGAGAACGAAAAGAAAGTTGCCTTGCTGGTGGATCTATTTCCAGAACAGCAAAGCGACACGTTAACTCGCTTTTTGGACACTTTGGCAGACCAGGGTCGCTTGATGTCACTGGCCTCAATTGCTGAGCAGTTCGAGTACTTACGTGCCGAACATGAGCAGCGCACAGAGGTCATGGTAACGTCAGCTTATGAGCTGACGGCCGAAGAGCAGACCAAGCTCGCAAACGCGCTCAAGAAACGTCTGAATCGCGAAATCTCCATTACTACTCAGGTAGACAAGTCGCTTATTGGCGGTGTCATCCTGCGTGCCGGTGATACCGTCATTGACGGTTCGGTGCGTGGTCGATTGAACCGCCTTTCCGAAGCGCTGACCGCTTGAGTCTGAGGGACATGGCATGCAGCAACTGAATCCTTCCGAGATCAGCGACATCATCAAGCAGCGTATTGAAAAGCTTGACGTCGCATCTGAAGCCCGTAATCAGGGCACCATTGTTAGCGTTTCTGACGGTATCGTGAAAATTCACGGCCTTGAAGACGCAATGTTTGGTGAAATGATTGAATTTCCTAATAGCGTCTTTGGCATGGTACTTAACCTGGAGCGCGACTCCGTAGGTGCCGTTGTCCTGGGCGACTACCTGCTGCTTGAAGAAGGCATGACCGCGAAATGTACCGGTCGTATTCTTGAAGTACCGGTAGGTCCTGAGCTGATTGGCCGCGTTGTCGATGCGCTGGGTAACCCCATCGATGGCAAAGGCGACATCAATGCCAAGATGACCGACGCCGTAGAAAAAGTGGCGCCGGGCGTTATTACCCGTCAGTCGGTTGATGAACCGATTCAAACGGGTCTGAAATCTATCGATTCTATGGTGCCGATCGGTCGTGGTCAGCGTGAGTTGATCATCGGTGACCGTCAGATTGGTAAGTCGGCCATTGCTATCGATGCGATTATCAACCAGAAAGGCAAAGGTGTTACCTGTGTTTACGTGGCGATTGGTCAGAAACAGTCGACCATTGCCAACATAGTACGCAAGCTCGAAGAACATGGCGCGATGGAACATACCATCGTCGTTGCTGCTGGTGCTGCCGATCCGGCCCCCATGCAGTTCCTCTCTGCGTATTCCGGTTGCACCATGGGCGAGTACTTCCGTGACCGTGGCGAAGACGCGATGATCGTGTATGACGATCTCTCCAAGCAGGCTGTGGCTTACCGTCAGGTATCCCTGCTGCTACGTCGTCCGCCGGGCCGTGAAGCTTACCCGGGTGACGTGTTCTATCTCCACTCGCGTCTTTTGGAGCGTGCTGCACGCGTCAACGTCGACTACGTTGAGAAGTTCACCAATGGTGAAGTGACAGGCAAAACCGGTTCCTTAACCGCGCTGCCGATCATCGAAACCCAGGGTGGCGACGTGTCTGCGTTCGTTCCGACCAACGTGATCTCGATCACCGATGGTCAGATCTTCCTGGAAACCAACCTGTTCAACTCCGGCATTCGTCCGGCGATCAACGCAGGCCTGTCGGTTTCTCGTGTAGGTGGTGCAGCGCAGACCAAGATCATCAAGAAGCTGGGTGGTAGCGTACGTCTGGCTCTGGCTCAGTATCGTGAACTGGCGGCGTTCTCGCAGTTTGCCTCTGACCTTGATGAAGCCACGCGCAAGCAGCTCGAGCACGGTGAGCGTGTTACCGAACTGATGAAGCAGAACCAGTACTCGCCGATGTCTGTGGCAGAAATGGCTCTCTCGCTGTATGCCGCCAATGAAGGCTACCTGGATGACGTGAGCGTCGATAAAGTGTTGGACTTCGAACGTGCCCTGCACGATTACATGAAGTCCGAGCACGGCGATCTGCTCGACAAGATCAACCAGACCGGCGACTACAACGACGAGATTAAAGACGGCATGAAGTCGGGTCTCGAGAAGTTCAAGGCGACTCAGAGCTGGTAATGTCTGGCCCGCCTGCGGGCGGGCTTGCCTACTTTCTGAGAGCCACGAACGAAGGGTAGATCGCTATGGCAGCTGCAAAAGAGATACGCACCCAGATTGGGAGCATCAAAAATACGCAGAAGATCACCAGCGCCATGGAAATGGTGGCTGCATCGAAAATGCGTAAAGCACAAGATCTAATGAAGGCCAGCCAGCCTTACGCCAAGCAGATCCGTAACGTGGTAGGCCACCTGGCTAACGCCAATCCTGAGTACACGCACGACTATATGGTCGAGCGTAACGAGGTGAAGCGCGTTGGTTATATTGTGGTTTCTACTGACCGTGGGTTGTGTGGCGGGTTAAACGTCAACCTGTTCAAAGCCGTGGTGAAAGACGCCGTGGCCTGGAAACAGGAAGGCGCTGAACTGGACTTCTGTGCCCTCGGCTCCAAGGCCGGTGCTTTCTTCCGTAACTATGGCGGCAACCTGATTGCAGCCAAAAGTGGTATGGGAGAGAAGCCGACCGTCGAGGGTTTGATCGGAAGTATCAAGGTCATGCTCGAAGCGTACGACGAAGGACGACTCGATCGCCTGTTCGTGGTGTATAACGAATTCGTTAACACCATGACCCAGAGGCCGGTGGTTCGTCAGCTTCTTCCGCTGTCGCCCGATATGGGTGTCGGTGAGCACGACGAAGAAGACGCCCGTCCCGGAAGTTGGGACTACCTGTATGAACCGGATGCCAAGGCGTTGCTTGATAGCCTGCTAGTTCGTTTCGTCGAATCACAGGTGTATCAGGCGGTAGTCGAAAACGGTGCCTGCGAACAGGCAGCCCGTATGATCGCTATGAAGAGTGCCACCGATAACGCAGGCAACCTGATTGATGATCTGGAGATGGTCTATAACAAGGCTCGCCAGGCTGCTATCACCCAGGAAATTTCCGAGATCGTCGGCGGCGCTTCAGCCGTATAACGCCTAGGAAGCCCGATATTCAAGTGGCTTCCGGCAGACAGGTTTCATTTGCAGGTTTTTGAGAGGAACCAAGATGAGCGGACGTATCGTACAGATCATCGGCGCGGTGATTGACGTAGAGTTTCCGCGGGACTCAGTGCCCAAGGTCTACGACGCGCTGAAGGTCTCCGAGAAAGAGACTATCTTAGAAGTCCAGCAGCAGCTGGGCGACGGCGTGGTTCGTGCTATTGCAATGGGCTCCACTGAGGGCTTGAAGCGTAGCATGGACGTGATCAATACCGGTGCCGCGATTTCCGTACCCGTGGGTAAGGAAACGCTGGGCCGTATCATGAACGTGCTTGGCGAACCGATCGATGAAGCAGGACCGATCGGCGAGCAAGAGCGTATGCCGATTCACCGTAAAGCACCGAGCTATGCCGACCAGGCAGCTTCCAACGAGCTGCTGGAAACCGGTATCAAGGTTATCGACCTGGTCTGCCCGTTTGCCAAGGGTGGTAAAGTCGGCCTGTTCGGCGGCGCCGGTGTGGGTAAAACCGTTAACATGATGGAGCTTATCCGCAACATCGCCACCGAGCACAGCGGCTATTCCGTATTTGCCGGTGTGGGTGAGCGTACGCGTGAGGGTAACGACTTCTATCATGAAATGACCGAATCCAACGTTATCGACAAGGTATCGCTGGTTTATGGTCAGATGAACGAGCCGCCGGGAAACCGTCTGCGCGTGGCACTGACTGGTCTGACCATCGCTGAAAAATTCCGTGATGAAGGCCGTGACGTTCTACTGTTCGTCGATAACATTTACCGTTACACCCTGGCCGGTACCGAAGTATCGGCACTGCTTGGCCGTATGCCGTCAGCGGTAGGTTACCAGCCGACATTGGCCGAAGAGATGGGTGTTCTGCAGGAACGTATCACCTCGACCAAAACAGGCTCTATCACGTCTGTTCAGGCCGTATACGTACCGGCCGATGACTTGACGGATCCGTCGCCTGCGACCACCTTCGCGCACCTTGATGCGACCGTGGTACTGGCACGTTCTATCGCTGAACTAGGTATCTATCCGGCCATCGATCCGCTGGATTCTACCTCACGTCAGTTGGATCCGCTGGTTGTTGGTGAAGAGCACTATGCGACCGCTCGCGGTGTGCAGAACGTTCTTCAGCGCTACAAGGAACTCAAGGATATTATCGCCATTCTGGGCATGGACGAGCTGTCTGATGAAGACAAGCTGGCCGTTTCCCGGGCGCGTAAGATCCAGCGCTTCTTGTCGCAGCCGTTCTTCGTGGCTGAGGTATTCACCGGCTCGCCCGGCAAGTATGTTTCACTGAAAGACACGATTAGTGGCTTCCAGGGCATTCTCGCAGGTGAGTACGATGATTTGCCGGAACAGGCCTTCTACATGGTCGGCTCCATCGACGAAGCTGTCGAGAAAGCCAACCAGATGAAGAAGTAATCCCGTCCATTAGGGGGATTCGCTATGGCGAATAGCTTCACTTGCAATATCGTCAGCGCTGAAGAGTCCATCTTCTCGGGTACGATTGAGATGGTGGTTGCTGCCGGAAAAATGGGTGACCTGGGGATTTTGCCAGGTCACGCTCCATTGTTAACCGAGCTTCAGCCGGGTCCGGTACGGGTGATCCACGATGGTGGCAAGGAAGAAAACTTCTTTGTCTCAGGCGGCTTTATGGAAGTCCAGCCTGATGTCGTGACGATCCTGGCTGATGCGGCTACGCGTGCCAGCGACCTCAATGAGGCCGCCGCTGAAGAAGCGCGCAAAGAAGCATTGAAAGCCTTTAACGAGAAGTCAACAGAGCTTGACTATACTCGTGCGGCGGCAGAGCTTGCCGAAGCCGTTGCCCAGTTGCGTACGATTCAACAGCTGCGCAAAAAAGCGGGTAAAGGCTAAAAAACGCACTTAGCGTTCATAAAACGCTCCTTGAACCCGTGCTAGGGTTTAAGGAGCGTTTTTTTTGTCTGGTAGAATGATGGTTGTCAGCAACGTAGGAGGATAGCGATGGCATTGAATGATGAAACCTTGCAGGAACTAAAAGCCGAGTTGCTCGACGAGCTGGCCAAAGATGAACCCAGTAAGGAACGGCTTTCCGAACGATTAGCTGAAATTCGCTCCGCCGATATTGGTGAAGTGCTCGAAGAGCTGATCGAAGAAGACGAAGAGCTGCAGGCGGCACTATCGATTCTGGATGTGCTTTCTACCGAGCGTGCGGCAAATGTACTGGGCTACCTGCCTGGAGAAAGCCAGCTTGAAGTCGTTGGCGAATTAGGCGATACCCAGGTACTTAAACTGCTGGAAGAAATGGGCTCTGATGAGCGGGCCGATTTGTTTAACCTGCTGGGCGATGACCGACGCGAAGCGCTGTTGCGGCGTATGGCCCACCAAGAGCGTGAAGACCTCAAACGGTTAGCCAGTTACGAAGAAGGAACGGCCGGCGCCATTATGACCTCTGACTATGTCGCCATAGCCAGTGGCATGACGGTGTCTCAAGCGCTGATGCGCGTGCGTCAAACGGCCCCAGACGCTGAAACGGTGTATCAGCTGTATATATTGGACAGTGACGGTGAGTTGATTGGCACGATGTCACTGCGCCAACTGATGGTTGCACGTCCTGGGGCGGTGGTTGATGACATCATGATCAAGGATGTGATCAGCACCACGGTGGATGAAGAGCAGGAAGAAGTGGCGCGTATTGTGGCGCGTTACGATTTGCTTGCACTACCGGTGATTGATAACGATGGCAGGATGGTGGGTATTGTTACCCACGATGATGCCATGGATGTTGCCGAGTCTGAGGCCACCGAGGATTTCCATAAAGGGATGTCGATCGGTCAGCTAGAAGATGGCGTAAGCCGTGTACGGCTGTGGAGCCTTTATCGCAAGCGGGTTTTTTGGCTGGTATTACTGGTATTTGCCAACCTGTTTTCCGGTGCGGGTATTGCCTACTTTGAAGATATTATTGCCGCCCAGGTGGCGCTGGTGTTCTTCTTACCTTTATTGATTGGCAGCGGCGGTAACGCGGGGGCTCAGGCCGCTACGCTGATGGTACGCGGGATGGCAACCGGCGATGTAGGGGTTAAAGATTGGAGTAAAATGCTCGGTCGAGAACTGCTGGTCGCTGGCTCGTTAGGGCTCACCATGGCGATTGCCGTGACCCCGATCGGTATTTTACGCGGCGGCAATGAAGTGGCCATGATTGTGGCACTAAGCATGGTAACGATCGTACTGTTTGGCAGCCTGATCGGAATGTGCTTACCCTTTGTGCTTGAGCGCTTCAAGGTCGATCCGGCTACCGCCTCCGCACCTTTGGTAACCACGTTGATCGATGCCACGGGCGTATTGATCTACTTCACCATTGCAACATCGATTCTCTCCCATACCTAGCGCTTGACGTGGGTACGGCCCTAACGCCGTACCCAGCCGCGGTTGATCAGCGGCGAAAACACCAGGTGATAGCAGCGCATGACAACGCGCTCATAAAGCGGCAGAACCAACCAGGCGCGACCAAGGCCGATAAGTGCAGCCGCCACCGGCGCAAGCATCAACGCGCCTATCATGTCCTGAGGAAAGTGAATGCCCAGAAAGATTCTGGCCCAGGCGACCGGCAGGGCAAGTAATAACAGACAGTGCCCGATACGCCGGGTGGCATCAAACAGAGTCAGACTGAAAGCCATGGTCAGCATGATCGTCAGATGGTTGCTGGGAAAGGCGGGCGTGGCCGCATGTACCTGAAGGTATTCGCCCATAGGCACCATGAAAGGGCGTGGCATGGGCCACAGCGCGCCGATGGCCCAGCTTGCCGCTAACGCCATCACCGTTGCAATGAATGCTTCCAGTAGCGGACGTTTAAGCGTTTCATCGCCGAACAGCCAGCCGATGATGAGAAGCGCCGGTACCAGCAAGATAATATCCGAGGCGCACCAGTGGGCAATCAGCACAAGCCAGGCAGGCGAGTCGGGGGGCGAATTGAGTAGATCGAAAAGAGCCAGATTGAGCGCGTCCATGTCTTCCAGAGCATCATGGTTAATATAGAAGCAGGCTTTTTTGGCCTGCCGCGTACGCTTGCTTTAGTAAGCAGCGCGACGCTCTAGGACCGCGTTTATCGTTGATTGTTCTAAGATGCTCAACGCATTGAGCTACTGGCGGCTCGGGTGATGAACATGACCTCTACGTGTCCCAACCATTCGATGTCACTGGCCAGGGCCTTCAACTGGCTGGCCAGGCACTGGGGGGGTTGGTGAACCGCATCATCAATGATCAGTGACACCGATACCTTGTCGTCCAGATAGTGCAGCTGCAGCTCATTCAGCGTGCGCCACACCGGATGACGGTACCAACGCTCGTTAAGTGCAGCTTCTACTTCAGGGCGTAAGGGCAGGCCGGGCAAGCGGCTTGGATCGCCTTCCCCAGCATCATCCTCCGGGTCGACGTGGAAAATAACGTCGGTGAGCAGGGGGAATTCATGGCGCAGGCGGCGGCTGACTTCATTGCCGATTTCGTGGGCTTCAGACACGGTAATCTTGGGCCTGACCACCACATGCAGATCGACCATGACCCAGCCCGCCGATTGACGGGTACGCAGGTCGTGAACGCTATCCACCCCTGGCACGCTGCAGGCAACGTCGTGCATCTGGTGTTGAATGTCCTCGGGTAGGGCCGTATCGACTAATTCTCGGGCTGACTCCCAGAGTAAATCCCAGCCCACTTTACCGACCAATAAACCCACCACGATAGCCGCTACCGCATCCAGCCAGCCCAGACCAAACTGAGCGCCAATCAGTGCAATGAGAACGACTGCCGTGGAGAGGGCATCGCTGCGTGAATGCCAAGCATTTGCTTCAAGTAAGCGTGACTGGATACGCTTGGCCACCCGCATGGTATAGCGAAATATCCACTCTTTACTCAACAGCGCAATAAACGTAATGACAATGGCCCAGAGACCTGGGGCGGTCACTTCTGCACCACTGAATAAGCGGCTCAGGCTGGACCAGGCTATGCCGCCTGCGACGAATATCAGCACGCTGCCCAGCAGTAATGTGGTCAAGGTCTCTATGCGGCCATGGCCATAATGGTGGTCATCGTCGGGTTCCTGACGACCATAATGAATAGCCGCCAGCACGAAGCCATCGGTTACCAGATCAGACAGCGAATGGATGCCATCGGCAATCAGTGCCGCCGACCCAACAAGAAACCCCACTGCCACTTTGACAATGCTAAGCAAGCCATCTAACCAAGCGCCAATATAGGTGACGCGCTTGGCAATTTGACTATCTAGCTCGCGGCTGGGAACCACTGGCGTTTCAACGGTCTGAGTCATGTAATACCTGACGGGGGCGCACTTTCAATAAAATAGGATTGTAGCGCAAAGCATAGCTATCTCTTAAGCCCTTTACAGGGAAGTATTCGCTAACGCGTAACGTCATACGACGGTGGCCATGGCGGACATTCGCCTGATGGAGGTGTATCCTTATGCGCCATTGTCATTCAATAAACGTTTTGATGTACAGGATGACCCATGGAGTGGTTACAAATACTGGTGCTTGCCGCGGTGCAAGGCCTGACTGAATTTTTGCCTGTTTCAAGCTCCGCGCATTTGATTTTAGTACCGGTACTTACCTCGTGGGAGGATCAGGGGCTCGCCTTTGACGTAGCGCTTCATGTGGGAAGCCTAACCGCCGTTATGGTTTATTTTCGTCAAGAAATCCTGCAAATAGTGCGCAGTAGTTTAGCGGTCGTCAAAGGCGGTGCCATTAACGAGGATGCTCGGCTAGGCCTCTGGATCGTCGTTGCTACCTTGCCCGTCTGTATTATTGGTTTCTTGCTCCAGGACATTATCTCAATCTATATGCGCTCTACGCTGATTATTGGTATCAGCCTTATAGGATTCGGGTTATTGCTGGGTTATGCCGACTATTTTAAACGCGGCACCAAAAGTGAATATCAGATGGGCTGGAAAGAAGTGCTGATTATTGGCTTCTCCCAGGCACTGGCTCTGATTCCCGGAACTTCACGTTCAGGCATCAGCATGACAGCGGCACTGATGGTGGGGATGAGCCGTGAAGGCGCTGCCCGTTTCTCCTTTTTACTCTCTATACCCGTTATCTTACTGGCCGGTGGGCTTGAGGCCATCAAGCTGTTACGCCAGCCTCAGGCTATCGACTGGCTGTCCCTGGCGGCTGGCACGCTGCTATCGGGTGTGATCGCTTATTTGTGTATCCACTTTTTTCTGGTGGTAATTAAAAAAATAGGCATGCAGCCCTTTGTCGTTTATCGCGTACTGTTCGGTGCGTGGCTTATCTGGTTCTTCCACTTTTAGAGCAATCTCATGATGTCATTACTCCCTGGATCGACACGGTTAATAGAAAAAGCAGCGCTGGTAATGGTGCTTTTGCTCTTGGTCGGCTGTTCAGAAAAGGATCGCCCGCTTGAATCGCCAGTACGTTTGGAAGGTGGCATATTTGGTACCTTCTACCAGGTATCCATTAGCGACCCTCTCACGCAAGGAGAGGCTGAGAAGCTGGAAACCGGTTTCCTGGCGGAGCTTGAAAGCGTCGATGCGGCCATGTCGACCTATCGTGATGACTCTGAGCTAAGCGTATTTAACCAAGCACCGCTCAACGAGTGGCAGCCGCTTTCCAATGCGCTTATTGAAGTGCTGGCGATTAGCCGCTCAGTCGCACAAGCCAGCAGCGGTGCGTTTGATATCACTATCGGTAATCTGGTCAACCTATGGAGCTTTGGCCCTGAAGCGCGCCCTAAAGAGGTTCCTTCCGAGCAAATGCTCGCCCAGCGCTTGGCCCAAGTCGGCTTTGATGCTGTACAGGTGGATACCCAGGCTATGCAGGCGCGCCGTGAGCGCGATGTCTATGTAGATCTCTCCGGTGTTGCCAAAGGTCATGGCACCGATCGCGTAGCGGCGTATCTGGACCAGCAGGGCATAGAGGGCTATTTAATCAACCTGGGCGGGGATATGCTGGCACATGGCTACCGCGACGATAATGAAACGCCCTGGCGAGTGGGTATTGAAACCCCACAAGATGGCGCGCCTCAGGCACAGCATATTTTACCGTTGCATGATATGTCCGTTGCGACCTCAGGTGATTACCGCAATTATTTTGAGGTGGACGGCAGGCGCTTTGCCCATACCATTGACCCGCGCACCGGTCAGCCGGTCACACATAACCTGGCATCGGTATCGGTTTTTCACCCCTCCAACGCCTGGGCCGATGCCTGGGCGACGGCATTACTAGTCGTGGGTAGTGAGGCCGGTATGGAAATGGCATTAGCCAATAATCTTAGTGTTTTGATGTTGATACGCGAGGGTGATCATTGGCAGAGTATCGTAAGCCCTGCCTTTGTAGATTATTTCGGTGAAGCGCTGGTCGATGAGCTAGGCATCGAGCAATGGACGGCCCCTAACGAGAAGCTAGAACAAGGTAACTAGGATGCAAAAAGAACTCGATGTTGTGATTCTCGCGGCGGGTAAAGGCACGCGAATGCGTTCACAAATGCCCAAGGTGCTCCACACCCTGGCGGGCAAGCCCATGGTGACGCACGTACTGGAGACGGCTGCTGGCTTGCGCCCAGAGCGTACCCACGTGGTCATCGGCCATGGCGCGGATCAACTGCGTCAGGCATTGACGGACGAGAACGTCACGTTTGCGGTACAGGAAGAGCAGAAGGGCACAGGGCACGCGGCTGCCCAGGCCTTAAGCCAGCTTGGCAGCGGAACCGTTTTGATCCTTTATGGTGATGTGCCGCTCATCCAGCGCGAAACGCTGTCAGCGCTTTTAGCCCATGTCGATGAGCAGCATATGGGGCTTTTAACCGTCACCCTAGATGACCCAACAGGCTATGGCCGTATCGTGCGTAATGACGCAGGCGAAGCAGTGGCTATCGTTGAGCAAAAAGACGCCAGTGACGCCGAGCGCGCTATTTCCGAATGCAACACCGGCATTATGGCGATGACCAGTGACCAACTAAAACGCTGGCTACCCAAGCTCTCCGCTGATAATGCACAGGGCGAGTACTATCTGACCGATGTTATCGCGATGGCTGCGGCAGAAGGTATCAAGGTATGCACCGAGCAGCCTGGCAGCGCCGTTGAAGTCGAGGGCGTTAATAATCGCGCGCAAATGGCGCGGCTGGAGCGTGCCTATCAAATGCATCTGGCTAACCAGCTAATGGAGCAGGGCGTAGCGCTAGCGGACCCGGCTAGGCTGGATGTACGCGGTAGCTTAACCTGCGGTCACGACGTATTTATCGACGTGGGCTGTATTTTTGAAGGCAAGGTAGAGCTGGGTGAAGGCGTACACGTGGGCCCTTACTGCGTCATCAAAAACAGCACTATCGGCGCCGCAAGCACCGTTGATAGCCATAGCGTGATTGATCATACGGTAGCTGCCGGACATAACCAGATTGGCCCCTACGCGCGGCTACGCCCCGGTACACGCCTGGCGGTCAATGCCAAGGTGGGTAATTTTGTGGAAACCAAAAATGCTGACGTTGGCGAAGGCAGCAAGATAAATCACTTAAGCTACGTGGGTGATGCGCGCCTGGGGCGCAACGTTAATGTTGGCGCGGGTACGATTACCTGTAACTACGACGGCGCCAATAAGCACCATACCGAGATAGGCGACCACGTTTTTGTTGGCTCCAATAGCGCGTTGGTGGCACCGGTCACCATTGGCCGCGGAGCGACGGTGGGCGCAGGGTCGACCATTGCCAAAGATGTCAGTGAACATGCCCTTGCGGTGACGCGTAGTAAGCAGCTGGAAAAAGCCGATTGGCCGCGGCCCGTCAAGACTGCCAAGTAAGGTATTCGTCCAACAATCGCTGGTTAATACGTCCTAGGAGAACTGCTTATGTGTGGCATCGTCGCGGCGGTTGCGCAACGTAACGTGCAAGAAATACTGTTAGAAGGGCTTAAACGCCTCGAGTATCGAGGCTACGACTCATCTGGCATGACGGTGTTAGACGCTAAGAATGAACTCACGCGCCATCGTGCGCTAGGCAAGGTTGCAGCGCTTGAGCAAGCGCTGCAACAACAGACACTGCCGGGCACCTCGGGCATTGCACATACGCGCTGGGCAACCCACGGTAAGCCCTCAGAAACCAATGCCCATCCACACCACAGTGGCCAGCAGGTGGCCGTCGTACATAACGGCATTATTGAAAACTACGAATATATTAAAGAGACTCTGCAAGCCAGCGGCTACACGTTTAGCTCAGAAACCGATACCGAAGTAATTGCTCACTTGCTTTCTGACAAGCTGCAAAGTGGTTTTAGCCTGTTCGATGCCACCCAGGAAATTGTCAATGGTCTGGGCGGCGCCTATGCCTTAGGCGTTATGAGTAACAAGGAACCGGGCGTGGTGGTGGGAGCTCGTCAGGGCAGTCCTCTGGTGGTGGGCGTGGGGATCGATGAGGCATTTTTAGCCTCAGACCCGCTTGCGTTGCTGCAGGTTACCGATCGGTTTATCTATCTGGAAGAGGGCGACCTGGTCGAACTGCGCGAGAAAGGCGTTATTCGCATCGTGGATCGTGACGGCCATTCGGTAACCCGGCCCGTACACATCTTCGAGCATGGCGATGGGGCTGCCAGTAAAGGCGACTATCGCCACTATATGCTCAAAGAAATCTATGAGCAGCCCACGGTCATTCAAGCCGTTCTGGAAGGCCGGCTGAGCGGCAACAGCGTACTGATCGAGAGCTTTGGCCCTGATGCCCAGGTGCTGTTCCAGAAAACGCGCCAAATACATATCATCGCCTGTGGCACCAGCTATCATGCGGCCATGGTGGCGCGCTACTGGCTTGAACGTTATGCCTGCGTACCGGTACAGGTTGAAGTGGCATCAGAATACCGTTATCGCCATCCGGTCGTAGCGGAAGGCAGCCTGTTTGTGACGCTTTCCCAGTCTGGTGAAACGGCCGATACGCTGGCGGCTCTTCGGTTTGCCAAAACCTTGGGCTACGTAGGCACACTGGCAATCTGCAACGTGCCGGGAAGCTCTTTAGTGCGCGAGTCCGACATGACGTTGATGACCCGTGCAGGCCCCGAAATCGGTGTTGCTTCGACCAAGGCCTTCACTACCCAGTTGGTCGCGCTCATGCTGCTGACACTATCGGTCAGCAAGGCCAAAGGCCAGGAAGAGCACGTGGGTATTGTGGAAGCGCTACACACGCTTTCCAGCGTCTGTGAGCAGGTACTGGCGCTAGATGGCCAGATAGAAAAGCTTTCCCAAGCCTTCGCTGAAAAGCACCATGCGCTGTTTTTGGGCCGCGGTGCCCATTATCCGATTGCGCTGGAAGGTGCGCTTAAGCTGAAGGAAATTTCTTATATCCATGCTGAAGCCTACCCGGCAGGCGAGTTAAAGCATGGGCCACTGGCGCTGGTGGATAGCGAGATGCCGGTGATTTCGGTCGCCCCTAATGATGACCTGCTGGAAAAGCTAAAATCCAACCTGCAGGAAGTCCGTGCCCGCGGCGGCCAGCTATTTGTATTTGCGGATGAAAACGTCGGTATTAAACCGCAAGACAATATTCAAGTGATTGAATTGCCGCATGTTCATGAAGCATTAGCGCCACTGCTGTACACCCTTCCCCTGCAGCTTTTGAGTTACCACGTAGCGGTACTCAAAGGTACCGATGTGGATCAACCACGCAACTTGGCAAAAAGTGTTACGGTCGAGTAATCACGCAGTAATAAAAGTTAAGGCGGTATGCTAAAATTGCGCTGCGTTGGGTGTGGCAATTAGCCGCGCCCTATGCGCATTAGCTGCGTTGCAGCACTTAGTTAGTGTGCTTATCATCGTAGCGTTCTCTTTCCTCAATCTGCCAGGATCCCGCTGTCATGAAACCACCAAACGCCCTTGCTCCCCGGCTCTCAGCCCGCTGGGTCGCTTGGCTGTTGATCGCTCTCTGCGCTGTTGTCTTCCCTTCCCTGTCTTACGCTGCTGCTGGTCCGCTTGATTTAACTCTCTCCGTTGCTGGTATTACCTGTGTTGTTATCTTCGTACTTGCCTATGCACTGGTAATGTCGGAAGAAATCCTTCACATGCGCAAATCAAAGCCTGTGCTGGTCGCGGCCGGTCTGATTTGGGCCATTGTGGCGTGGGTGTATGTGCAGGCGGGAATGCCGGAAGAGGCAGAAACCGCGTTTCGTGAAACGCTGCTGGAATACACCGAGCTGCTGTTATTTTTGCTGGTCGCCATGACCTACATCAACGCCATGGAAGAGCGACGTACCTTTGATGCGCTGCGTGCCTGGCTTGTGCGCAAGGGGTTTAGCTATCGCAGCTTGTTCTGGATAACTGGTTTTCTTGCGTTTGGTATTTCTGCCATTGCCAACAACATGACCACGGCCATGTTGATGTGTGCGGTGGTGCTCAAGGTAGCGGAAGGCGATAAAAAGTTTATCGGCTTATGCTGCGTCAACGTGGTGGTGGCCTCCAACGCAGGCGGTGCGTTTAGTCCATTTGGGGATATCACCACGCTGATGGTTTGGCAGGCCGGACAAGTGCCGTTTGGCGGTTTCTTTGCACTACTGTTGCCCGCAATCGTTAACTTCATAGTGCCCGCGGTGATCATGAATTTCTTCATCGTTAATCGCCAACCGGCAGCACTTACTGAAACCGTATGGCTCAAACGGGGCGCGCGGCGGATTATCGTGCTGTTTTTAATTACCGTTGCCATTTCGGTACTCTGCCACTCGGTTCTGCATCTGCCGCCGGCCATGGGCATGATGTTTGGCTTGGGATTACTTCAGTTCTTTGGCTACTATCTGCGCCGCAGCCTGCCACGTTCGCTGGAGCGCAAGCGAGAGCGCTATTCGCGCCGTGGCGACTGGAAGAAACTGGAGCAGCTAGGTAGCGTGGTACCGTTTGATATCTTTAGCCGTATTGCCCGTTCAGAGTGGGACACCCTGCTGTTTTTCTACGGGGTTGTGCTTAGCGTGGGAGGGCTTGGCTTTATGGGTTACTTAGCTCTGCTGTCTGAAACCCTTTACGGCGGCTGGAACCCGGTATGGGCTAACGTGGTGCTAGGGCTTATCTCCGCGGTAGTCGATAACATCCCGGTCATGTTTGCGGTGCTCTCCATGGCGCCGGATATGTCGGAAGGCAACTGGCTGCTGATTACCTTAACCGCTGGCGTAGGGGGCAGTCTGCTCTCCATGGGGTCAGCGGCAGGCGTGGCCCTGATGGGCCAGGCGCGCGGTATCTATACGTTTGCGGTTCACCTGCGCTGGGTGCCGGCTATTTTGCTGGGCTACGCGGCGAGTATCGCGACACACCTATGGATTAACGCGTCGCTTTTCTAAGTGATCAATTGGTACGGCATTAAAAACGCCCCTTACCGGTAACGGTAAGGGGCGTTTTAATAACAAAGCATCTAAAAAGCTAGCTGACAGACCAACCTTAAAAGCGTTTCACTAAACGACAAGCTCAGACTTACAGGTCGTGGCCGGTAATAACCTGGCAGATATCTGCAAAACTGCGTGCCATGGGAACCACGGTGTTTACTTCCTTGCCGACTGCATTTTGAATATCGGTTGCTGATATTAAGCCACGGATGGTCAGTTCATGCTGAGCATCGTGCTGGGTAATCAGTAGGTGCTGTTCGGTGACGCCTTCCATGATGAGCACAAGGTCTTCAATTGTCAGCGCGGAAAGCTGCTCATATGTCATGGCGCTAAGTTTGTTCCAGGGCGTCATGATCATGTCAGCAGTAATCTCGTTACGATCAAGGTTGCGCTGCTGCATGGCCAGGTTAATACGCCGTGTGCCGATCACTTCTTTAGAGGTCAGAATACCAATGCAGTGGTCTTGTTTATCGGTGACAAATAAAAGACGCACACCGCTGTAGCGCATTTTGAGATGCGCTTCATCGATCGGGGTATCTGCCACTACCGATTGTGGCTTCAGGCTTTGAAAGTCGGTAAGTACTTCTATGGCTGAGCTTTCAGTCGTTAAACGCTTGGCGCTCGGAGATGTCAGGCGCGGTGTTGAGCTGAATTGAATTAATGATTTAGGTGAAAAAGCCACTTGGTTCATCAGGGTACTCCCGTTATAAGTGGCCAATGGCTTTCTAACCATTGGCCTAGTACCTTCAGAGTCACAGCTAATTCTTATCAGAACCTTAAGGCATGAAAACTATTCTGAAGGCCCGTAACGTTTAAGCGTTACGTTAACGCGTAACCCCCCACTTGGCGCATCTTCGAATGCCAGCGTGCCATCATGTTGGGCGACGACCCGTTCAACGATGGATAGGCCCAGCCCTGAGCCTGCACCAGGGCCTGCGCGATGAAAACGCTCTGTTACCGCCTTACGCTCGCTTGGCGGAATCCCTGGCCCCTGGTCATCGACGATCAACGTGATGCTCTCCTCGGCAGCGTTAAGATATACCTGTATCGCACCCTTGGGCGGTGAGTGCTGTATGGCATTACCTACCAGATTCTGGATTAACGTCCCCAGCGCGCCGGGCACCTCGTCCAATGCCCACTGAGCCGTTTCATCGGCTTCTAGCTGCAGCGTCTGTTGCTGTTGCCGAGCCAGGGGAAGCAGTTTGGCAAGCGCGTCGCGAACCTCAAATAATGCGTCCACCGAACGTAAAGGTGGGCTTTCCTCATCGGGGTCAAGGCGTGCCAAGGTGAGGAGCTGGCTGACCAAGTGCGTCGCCCGGGCGACCCCCTGGCGCAAGTAAACCAGCGATTCCTCACGGTCCTGCGGGCTTTCAGCGGTTAACGCGTTTTGAGCATGTAGATCAAGTACGGCAAGCGGGGTGCGAAGCTCGTGCGCGGCATCGGCAATAAAGCGCTTTTCACGCTCGCGCAAGCGTTGAATCCGCATCAATAGACGGTTAAGCGCGCCGGAAATAGTGGCCAGCTCATAAGGTAGTGGCGAGAGTTTAAGCGGCTGAAGGTTATGCGGATCCCGATTGCGAATCTGTTCCGCCATACGCGATAGCGGTGAAAGCCCCCAGCCGATACTCCACCACAGCAGCGTGGCCAGAACGATCAAACCGATAAATTCAGGCAGCAGCGTACGCAGCGCTACCCGCCTGACCAGGCTCAAACGTACGTCATCCCGCTCGGCAACAATCACCCGCCGCGTGCTCTCGCCAAGCGGTAGCGTATAGGTTTGCCAGGTTTGTTCATGGTATTGCTGCCTGGAATAGCCTTTCTGGGCGGCGGCAAGGGGCACTAGCGGCGCATCGGCTGAGCGAAGCAGCAGCGTGTCTCCCTCCCAAAGCTGAAACACGAGCGCGTCAGGGGTGCGTGGTTCGGTCTGTAAGGTATTTTCCACACTTTGCAGTAGCGCCTGCTGGTAGGCGGGTGGAATCGGCGCCTGCATAAGCTCGCCTAAAAGGTTGGCGTGCCGGGCGAGGCTGGCATCGTGTAGCTGCTGGATTTCATGGGTGGCGTAGCGATAGCTGACCAGGCTGATCACCATGATACTGAGCAGAAACAGCAGCAGCGTAAGGCCTAGCGTGCGCCGACGAATAGAGTTCACCGATCGCCTCCGTGCGGCGTTTTATCCATCACATAACCAATCCCGCGTAGCGTGCGGATCACTTCGGGAAACAGCTTGCGCCGCAAATGATGGATATGAACCTCAATGGCGTTGCTTTCCACATCCTCATCCCAGCCATAAATCAGGCTGGTCAGCGTATCTCGGGTAAACACCCGGTCAGGGTGGCCCATAAACTCTTGCAGCAGGGTAAATTCACGCCGCGAAAGGACAATCGTTTTGCCCTGATAGCTGACGCTCAGTGTTAAAGGATCCAGCCGAATGCCTCGGCACTCCAGGTGGCTATCCAACTGCCCTTGACTGCGGCGTAGCAGGGCGCGAAGGCGCGCCTTTAGCTCTTCGACTTCAAAGGGCTTAACCAGATAGTCGTCGGCCCCGGCATCAAGTCCGGCAATACGGTCGTTAATACCGTCGCGAGCGGTCAGCACCAAAATAGGGATCTGGCTGCCGTGGCGGCGCACGGCCTTGATAATTTGCAAGCCATCCAGGCCCGGCAAGCCTAAATCGAGTATCACGGCATCAAACGGCTCGGACTCTTTAAGTGCTATAAGTGCACTATTGCCATTATCCAATTGATCGACCGTATAGTGCTCCGGCTTGAGCGCCAAGCGAATGCCCGAAGACAAGCTGGCATCATCTTCAACCAGCAATATGCGCATGGTGTCAGCTACTCCTGTAACGGCCCTGGTTAAGAAATAACAAAAGGTAGCATCGTTAGGGGGAGTCAGTCAGGATTAACGTCAACGCAAGCAATCCAATGGCGCTTTAATTAATGATAACACCGACTGCCAGCAGCACTTCTGTGGCTGTCTGCCCTTCAACGCATCGGCGTGAAGCGTTGCTGCACTTGGCGGCCGTCCATGAACCGGCGCTACAGCCAATGCTGCAAACCGCCTTACAGTCGGCCAAGCAAGCCGATGCCTGGGAGGGGCTGTGGGTCTCTCAGCAACATGGTCGTATTGATGGCGCTATCTGGGTACAGCTGCTTGGCAATACCACGGCGCAGCTATGGCTTCCCCGCCAGCAAGGCCACGTTGCACAAGCGCTGTTACGTGCCGCTTACCGCTGGGTAACCGAGCAGGGGATAACGTTTTGCCATACGGTGTTACCGCCTAGCCATTATGCCTGGGAAGCAACGCTTCTCGCCCACAGCATGACGCGCCTGGCTGAGCTGCATTACCTGTCAGGCAGTATAACCTCCCCACTAGCCTCATCCGCCAATAAGCCAGCGGCCATTCAGCTACAGGCGTTTACAGAGCTGGACGAATCGGCGCAAAAGGCGTTAATCGATGACGTTAGCCAGGAGTCACTAGATTGCCCAGACTTACGCGAAGCGTTGTCTTCTGAAGCCCTATTGGCCGGTTTTTATCAAAAGGCGCCTCAAGCACCCCATCACTGGTATAGCGTTCACGTGGCGGGTCAATCGGTGGGCGTACTGCTGCTCTCACCCCTTAAGGACCGCTGCTGGGAGCTTTTATTAATGGGCGTTGTGCCTGAGTGGAGAGGCAAAGGCATCGGACGAGAAGTGTTACAGGCGGCCTTTCACCTGGCAGCACAACAAGGCGCGACCGAGATGATGCTAACGGTTGATGCCCTCAATACGCCCGCCCTGCGCCTTTACCAGCGGGCAGGGCTTGCCCACTATGCTGAACAGCGGCTGCTTGCCTGGAAAGCACCGCTTAGTCCTTAAAAACAAGTTCTTAAGAACAAGCCCTTAAGAGAAAGCCCTTAATAACGACACTTAACAATGGACCCTTAATAATCCATGTCAGCTACATTAGTAAAAGTTAACAATAGAGTACCTTAAACAGCTGATGAGGCTGGTAAATTTAAGTAAGTCGTTGGCAATGTTCGCCAACGGTTTGATTTTTCTTCTATACTGGAGGCGCTGCACTCAGGAATACTTTTTCAATCATGGAGGAAAAAATGAAAATTCTACTGTGGATTATCATCTTTATTTTTGCGGTCGGTCTACTTACCTTAACGGGCGTTTTTAAGCTTATTTTCTAAATAAGTCTCCGCAAAGCTCATGTTTCGCATGAGCTTTTTGGCTTGTGTAATTGTAAATACTACTTCTATCGCTCGCTTAGTCACCCGACGTTAACAACTGGCGCCATGTCCACTAGAAACAAGGCATACTATTTCTTTAGTGGATGGGCTGTTATCGGTAGCGATTAAAGACGTTACGGATATGGCGACTCACAAGGCAAGCCGTGGGTAGGCTAAAGGGGGCTAGGTGAATTTTAAATACATTACATGCGTTATTACGGCTTTGGCGTTGTTGCCAGCCAGCACGATGGCTAATGACGAGGCGGCAGTCGAACGCGAAGCGTTGGCTAAACGGCTGGCACCCGTGGGGCAGCTGTGTCTGGAAGGGCAGACGTGCACGTCTGCTGAGGAACCCTTGGCCGCGGTGGATGATTCCCAAACTACGGTTGAAGAGCCCAGTGTCGCCGAGGTGCCAGAGCACGACGGCGAAGCACTTTATGCCCAGGCGAGCTGCGGTGCCTGTCATGCGGCGGGCATTGCGGGCGCCCCGGCCACGGGCGACAGCGCCGCCTGGCCTGCGCGGCTCGCCAAAGGAACTGACGAGCTTTACGCCAGTGCGATTAACGGCCTTGGTGCCATGCCGCCCAAAGGGGGCCGGTTTAACTTTAGTGACGACGAAATTAAAGCAATCGTCGACTATATGATCAGCGAGGTCGAATAAGTTACCCACAGGCAGTTTAATAAGCATGCCTGTGGATAATTTATGTGTGGTTAGAAAGACTGCTGCTTAGTGCGCGTCTTCAGCCTAATAACGTTAAGCTTAATCACCCTCAGCCCAATAAAGAGCGCAGCCCGGCAATTGCATCTTTGCCGCGCTCTTGTTTTTTATCTGGATCTTCCTTGTCGGCGCGACCTTCCCATTCCAGATCCTCAGGGGGGAGTTCCTCTAAAAAGCGGCTGGGCTGACAGTCCATCAGCTCGCCATAGGCTTTACGCTGGCGGGCAAGCGTAAGCGTTAACGTGCGCCGCGCGCGGGTAATGCCCACATAGGCCAGGCGGCGCTCTTCTTCTACCGTGCCCATTTCGATCGCGTTGCGGTGGGGCAGCAAGTCCTCTTCCCAGCCCATCAGATACACGTGAGGAAACTCAAGCCCCTTTGATGCGTGCATGGTGAGGAGCTGCACACGGTCGGAATCATCCTCTTCGGCCTGCTGCTCCAGAATATCGCGCAGTACCAGCCGGGAAATAGCGGCCTCTACGCTATCGGTTTCGGTAGCTTCGGAGGCAGTATCCTCTTCCGGGTCGCGGTTAAGCGACTTTTCTAACTGATCAATCAGAATCCATACGTTGGCCATGCGCCGCTCGGCGATCGTCGGCGCACTGGCGTTCTGGTAGAGCCACGCCTCGTAATCCATATCGCGCAGCATGTCGCGGATGGCGGCGATCGCATCGCCCTGGTCCATGCGCTTGCGCACGCCGTCGATAAAGTGGGTAAAGCGCGAAAGCCGCTCCACCGCGCGGGTCGGCAACACCTGCTCCAGGCCCAACTCATGGCAGGCGGCAAACAGCGAAATCGAGCGCTCGGTGGCGTAGTTGGCAAGCTTCTCAACCGTGCCGGGCCCGACTTCACGGCGCGGCACATTGACGATACGTAGGAAGGCGTTGTCATCCGCCGGATTGATCAGCAGACGCAGGTAGGCCATGGCGTCCTTGATCTCGTTACGCGAGAAAAACGACGTGCCGCCGGAGAGCTTGTAGGGAATCTGGTAGTGCTGCAGCTTGAGTTCCAGCAGCCTTGCCTGAAAGTTACCCCGATAAAGTACCGCGAAATCCCGCCACTCGGCCTTCTCTTTGATGCGCCGGGTGAGCATTTCGCTGGCCACCCGCTCGGACTCCGCCTCTTCATGACGATTCACTATCACGCGGATCGGCGCACCGTCACCCATATCCGACCACAGGGTCTTGTCGTAGACGTGGGGGTTATTGGCAATTAGCGTGTTGGCAGCGCGCAGGATGGTGGCGGTCGAGCGGTAGTTCTGCTCCAGCTTGATCACCTTGAGCCGCGGAAAATCTTCGCCCAGAGTCACCAGGTTTTCCGGCCGCGCACCGCGCCAGGCGTAGATCGACTGATCGTCGTCGCCCACCACGGTAAAGGTCGAGCGCTCGGCCATCAGAAGCTTTACCAGCAGATACTGGGAGACGTTGGTGTCCTGATACTCATCCACCAGCATGTAGTGGATCTTGCGCCGCCAGCGCTCCAAAGCCTCAGCATCGTTTTTCAGCAGCACGACGGGCAGCAGGATCAGATCATCAAAATCCACCGCGTTGTAGGCTTTCAGGTGGCGGTTATAGGCCTCGTACACCCGCGCGGCGAAATGCTCATCGTCATCCGCCGCAAAGGAAAGCGCGTCGCCCGGCAGCACCAGATCATTTTTCCAAGTGGAAATCTTGCTCTGTACGGTGTTGATCTGCTCGGCATCGACCTGAGCATCCTTGTTCATCAGATCGCGCAGCAGCGCCTTGGCATCTTCCGGGTCGAACAGCGAAAAGCCCGGCTTGTAGCCCAGAGTTTTTAGCTCGCCGCGAATAATATTGAGTCCCAAGGTATGAAAGGTCGACACCGTCAGGCCATGGCCCTCTTTGCCCTTGAGCATCTGCCCGACACGCTCTTTCATTTCGCGAGCGGCTTTATTGGTGAACGTGACCGCGGCGATTCGGCGCGCGCTCATCCCGCATTCTTGAACCAAATAGGCAATTTTAGTCGTGATAACGCTGGTTTTACCGGAACCCGCCCCTGCCAGCACCAAGCACGGGCCATCAATGTAGCGCACGGCTTCCTGCTGGCGCGGATTAAGGCCCTTGATGCGGGTCAAAATGCTTTGTGGGGTCGATGGCGTCATTAGGCACGTTATCCTTTGCGGTTTTTCATCTACAATCAGCCGTTTCTACGCGCACAACATGGATAGGCAGGTGGTGATGTTTGAAGTAGCGCTGTTTGAACCACGCATGGCGCCCAATACGGGTAACATCATGCGCTTGGTCGCCAATAATGGCTGTCGTTTGCACTTAATTGAGCCGCTCGGCTTTGATCTTGAAGAAAAAAAGCTGCGCCGTGCCGGGCTCGACTATCGTGACCTGGCCAATGTGACTCGTCATGCTGATTTTGCCGCGTTTCAAAAAGCCATGCCGGGACGGCGAATCTGGGCAATTACCACCAAAGGCACGCGGCCCCACAGCGAGGCTGATTTTGCACCGGGAGATGTGCTGCTGTTTGGCTCTGAAACCGCCGGGCTTTCTGCTGAGGTGCATCAAGCGCTGCCAGACGCCCAAAAGCTGCGTATTCCCATGCAGCCCAATAACCGCAGCCTCAATCTTTCCAACGCGGTGGCTATTGTGAGCTATGAGGCGTGGCGCCAGCAAGGTTTTGCTGGCGCACTTGCCACCTAGCTAAATGGCAAATACTAGGCAGAAATGCCGTAACGGTCGCGGTAGGCGCGCACGGCTTCCGCATAGGCGAGCATTTCGCCACCGGCATGCTCTTCAAGGTAAGTGAGCACTTGCTCAAGGGTTACAATGCTCACCACCGGCATGCCGTACTCGGCCTGAACTTCCTGAATAGCGCTCTGTTCGCCCTGACCACGTTCCTGGCGATCAAGGGCAATCATTACACCGCCGGCGCGGGCGCCACTTTGCTCAATCAGACCCATGACCTCGCGGATCGCAGTGCCTGCGGTAATTACATCGTCAATGATCAAAATATCGCCGGCAAGCGGCGCACCTACGATATTGCCGCCTTCGCCGTGGGTTTTGGCTTCCTTGCGATTGAAGGCGTAGGGCATATCCAGATCGTGGTGGTCGGCAAGCGCTGCCGCGGTGACCGCCGCCAACGGAATGCCTTTGTAGGCAGGGCCAAACAGCACGTCGGCTTGCAAACCGCTGTCCACAATGGCCTGGGCATAAAAACGGCCTAGCTTGGCAAGCGCACGGCCTGTCTGGAATAAGCCTGCGTTGAAAAAGTAAGGACTCACTCTTTCTGATTTCAGCGTAAATTCACCAAACTTAAGAACGCCCTGCTCAATGGCAAAAGCAATGAATTCGCGCTGGTAGGTTTGTAAAGTGGTAGCCACGGCGTTCCTCATAAGGCAGTAGGGGTAAGTCGGCACGAAGGCAACAATAAAACACAGGTAAATAGCAAGAATTGGTTTGTCTATTTACCCAAACGTCTAAACGTCGGGTATCATACAGCAGCGACGCAAAAGGGACGATTTATGAAAATTGCCAGCATCAATGTTAATGGTATACGTGATGCCGTCGACCGTGGCTTCCTGGACTGGCTGGCTCAGCAGGATGCCGATGTGGTTTGCGTGCAGAACATCAAGGCAAAAAGTTTTGAATTGGATGATCATATTCTTTATCCGGAAGGCTATGAAGGCTATTTCCTGGATGCGGAAGAGGATGGTTTTTCCGGTGTTGGGCTTTACTGCCGTAAAATTCCCAAGGCGATCATGTATGGTCTGGGCTTTCCACAGTGTGATCACGAAGGGCGCTTTCTGCAGGCGGATTATGACCGCTTCAGTATCGCTACCTTTCTGATGCCTGACGGAAGCGATCAGAAAGCCAAACAGGCGTTTATGGATCAGTACCAGGAATACCTGACGAAGATGTCGCGCAAACGGCGCGAGTACATCATCTGCGGTACCTGGAATATTGCCCATAAAACGGTTGATCTGGCCAACTGGTCTGATAACCAACTGACGTCTGGTTTTCGCCCGGAAGAACGCGCCTGGATGGATCAGGTGCTCGGCCCAACAGGGTTTATCGACACCTTCCGCGAAATCAATCGCGATGCAGGTGAGTACACCTGGTGGCCGAAGCTCGACCAAGATGTACCGCGTAGCCGTCAGGAAGGCTGGCGGATCGACTATCAGTTAGTCGGCCCCAACTTCCGTCGTCACGTGGTCGACGCATGGATCGATAAAGAGGCGACTTTCTCCGAGTACGCCCCGCTAATTGTCGAGTACGATCTCGCCCTTTAAGCATCTTTCCCGCGTCGTCGTTATCAATGAGCCGACCCAGAGGTCGGCTCATTGAGTTAACGATATTTACACTTCTCTAGCCGCGAATGCCCAACGCTTCGCGCTGATGCTCAAGCAGCTCAGAACCTGCCTTTTCAGCCAGATCCAGCATGGCATTAAGCTCGGTACGGTTAAACGCGCCGGCTTCGGCGGTACCCTGCACCTCGATCAGCTCACCGTTTTCGGTCATCACCACGTTCAGGTCGGTATCGGCCTTGCTGTCTTCCGGATAGTCCAGATCCAGCACCGGCACGCCTTTATAGATACCCACCGAAACCGCGCTGACCAGCTGCTTGAAAGGGTCGCTCTTGATCTTCTTCTCACGCTGCAGATAGCGAATCGCATCCATCAACGCCACACAGCCGCCGGTAATCGACGCGGTGCGCGTGCCGCCATCGGCCTGGATCACATCGCAATCCACAGTGATGGTGAACTCGCCCAGCTTCTTCAGGTCGACTGCTGCCCGCAGGCTACGACCAATCAAACGCTGAATTTCCAGCGTACGCCCGCCCTGTTTACCACGGGTGGCTTCACGGCCGCTGCGTGAGTGAGTCGCGCGGGGCAGCATGCCGTACTCGGCAGTGATCCAGCCCTGGTTCTTGCCACGCAGCCAGCGCGGCACGCCCGCTTCTACGCTGGCATTACACAGCACCTTGGTATCACCAAACTCGACCAGCACGGAACCCTCTGCATGGCGGGTGTAATCGCGGGTCAAGCGAATTTCACGGAGCTGGTTGGCTTCGCGGCCACTGGGGCGAACAACATCAGGACGCATAGCACCTCACAATAAGCGCGTTGTTAAGAAAAGGCCGCCATTGTACACGTCTTAACGTTCAAACCCGTGCTTATCGGGTAGACTGAGATAAATGCGTTTTTAACAGGATGAACCCATGGCCACTTCAAGTCGCGTACACAGCATGACCGCATTTGCCCGCACCGAGGAGGCCGCCCCTTGGGGCACGCTGCAAGTCGAAATTCGCTCTGTTAACCAGCGTTACCTGGAGCCCCATTTTCGCCTCCACGAAAGCCTGCGTGATCTTGAACCTGTTTTGCGTGAAACCCTGCGTACCCGCCTGGCGCGAGGCAAAGTAGAGTGCAGCGTGCGCTTTGAAAGCGCTGAAACCGTGCAGGCCCCGGCGGTTAATACCACTCGCTTAGCCGCTATCGTTGAGGCACTCAATGCCGTGCAGCAGCAGGTGCCCAGCGCCCTGGCGCCGACGGCGCTTGAACTGCTAAATCAGCCGGGCGTAATGGAAACCCAGCACCTGGACCAGGATGCCATCAAAACGGCCGCCAAGGCGCTGTTTGACCGAGCGCTGGGGGAGTTGATCGACGCTCGCGCTCGGGAAGGCGAAAAACTTGCCGAGATGATCGCCACTCGGCTAATGGCGGTAAGCGAGCAGGTCGCTACGGTTAAAAGCCTGCTGCCGCAGATTCTGGAACGCCAGCGCGCCCAACTGCTGGAACGCCTGGAAATCGCCAAAACCGAACTCGACCCCCAACGCCTGGAAGCCGAGCTCGTACTGGTCGCGCAAAAGGCCGATGTGGATGAAGAGCTCGACCGCTTAACCACCCACGTAGGCGAAGTCAGCCGTCAGCTCGCTGAAAAAGGCCCCAAAGGCCGCCGCCTGGATTTTCTGATGCAGGAGCTTAATCGCGAAGCCAACACACTCTCATCCAAGTCCGTGGTGGCCGAGACGACGCGCTGTGCGGTGGAGTTGAAGGTGTTGATTGAGCAAATGCGGGAGCAGATTCAGAATATTGAGTAGTGACCGTGCTTGTCCGTGTTGATATATAAAATATTGTTTTAGAATGTTTTTTAATTTTTATTTGTCTATGCTGGTCTCCTTGGTTCCGGCTTAAGCCACCGATAAGTGGGTAGTAAAGTGGGTAGTAAGATGCCATGATACCCACTAATCAGGCCGAATTTCTTAAAATTACTACCCATTTTTTACATAAACTATTGAAAATTATTCGTAAAATGGTGAAGTGTTGAGGCGTTAATGGAGAGGGTGAGGGATGGGGAGCTTTACTGCCAAGAAAATCCAATCATTGATCAGAGAAGCCAAACCTGGGCGCTATGGTGATGGCAATGGCTTGTACTTGATGATTCCTAAGGCAGGAGCTGCCTATTGGATGTGCCGCTATACCTTCGCGGGTAAACGGCGTGGCATGACGCTGGGCAAATACTCTCACCTCTCCCTAGCTGAAGCTCGTGAGCAGGTGATTGAGACTCAGAAGGCGATTCGTAGCGGTACAGACCCTCTTACAGAGCGCAAACGTGAAGAACAAATAACCATCAGTACGGTGCAGGATTTGTTCGACGATTGGTACCAAGATTTAGAGAAGCGCCTAAAGCATCCCAACATCCCGAAGCGCGTATTTGAAAGGGATATTGCTCCAGCTATCGGTACGCTAACGCTGGATAGCGTTACCCCGATGGATATACGTGCCATTGTCAGAAAGGTGACTAGCAGCGGTCGGCCAACCATTGCAAATGATGCCTTGATGTATTTAAAACAGTTATTTAACCACGGCATCAAGCTAGGGTTGCTTACCTATAACCCCGCCTCCGCTTTCAACGTTAACGATGCGGGTGGGGTCGAGAAAAGTCGCGACAGGGCGCTAAGCATCGATGAGCTTAGTAAAGCCTTTGCTGTGTTCAGAGAGAACCGGACTAGCTTTACCCGTGATAACTATCTCGCATGTGCTTTGCTTGTCGTATTAGGGGTGCGTAAAACAGAGCTTACAGAGGCTAAGTGGTCAGAATTCGACCTGAACGATGCTAACTGGGATCTACCGGGCGAACGCAGCAAATCGGGTGTAGGGATTGCGATACCTTTACCTCCACAGGCTATCGCTTGGCTGGATGAGCTACAGATTCGCGCTTGTGGTTCGCCGTATGTGTTTCCTAGCCGTCGCAGCAGCAAGCAGCCCCATATGGGCAAGGACACACTAAATCGCGCCATTGCCAAGCTATTTGGTAAAGAGCCAGGCAAGAAGCAACAGCCCGAGAATAGAATGGGTGGTATCGCCGAGTTTACAGTGCATGACCTACGGCGTACCTGTCGGAGCTTATTGGCTGAGTTGGGAGTGCCTGGCCACGTTGCTGAGCGCTGCCTGAATCACAAACTAAAAGGTGTCGAAGGTATTTATGATCGGTATGACTATTACGAAGAGCGGAAACAGGCGCTAATTAAGGTGTCAGAACTGATTGCGCCTATTATTAATTCAGATAGGTAAAAATCTCCTCCCGCAGTGTTCTCTACAATCTACTCATATCTCAGAACATCAGATTCCAACAAGGGACTTTAGTTTGCCGACAATATCTCAATTACCATCTTGAATTTTCGCCCGACAATTAAAAAATGGATGAAAGATAGAGTCAGAAGTGCCGTAGCGATTGCAACCACATAACGCTGGTAATCACCGACCACGAAGTGCCCTGCCAGTGCCACTACCACCACCGCAATCCACAAAATAGCGGTAGTCAATATCTCCTGAACCAAACCTTTGAAGTGACCAGAGCGCCGGAGATTTTGAAGGAAAGGACGATCAGCTGCTGAGATCAACATTGAAAGTGAAGCCATCATAAAACCGATCAGAGTTCCAGACAAAGCAACCATAGTGGTAGCGGTCAACCTTGCATCTTCAATAACGCAGAGACCCTTATATGCAGCCGTGCCAACGGCCATAGGAATCAAAAAGTTAATTATTGCGGTTTTCAGGAACGCCAATAACGCCATAGATCGCATCCCGCTGCTCTTCGAATGCAGAACTGAGTGCTGCATAAATTGACCTCCTCACCGGATATTTGCCTACCATGGTGACACTTTGTACTGAGGTAATACGATCTGCCATTAGATCGATTGGGTGCTCAATGCCATCTTCTTCAATTTTGACATGAACAGTTCGTGCGTAGCCGCTGCGCATCAAAGCTGTAACCGCTCCTTTCATTCTAGCAGACAGCCTGTTCTTTTCTTCGTCATCACTCCGGCTGTCTGAAGTGATAGACAGGGCAACACTCGAGCCACCGGCAATTGCCATCTGCTCCATCAAATTACGAGTCCATTGGTCTTCAGGAAAGAGATCTGGATTCGTGGGCCGCGCAAAAGTTACTCGCATTGAGCGCATCTCAGCTTCACCGCGCATTAGCCTCTCAACTGCGTCGCCTTGTAGAACCGGATCAAAGGTCAAAACTTCACCTGCCTGTTCAGTAATGTAACGTCCTAGTCGGGCAGGGCGACTACCATGACCGTTCTGTTCAAACACGAGTAGCCTATCAAGGGGCCGATATATAAAGTGATTTTTCTCCAGTAATCCTTCGTTTTCAGCGATTTCGATTTCCCTTTCATTACCTCCAGCCTCTCCTATATGTGGGATTTGATCACTGCGGAACTTTGCAAAAACACCCTGAATACAACCACTTTGTACTGTCATATCGCGCAATTCGTATGAAAAGCGACCGTCAGGATGCACGGGCCCAGTGCCGTTTTGAGTATCCGTATATTGTTCCAGGAAGACTTTTAAGTCGAGCTGGGCACCTTGTGCATTGTTAGCAACAAAGAAACCTATAGTGATGTCTTTTTGATCAGCTGGCATCCATAACCTCTGCAACGTTTGAATAGAACTATATTTACTCTAATTGTTCACAAAAGTAACGTCGACCAAGCACTAGGATGCATTTATTAGAGCTAGAACAATGGAGTTGGGCAGCGCCTGCTAACTGTTGAAAAGAGATTGTCTGTGATATCGGCACCAATCTTTCATCTCGCTTAGCAGTATTCTTACTTTACTGCCAACAGCTCGTTCCACTGCGTCGTGTAACGAGGCGTGCGCCGTTCACTACGCAGTGCCCAGGCGTTATCTTGACGTGGCAAGCCCATCTGCACCATCCCTTTTCCGAGTTCCCGATTGAGCTTATCCATCGTAGCCATGAGTCTTTCGCTACGCTTGGCTTCCTCGGCGGTTTGTGGGGTTTCGGTTAGGGTGAGCTGCCGGTTGGCCTTGGGGGATAGATCAAGCAGCATAAGACCGGCTTTGTGGTAGGCATAGCCCTTACGCCAGAGGCACCGCAAGCCTTGTACCGCGGCGGCGATAATCTCCCGGCTATCATCGGTGGGCCGTTCTAAGGATATGACAATTCGTTGACGGTATTGGGGTAAATCAGTACGAAACGGGTTGGTGCGGATAAACACCATGACGGCGCTGGTCACGCTGTGCTGCTTGCGTAGCTTTTCACCCGCCCTGGCGGCATGGTGCCGTAACGCTTCCCTAAGCTGATGAGGGTCGTTGGTGAGTCGACCAAATGAACGGGAAACCATGATCTGCTGTTTGGGCTGGCTCATGTCATCTAGCTGAATGGAGGACTGCCCCCGCAACTCCCAGACGATGCGCTCCTGCACCACGCTAAAATGCCGCCGAATATACTTCGGGTCTGCTTCACGGAGATCCCAGGCAGACTCAATGCCCATGACGCGTAACCGCTCGCCGGTGCGGCGTGCCACGCCCCATAGGTCAGTCACCGGCAACTGCTTCAACAACGCCTTGGTAGACGGGCTCTCGGCTAATAACTTACACACGCCTTGATCTTTATACGCAGGGTGCTTTTTAGCGGCATGGTTCGCGACCTTGGCGAGCACTCGCGTTTGCGCAAATCCCACCGACACCGGAATACCCGTCCACTGCTTAACGGTATCGCGCAGCGCTTGGCCCCGTTGTTCCAGTGTGTCTATCTCAAAGCCCTGAAACCCCACAAAGCATTCATCAATGGAGTACACCTCCACATGGGGCGAAAACTTGCCCAACACCTCGGTCACCCGTTGGGACATATCGCCATACAACGCATAGTTACTGGATAGCAGCACAGCTTGGCGCCGCACATCTGGGGTTAATAGGTGCATGGCAGCTCCCATTTCAACGCCCAGCGCTTTTAACTCGTTGGAACGTGCGACGACGCAACCATCGTTATTGGATAGCACTCCCACAGGACGACCTTCTAACGATGGGTTAAAGACCCGCTCGCAGGAGACGTAGAAGTTATTGCAGTCGACTAGGGCCATCATTGCAGCGTTGCCCCTGGAAAGCTGTGAAGCACATGCGTCACGACGCCCCAGACGTGGGATTCACGACCATCAATCGGAATGGGGGGATACGCAGGGTTACTGGCCCGAAGATAGGTACGCTGACCTACCCGCTCCAAGCGTTTCACCGTGAGCTCACCGTCCACACAGATAACGATAATGCGCCCTGGCAGCGCTTCCAGACTGCGATCGACGACCAGTAGGTCGCCATGGTGAATACCGTCGCCCAGCATGGAATCGCCCTCCGACCTAACAAAGTAGGTCGCTGCCGGTCGCTTCACTACGTACTGGTGCAGATCCAGGTCGGCATCCAGATGGTCATCTGCCGGTGACGGAAACCCCGCGCGTACGGCACTGGAATAGAGCGGTAACGGTAATAATGGGGCCATGGCGTCTGCCCGGCCCAGCAGTGACACATTCAATGACATATCGGCTCCTTACTTTTTATGTATATATAAACAGTATCAGTAAAGAGGGTTAGTGAAGCAACCATTCAAAGGTCAACGCTAAAAAATTACAGACCTATATCACTCCTATGAATCCACCCCATGAATCGCTTTGTGTCACCTAGGAGTGTTGCTAATGCCCCCACCTTGTAAACGCTGTGTCGCTACACGCCTGATTAATCTTGATACCGCCCAACGCATAGGCGTTGTTGGCGGGGGCCTTGTGGGCGGCGCGATAGGTGCCTTACGCGCTACCGCGGCTACCCAAACGTTATCACTCGCAACGGCGCGTTTTCCGCTCGCTAAACTGCCGGCCGCCCTGATAGGTGCGGTTACCGGTGGCCAGTCAGGCGTTCGGATTACGACGTCACTATTTATGCAGTGGCTGCCACCTGGCTCCGGTACCCCCTGGCTGTGCCTTGCCTGTGGGCACACCTTTCGAGAGTCCCATCCGCCCTTAGCGGCTGCCAACTAAGCCCCGGCTTTTACCCTCGCATTCGGCGGTTCCCTTAATTACTTATTAGCGCTGGCGTTTAGTTGGCGTTTTTTATGTCTGGAGGTTTATTCATGGCTCATCTCATTGAACAAATGGCTTACGTCGGCGCAACCCCGTGGCACGGCCTTGGGCAACAGCTAACCCGTCAACAACCGCTAGAGGTCTGGCAGCAACAGGCCGGTATGAACTGGCACATTGAAGAAGCGCCGGTGCGCTTTATCGCTGAAGGCGCTAGCCACTTGGGCAGTATCCACTCGTTCCCTGAGCAGAAGGTGCTCTACCGCTCAGATACCAAGGCCCCGCTATCGGTGGTGTCGCAGCGCTATAAGGTGGTACAGCCCGAAGAGATACTGGAGTTCTATCGCGACCTGACGGAGTACGCGGGGTATGAGCTGGAGACGGCAGGCGTGCTTAAAGGTGGGCGTAAGTTCTGGGCCTTGGCGCGCAGTGGCTTAAGCACCTCGCTCAAAGGCCAAGATGAGGTCAACGACTACCTGCTGTTGGCAACGTCGTGTGATGGCACGCTGGCCACCATGGCGACACCCACCACGGTGCGGGTGGTGTGTAACAACACGCTGCAGATTGCCGTCGATGGTACGTCGCAAGCGGTGAAGGTACCCCACCGGTCTGAGTTCGATCCTCGTGCGGTAAAAAGCCAACTGGGTATTTCGGTTTCCCAGTGGAACGACTTCATGTACCGCATGAAGGCGTTAGCGGAACGTAAAATCGACCACCGCGAGGCGCAGCAGTATTTTCAGTCGGTGCTCTGCGGTATCGATAAGCCGATAGACGACCCTTCCAAGCTGCCTAACTACCGGGCACTCAACAAGGTACAGAAGCTTTACCACGGCGAAGGCCGCGGTTCGCACCTCGATACTGCCAAGGACACCGCGTGGGGCTTACTCAATGCGGTTACCGAGTACGTGGATCACGACAAGCGTGCGCGTAGCAATGATACCCGTCTGGATTCGGCGTGGTTCGGCCAAGGAGCTCAGTTAAAGCAGGAGGCATTGCAAACAGCCCTTGCCCTGGTGAGCTGACATGCTGTTTCTCATTTTACTGCTAGTGATTCTCTTGGTTTTTATCTTACCCCTCATTGGATAGTGCGATAAGCCCAGCCCCTAACAGGCTGGGCTTTTTGCTTTTTACGTGGAGCACACCATGGCCTCTCTTAGCCCCGATTTAGATATCGCATTAACCCAACTGACGGAACGACTGCTTGCCCAAGAACAAACCTATGCCGAGACCTACGTGATGGCAAAAGGACAGCTGTATCGCACCGAGCTGCACCTATGCCCCGTTTCCCCCAGCGAGCTTCCCACCGATTTTTAAACCTCTATTGAAGGACTCTTGTCATGGCAACCAAAACTAATGTGGTAAATCACGAAACGTCTGCATCCTCTTTACAAGCCGTTCCTGCAGCGGCCACCCCGCATCTCGCTGAGAGCACGGCCATTATCCAGGTAATTGAGCGCGCGGCACTCAACCCGGACGTCGATATCGACAAAATGGAACGCTTACTGCAGATGCAGGAACGGGTCATGGATCGCCAGGCCCTGATGGCCTATAGCGCAGCTATGGCGGCGATGCAGACCGAACTCCCCAGCATCGAAGAGCGCGGGCAGACTAACAACGGCTGTTACGCCACCTTGGAGGATATCGTCGACACCGTACGGCCCATCATGCAGAAACACGGCTTTGCGGTGAGCTTTCGTATTCAGACGCAGGAGCGCGGCATTGAAGTGACCGGTGTGCTGATGCATAAGGATGGCCACCGTGAGGAGACCAGCATGCTGCTGCCTGCCGATATGAGCGGTAACAAGAACGCTGTGCAGGCGTTTGGCTCATCTACCAGCTACGGCAAGCGCTATGTACTTTCCGCATTACTCAACATCACCACTCGCGGCCAGGATGATAACGGTAACGCCAGTACCAAGGCAGGTATCAAGACGATAACCCCCTTCCAGGCAGGCCAAATCCAACGCTTGATCAGCCAATGCCCCGCGACGACACAGGAGTGGTTTAGCGGCAAGTACGGCTCAGCTGTGCAAGTGCCGTATAGCGACTTCGACAAGCTACGTGCTTCTCTCACCAAACGAGCCGTTAAGTGAACGGCGTACCACCTCTATCTGAGTAAAGTAGGCATTCATGCAGATACTCAATATGTCGCAAGGCTCCCCTGAGTGGCTGGCGGCGCGCTTAGGGCGCGTCACCATGTCGGAGCTAAAGTCACTACTGGTTAAGGGCAAAGGCCCTGGTGGATTAGGTGCCGGGGCCATTACCTACATGCATCAATTGATCGGCGAGCGCATAACCGGCGAGCTGGCCGAGCCGTTTCAGGGTAACGCGCATACCCGTCGTGGCCATGAGCTGGAAGGCGTGGCACGTGTGCTTTACTGCGATGCCACCGGCGAACCTCAGCCCCAGGAGGTGGGCCTGATCCTTAATCACGAGGTGGGCTACTCGCCAGACAGCCTGGTAGGCGCTAATGGCTTACTGGAAATCAAAACAAAGCTACCTAAGTTCCAGATTGAGGTACTGCTCAGCGGCGAAATACCCGATGAGCACGTGCCCCAATGCCAGGGCGGGCTATGGGTCAGCGAGCGGGAGTGGATCGACTTTGTGAGCTACTGGCCGGGCATGCCGCTGTTTATCAAACGTGCCTACCGTGACGACATTATGATCCGCACCATTGCCGAGCGGGTAGAACGATTCCATGAGGAGATGGAACGTCGCATAAACCAAGTGATGGCTGCGTGACGCGACGATTCCATAGATACACCAACCGATCATTAACGACATAGACGCCGGGACCACCACCCCGGCGTTTTTTATTTTTTGGAGACAACCATGACACACGCCGAACTCAAAGCTGGGGAAGTGGCGGGCACCTACTTGGTCACTTCTCCCGTTACCGAAACCGATATCATCACCATGGCCAAGCGTTTTGCACGACGTAAACTCGCTAAAGGCCGCAAGATTACACAGCCCTCGCAGGCGTTTGAGCACCTGCAGTTACTGCTTCAAGATTACGAGCACGAGGTATTTAGTGTTCTCTTCCTCGATAGTCAGCACCGTGTTATCCGCTTTGAGGAGCTATTGCGTGGAACCATCGACGCGGCCAGCGTCTACCCGCGTGAAGTGCTAAAAGCAGCTCTCGCTACAACGCTGCTGCTGTCATCTTGGTGCATAACCATCCAAACGGTGATCCCGAGCCAAGTGATTCAGATAGACGTATCACCCAGCGGCTCATAGAAACTATGGGGCTGATGGACATTCGAGTGATTGATCATGTGGTGGTGGGGAGTGATGGGTGAAAGTCATTTGCGGAAATGGGGTATTTGTAGTTGGGTATTGGGATAAATGGAGCCAGCCTTGCTGGGCAGCTCCAGTAATGAGCCAAGCTTTATTTTTTGTTTAAGACGGCAAACGGCCAGCAGCGGTCTTTTAGGCGACACTGATGTAGCGCCTTGCTTATCGGTAAATCAAGAGCGCAGCGCTTAATTTATCCATGTGCAGCAAATTATTATGTGCCAGCTCGCCACGCCCAGAACGACTAAGCCATACCAGCATGAACAACATTGATAGCTCGCTCCACGAACACCCGTAACTCACCATCTATAATCTGCACTTGATCAGCAGATGGATTGGTGTCGTGATGGAACTGGCCGGCGTAACCATTGATCTCATTTAACTCATTGGTAATATTCTGCGCATGAACAAGAGGACTGCCATTTGGTGCATTATTGATTGCCTCGACAACCTTTCCAAAGAGCAAGCCCTTGTTTATCAAGCCAGGAAACCGACGATGCAAATATCCTTCAAGCATAGGCCTTATCGATCTAGCCACCTCCATACTGCTCTGTGATGTGCCGTTCAAATATTCGCCCAAAACCCTATGACATTTGAAATACGCACTCTCGCACTCTTTATCAACGTCAATTGAATCAAAGTTACTATAACGGTTTGCGACAGTTTTTAGCTTCACACATGAAATATTTTGAGGAGCACTAGCTCGCAAAATTTCATCTCTTAGGCTTCTCATGAAATGAATATCGTGAACCAACACGATTAGTTGCTCACAGACGTCATGAACTCTCTTCAAGATCAATCGCGTCTGCTGCTTGCGATTAAGATCCAAGCTACACATGGGGTCATCAATGAAAACGACTTTATTTGCCAAGTCGGGGTCGGACTCAACCGATGCTATAAAAAACGCAAATGCCAACGTCCGCTTGTCACCCTCACTCAAAGAAGTCTTAAAGTCTGGTATGCCTCCGGTCAACTCAATATCTGCTCCTCGCATTTGTAAGTTGTAATTGCTTCTTAATCCGCCCCTGTAGTTGAAATCTATATTTGGAATTGAAAATTGAACACCGAAACTACTAAGCAGTTGATTTATTCTTCCTTTGTAGCGTTTGAGTGTTGTCTGCATGGTGGCATTCAAGGCATCCTTTTTATTTTGCTTTTCTGCCCCACTAGTAATTTCCTGCGCACGCGCCGCATCAAGTTGAGAGAAGAGATCAACAACATCCTGTCGATGTCGTACCTTCGCAAGCTCCAAATTAGCAATTGCCTGACGTAAGCCATCCGGATTCACAGCGGCTAAGTGCGTCTTGTATGACGTGATTAGGTTAAATGCATTGTCTATACCATCATTACAAGACTTTACTATTCCAACGAGCTCTTCCCATATGGCAATCAGTTCATTCTTTGTGTCGCCGGAACCTACTGATTCAAGGATATTTGCTTCTTTGGCAAGCCTTAGAGCATCAAGGCGACCTCTTATGGCATCCAATTTTTGCTTGGCCGCCTCACTATCAAACTCTGGAGGAGGTATTTCAACATGCTCCTGCCAACCATCAATAATCGCGCTGGCAGTCGCAAAACTTGCTTGGAGTCTCTCGATGATTGCTTCGGGCGTTGTAATTGATATTAGCCTGGCCAGATCAGCGACAGAAGCCTTCAATAGGTTGTAATCCTTATTGAAATAGCTACGGTAAGCTTGTATGAGATCGACCCCTTCAAGTGGTTGGTCGCAATATGGGCAACTTTCCATTTCTCCAAAGGCACGGCCATCACTGATCCATCTTTCAAGGTTCGTCTTGGCATGAGAGTCTAAGTGTTGCTTGACTCGTTGCTCAGCGGCCAGGTCAATATCGGTGAGCGAGCTTTCTAATATGTCGAAGATTTTTACAACGTCAAAAGCTGGCTCATCTAACTTTTTAGGCATAGCTTTCGCTTGAATTAAGCCTATATTTTGTGCTTCAACAATACGCTCGTTTAACGCTGCTATCTGGTTGTCGGCATCCGCCACTTCCGCTAGTTCTCGAAACTGTTGTAGTAACAGTCCCCGATGAAACCCAGCAAGCTGACTAGTGAGGTCTCTTACCAATTGCGATGCCGTGAGCGCATCATTGTCAGCTTGATCGTACTCGCGTTGAGCATTTACGGCGCTGGAGCCCAACGCAAATTGAAGTAGATTCTTCCGCTGATCAGTCGTTACCTGACCGCCCGCGTATACGTTTTGCTCTACAAAGTCCGCATCGAAAACCAGCAATTCTGGATGTGAGTTGCTCCAACTTACATTTGCAAACGCCGACTGCTGCCCATTCGAGAATTGAAGGAGAACTTCGGGTTGGTAGTTGCCATCTATCGTTTTTCGGCGAAGAATTAAATCAGGGTTATTAGAAGCACAAGACCGAAAGATAGACGCGAGCGTAGACTTACCTACTCCGTTATCAGCATAAACGAGAGTTGCCTTCTTAAAAGTATGCTGCCTGCCGTCTGCATCATGAAGAAGGCCAACTCCCTTAACTCGGCATATTCTTTCTAGCATTATTTAGTCCTTGCAAATCATCCAATCGCTAACCATCCAGCACTCGCAACGTCCGCTCAGGGTCGTTAAGTGACAGTTCGTTACCACATGCGAAATTGCTGCAATTCAAGAAACCCATCAAAACCTCACCCTCTCCGCATTTTCCCTCAACCATTCACGGCATTGTGGATAGTCCGGCATCACCCGTCCAAGCTCATTCCAAAACTCAGAGGAGTGATCGTGGCGGATCAGGTGGCAAAGCTCGTGCATCACCACGTAATCCACCATTCGGTTGGGGGCCATCATAATCTGCCAATTAAACTCCAGCTTCCCTTTGGTGGTGCAGCTTCCCCAGCGTGACTTGAACGTGCGAATGCCTACGCCCATAGGTGATACTCCCACGATGGGGGCAAAACGCGTTACTTTCTCTTTTATTTTTTGTTCGGCTTGGCGTTTGTACCAGCGTACCAAGGCGTTGCGCACCATGTGCGGGCGTTCCGGGCCGCTAGGTAGCGTTATTAACAATCTGCCGTGTACCAGCTTTACCGGGGCAAAGGCACCGGTTTCTATCTTGAGGCGGTAGTTGCGCCCCAGATAAGGAAACGCTTCACCGGAGACAAACTCGCGGCTACTGGCAGGCGCGGCCAGCTGGTGTAAGGCCATTTTTTCTTTGATCCAGCGCCGCTTGCTAGCCAACAGCTGGTCAATCTTTTCCAGTGGGGTCTCACTGGGCACCACGATAGATACTGCGCCTTCTTCCACGCGGATATCCGCCGATTTACGGCGATTAGTGCGGATGATTTCGGCAATAAAACCCGAGGCATCTCGGTATTCGGTTGGGTTTGCCATGGCGGTCATGGATTCGCTTTTCCAAAACGGTTTTTGGCCAGCTCCATAAAGCGGTCTTGCACCACAGTGACCAGTGCTTTATCCGCAAAGGAGCCATCCAGAACGGCGCGCTTAATCTCTTTTTTCATGCGTTTGACCTGATCCTGCTTATCGAAGAAGTCGACGATCTGGGTGGCTTCATCAAACATTCCAACGAGGTCTTGGCTGATGGCCTTGATCTCATCATGCACCGCTTCGCTGATGGCATCTTCCCCGGCATGGTGGGTCACTTCCGCCATTAGGATGTTGTAGAAAGCAAACTCGGTTTCACTCAGCCCCAGGGCATCGGCTTCCTGTTTATGCTCGGTGCTGATGGTGCTAACCATCTGCGAGAGCAGCTCCAACTGTTGGTCCCATTTACCCGCCGTTTTCTCGATAATATCGCGCAGGCGTAGGCTAAGCGATTTGTAATACTCGGGGTCTTCTTCCAGGTTGACGGTGATGTGGTGCTTAATCGCGCTTTCGATCTCGGACGCTTTCGATTCCGGGGATTTGATCTGCTCCACGGTTTGCTTGAAGTTGGCATCCATTAAATCCACTGGCGGGATCTTGGGGTCTACCCCGGTACTGATAATGTGGTCTTCCACCAGCTTGCGAACTTTTTCACCTACATCGGCCAGATTAAGGCCTGGGTCACGGTAGCGGTTTCTCGCAGCGTTTTGCACCTTGCCCCAGAATTTTAGGTCAGGCACAAACGGTTTGGCCGCTGTATCCGGCAGGATGATATCCATTTGTTTGGCAAAGGCTTTATACGCCAGCTCAAACTGCTGGCGTTTGTCTTCATCCTTGAGGAAAAGGACGTAGGCATCAATATCCTTCTCTTTCACCCCTGCAAATAGCTTGGCCACCCTTGTGTGGGCGGCCTTCAGCTTGGGGATCTCGTCTTTCAGGCTGTGGTAGGTGCCTTCAGCGTCCTCGTTACTGAACATCTCCAGCGCTTCGGTCAGCTGATCAGATAGCCCGTAGTAATCGACAATGAAGCCTGCCTGCTTTGTCCCCTTGCCGTTAGGTGACGAGCAGGTGCGGTTAACCCGTGCAATCGCCTGCATCAACGTGTGGTCTTTCAGGTTGCGGTCGATATACATGGCCTGAGCAATGGGCGCATCAAAGCCGGTTAGCAGCATATCTTTCACGATCAGAAAAGCCGTTGGGTCTTCACTTAACGGCTTGGTGAAGTTGCCGACAACCTGTTTCTGGCGTGCTTTATCGGTGTACTGCGTTAAGTAAGCCGGGTCGTTGTGGCTGCCGGAAACAATGACCTCAGACGGCGGAGCACCCAGCTCATCCAGGGTTTTCTTGAACAGCGTGGCGGCATAGCGGCTACCGACCACAATCATCGCTTTAAAGCCGTTGGGCTGAATATGCTCGCGGTAGTGTTTCAGCAGGTCGATGCATACCCAACGGATGCGTGCCGGTGCCTCGCGTATCGCACGTTCCACCCCGTACTTTTTCCTGATCTCTTTTTTTTCGTCATCGCTGTAATCGCGAAAGTACTCGTCGAAAAGCGCGTCCAGTGAATCGCCCACCACATCGGTCAATACCTGACGGCCTTCGTAGAGAATACGCACCGTGGCCCCATCGGCTACGGCCTCGTTAATTTTGTATTGATCAATATAGCCACCAAACGCCTGGCTCATTTTCTGCGTTTTCAGCAAAGGTGTGCCGGTAAAGCCAATCTTGGGGGCATTAGGTAGCGCGGCGTTAATGGTGGAAGCGAGGTTACCGAACTGGGTGCGGTGGGCCTCATCAGCCAGCACGATCACTTTATCGCTGGGGTTCAGGTCGCTGAAATCGCCTTCGGCTTCTGCATCCTGAAACTTCTGCACCATGGCTGTAACGATATCCGACGAATCCCGCTGCAACAGCGTTTTAAGTTGAGCAACAGAACCGGCATTGTGAATGGTTTCATTCTGAGCATCGCGGAACGTCGCGGAGAGCTGGCTATCCAGCTGCGTGCGGTCAGTAATGAACACCAGCTTGTACTGCTGTAGTTCTGGGTCACGGCGCATCTTCACCGCCAGCATAACCATGGTGAGCGATTTGCCCGAACCTTGGGTATGCCAAACCACCCCGGATTTTTCCTTACGATCCCGACCTGCTTTCAGGCGTTCAATCACCTTATTAACAGCGCGGTACTGCTGGTAGCGGGCTATCTTTTTAATCAGCCGACCATCCACTGCTTCGAATAGCGTGAAGTTCTGCAGTACGTCGAGAAAATTAGCGGGCGAGAAAAGCCCTGCGAGTAGCCGCTCTTGGGCGCTGATATCTGCTTGAGCTGGTTGGCCCGCTGCAATACGTTGCGCTTCTAGCAGGTAAGCAGGAGAAGGCACATCTGTCACTTGGTAAGCAGTGGAGGCAGGTAGGGGCTGGGCTACCTGAGTGGAAGCGAGTAGCTGGCGGATATCCCTGTCGGTAAACGGATAGGCATCTTTCCAATCGCCGTAATGCTGAGCGCTAGAGCTAATCGTACCCACTCTGGCTTGGTCGCGGCAGGTGGAGACCAACAGTTGGTTGTACCAGAAAAGCTTTTGAGCACCTTCGTCATCTTCAGGGTAACGCAGGTTGGCGTAGCGCCGTAACTGGTCAACACCTTGTGCTAGGGCATCGGCAATATAGGGCGACTTACACTCAATCACTGCCAACGGCAGGCCGTTCACGAAGCAGACGATATCCGGGATGATGTTCTGGTTGAGGCCTTCAATTTTGAATTGGTTGGTGCAGAGAAATTCATTGTTATCAGGCTGGTCGAAGTCGATGATTTTGACCGTCTGCCCCTTGCGCCCTTTACCCACGTCTTGCTCAACCGAAAGATAATTGACCAACTGCTGGTAGATGGCGTGGTTGTACTCCATCAACCCCGCATGGAGAGGGTGGGTAATCTCCCGCAGTACCTTGCGCAGGTTTTCTTCGCTGATCCAGGGATTCAAGCGCCGCAGGGCGGCTTCTAACTGTTTGACCAGCACTACATCACGATAGTAGCCACGCTCACCGGTAGAAGGAGCACCGTCAATAGGCAGTACAGGGGATAAACTTGCCCCAGGAACATAACGCCACCCCAGTTGCTGAAGCTGGGCAATGGCAGGCAGTTCGACCTTTTCGACTTCATCCTGGAACAAGGTAAGTATCCTTTGTCATACTTTTTGCTCAGCCTACCATGCTACCGCCATCGGTTCAGCCGTTTACGGCATTCAGTCTCCGGTAATCGGGCACCTGCCTTCAGCATGCTGTCTAACGCATCGGCGAGCTGTTGCGTCGACAGCAAGGCGTGGCGTTCCAACTCGTCCAAAATCCAGAGCACACCCCGCACCTCAAGCTGGCTTTGTTGGCCGGATTTGCGCAGCGCACCGTCACCGGTCAATAGCGGCCAACGACGTTCCCTGGCCAGAAAATAGCAGGACACATCGGCCAGAGAAGAGTTGCCCAGGGTTCGGCGAAGTTCAAAAAGCGACACCACCTCATCGCCACTTAAGCCTTTTACCATCAGCCCTAGAGCCGCCAACTGCTGGCCGGGTGGTTGCCTTAGCTCTCGCCATACAAAATCTGTGGTGACGAATTGATGGGGCAGTTCAAAGACAGTTGCCAGTAGGCCGCTACGATGAAGATCAATCCAAATATTGGTATCAGAGACCAGTATTTTCGCTGACATGTGTGCCGCCACCTGTCTGTCCGTTGGCCATTACCTCCTGGATATCCCCCAGGCCGGTATTGAGTAATTCCGCTGCCCGGGAGGGAGTCACTAACCCTTCCGCAAGGGCCCGGTAAACCAGCTGCCGTAGGCGGTAAGAAGTCTCTGAGGGCAAGGGATTAGGCTCACTGGTGCGGTAGCCCTGCATTGACCAGTATTTAACGGTGCTTTGGTAGAGGTTTGGGTTGATGATGCCCAGATCATGCAGCCGCCGTAGAATCGCCTGAATGGAAATGCCCCACTCTTGTTTTGCCAGCAGGAACTCGTCAAACAAAACACGCTTGCGGTGCTCGCCGAAAATGGCGCGTACTTGGCTGGCAGGAAACAGAAAGGCACCGGCAAAGCGGTGGCAGTTGTTCTCTTCTTCCCGAGTACCGTGAATTGCCTCGGGTATGGCCATGACGAGGTGGCCCAGCTCATGGGCGAGGTTAAAGCGTTGGCGTTCACCGGGGCGATCAGTGTTGCTCACAATCACCGCATCAGCACCATCGTTGACCAGGGCACACAGGCCATCAAACTTTTGGTGAGCATGTAGGCCCACGACTTTGATGTCGTTTTCTTCCAGGGTTTCGGTCAGGTTGGCAATCGGGTTTAGCCCCAGGCTCCAGGCGTGGCGCAGCGCTTCCGCCGCCTGTTCGATCTCCTCAGCGTTAGCGACCGCAAAACGTCGATGCCATTGGGTAAAACCACGGCGGCGTGGTTCAGTCTCAAACACGCTTTCCGCCGCCAAATAGCGCTCAAGGTGCTCGCGCACCTGCTCTTTCACAGCTTCCTGCTGGCGTTTGCCAAAGGCGGAATGCTTGCGAAAGTCGACTGCGCCTAACGCCACGGAATCCGGGCGGAAAAAATACTCAGGGCTGACCCCCAGCACATCGGCGAGCTGGATTAAGCGAGTGGAATTGGGCGCGTCCTTGCCCTGCTCATATTTAGACAGAGCCTGCTTGGTAATGTCCCCCAGCTGGTCGGCCACCTGCTGCAGGGTCATATTCTTGAGGACACGCGCACGATGCAAACGATCATGCAGCATGGGGGACACCTTAGTAACGAGGAAGTGAGTTGACAAGTATGGGTTAAAATACAGACCTGTCAACTCAAGAAAAGGAGCAGATGGGGGAGGAAGTTTAGGCTTCGGCTAGCTCGCGGGTATCGACCTGAACACGGACTTTGCCGGTGAGTAGGTCTTGCATCAGGGCTTTTTTCAAAGCTGTTTTTTGCTGAAGTCTAGTGTTAACAGTCTTTATTCTGCATTCCACAGCACTAATAACTGAAATTATTTCTTCCTGTTCAGATAGTGGAGGTAGCGCAATTTCTAACGAAGAAATGTCAGCCTGTCCTATCGTTGTCATGGTTGAATGCTTAGCGGCAGCCATAAAAAATTTACGCGCATGATCAGAGAGGCAGAAATGCGCCAGATATTTTGGGTGAACTCGATTTTTATCTGGCCGAACTCTCATCAAGTGACCATCGTAAGTAATGTCATTGTCCTTGGATAAGTTTATGTTGCAATAAGCAATGCCTTCCAGCTTTAGAGACGAACGAGTGAAAAACACATCTCCATATTTGACTTGGTTTCTACTGAATTCCTTTTCGTTTATGTCTACTAATTTTAATGATGCTGTATTTACACCAAAGCCTTGGTACATATCGTAGACATTGATTATTTTTTTTCCTTTACCGACTTTTTTGGGGTCATTGAATACCCCATTCGAAATTCCATTAAGGCTTAGCGATATTAAGTCAGCAACCTCCCAAGAAGCCGGTATACGCCCCATCGGGGAGCCCTTGAACTCAGTATGACCAATCCCCTTAGTCAGCAGCTCCTGCATCATACCGGCTTTCAGGTCTTTCAGTTTGTCGATCTGTGCGCGTGTTTTTTCGATCACCTCATCGACGGATGTCAGGATGGCGGCGATTTCTTTCTGTTCGGGAAGTGGAGGGGCAGGAAATTCGACCGTCCGTAGTCCAGCGCCTGTAATTTGTGGTTGGGCGCTTCCAGAAATGGAATCGCCAACACCACGATATTTCAGTGCGTAATAGAGATAATTTTGTGAAATGACTTCGCTCTGGACGTTGTCTAGCGCCATAGAGTTGCCGGTGATATAAGTTTTTGGCGGAATGCGATTGATCGTTCCACACGTATTGCCTCGGCAGGTTATAGCAATCGTTTCATCCGTATGGTTGTACTCAGGGTAGAACCCAACGAAACCGTTTGCACCAAATACCGGATACCCCGACTCAGTCATTTCTGAAGATGAAACGGTGCGCCATTGCTTTGGACTGCAGACATCAGTGAGTTTTCGAAACGACCAGTCATCCGGAATAGCGCTTGGAATGCAGGTCACCTGTCGCAGAACATCACCGAGGTTACTCATACCCCAGCTCCTTCAAATATCCCTTCATCACGTTTTCCGCTTCGACTACTTCAGCATCCAGTTTGTGTAGCGATACCTTGTACTTGTCCCACCAGCGTTCTAGCTGGCTGATAATAGCGGCGCTGTTTTCAGCATCGGGCGCTTCTTGTTGAGCAATATTACGCAGCTGTTCTTTGGCTTGAATAGCGGGCTTGAAGTCGTAGTAGGCTTCATCACGCCGATCAAATACGCAGCTAACGTCAAACTCCATTAGGATCTCTTCGCGGATATACTCGCTTTCCACTTCCCGCACGGGGATGCCGCCGTGGAGGATGGCACGCACATCGAAGATTTCCGGCGGTGGGCTGGTGTCAGCGTAGCGGCGGATGTTCAGGTTGTAGTCGTTCTCGGCAATCTCAGCCAGGGTGACGACCTTGGAGTAGCGCTTGATCTCGGCGTAATCGTCAAAGGTAGCAACGATTTTCTCAATATCCTGCTGACGCAGCTTGTTCTGGTTCTTGCCTTCTTCAAACTCCAGCTCGCTGTTGATAAACAGCACCTTGCCTTTACGTTCGGCGTGTTTCTGCTTATTTATAATCAGCAGGCTAGCGGGAATGCCGGTGCCGTAGAAAAGCGCCGGTGGCAAGCCAATCACGGCTTCTAGCAGGTCGTCGTTCAAAATGCCCTGACGGATGGCTTTTTCGCTGGCACCCCGGAACAGCACACCGTGTGGCATCACCACGCCCATCATGCCTTCGGCATTCAGGCTAGCGATCATGTGCTGCACAAAGGCCAAGTCGCCGGAATCTTTGGGTGGCGTGCCGTAGGGGTAGCGGCCATAGGGGTCATTCTCGGCTTCTTCCTTGCCCCACTTCTTCAAGCTGAACGGCGGATTGGCCAGTACCCGGTCGAAGGTCATCAGCTCACCACCTTGGGTGAGCTGAGGGTCGCCTAGCGTGTCGCCCTTACGAATATCGGCGCTGTAAACGCCGTGCAAGAACATGTTCATCTTGCAGATGGCCCAGGTATTCAGGTTCATCTCCTGGCCAAACAGCGATAAGTTGGCCGGGTTCTCGCCATTGATGGCTAGATGATTGCGGGTTTGCACCAACATACCGCCCGACCCCGCCGTGGGGTCGTAAATGCGCATTCCCGCGTGGGGCTTGAGCAGCGATACCAGTAGCTGCACCACTTCAGAAGGCGTGTAGAACTCGCCGCCTTTTTTACCGGCACTGTCGGCGAACATCTTAATCAGGTATTCGTAGGCCGTGCCCAGCAGGTCAGGCCGCTCGAAATCCTGGTTGCGTAACCGGTAGCGGCTGAAATGGCTGAGCAGATCCCGCAGCTTCTTATCAGAGAGCTTGTTCTTAATGTTGAAGTCGATCGATACCAGCACGCCTTCCAGCGTGGCGTTATGCTCTTCAATGGCTTCGGTGGCCTTGTTCAGCTCCGCGCCAATATCGTGCTTCAGGTCTTTGATGGCACCCCAGCGGGCGACAGGCGGGATGTAGAAGGTTTTGTCGTACTCATCTTCATCATCGGCCAGCTCACGCGCCTGGGCTTCGCTTTTGCCTTTGCTGAGGTAATACTCAACTACCGACTCCTGGGCTTCCTCGAAGGCATCCGACAGGCGCTTCAAGAACATCATGCCGAAGATGTAATCCTTGTACTCGGACGCATCCATATTGCCGCGTAGAATATCGGCGGCTTCCCATAAGAAGGATTCCAGCTGTTGCAGCGTAACGGTGTGGCTCATTGATGATTCCATGTATGGCGATAACCGTGGGCATGGCTGATACATAGCCCCCACAAAATAGTGAGCCGAGTTTAGCGGTGTGGGGGCATGTGGGCAAAGCCATACTCGGTTAGCAGTGTCCATTGGCCTAAAAAGGCTTAGTGAGATGGGTAGTGATATACAACGACCCTTAGTTACGACTAGTGCCAAACGCCCTTAAACCTAGCCCATACTGCTTTGTATTCGCTTTGCAAAAGTAAGAGGCGCGATAAAACGCCTGCTGAAAGCTGTTCACATCACCCCGTTCGATCCAATAGAACGGATGAGTAGGCACGCGAACCCATGGATCTTGTGGATTCCACGTGACCCCCAACGCGCTGTACCACGCGCGTGACACGCGACTGATGAGGTTCTCGTTTTGAGAGCATGCCTTACCAGGCATGTGATAGACGTCACGATTCAGCAAGAGAAAGAAGTGGTAGTGCGGCTTACCGTTAAGGCCAACCTCCCGACACCACACGTAGCGCACCTTGGTATCAGGCACCCAGCCAGCTTGGCGCTTAATCTTACGATCATGTTTGATAATCGCTTTCAAGGAAGCAATGAACCTTGCGATAAGGCCTTTATGATCCTCTAACGTCATCCTGTCGCTTATTGCCGTGGGGATAACAGGATCAACCCTGAAGGCTAGCACGCGTGGGTAGTCAACGAGTGCCTTTTGCATTGTGTCGTAAAGGGCCTGAAGGTATTCACTGGCCATTGGCAGGTGTTTCTCTTGAAGGCTTAGCCCGTTGAACATTGGGGAATTGCCAATGTTCAGGTTAGCGTTTGAGTAACGTGGTGGTAGCATTTTAATCTCCTTGATAGGTGTAGTAGCCCACGGCTTCTGCGGCATGGGCGTTATGTCAGGCACGACGAATCCTCCAGCGGGTGCTGGATTCAATACGGTGGTGGTATATCGGTTATTAACCTTTTGGCGGCTACTTAGGTAAGGGGCTTGAGGCCCCTCCCCTTACCCTTTGATTAGATTAATTGATTAGATTAATAATAATTAAACAAGGGTTAGAAAGGATGATGGAAGTTCGCCGGATGCAGGTGGGTGCTAGCTGAAGTGAAGGAAAGCCAGTGGATAATCAACTCTTCAATTAAATTAGCAAAAGCTGGTTTAATCTCTATAACGCTTTTTCATCTCTGCGCTCAATGCTTTCACAAATCCAGGTTTCAATTTCACTTTCGACCCAGGCAACCGCTCGGGTACCCAGTTTAATAGACTGGGGGAATTGTCCCAGGCTGATGTACTTGTAGACCGTCGATCTGGCCAGCCCAGTACGATCCATGACGTCTTTGATGCGGATCAGTTTCATGCTCATGACGAACTCCTGTTATTCGTTCATGAGATGAGGCAGCTGAGTATTTTTAATTGAAGAGTGACCATAACGTTTACAGGCCTATTGGTCGGCGGGCTCTGGAGATTCCTGCGCTTTGTCCTCTGGCTCAACGCTGAAAGGCAATTCAGGTGATGCGTTTGCCACATGGGGATATAGGTAATCGTAAGTGGCCTACAAGCCGCCGGTCTATTGGATCTTGGTAGCCTCTACCCACTGAAAGAACCACTTAGCCCCTCTTAAAAACCTGCTCGTTAAGGCATTCCCTTACGTTTTCATCGCCTGGTACGCGCTTGGGATTTTGCCATCGGTTGGCTGTTAGTGCTGATGCTGGGGTAAGTGGATGTCTCGGTCTACCACCATACCAATCAGCTGTTTGTGTATCACTTTTATCGTGATGATCACAACGCCTTCCAGCAACTCTTCTACGCGTCTAGCTATTAGTGCAAGGCGCACTCCAAGGCCATTGGTGAAGGCTTGCATTTTTTTGAGAGCCGCCGCTTGTAACGAGTGGCGTGGCTTAGCGTGGCAGGTGTTTTGCACGATGCGCCTGCCAATACGTTGTCAGGTCATAGGGTACCGACGTGTCAGTGATGATACCACTTGGAAGATAGGCCTCGTCGTTGTTGTGCAAGACATGCCCTCGCAATGACCAGGCTGGATAGGGTCGACCATGGCGATCCCGTGCGGGCGTTAACGTGTAATGTAACGCGTCAAAGTCAATATCATGGTGCCTGTCCGCCAGACACCTTAATTGTCCGTGGAATGACTTCGCTAAGTGATGCGCGAGTTGATGGCGTAATGCCGCCTCCGGGTCTAATTGAGCATCGGGGGCATTGGGTAAGGGTTCGTCATCGCATAAGGTTCGCCATTGCGTCGATAGCATTTGCATCGCCTCGGCATGTACATGAGCGCGCAACCAGTCTGCTTGTGAGGTGTTACACGTTTCCGCGAACGCCCTGATCGATGGGGATAGATGATGCAGCAGGGGCAGAAGAATTTCGGCGTATATGCGGGCCTTTTTGTTCTCCTCAAGCTTTTTTTCGAGCTCCTCCATCACATTTAACTGGTTAAAAATATAAGTAGGCATGGCTGCTTGATCTGACCGTTTTGTACCAGCACTCGTGGGATTGAGCTTGTTATATCTCTCAATCAGGAAATCTTCATATTTCAAGCAAACGCCATAAGCCATCAGCGCATCGATAAGGCCATGATTCAATTCGGTACCAACATTCCTGCTTGGCGTAGGAAAGTACAGTGCCACGACGTTACTCTCTGGATTTCCGAGCAATGGATGGGCAAGGTTTAGTAGGTAGATCGAGGTCATGCGTTTACCTAATAGCATGCCTGCCTGGCCCGGCTGGTGATACGCGATAATACCGAGCGTTTTGAGCTTTTTAAGTTGACCCGCAAGCTGGCTGGTCGACATACCCGTCAAACGTTGCAAGGTGATAAGGCTCAGGTCGGTCACGATGCCTGGCACCTCTGAACGCGCTAACAACACCATCAACACCAAACGATTGGCCCGTGTCAGCTGCTCTTTGCGTCGATGGCTATGGTGTAAATTCGGCTGTCTGACCGACAGCGGTAGTTTTGTTTTTTCTTTATCGTCTCCCGATGGTTCCGGCGAAGAAGATTCTGCATGAGCCGATGCTTCTTCGTGGCTTGCCGATGAAACCGTGACCTTTGCTACGTTTTGTGACGGTGCCTTGGCCGGTACGCTGACAGCAAGCGGGTCATAGTGACTAATGTACTCAATGCGGTCTGATAAAGAGATCTCTTCGTTGGGCAGGGCTTTCAAGGTCGCAAGCAACGTCGGCGCGACGCGATATCTATAGCTCGGCCGCCCCCGTCCCTTTGCTACAGGGATCGCTTCGATAACACCCGCTTTTTTTAGTTCAAGCAGCGTCTTTTGTCCCTGGCGAAGTGGCATTTTCAACTGGGCCAACAAGGCGTTTACCGTCGCTTCTATAGACGCATGTAACCCAGTATGGCGTTCCCATTGCCATAGGAACCAACGCGCTTCAATTGGTAGCTGCATATCTTCATAATAAAACAGCTGATAGCCCATTCCACCCCCGACCCAACCGTTTATTTTATCAATTTACCCTCGTTAATATTACCCTTATTCAGGAAGGTTTAATACGTGCTTTAGCTCTACATAACAACGTCACACAACGAAGTAATGCTACTAAGTCACATGACATTATCATGCCTTTTCACGCGGGGCATTGAGCCAATATGATGAGCGGCCTATACTCGACTCTACCCTAGCCGTCGCATTGCTTTCATGCGTATCACCTTTACTGCTGACTAACGTGCAAACATTGCTTTATGACAACGACTCCCCACGCGTGGATTGAACGCAACAACTCCGCACAGCTAAGATGGATTGCCGACTACCTCGGCCGCACCCATCCCGTCTTTCACCAAACGTTCATGGGTGATGCCTTAACGCAGCCTGAGCGAGTCGTTTATTTAATCGACACCATTGAAAGACACATGGTTGAACCTTGGTTTCGAGAAAATTATGGAAAATTAAGAAATGCTTGGCGGCAAAAAAAGGTTCGGAAACAGCCCGGTAAAAAGTCTGCGACTTTTATGTTGCCTGTTTCCACCTTGTCGACGTTAGAAAGGTTGGCCAAGCAGCGGCATCAAACGAAAGTGACGGTATTGAACACGGTAATTGCCGATGCTTGTAATGACCACCAACGGGCGAAGGAGGATGCCCAGAAGAACAAAGCAACCTATCAACAGCACTTAAAAACACAACGAGAACAATACGAAAAAAAAGAACATGCCTATCAACGCGTGATTGAAACACTGCTGACTGCAGTGGCAGAGCACATTGATCAGCAGTGCTCCTTGGAAGCGAAGATGGGGGGGCCGGATATCTCGCCTCTAGAGGCTGGTGACATAGAAACGTACGAAGCATTAGTGGAGCCACACCTAGCCGCTTTAGCACCCCATTTAACGAACCTAACGCTCGTTCGCTTTAAAGGCGAGTCGCTAGCGAAGCGATTAGCGAATCTGGCCCAAGCGCGTAAACAGACCGCTGAAGCTCCGACCAAACTAGGCAAGTCATAGCAGCACAGGGTACGGCCGTATTAACGGGCATTTTGCGCTTTGTTTGTTGATGGAGTCAGGAGCCGATTGCGTTGCGCCAATATTGCACTTCGATACGAGAGCGGTTAAATGAAGCAAGGGTGGAGGATTCTGTAAAAAATCTTGGAGCCGGGCCATCTGGTGAAAAAGTGATGAGTTTGCTTGGCTGCTGCTAAGAAAGGGGTGACGTAGCCGGATGTCAGAATGCTGTCTTCATGATTGCCTAGTCTTCGGCGCAAAGTCTCTCTGTAGCAGTATGTAGCTTTTGATGTATGGGTAGTATATAGGGTAGTAACCTTGTTTATTCGGCTTGTTGTTATTATTTAAATATATGATTTATATAAAAAAATACTTTATATTCAATTTTAAGATTCAGAATATTGAGTAACGAATGTTTGCGTAATGTTTGTTAAAGTAACTGTTCTAGGGGGCTTACCGCTAATAGCGCTCATAGATCACCGTGAATTTAAGGCACACTATTGTTTGTTGCGCTTTTTACTCACCCATGTTGCTTTAAAAACGCTTGAGATCTGCACGCCATGCATGAGCATCATGCCTCCTACAGTTTTACGTTGGTGGCGCTATCGTTGGGTATTGCCACTATTGCGTCATTCACGGCACTGGATCTGGCGGGTCGTGTGCGGGCAAGTAAAGGCGTGGCGCGCCACCTCTGGCTCTTGGGCGGTGCTTTTGCCATGGGAACGGGCATTTGGGCGATGCATTTTATCGGCATGCTCGCCATGGAAATGGCGGCAAGCATAGCCTACGACATTGCCTTGACGCTTTTATCGCTGATCGCGGCGATTCTCTCCTCAGCGCTGGCATTGGCCATTGTTCAGACAGGGCGGCTTTCCAGTCTCCGGTTGGCGCTTGGCTCTCTGGTCATGGGGAGCGGTATTTGTCTGATGCACTACGTAGGGATGACCGCCATGCAGACTCAGGGCTCGCTGCGCTATCAGCCGAGCCTTTTTCTATTGTCGGTGGTAATTGCCATTTCAGCATCAGCGTTAGCGCTATGGCTCGCTTTCCAGCTCAATCCGACCAGCATTCGTCGACCACCATTATGGCAACGCGGCCTAGCGGCTCTGGTGATGGCCGTAGGCATCTCGGGTATGCACTACACCGGTATGGTGGCGGCTATCTACCCTGAAAACGGCATGTTGCTGGCGGACGGTGGCCTGTCTACTTATCCGCTCGCCATTACGGTAGCGTTGGTGTCGACCTGCATCATGCTTGCTGCTCTGATGATTTCGCTCTTCGATGCGCATATGTCGTCGCGCAATGCGCAGTTAGCGACTTCACTGCGTGAGGCCAATCTAGAGCTTAAGCACATGGTTTATCGCGATGCGCTGACGCAGTTGCCTAATCGACTGTTACTTGAGGAAAAACTCGATACACAGCTTGCGGCTCGCCTACCGGTGTTTGCGCTTTTCTTTGTCGATTTAGATCGCTTTAAGCATGTCAATGATTCACTGGGACATCATATTGGCGATAAGCTGATTCAACAGGCCGCCGCCCGGCTACAAGCAGCGGTTCGCGATATCGATACAGTTGCGCGCGTTGGCGGAGACGAGTTCATGGTGTTATCAGGGGACAACACCAGTAGGGAAGAAGCCGCTTCACTGACGAAGCGTATCGTCAGTACGCTGGATAAGTCTTTCTTGATTGCCAGCAGTGTAGTGAAGGTATCCTCCAGTGTAGGTATCAGCCTTTATCCCGAGCATGGCCAGGATAAACATGAACTGATGATTCACGCTGATGCCGCCATGTATAGCGCCAAACGGATGGGGCGCAATACGTTTCAGTTCTATGAGCCGGATATGGCGTCTCAGGAAGAGCGAAGCTTGCAGGTTGAAAGGCGCTTGCGCCTTGCCCTTGGCACCGAGAGCTTGAGCCTTGCCTATCAGCCCAAGGTAGATGTCAAAACGGGGCGCATCACCGGTGTGGAGGCGCTGCTGCGTTGGTACGATGATGAACTCGGTAATGTAACTCCAGATGAGATCATTCCCCTGGCAGAAGACACTGGGCTTATCTGGCCTATTGGCGAATGGGTGCTTAATACCGCCTGCCGTTATGCTAAAGCGTGGGAAGATTCTACCGGCCAGGCCCTTCCCATGGCCGTCAATATCTCGGCGATGCAGCTCGATAATCGCCACTTTGTTGATATGGTCAAACGAGTGCTCAACGAGACCAGCTTGCCACCCAACCGCCTTGAGCTTGAGTTAACCGAGAGCGCTCTGGTGTTAAATCCGGATAGCGCGCTAGATACACTCAATGAGCTTAGTGATCTGGGAGTTGCACTCTCCATCGATGATTTTGGTACGGGCTACTCGAATTTGGCCCAGCTAAGGCGCTTTCCTATCAAGCGTTTGAAAATTGACCGTACCTTCATGTCCGATGCCGTCACTAACCTGCAGGATGCTGCCATCGTCAAAGCCGTGGTCGCGCTGGCGCATAGTCTTGATTTACAGGTCGTGGCTGAAGGGATCGAGAACGAAGAACAGCTGGATTTAATCCGCCAACTGAAGAGTCATGAGTACCAGGGGTATCTGTGTAGTAAAGCGTTAACGGGTGAAGAGCTGACGAGCTTCTTTAAAAGTTACAAGCAAAAGCCAGCCTTGTGCTTGGATGTGTCATCTTAAGTGATGACATATAATAAAACCTTTTCAGAGCAACAGTGACTCTTGGTATGCGCCAAATATCATCTCTGACGCCAGCAGAAGCTAAAAGTGAATTGGTGCAGTACCTTCACACCGAAAATATTGATAATCGTGCGCAAACGGGCAGCTCCACGCTACTGCTGATAAAAGCTATGCGCGGAAGGTGTGTTTTTTGCGATTTTCGTATTGAGGATGATTGTCTTTTTGGTACTGCGTAAAAAGCATTAAGTAACAACCAACTAGCGGTGCATCTCGCAACGGCGCTGATTGAATGTTACTTATTGACCGAGAACGAATCTGGCTTCCAACTCTCGCAGAAAGCGAAAGGTGTTGAGGCAGGGTACTTCGAACTGCTGGCATATATTTGGGACTTTAACTTTACGGGTGTTAGCGGCAGCGACAGCTTCATGCGTTACCACGCTGGCGCCAATGGCTTTAGCTTTGGCAATAATCCATGGGTCGGCTTTTGCCAAGAAGTTGTCGCGATTGCCGGGGTTATAGTCGCCTTCCATAACGAACTGCACGATGTCAGCAAATAGAGCCTGGGTTTGCTCATCGTCATTGCTGATAAAGTGATCTGGCCGCTCGCGAACCCAGCTAGCCAGGTCATCGTTACCTTCTTTTAGCTCGCGGCCAATCATATCGACGCTGGCAATGGTACCTAGCGCAAACTGCCTATCCAGCCAGTCCCAGTAAGCGGGGCAAATATCCATTCCGTAATACTGGTTTTTCGCTTCGATATAGGTATTTGCGTCCAGTAAATATCTCAAATGCCCAGCTCCTTAGCGAAGCGCTCTATTTTATTCGGTTTTACCCCGCCTAGTAGGTCGCCTGCTTCGCGTAACATCAATTGACCGCTAAGCGCTTCACTAACGACTGCCCTAGAAAATGATTGGCTGATTTGGGATTTTTTAGTCTGGTAGTAGGTTGGCCCACCACTGCTCTCATTTGCTTTGTGCTGTGCCTGCTGTTCAGCAATATAATGGCCGTATTGTGCTTGAGAGATAAAGTTGAGCGTCAACGCACGGCGCGCCAATGCCCAGGTGCTGACGTGAAAGTGGGCTTCCAACGCAGGTAGGTTGTCTTGCCAGTGCGCCAAATCGTGTTGCCAAAGAGTGCTGAACTCTCGTTCTGGTACTAAAAACTCTGCGGCGACGGCATTACACAACACTTCTTGTTGGCGGTGCGTATTAGCGTTTCCGTCGGAAATGCCAGACTGCCCAATCCAAACATGACAAAGCTCATGGATCAGGGTGAATAAGCGGGCACCTAGCGCATCGCCATGATTGACGAAAATGATAGGCGCATAGTCATCCACAATGGCAAACCCGCGAAATTCTTCAACGCGCAAAGGGCGTGTGTAGTGGCCCATATCGCCTTGGCGCATCACCAGTATGCCCTGCGCTTCGATTCGCTGGGTCAAATCGCGGTAATAGTCATCCCATTTGCCACGCTTTGGGTGATCTCCAACCCCTAGCTGTGAGCGCATATCTGCGACGATGTCTGCAACAGAGTGGCTCGCAGAGAAGCGGCCAACATGAGGGTTAGGCTCAGCAAAGTGCTGCTTTAAGTAGTCCCGGTACCATTCCTGGCGCTGAAGCATTAGCTTGATCAGATCAAGAAGCTCAGCGCTTGGGCGTGTGACGCCTTGGCCTTCCAGAGTTCGAAGATCGGGAATGGGCAACACTTCTTCGGGCGGCTGTGTAAGAAACAGGTAGCCAAAAGGGACGTAAGCTTTTTCGGCAAACTGCATCGCCTGACGGAAGGTGATGGGCTGTTCACCCGCTTCCCATGCCAGCAGTTTTTCTTCATTCACCCCGCACTTATGTGCAAATTCAGGCACCGGGATGCCGGAGCGCTCGCGCGCCCAGGTCAGCATCTGGGTGTTGATATTTGCCTTGACCATACGGGGCTTTCCTGTGTATCAATCTTCGTGTATTGAGTACTGATTAAATTGAGTCTAGCAGCACCGTGCATCGAGCCCAATAGGGTAATGAGCTAAGAGGTAATACTTTTTCTTGGAGTAGATATTTTTTAGCATCTAAATAAAAATTAAGTCGTCATATTCTGCCAAATGTGGCTTCCATATCGTCTTTGTCAGCCTGTTGGCGCTTCCAATCTAACAGTGTCCATATATCACGAAGAAATTCCGCATCCTGCGCTGCTAAGTGTTCGCAGACGCGGTACCACCAAAAACTCCCTTCCGATGTTCGGTAATCAAGTGGCATACGACCAGCAAAGCGACCCAACTGAACACGGAAATCATTAAAATCTCCAGGGTTGAGTAGGCGCGAAGTGATAGTTTCACAAAAACTGACGGCAACACGATTTTCAATACGAGAAGGCACTTGATACACCTCTCGCCATACACTGATTTTATCAAGCAGTTCTGCAGGGGCGTCAGGAAAATTAACAACAACCTCTTCAATAGGGGCATCGATAGGATTAAGTTTTAGCCTTTCTAAAGTTTTTGGTTGAACTACTACTTTGGCATAATAATAACAACTCTCTCGCGAAGGTGGGAGCGGGTAAAACGCTTTTCGTCTTTCACCTTCGTTATTAATCAGCAGGTTCCTGGCACCTTTAGCCTTTGAATTACACGTATGGCATGTAGGTATAAAGTTTCCAGGATGGGCTCCATATATCGAGTATTTATCTTTACACAAAATATGGTCGTAGTCGGCTCGCCATTGGTCTTCATCGGCTAAGTTTGTTCGATTTTGAGAAAGATATTCAGTACCACATACATAGCAAAGTAAACTGTTATTGTTGATACGCAAAAAATCTTGATAGTGCTTCTCAATAGAGCTACCTGACTGTCGTTTTGCTTCAGAAAGACTTTTGGTTCGTAAGAATAGATGTGTCGTTAATGCTTTTATGGCGCTAAATAACTCTTCCGGCTCAATCAGAGGTAAGTCTTCGTCGATGTCATCAAAAAAGATTTCGATGTTCTGGCATCGTCTTACCAAATTATATAAATTACTCCGTGCACCCACCCCAGTCGGTAAAACGCTCCAAAGATCATGAAATTTTTCACGTGTTTCAAGATTAGTCCAACAAACACTACGAACGTTACCATCCGGGCAGGTGTGTTCTGTGAATAGAGCTTCCGAAAACACATTGCCTTGAATAGACTCCTGCAAGAAGTGCAAGAACTCATTGTTTAGCAAAATAAATACATTACAAAGGGGAGTCTGGGGGTGAAGTGGGAATAACATTATTATTGTAACTTCCTTAACAGATATGCTTTTTCCATGGAATCCCCTAAATTTTCCTCAATCCAGCGGCTAGCTTTAAAAGCATCATCGGATTGATTTCCTGCGGGAAGCCGTCGCTTAATATCTTCAACGACTGATTGTGATATCAAAGAGCGCAATCCATAATACTCTTTAATTAGCACATCAAATGCTGCTCCATATGTTTGGCTAAAAGCAGGCCCCATCGAAATTAAACCGTCATTGTCTCGCTCAAAGAACCTTACATTTTCCCGTTTGAGCGATGAAATCATGAAAGGCGAATGAGTAGAAAGAAAAACCTGTGACGACTTATCAGCCTTGTTTCCTAAAGAGATAGCACTTAGGAGATGGCTATGAAAATATGTACGCCATGATGGATTAAGGTGAGTCTCTGGTTCGTCGAACAGGAAAAGTGCTTGTGACCTGCTGAAAATAAAAGCAGCAGACATAATCTGTATTAATTGGGCTTCACCGTCCGAAAGATCGTCCAGGCTTACCGTATTCCCACTGTTATCTTCCAGCAATAATTCTACGATACTCAAAGGCAGTTTTGTTTTCAGAGGCTTTTTAACAGCCCCGAAAAAATCACACCTGCAAAGCTCTTGCCGTACCGAATAGCCCCAATTTTTAATTCCAAGCTGCTGGATATTATACAGTCGTTTGAAAAAGGTTAATGGATCGTCGTAATTTGCCTCCCTTAACCTTTCCAATAAACCTTGGTCAAGAAGATCAAGCGTAATTTCTCCAGCAAGATAGTTTAGTTCATACATTTCATATTGGGAGGGGGTAGTTGTCTGTCCAATACGGTGGACTCGCTCCTCTCCCGCAATGCGAATCAGCATCTTTACATCTCGTATTGCATCCTCTTCAATTACCCCTGTGCGAAGGTCATAGCGGATGACAGCTTTGTGCAGTCTATTGAAGGTTACTTCACTGAATAAATCTTGCACTGTCCCGAGTGGCAGTACGGCAAGGCTAAGCAGCAGAAGGCCTACATTGTCATAATCTATATAAATGAGTTGGCTGGCTTTCTGGTTCACTTCAATAACGTCAAGATAGCCTCCCTGATCAAAAGCTGCACCAGACACTGAACTGAAAATGTGCGGGTACTTCTCTGCATATTTTTGGTTAATATCAGCTCTTCGCTTCTCATCAACCTTGCCAGATAGCTCCTTTTGCCGATTTGCACTGACACGCCGAACTTCGAATTGTTGAACCGCATTCTTCATGAAACTGCGCTGAAGATTCTCGTTCAAGCCGGATGCGTAACCCACTACCTGGGGTATTGGGATGTTGCGTTCATCATCCTGCAATAGAATCCAATCACCGTCCTTACGAACCGCAACGTGAATACGCCCATTGGTTTCTATGCTAACTTTAAATTCCGCCGACCCAGAGTAATCAAATAGTCCATCATGACGAGTTAACACATCAATGTCGTGTCGCAAATCCCACTCGTAATGCAACGTAACGCCGAAACCAAGACCTTTACCTGAAATAAATTCGACTCTCTGCCAACGCTCCAGGAATGCGAAGGCCTCAGCAATTAACTCAAGAAGCTGAGATTTCCCTGATCCATTTAGACCTATAAGCGCAAAGATATTCCCTTCGGTGCGGTCAAAATGAAACGACTGATCCTTAAGGCCCTTATATTGGCCGTTCAAGGCTATTTGCAAGAGCCTCATCAGCCGTTTCTCCTGATTCGCTTTACTACTATAATCCTCTCTGCCTTGATGCGTTCCAACAGCTCCTTGGCGCTATTCTCACCGTTGATCATTTCAGGATTTTCTTTGCGCCACTGCTCTGTGAGTTCGCCGCGAAAGGCTTTAGCAAGAATAGATTGGGTGAGGTTGTTTATCCGCGCTAGCGCCTGATTGACCTGCTGTTCAATACGGTCGGCATGGGCAAAAAGCTGGTCAACGCGGCGAACAATTTCGGTTTGTTCATTTTTACTCGGCACTGCAATACCAATCTCACGAACCTTATTGAGATTAAGATTAGGCTGAGCCCCACCCGCAGCAGCTTTACGCGTTTCCTCATAATTCTCAAGAAGTCGAAGCTTGAGATAACTGCGTATTATCTTGTTTTTCATTTGCCATAACTGCTGCGCAAGCTTGGTTACAAGTAGCTGAAATCTTTAACTCTGTTACTTGGCCCCTGGTTTTTCCTTCACCGTACATGGCCAATAGCAACGTGCCTGGTGGGAATATTTTGAGAGAGCAGTCTGCTACTGCAAATTGAGTAACATATTGCTCAGCAGAATTAGTATAAATTGCACCCGTGCTCGCACTGGTAAGCCATGGAATTTCACCAGCTTGCCAGTATTTAGACTCCTTGCGGCTCGGAGTTTTGCCAGTTGCAACTATAGAAACATCACCAATTTTCATCTGCTTCCATGCAGCAATAGATACCCCATGCTCTTTACGCCACTCCTCCGTCAGCCGCCCACTCACCGCCGCCGCAAGCACGGATTGGCGAAAGCGTTTGAGTATCGCGGGAATGCGCTCAAGGCGGGCTTTGGTGTTGTCCACCTGGGCCAGCAGTGTATCGAGTTTGTCTGCGATAATTTGTTGTTCGACGAGGGGAGCTAAAACCATTGGTGCCGAAATACCATCTTTGGTTCCCAAACGCGGCATGTTAACGCCATAGCTGACTTCATTAACGTAACTCAAGAAGTCGTGAGTCTTTAGCCAATAAAAAAGATAGCGATTGAGAACGAATGGTTCGGCATCCAGAGGGATAATTTCTGTCGTGCAGACTCCTTGTTCATCTGCAAGCACCACCTTGTTTAAATAAGGACGCAGCTTTCCATAAAGCACGTTGCCTTTATAAAAAATATTCTTGGTGCTTTTGAATGGGCGCTCAGCAGCCGTTTTTCGCGCAAAAACTCTAGAGCTTTCTTTCTCTACATCTTCAAGCTCTAATACCCAAGTGCTATCGGAGACGTCGCTTAAAACACATTTTTGTGTTTTACCGTATTGAACAACATCGCCGAGTTTTGCGTTGCACCATTCGGGAGGCAGTTTATGTTGAGACATCACTCGGCCTCTCCCATCATTTCCTTCAACAACACTCGTTGCCCATCTGCTTCTTCCTCAGCCCCCAATTCACGCATCAAGCTATCCAACTCACCCATCGCCTGCACCAGCTCACTCATCGCTTCACCGGCCAGTACACTGGGTTCAGGCAGGTCAGCGGCATCCACGCTGTCCTTGTCCTTGAGCCAACTGATATCCAGTGAGTCGCCCTTGGTGTCGCGAATCCACTCCCGGCTAAAGCAGCGCCAGCGGGATTTGGCGAGGCGGTCATCACTCATACCCTGGTTTTCTTCTGAGACCTCAGCATCGACGGCGATCTCTTCGGCATTGAACGACCACTCGCCTTCCTGGCGAGTGCTCTGGCCGTTGGGGTCGTCGCCATAGACCGTTTCGAACGGTTTCAGGTGCTGCTCACCGAAAGGCGTGCGTTTACCAAAGCTGGACATATTCGTGCGCAAGTCGTAGAACCATACATTCTGGGTGCAACGTTCTTCCAGGTATTTATCCTTGGCACTACCTTTAGTAAAAAACAGCACATTGGTTTTCACTCCCTGAGCGTAAAAAATGCCGGTGGGCAGGCGCAGGATGGTGTGCAGGTTGCACTTATCCATTAGGTCGCGGCGGATACTTGACCCCGCATCCGAGTTTTCAAACAGCACATTGTCCGGCAGCACAACTGCTGCGCGGCCGCCGGGTTTTAGGTTGCGATAAATATGCTGTAAAAACGCTAGCTGCTTATTGCTAGTTGGATAGGTGAGGTCGTCGCGGGTAATGCTGGCGTCGCCGCCTTTGCTGGTGCCGAAGGGGGGATTGGCCAGTATCACATCGGCTTTGTCGAGACTTGCGCCTGCCTGGCCCAGGGAGTTGCCTAAAAGCACCACGCCTTCGTCTTCGCCTTCCATACCGTGTAACAGGCAGTTCATTAACGCCAACCGGCGGGTGCCGGGCACCAGTTCAATACCGACAAAGGCTTTGTTTTGCTGAAAGAGCTGCTGCTGGGCGTCCAGGTCGGCGAGGTCGTCGGTGTGCTCTTTAATGTACTGGTCGGCAGCGGTTAAAAAGCCTGCCGTACCCGCTGCTGGGTCTTGAATGAGTTCGCTGGGCTGGGGCTTGAGGCAGCGTACCATGCTGTTGATTAGTGCGCGGGGTGTGAAGTACTGGCCCGCGCCGGATTTGGTTTCGTTGGCGTTCTTCTCCAGCAAACCTTCGTATAAATCGCCCAGGCCGTCTTGTTGCGCGCTGAACCAGTCGATCTGATCCAGGGTTTTGATCATCTGTTCTAAATGGCGCGGCTCCCGCAGGCGCGTTTGCGCATCGGCGTAAACGGCGCTGATCAGTGGGTCGGTATGAATTAAGCGGCCCGTGCCATCGCGTCCACTGGAGAGGCTGAGCAGAATGCGCTTGTAGTCGCCCAGCAGGTTAATGCCAGATTTATTGTTAAGATCCGTCCAGCGGCAGCCTTCCGGCAGCGGGTGCTTTTTCAGGGTGCCTGCTTCGGTGTTCTCATGCACCATCTTGATAAACAGCAGTAGCACCAGCTCGGTGACATAGTCGGAGTAGTTGATGCCGTCATCGCGCAGTACGTCACACAGATTCCAGAGTTTTTGAACGATGTCGTTGTGGGTCATGAGGATCCTTGGGCGATAAAAAGCGATTGAAGCGCTGACATGTATAGAAAAGGCCGAAATCTTTGCACGTTACAAGGCACATGTTAAGAAAAGCCGGTTTTCTATACATGTGTCGCCTAGTCATAAAAACGAAATAGCGGTGTCACGCACTTTTAGGCGGCCACATTGCCTCATTCAGTTCTTCCAACACGCTGTCCAACTGCTCGCCCAGCACTTTATCCAGCTGCTTCGCGCCGCCTTGGAAGGCGGGGAGTTGGTTGACGGTGTCCCGGTCGAGGATGACTTCTTTGGTGAGCTGCTTGGCCAGCTTTCCTAGCCACTTACGTTGGTTGGGCGTCCAGTCGTGCTGGGTATAGAGGCGATCCATGGCATCGGCCACGCGCTGTTCAAACGGTTTTAACGGCTCGCCGAGGGCTGCGCGGCGAATGTGGCCGATGATGCTGGCGGCAATATCCTGGTTGGTGTGGTTGCGCACGGCACTTTGCAGGTTGGCTTCCGAGTAGCCGTGGTTATCCAGCAGCACTTTCACGTCTTTCAACTGCTGACGGGTTAGATCACTAGGTTGGTTGACCACCACGGCCAGGGCGGCAGATTGGTTGATCTGCTCTTTGATAAACGCATTGAAGCTATCCAGGTAGTCTTCGGGGCGTTTATGAACGCCGTAGCTTTGGCTGCGCTCGCGAATCTCATCGTCGTGGTCGGAAATCACCGGCATGCGTTCGCTACCCACTAGCTGCTTTACCTCGGCTAACTGGTGTATCAGGCCGCTATGCTGGCGAAGAAACGCGGATGCCTCCCTTGGCCCCAGCATATGTAAATGCTCGTGGAGCTTATTTGGCTCCACGCCCCACAAGCTATGTAGGTCATCGAGCTTTTGTTTCAGCACAGGTTTGTTTTCCGCTTTGGTCTCGGCTTTACGCAGTACGCGCATGACTTTTTGACTGAGTTGACTTAACACAACATCGGCTTGGCTTTTGCCCTGCTGTTCACCGGGGCTATTCAGGGCGTTTTCCAGCTGGTGCTCATCGGTCAGCTCATCTACTAACTGCTCAAGGCTGATATTAGGGTCTCGCACCAACGGCTTCATGGTGTTGACTTCTGCCAGGGCGGCGTAGATATCCACCGGGTCGTAGATGGTGAAGACGGTCTTGCCGATCTCATCGCAGCGGCGGGTGGCGCGGCCAATCATCTGCTCAAAAAGAATTCGCGAGCGTACCTGGCGCATAAATACCAAGTGACAGATTTTCGGCACGTCGATACCGGTCGTGAGTAGGTCCACGGTAATCGCGATATTGGGGTAGCGCTCGTTTTTATAGCGGCGGATTAGTTGGTTGACCTTGTCGCTTTTGCCGGTAATTTTAGCCACTGCTGTCTGGTTATAACTGCCGTTATAGAGCGCTTTGAAGGCATCATCCAGCAGCCGTTTGACCATGTCAGCATGAAGGTCGGTGGCGCAGAAAATCAGCGTTTTTTCATCGCCAAACGGGTCTAGCTCTTCGGCCAGTTGCTCGCAGATCACGCGGTTGAAATTTTCGTTGATGACCTGACGATTGAAAGCGTCGACGTCAAAGCGCAGCTCATCTTCTAGTTCAGTGGTATCGACTTCGCCGGTTTGGGTGTTGATCACCTCTATTGGCTTACCTTTCTCGAACTGGATGCCTTCTTGGGTCAGCAGGGTTTCATAGCGTATGGGCGGCTCGTGGTCGATCAGCCAGTCGTCTGCCACCGCTTCCCGGTAGGAGTAGGTGTACACCGGTTTGCCAAAAATCTCGCTGGTGTGCTTGGCCGGCGTAGCGGTGAGCGCGATTTTGATCGCATCGAAGTAATCGAGCACCCGGCGGTAGCTGGAGAGGTATTGGCTGGCATCGCGGGTGGCTAGCTCGCCTTCGGTCATCTCCTGATCTAGTGTGTAACCGCGGTGGGCTTCGTCGATAATGATGCAGTCGAATTGGTCAATCGGCGGCGGCTGGTCGTTCATAAAAATGCGCTTCACCATGGCCTGCACGGTGGCCACCTGCACGCGGGTTTCCGCTTCTGCTGCCATATCGCCCAGTTCTGCCACGTTGTAGATTTTGCTCAGGGTTTGGTTCTGCTCCAAGGGGGCTTCGTTGAAGGCATCAATGGCTTGATCGCCAAGGGCAGTGCGGTCGACCAGAAATAGAATGCGGTGAAAACGCTCGGTTTTTAAAAACCGGTACATCAGGCCGATGATAGTGCGGGTTTTACCGGTGCCGGTGGCCATGGCCAGCAGCGCTGAACGGGTGCCGTGGGCTAGAGCGTGCTCGGTAGCCAGTATGGCGTTTTGCTGGTACTCCCTTAACCGGAGGTAACCAAAAGGCTCTTGTTTAAGCAGCTTATCGGCGTTTTCTCTATCTCGCTCCAGCAGGTTTAATAGGCCGCCGGGGGTATGAAAGCGGGGTAGGGCGCGGCGGGTGTTGCTGGGCTCCCTTACATCCCGAAACCACGTGCCCGACTGCTCAGCCAATTGCGGGAGGTAAGGGCGGCCGTTGCATGAGTACACAAAAGGTACTTTAAAGTCACTGCTGTCCCATAAACATTAATAAATGAAAAAGCCTGGATCCAAGTGAGTAAAATGAGAGTGCGACCAAACACTC